>JASLNT010000021.1 GCA_030745875.1 Phycisphaerae bacterium
ACCGGACACCGTGTTCTCGGACCGAGGCAACTAGTGAGTTTCGGCGGGCACCGCGTCAATATCGGAGGACACTTTGTTCTCGCCGCAGGACATTGCGTCCGTCTTGGCGGGCATTTTGTATCAGCGGCCGGGCAACGAGTCCGTCTTGGCGGGCATTTCGTCCTAACTACCGGGCAGTTAGTGTCGGTAGGCGGACATTTTGTCCTGGTTGTCGGACAACGGGTCAGGACCGGCGGGCATTGCGTCCTGACAGCCGGGCATTGCGTTCGCGGACCAACACAGAGTGTTTTCACCGGGGGACACTTCGTTCTAACCGGCGGACAATGTGTCCTCTGCGCCGGACATCTCGTCTTTTGCGTCGGGCAGAAAGTAGTCACAGGCGGACATGTTGTTTTTACCTGCGGACAACGCGTCGCCGCGGGCGGACAACGCGTTGGTCTTGGCGGGCATTTCGTATCAGCAGCCGGACAGCGCGTATCCACCGGCGGGCAGCGGGTCAACACCGCCGGACAACGTGTCTCCACAGTCGGGCAACGAGTTGCCAGTCCGTAGCAGAGAGTTAGCTGAGGCGGACATTTTGTCTCCACCGGCGGACACCTGGTTTCCAGCGGCGGACATTTCGTCAACAGCACCGGACAACGTGTCTCCTCGACCGGGCAGCGCGTCGCCACCGGGTCGATCGGACAGGCAGTATCCTGCGGAGGGCATTTTGTCTCCACAGCCGGGCACTTTGTCTCGGCCGTCGGACATCGTGTCTCCTCGACCGGACAGCGCGTCGCCACCGGGTCGACCGGACAGACAGTGTCCCGTGGTGGACATTTTGTCAGGACCGGCGGACATTTCGTCTCCACGGCGGGACATATTGTCTCCGCGGCCGGACACACCGTCTGGGCGACATCACCGGTGGCGCATATCGTTTCGACGGGTGGGCAGGAGGTCACCACCACCGGGCAGATAGTTGGTTCTCCTGCCGGTAGCGCTGTGGGCACCGTTTGGGACCATGCCGATACGGGCGTCAAAGCCAGAATCACGGTGGCGGCAAGCGAGCACAGTAGCTGACGTGTTCTTCTGTTCACGGTAAAGCTCCTTTCGAATTCTACATCAAGTATGCTGTTATGTCAAGTTCTACATCAAGTATGCTGTTATGTCAAGCACATTACCATAAATGTCTGAATATGAGACGCAAATCGCATCGAATTCGAGGCTCTCTTCGAATGTGCATAAAAGCGTCCACGTAACAAGTAACTCTTAATTGTAGGCTGCAGTAGCCCATTCGTCCGAAATTCCTCTATTATTGGCAAGAATTTGACTCCGAGAGCATCCCACTGGATTCGTAAACACCCTTATTTGACTACTGTTGATGTAAGAAGTGCTTTTGTTGTCGAGTTGACCGTTACCGGTGAACACCTGACCGAACAGACAGTCCAAGCGAACGGTTTAAAGAGTTTTCCAGCTATTCCGTTTTGGCGGGTTCCTTGGAGGAGCCGTTGTTCTCAGTGAGAGTGGGGCTGGTCTTGCAGGCCTTCTAATCCTCTTGGAGTTTTGGCCGGTAGTCTTGGGCGCCGAGCGCATGAATTCTGCGAGTTGTCGCGCGGAATGCGTTTGTCCGAATCCTGGGATGGGGCAGCGAGGCGTGCACGCGGTTCCTTTGAGGCGCTCAGAGTTGGCAGACAGCAGTTCTTCCGATTTCCTGCGCCAGTTCGGACGACAAGGTCTGGACTTCCACGACCAGAGCGCCCGCAGCTTCCTGCATGCCTTGCGGATCGCCTGATTGTGCAATGGTCTCGATTAGATCGACTGCATGCAGGGCGTTAGCGGCCGCCAGGACGCCCAGCGAGCCCTCAATAGCGTTCGCGGCCTTGGCAATTGCGTCAATGTCGCCCTGTGAAACGGCGTTTTGAACTTGCGCAATCATCTTCGGGCTTTCTTCGATGAAGAGTTCCGCCATCTCCCTGAACAGATCCCCGTCTCCTTCCATGTGAGCCATGGCAATTTGCCTGTCATAGGACTTTTCGGCGCAGTTGTTCTTGCCGGATTGCTCTGGTGGGGCGGTCGTCTGTTTGTCGAGTACTGCGGTGAACCAGAATGTTGAACCGTTGCCTTCCTGGCTTTCCACACCGATTTGCCCGCCCATCAATTTGACGATCTGTTTGCAGATCGCCAGACCCAGGCCCGTCCCCCCGTGTCTGCGGGTGGTGGAGGCGTCCACTTGCGAGAAGGATTTGAACAATCGATCCATCCGGTTAGCGGGAATTCCGATACCCGTATCACGAACCGTCACACGGATGGTCGCCTGCGTATCTGTGTCTGTATCCGGCGTCACGGAAATCGTCACCGCGCCTCGCTCTGTGAATTTCACGGCGTTGCCGGCCAGATTGATCAGCACTTGTTTCAATCTCCCCGGATCGCCATGTAACAGCTGCGGTGTTTCCGGATCAATGAAATACGATAAGGTCAGGTCCTTTTCCTTGGCCTTGACCGCCAGAACGTCAGCGATATCCTGCACCATAGCGTGCAGGTTGAAGTCGATCATATCCATTTCCAGTTTCCCGGCCTCGATTTTCGAGAAGTCCAGGATATCGTTGATTAGCATCAGGAGTTGGTCGCCGCATGTGTTGATGATTCCTGCCCATTCCCTTTGCTCGCTGCTTAGGTCCGTGTCCAGAAGCAGACTGGTCATTCCGATTATTCCGTTCATCGGTGTCCGGATTTCGTGAGACATGTTGGCCAGGAATTCACTCTTGGCTTCTCCGGCCGCTCGGGCCTTTTCGGTCATCTGGTTGGCTCGTTCGACTGACCTCTCCAGTTCATCCTTGGTTTGCGTAAGTGCTTCAGTGGCCTGTCGTCGTCTACGAGCAACCTTCTCGGTGAAGTGTGCGGCGACATATATTCCCGCGATTCCGAGCAACCACAACAGACCATGACCGCCCCATAACGCTGCTTTCTCTCCTCGCGCCAGAGCTTCGAACGGCGCCAGGGGGACTGATATGCTGATTCCTCCTCGGACGTCGCCGATCTCATATCCCTGATCTCCGTGACATTTCAGACAGCTTTGCTCGACATGGAATACCCGCATCATTCGTAAATTCGGCTTACCATCGACCTGCTCCATCGAGACTACTTCCGTCTGACCGTTTTCGAATGCTTTCAGAGCCTTGGTTTCCCACGGATCGGCGGAATTGGCGGGGCGTTTCGGGTTCAGGCTGGTCAGGTGGGCGCGCATTTTTCCCTCACGTTCGGCGCTTTCGTAAACTTGTCGTGACATGTAGGCGGGGTTCATGAGCGTCAATCGCCGTCCGGAGGGGGTGTTGATGTCCCGTTCCGGAATGTGAGACAGATGAGGGTTTGGGGGTGTTTTCTCGGTTATCGGAACATATACGCCTCCGTACGCGGAATTGCAGTTTCGCCATAATGTGTCCCGCTCCAGAGCCATACCAGCTTGGATTTGGGCATGCTCCCGAATCGATCCGGTCTGCCGGGCGATGCTCCAGGCCAGCAACCCCGCGATTACCATCGTCCATATACCCGCCAACACCAACGCGTAGCGGGGGAGCCAGGTTTGTCTCTGTTTGCTATCTGTCATCGGGCTGTTTTCTTGATGAGGTCTTCGGGCGTCGCCAATTCCGGTTGGCGACAACTCGGTCCATCTTGTTGTCCGCGTGGACTAAGACGCAGTCTGACCTCTACTCAACGCGGTGTAGGGAATGGCGGCAGATTGGTTTTCAGCAGCGCATCCCATACGACCTTGCTCGGCGCTCCTTCGGTAATCGTCTCCCGCAATTCATCAAGCTCCTCCTGGAGATGCAGGATCCGCATGGCGCTGCGAATGTGGATTTTCAGGTCTATCGGGTCAAATGGTTTTATCAGGTAGTCGTCGGCTCCGGAGACCAGGACTTTCATGATGTCCGAATCCTGCTTGTTGCCCGTTATCATCAGGACGTATGCTCTGTGGCCGGCGTCACCGCCCCGGATGGAGCGAGCGACTTCAAAACCATCGATTTCCGGCATTTCCCAGTCCAGGAGTACAAGTTGCGGGGAATCCTCACCGTCCATTACCTCCAGGGCTTCCTGACCATCCGAGGCCAGTATCACCTCGAAGTGCCACTGCGTCAGTAATTCCTGCAACATAGTCCGGTAGACGGGGTCGTCGTCAGCTACTAGAACTCGCATGTCTGGTTCTCCTCAATGAATCTGTTCAGTTGCGCGTGCAGCGCCTCAAGTTCTCTGTCCAACATCGCTACGATCTTTATCGCGTGGGCCCAGTCTCTATTTCGTCCGGCGGTTTCGATGTTCTCGGCCAATACCCGACTGTGTTCGGCTCCCATGAGTCCCAGAGCACCTTTGAATCGATGGCCAAGTTTTCGGAGGCCCTCTCCATCCCTTTGCTCTAATGCAAGACGTATTCCGGTCATGACGTTCGGTGAGTCTGCAAGAAAGGCCCTGACCAGGCGTTGTAACGCATCGGTGTTTCCGTCAATATGCCTAAGCGCCTCGTTAACGTTCCAGGCCGTGATTGGCGCCGAACCGGGCGAGTCTGTCTTGTCGGATGAATCAGAACCGGCCGACGGCGGTTGGCCTTCGGTGGAAAGTACTTCTTCGATCGCTTGCTGCAATGCTTGCCCCGACATTGGTTTTGGGAGGTAGGCGTCCATGCCCGCGTCGCGACACTGCTGCCTGGCGGCGTCCAGAACATTGGCTGTCATGGCGATTATGGGAACGTGTCGGTCGGTGTCCTGCTCTGCCGCTCGGATGGCGCTTGTGGCCTCCAGTCCGTCCATTTCGGGCATTTCCATGTCCATCAATATCAGATCGAAAGACTCATCTGCGTGCCTGTCTAAGGCCTGACGTCCGTTCTCAACGCAGACGACCGTATGCCTCCAGTTCTCCAGGAGCATGGTCACATGTTCTCGATTCACGTAGTTGTCTTCGGCGACAAGAACTCTTAGACATCCTTTATGCTCGCGCATGCTATGGCGAGTGATCAGGGCGCCGGTGTCGCTGTCTGAGGAAGACTCGATCGCACCGGTTACCGCCTCCAGAAGTTGGGTTCGATCAAATGGTGTGGCGAGATAGGCGGCGATTCCGGCGTCCCTGCATTTGCCTGCGTCACCACGGAGCCCGACCGAAGTTAGCATTACTATCGACGTTTGAGGTTGGTTCGGGATATCGCGAATTCGGTGAGCGAACTCAAAACTGTCCATGTCCAGGATGTCTGAGTCGAGCAAGATCACTTGAAATGGTTTACCTTTTTCAGCAGCGGCGCTTGCTTCCTCAATTGCGATCTCGCCCTGATCGGTGCAGGTGCAATACGCACCGGCCTGGTCCAATACTCGCCTGACCAGATCGGCGGTGGTGTCGCTCGCGGTGACAACAAGAGCTCTACATTTCGCCAGAGACCCTTCGGCCGCATCATCATGCAACTCGGTTGTCTGCGATTCGCTGATTCCAAACGCAACAGTGAATCGGAAAGTGCTTCCTTGACCCACGGTGCTTTCGAGGGTGATCTTTCCGCCCATCATCTTGACCAGTTGGGTCGAAATCGCCAACCCCAATCCCGTGCCGGCCTGACTGTGGGATGCCGCTGCATCGACCTGCTCGAATGCCTGAAAAATGGAGGATTGCTTGTCCGAAGGAATGCCCACGCCCGTGTCGGTCACCTCGAGTGCAAGTTCCACCTGCGGCCCGTCTCCCGTGACGACATTGACCTGGACTTCAATCCAGCCCTGTTCGGTGAACTTCAGGGCGTTTCCGACAAGATTCGTCAGGATCTGGCGAAGTCGCCCCGGGTCGCCCGTCAGTGAGTCCGGGACATCCGGATGCACCCGCAGTATAAGGTCTATACCCTTGTTGTCGGCCTGGTGTTCAAATGCAGCGACAGTGTTCTGCAAGCAGTCGCGGAGGCTGAAAGCAATGTTCGCAAGCATCAGCTTGCCGGCCTCGATTTTCGAAACGTCAAGAATATCGTTAATGACGGTTAAGAGAGACTCCGCCGACTGCTTGGAGAGATCCAGACATCTGCGCTGTTTGTCTGTTAGTTCTCCTTCGAGAACCAGTTCCATCATACCCAGGACCCCGTTCATCGGCGTGCGAATTTCGTGGCTCATTTTCGCAAGAAACTCGCTCTTGGCTTTATTGGCCGATTCGGCTGCGGCTCGCTGTTCCTTCTCGTTCCTGATTCGCCCGCTGTCGCCTCGGTAGACAACATAAACAACTGCGACGTACAGCAGGCTCAAAGCCGCCAACAGCGAATAGATGAGTCGTTCGTGAGCCCTCATCGGAACGGAAATGGCTGACATGTCTCCCGCGATCGCCAGCCCGTATCGCCGGTCGCCCAATACGAAGGGGCTGAACGCAGTGAACATCGGATCGCCTTCAATATCGAGTTGTACGTTCCCCTTCAATCCAAGAGCGATACAGTCTTGTTCAATGAGTTCCGCTATTGAGTCCTGGGTTGGGAGGTTCCGGCTGCCGCTGTCTCCATTGGAGGCTGTCGCCGTGCCGGACGTCGCGATGATTGCTTTTCCCCGGCCGACCATCCAGCACGGGCCTTGTGGACGGTTAGCAACGCCGGCCTGATACCGAAAGAAGAAGGTGCGCAAGTTAACTTCGCTGCGGACGGTTCCCGTTGTTCTTCCCCTCGATCGAATTGGCGCTATTATCTCAAGTACGTTTCTCCCAGGTCGGAAGCTATACCAGACTCTATCAGCGTCCTGTGAAGCGTCTTTACGCTTCAATTCGGTCGGATTGAGCTTTGTCTTCCGGGACGGTTCCGATCCCATCTGTTTTTGCCAAACGATTCCTCCCTTTGAGTCAACTATGACCACACGTTCCAGAACGTCACCGTAACTGTGGATAAACGGAGCCATTGTCTTGCGATGATCCGTGTTGGCGGCCAGGAGGTCGGCGGTCATGCCAATCGTTTTCAAACTCCGTTCGATCTCCGAGAACTCAGACTGCATGTCCGCGGCCATGTTGCCTACGGTGGTGGTCTGGTGTTTCTGGAACATCCCGACCATGTCTCCCCTGAACCTGGTGTAATGCAGACGGAGTAACGCCGCAAACGCCACACCTGCGACACAAGCCAACAGGATGGCCCGGAATGCGGCGAATCGGAGCCTGCCGGAGAACCGACCGCCATTTAGCCTGGTTTTAGATAGTGAACTCATGCGGTATGGCTTGCCTTTCTCATAATGCGTCTGTTTAGCGCACCGCAGTTCCATCGCGCACCTCCTGATCGTTGATTACAAATTGTCATCAACTTCGGATGGCGTATATTCAGACGATGGACCTTTCCCACTTGCCCCCGACCCTGTAGTTGATGTTTCGGACACTTGATGACGGCTCTTTAGTAAGGATATGTCGGCGTCTGCATGGGTGTTGCTGTCGGTTAAACGTGCGCCATCAAGTGACCTATCCGATAGCTGCGTCTTCCTCGTCGTACAGACGTGGCGACAAGTATTTATGCGGTTCGCAGCGGCGGATTGATCAGGTTTTTTACGAAGTTCCAATGCGCCCGAGTCGATATGAATAGAAGATGTTGTTTCAGGTCGGTGTGTGTATCGAACCGGCGGTGAAGATAGAGTCTTGCTCGCTCGTGGGCTGAGCAACCGGCTGGCAGTCAGGATTGATAGGTGGTAAAGTAGTGGATGTGATCTGCTTTTTGCAAGTTCGACGGGGCGTGTTTCGACGCATGCATGCAGTCGGGATGGTTCTGGGCGTACTGATGTTCTGTGTGTCCGTTACGGCCGGTCAGCCTGAGTCTGTTGCTCGTCGAGGCGTCAAAGTTCCGTTCCTTGTCACACAGCTTCCGGTCAAGTCCGTCCCGGCGTCGCCGAGCACGGCGGCTGGAAGGATGCTGAGGTCCGAATACGGCGGCGGGGCGAGACTGTGTATTGTCTCCCCGAATATGAAGGTGCGTGTTCTGGCTGAAGGGTTCCACAGCGCCTGCGAGGGGTCGATCTCCTTCGACGCCAAGCGCATTGTGTTTTCGGGCAAGAAGAAGGCCTCCGACTTGTGGAATATTTATGAAGTTGGCGTCGACGGTTCGGGGCTCCGGCCGATCACCCGGAATGCGGGCAACTGTCGCCGAGGCGGCTATCAGCCGAAGCTCTACACGATCGTCTCGCCCGAACCGTGGTATCAGATCACGTTCGTTAGCGATGCGGCGGGCAAGATCAACGAATACGGTTCGGCGCCCTCTACGGATATCTATTCGTGCAAGCTTGACGGTTCGAACGTGCGGCGACTGACGTTTAATCCATCCAGCGATATCGACCCCCGGGTAATGTCTAGCGGGCGGTTGCTGTTTGCGAGTTGGCGACGTTCGGGGCTCAACCGAGGCGTCCTGGGGCGGGTGAGCCTGTTCGGCATGGGGATCGACGGAACCGACTACGCCGCCTTCTCCGGCGACCAGGGACGGCGGATCAAACACATGCCTTGCACGACCACCGGCGGTCTGGCGGTGTTCGTAGAGGCCGACCGCCTCGGCTGGGACGGAGCAGGACACCTGTCCCGTGTGAAGCTCCGTCGACCGCTCCATTCGTATCGTCCGATTACGAAAGCTTCCGACGGACTGTTTCATTCTCCCTCTCCGTTGCCTGACGGGACGATATTGGTTTCACACCGGCCGTCCGATGGCTCGGGGACGCACGGTGTGTTCCGCTTCGACCCGGTTTCAGGCCGACGCGAACCTATCTTCGACGATCCGAAACACCACGACATACAGGCCGTTGCGATCCATAAACGCCCCGAACCGGATGGCAGGTCCACGGTGGTCACTGAAAAAGACAGCAACGGAAAGCTGTACTGCCTGAACGTATACACATCCGATTTGAAGAACCCCAAATGGATGCCGCCCGGAACTATCAAGAGCGTCCGCGTTTTGGAGGGAGTCGCCCCGCGTTCCTCTGACGGGCGGTCCGGAAAGAACGGAATCGCGCCGCTAATCAGACGGCGCATTCTCGGACAGATTCCGATCGAGACAGACGGATCGTTCAATATCGAGGTTCCCGCCAACACGCCGCTCGAACTGCAGATACTCGACGCCGACGGTATGGCGCTTCGGACGTGCAGTTGGATATGGGCTCGAAACCACGAACCCCGAGGATGCATCGGGTGCCACGAGGACGGCGAACTGACCCCGGAGAACAACTTCAAGAAAGCATTCGAGCGCAAGAGCGTATCGCTGCGCCCGCCGAAGCGACGTTCGGTCGACTTCCGCCGCCATTTGATGCCGATAATCAACGCCAAATGCGTACCCTGTCACGGTCCGCGGGGCGCCCCTCCGCGACTCGACGGCGGGGGCGAGGCGACGGGGAAGAGCCACTTCAATCGAGCATATCGGAACCTGCTGGTTTTGGATGAATCCGGTGCTGATGGGACCTTTGTCGGCAAGTACGTGCAACCCGGTCATGCGCGCAAGAGCGCGCTGGTGTGGCATGTTTGCGGGCGCAATACGGCGCGCGGCTGGGACGGCGCTATGATGAAGAGGCGTATCAAGGCGATCCCGCGCGGTAAGATCAAACCGCTGAGCGATGCTGAAAAGCGAACATTCGCCGAGTGGATCGACCTGGGCGCAATGTGGAACGGAGAATTCAAGTGAAGTCGATACGCTTTTTTACACCGCTGTTGCTCGCACTGGTTTCGATCTCTTCATTCGGGGCCCTTCCGACTTTCACCGACGTTACGAAGAAAGCGGGCATCGACGCCAAACACAGCTACGGTGATTTCAAGCTGACCAACATAGTCGAGGGAACCGGTGCGGGGGCGATGTTTTTTGACTACGACTCGGACGGGTGGCTCGACATTTATCTGGTGAACGGATGCTGGCTGAAGGACGTCAACGACAATCGCGGGCGAAAGCTCCGCGGTAAGCTGGGCAACCGTCTATATCGCAACAACCGCGATGGAACGTTCACCGACGTTACGAAGAAAGCGGGTGTTGGCGACCGGGGATACGGCGCCGGATGTTCGGCGGCGGACTTCGACGCCGACGGCGACCTGGATATCTATGTCCTGAATTACGGTGCGAATGTTCTCTATCGCAATAACGGCGACGGTACGTTCACCGACATCTCCAAAGTCTCCGGTCTGGCCGATACGCACTGGAGTTTGTCGGCTCCGTGGTTCGACTACGACAATGACGGCGACCTCGATGTTTACGTGACCAACTACCTCGAATACGACAAGGGCAAGTTCCGGTCATTCTATCCTGCGGCGGGGTATCCGGGACCCTTGAGCTACAAAGGCCAATCCGACGTACTCTACCGCAACAATGGTGACGGTACGTTCACAGACGCAACCAAAACCGCTGGTCTGCACAACCCCGACGGCAGGGGAATGAGCGCAACGCTGGCGGATCTGGACAACGACGGGTTCCTGGACCTGTACGTCGCCAACGACGCCATGGAGAACTACTGCTACCGCAATACGGGCAAGGGCGCGTTCAAGAACGAGGCGCTGGTGTGGGGGTTGGCGTTTGGAGAAGGCGGACAGGGCGTTTCCTCCATGGGCCCGACCATAGGCGACGTGGACCGCGATGGAAGGCTCGACATCTACGTGCCCGACATGGGTTACGGCTGCCTGCAGATGAATCGCGGTAAGTACTTCGAAGACCGCACCGCACAGTCCAAACTCGCCGTAGTGTGCGGGCAATACACCGGTTGGGGCGGGTTGCTGCTGGATTACGACAACGACGGATATCTCGACGTGTTCATCGCCAACGGCAATGCGCACCACGAGTACACGGAAGAAGACGTCCTCATGCGGAATAACGGGAAGGGCGGTTTTATCGACGTAGCCGCGAAGTCCGGAGCTTATTTCCGCGAGAAACACGTTGGGCGCGGTTCGGCCTGCGGAGACTTCGACAACGACGGAGATCTCGATCTGCTCGTGGTGAATCTTAACGCATCGCCGAAGCTTCTGCGAAACGACGGCGGGAGCGCTGGCGGCTGGTTGACTGTCGAGTGTAAGCTGCCCGGCGGGAAGTCAGACGCCATCGGCGCGCGGGTCACAGTGAAAACCGGTTCGCTGGTCCAGATTCGCGACATCGTCCCGGTTACGGGCTATCTGTCGCAGTCCGACCCAAGGGCGCATTTCGGACTCGGTTCGGCCAAAACCGCCGATTCTGTCGAGATACGCTGGGCCGGTGGTCGGAAGACTCTGTTGAAGAACGTCCAGGCCCGCCGAATTCTCAGAATTGTCAAGGAACCCAAAGGCAAGTAGCCCAAACAAGCGTCTCATGCGACACAGAATATTCATACGATTGGCCGCCGTGCTCGCACTGATAAGCCTGGGCTCCATGGTGATCGATGCGCTGGGGCGCGACGATGAGCAAAAGCACCCAGTCTACATAGGAGCCAAAGCCTGCGCCGCCTGCCATAGCGGCGCGTCCATGGGCGATCAGCACGCGACGTGGATCATGTCGAGACATTTCCGCGCGCACGCCTCTCTAGCCGACCCTCGCTCCATCGAAATCGCCCGCCTCAGCGGTATCCCGCACCAGCCGCAATCGTCGGCGGTGTGCCTGGGCTGTCACGCGACCGGGTCGGAGGCCGAAGACTGGGAGAAGGATCCCACCTTTAACACAGCCGACGGCGTGCAGTGCGAAATGTGCCACGGTCCGGGCAGCGAATACGCCGACGCCAAAGTCATGCGCAACTCCAAAGCCGCCAAAGCAGCCGGGCTGATCATCCCGGTAAAGAAGGATTGCACGGGCTGTCATCTGGCAAAGGGCTCTCACGTTGTTGTGCTTGGCAAGCCGCCCATCAATATTGACGAAGCATGGGACAAGATCTCGCATCTGAGCCCCGCCAACGCGAAGCTCCCGGGCAAGATCGCCAAACCCCAGGCCAAAGATGGTGCAAGACGCCCAAAGTACACCGGCATGACAGTTTGCGCCTCCTGCCATCACGGCCGAAACCGGGGATACCAGGCAAGCAAGTGGCGCATCAGCGCACACGCACGAGCCTATGCGGTTCTAGCGACGTCCAAAGCCGACGACATCGCCAGGAAGATGGGCGTGAAGGGGGTTCCCGCGTCTGATCCGATGTGTTTGAAGTGTCACGCGACGGGCTATCTGGACCCGGCTGGCGGGACCACGGATTCCTACGCACTCAGCGACGGAGTCGGCTGTCAGGCGTGTCACGGCCCGGGCGAGAAGTACTCCGCCCCTGAAGTCATGAAAGACAAGAAGGCTTCCAAAGCCGCCGGCCTGATCACACCGACCCGCCAAACCTGCCTTCCCTGCCACCAGAAGGCTCACGGGAAGCCCTTCGACTATGCCAAAGCGGTAAAGCAGGTCGCCCACCCAAACAAACTGCCCAAAAGACCCGAGCGGTTGCGATACAAGACACCGCTGAATATAGCGATAACTCCCAATGGTAAAGAACTGTATGTCGCATGCGAGGCTTCGCATACGGTGATCGTCGTCGATGTCGCCGCTCGTCGAAAAGTAGCCGAGATTAAAGTCGGACGCCATCCCACCGACGTTGCATTCAGCCCCGACGGGAAGCGGGCGTACGTCAGCAATCGCCTGGATGACAGCGTCTCGGTGATACATGTCGCCGACCGCAAGGTCGCAGGTGCAATAAGCGTGGGCGACGAACCGCACGGCCTGTTGACAGATCGATCGGGCAAACGCCTCTACGTACTGAACACGTCGTCAGACAGCATCTCGGTGATCGACACCGCCGGCCTGAAGGAAATCAAACGCCTGGAAACCAGTCGCAGCCCCTGGTCGCTTTCACTCTCGCCTGACGCCTCGCAACTCTACGTAACCAACGCATTATCACGCTTTGTCAAATTCCGCAAGCCGTCGATGTCGGAGATCACCGCCGTCGACACCGGGCGGGCTGTTGTAACCAACCGGTTGGTCCTGCCGGCCGCGAATCTGGTCCAGGGGGTCGATTGGCATCCCAGCGGCAAGTTCGCAATTGTCACGATGAACCGGACGAAGAATCTTGTGCCCATGACGCGGCTGCTTCAGGGTTGGACCATCACCAACGGACTTGGAATCGCATGGCGGGACGGACGTGTGGATCAGGTGCTCCTGGACGAGCCTAACATGTGCTTTCCGGATCCTGCAGATGTGGCGATAACGCCCGACGGACGCCTGGCGCTGGTCACCAGTTCCGGATCGGACCGGGTTGCGGTGGTATCAGTGCCCAAGCTTATCGACACCATCGAGAAAGCATCCCACCACGAGCGCAAGCACGTCCTGCCGAATCATCTGGGCAAGCCCACCGAGTTTGTCATCAAGCACATATCCACCGGCGCCTCTCCTCGCGGTGTGGTGATCATGGCGGACGGAGCGACGGCGTTTGTGGCCAACTCGCTGGACGATTCGCTGACTGTGATCGACTTGAAGAAACTCCAGGCTGCCGGACGGATAGACCTGGGCGGTCCGAAAATCATTACAAAGACCCGGCGCGGCGAGCGACTTTTCCACAGCGCGAATATAACTTTCCGCCGCCAGTTCTCATGCCACTCTTGTCATCCTGACGGGCACGTGGACGGGCTGAGCTACGATATCGAACCGGATGGGCTGGGCAACGATCCGGTCGACAATCGCACGTTGCGCGGAATTCTCGACACCGCCCCGTTCAAGTGGACCGGGCTGAATCCAAGCCTGCGGCGCCAGTGCGGCCCGCGGCTGGCGGTGTTCTTCACGCGGATCCAGCCGTTTGAGCCTGATGAGCTTTCGGCGCTTACCGACTATATCTGCAGCATTCCCCGCCCGCTGAATCGCTATAGACCGCTCGGCGCCGAACTGACCGGACCTCAGCGGCGAGGCAAGGCGATATTCGAACGCACGAGAGCCAACGACGGGCGGGTCATTCCCAAGTTAGGGCGATGCGTAACCTGCCATAGACCCCCGCTTTACACCGACCGAACCAAGCACGACGTCGGAACGAAAATGGCGCTCGATACTAAGTCGAGTTTCGATTCGCCGCACCTGACCAACATCTACGATTCGGCGCCTTACCTGCACAACGGCATCGCCGACACGCTGGAAGAGATATGGACAAAGTACAACCCGTACGATAAGCACGGGGTGACCAACGATCTGACCAAAGACCAGCTAAACGACCTGATCGAGTTCCTTAAGACCCTTTGATCCCGATCGTCTGACGAGCTAGAGACAACAGAATGAAAAGCCCTGTGAAGATCCTTACGCTGTTTTGTCTGATCGGCAGCGCCCTGAATTGCGCGCCCGCGACGGGCCTCGAAGATGGCAAGGCCGCTCTGGGCGATGCACCTCTGCCCTACGTCTATACGCGTTGGGAGCGGTTCACCGTCGCCGATGGCCTGCCGAACGATCATATCTTCGCAGTTGAAGTAGCCGGAGACCTGGTCTGGATCGGAACGGAAGACGGGCTGGCGTGCTACAATAAGACCACCGGTAAGATGCGGAGTTGGCGTGAGAAGGATGGACTGCCTTGGCGGGTTGTTTCGTCGCTCGACTTCAATCCGAAGACCGGCGAGTTGTGGATCGGGTTCTTCGGCGGGGGTCTGGCCAGATTCAGCGGCGGACGATTCGATCATTTTCACCAGCTCAACAGCGGTCTGGTGAACGATGTGGTCTACGGTGTGGCTGTCGAGAACGATAACGTATGGGCCGCCACCACCGCCGGAGCCAGCCGCTACAACACCGTCACAAAACAATGGACCATATACACCGAGAAGAACGCGCCGATGGAGGAAATATGGAACTACGGCGTGAGCTACGATGCGGGCAAAGTTCATCTCGCGGTGTGGGGCAGCGGTGTGCTCGAGTTCGACGTCGCTACAGAGCGGTGGAAACACTACCTCGATCCTGACGGCGAGATGGAGATCGACCTCTACCGCGACGACGGCCTGGTGCATGTAGTGACCGCCGGGGCGAGCTACGTTGACGGCGTGCTGTGGGTGGCGACCTATTTCGGCATGAGCCGTTACGACGGGCGCCACTGGCGCGGGTACTATACGGGCGAAACTGGTCTGCCGAGTAATTTCGCCAACGGAGTAGCCGGCCGAAGCGCTGACGAAGCGTGGTTCGCTACGGACAAGGGGCTGGCGGCGGTCGTGGATTTCGCGAGCGACACGTGGGTCACCTACACCAGAGACTCCGGGGCCCGCGGCGGGCGAGCTACTGTCACGCGCGGAGGCAAAGTTATCCGAACTGTCAAGACGCCCGTCGGCACGCCTCATAACTACACCTTGTGTGTGGAATTCGATGGAGATGACGTGTGGGTGGGCACTTCCAAGGGCCTGGGGCGAGCGATTGGGGAGGGTCGGAACAAATGAGGATTGCGGAAACTGTATTCTGTATAGCGATCATATCCGTGGTGTCCGGCTGCGTCGAATCCGGCTTGCCGGGCGCCGGTGCGGCGGTTGATCCCGATATGCGCGATGTTATCGATAAGATCAACTCCGTTGGCCCCTATGAGGTTCCGCAACTGAAGCTTAAACGGACTCGGACGTACGCCCAGGGAGCCCGGGAAGTCGAACCGTTCCGCCACGTTAAACCGTACAAGACCCACTTCCTTCGCCAGATGGAGTACACCGGCCCGGCCAGGGCGATCCCCGAACCGAAAAACGTCAAGTCGGTCAAGATCGGTTTCATCGGTCCGATTGAATCGACTGTTTCGGTGGCTACGGGAGGCAAGAGTCACGAGGAAATCCTCGGGCGGAAGATGCTGCAGGGCGCCCGTTTGGCGATCGAACAGGCCAACGCGCGGGGCGGATATCTGAAGCGAAAAATCCCCTTTGAACTCGTTATCAGCAACGACAACGGACTCTGGGGCGCCTCGGGCAACGAAATTATAAAGATGGCCTACAAGGACAAGGTCTGGGCGATCATGGGTACGATAGACGGCGCAAACACTCACATCGCCATCCGCGTGGCGCTGAAGGCTGAAGTGCCCATGATGAATTCGGGCGACTCCGACCCGACGCTCGTCGAAACGAATATCCCCTGGATTGCTCGCTGCGTCGGAGACGACCGCAAGCAGGGCTATCTGCTGGTGAGCTATCTCTATCGTAAACTTGGGTTCAAGCGGGTGGGGATTATTCGCGCCAGCAACCGCTACGGCAGATTTGGAGTGCGCGAGATTATCGACGGAAGTAGGCGTATGGGGAACCCGATTCCGCTGGAGATGGCGTACGAGGTCGGCGGTGAGGATTTCTCGCTGCAACTGGATCGCCTCAAGCGGGCCAACGTTGAAGCCATCGTCCATTGGGGCGATGCGGCGGACGGAGCTAATATTCTCAACCAGATGCGTAAGATGGGCATGAAGCACCCGTACTTTGCGTGCGATCGCTGCGTGTCGGACGAGTTCGCCAAGATCGCCGGAGCCAACGCTTCAGGCGTTATCTGCACATATCCCTGGAACCCGAATCGCAAGGACAAGAAGCTTGATGCGTTTCGCGCCGCTTTCGGCAAGCGGTTCAGCGAGGCTCCCGAAACGTACGCCTGTCACGCTTACGATGGGATGAATATGGTTCTCTGGGCGGTGCAGACCGCCGGGCTGAATCGCGCCAAGATCCGCGATGTGCTTGCTCATCGGGGCAAGCCCTGGCCGGGCGTCACGGGCGATATACCGCTCAGCGCAGTCCTGGACGACATGGGCGAAGTGTTTCTTGCCAAACGAGAGAACAACAAGTGGAAATACTACTCCCGCAAGGACCTTCGCATTCCGCCAGCCGAGACGGCGTCTTCGGCGGACACGAAGGAAGTCCGCATCGGTTACTTTGGTCCGAGCGACCCGAAGGATCGGCTGGGTGGTGACATGTGGCTGGCCGCACAGTGGGCCGTTGAACAGGCCAATGCGGCGGGGGGGTATCAGGGCACACCGTTCAAACTCATGCCCGCCTGGTCGAGCAATCCATGGTCAAACGGCGCCAAAAACCTATTCGACCTCGTTTACAAACAGCGTGTTCGGGCGATTATCGGCGGTATTGACGGTCCGAGCACTCACCTGGCCGAGCAGGTCGTCGCCAAAGCCCGACTAACCCTGATCAGCCCCGTCAGTTCCGATCCGACAACTAATTTCGTTAACGTTCCATGGATGTTTTCGGCCGTTCCGGGCGATAATCTGACCGCCGGACCACTCGTATCGGAAATCCTGCGACGGACGGGGGGTGATGGTCTGGTGATACTTTCCGCCGACGATCACGACTCTCGAATCTTTACTCTGGAGTTGAGAAAAGCGTTAAAGAAGCGGCGCGTCGGTGTGCAACGCCAGTTTGAATTCCGACGGGGCTCCAAGCAGACCGATGAACTCATCGCCAACGTGATTGAAATGCGACCGAAGGCTCTTGTAATTGCAGCCGGGCCGGACGACTCGGCGCGTCTTGTCAGAAGATTTCGAGCACAAGAATATGATGGCGAGGTTTTCGGATGCGCCGCCATGGGGCGGCGGATATTCGACTTGAAGGCCGCCGGTGGGGCGGTGTTTCCACTTCTCTACGATCCGTCAAGCGGATCGAAATCCGCCGCCGACTTCAGCAAGACCTTCGCTTGCAAGTTTGGACACTCCCCCGACTATACCGCCGCCTACACTTATGATTCGGTTCGCATACTGATAGCCGCCATTCGCAAAGCCGGTCTGAACCGCGCCGCTATTCGCGCCGCTGTGGCGGGTCTTTCACCGTGGACGGGCGTTACCGGCTCGGTGCGTTGGGACAGTGTTCAGAGCAATGCTCAAGTCCCTCCGCTGGGGACCGTCAAGAACCGTCGCCTGATCGCTCTTCCAAGGCTTCCCGTCCAAGCTGCGTCGATTCGGCGTTAAGTTCAACGGTGATCGGGCCGGAGTCGCCCTTGCCCGCCGGATAGATCGGTTTCTGATACCCTCCATATGCTTCAGTTCGCAAGTGCCCCTGCATCAAGTGTCCCCCGCGCCGCTTGCGCTCGGCCCGCAAACTCGCCAAGTCGATAGGACCAACCACGATCTTCTCGTGCGGACCCGGATCGGCTTGGGACAGAATGCGTCCGTCGAAGTCAACGATCATGCTTCCGCCCGGCCAGGAAAACGGCGGATAGTTGGTCACGCCCGCCGCCTGATTAGCCGCGACAACGTAAGCCATATTCTCCAACGCGCGTACTCGGTTAACCGTAGTCCACCAGTCCATCGGCTGGGCCGTTCCCCACGGGTCCATGTACGCCGATACGCGCACCAGCACTTCAGCTCCGCCCAGCGCCAACTGGCGAATCGCCTCGGGAAAAAGCCAGTCGTAGCAGATCGCCGTCCCTATCCTGCCGATCTCGGTGTCGCTTACGGGGAACAGCGATTGGTCGTATCCGCTGATATCGTGCGGGCTGGTGTGGACCTCCCACGGTGTCCAGGTGTGGACCTTGCGGTATTTGGAGACAATTCCCTCAGGTCCGATAAGGCAGGTGGTGTTGAAAACGTGCCCGGGCCATTTCTCGTCCAATTCCAGAAATGTGCCCGTCTGAATGTAGACGCCCAGTTTTTTTGCTTTGGCGATGTAGCGGTCCGTATGCTCGTTTGGAATCGGGATCGCCAGCTTGTCCAGCAGTTGCTCGACTTTAGGATAAACCGGAGCCGCATGGGCGAATTCCGGGAACACGACAAGTCGCACGTCGAAGAACGGTTCGTATCCGGTCACCGCGTGCGTGACCATTTGCAGCATGCGATCGACTCTGGCGCCTATTTCATTTCGATGTGTCGGATTGGGCATGTCGAGTTGACATGCGGCGGCGTAGTATCTGTCTGTCTGTGTCATGGTTTGCCTTGGGTGCTCCCTTCGGTGATTTTCAGTATCTGATCAACTCGAACATTCTTCAGCACGTCCGCGCCGCCTCCAATCCAGCGAACTTCCACCCGATCAACGCGGTCTATCTTACCCAGACCGAAGTGCAAACGCATGCCGTAATGGCTTTGATAGCCCCGCCCGCTGTGCACTTCGTCTATCTGTGTGAGTTTACCCGACACCACCTTCACTCGGGCTCCAACTCCGTCTCGATTGGTTTTTACGCCTCGCAGGCGAATCTGCAGCCAGTGGTTCTTCGCGGGCGAATCATTACGCAGGATCGTCGGTTCACGCCGCGAGTTCAGTATAACCGCATCGATGTCGCCGTCGCCATCAAGGTCATCGAACGCCGCCCCGCGGCTGGAGAGCTTGACCGCCAACCCGTCGCCGCACTTGTCGGATACGTTGACGAACTTGCCCTTTCCCGTATTCATCAGGAGGACGTTCTGCGTCAGATAAGTCGTGGTGTCGTCGAACTTGTCCACGTTGTCCTGCACGTGCCCGCACGCTATGAAAAGGTCTCGATCACCGTCGTTGTCGAAATCCACAAATCCGTTTCCCCAGGTAACGTGCGGAAAAGTCCCGGTTCCGGCTCGGGTAATGCGCGTTACGTCATCAAAAAGTCCGTTGCCCAGATTCTTGTACAGCGTAGCCAATTCGCCCTGATACGAGGTCATCTGCAGATCGAGCCAGCCGTCGTTATTGTAATCTCCGCATGCCACGCCCATGCTCGACTGCGCATCGCCGCCTAACTCGTAAGCAATCCCGCCAGCCAGCGCAACCTCCGAAAACTTGCCCGTTCCGTCATTCCGGAAGAGGAAGTTCCCCCACTCATCGTTGGCTACTATGATATCCGTGTCGCCGTCGTTGTCGTAGTCAGCGCAGACCGTCCCCATTGCCGTTCCGGCGCACTTGGCGACGCCCGATGCGACGCTGATATCCGTAAACGTACCGTCACCGTTGTTGCGATACAGCGTGTTGGCGGTTCGGGGATAATCTCGAGGTCCCGAGTAAGTGTCGTGGATCCCGTTCTTGCGCACGACATTCGTCTTGTAGGACCATTTCAAATAGTTGGCCACGAAGAGATCCAGATCACCATCCTTGTCGATGTCGATAAAGTTCGCCCCAGCGCCCAGCTTATCGCCATTGCCCACACCGGCCGATTTGGTCACATCCGCAAATACGCCCCGCCCGTTGTTTTGATACAGGACGTTGCGTCCGTAGTTGTTAACGTAGATATCAGGATCGCCGTCATTATCGTAGTCGCCGACGGCGACTCCCAGCCCGTAACCCGTGTCGCCCACGCCTGTTTGCTTAGTTACGTCGGTGAACTTGAACCCACCGTCATTGCGGTACAGCGTGTTCCTCGGGGCTGCGGCGGTCTTGGTTCCCTTGAGCGGGGCTCCATTCAGGAAGTAGATGTCCGTATCTCCGTCGAGATCGTAGTCAAACAAAGCCAACCCCGCGCTCATCGGTTCAAGGAAGTACCGCTTACCGCAGCCGCCGTCGGTATGCTTGAATGTGATGCCCGTAGTCCGGGTGACGTCTTTAAGACGGATAGAACACTGGCCCGGGGCGATGGATGCCGCCCATAGGCACATAGTCGCCGCTATTGCGAATTGGATTGGTCGGAGAGAACTGTCACTATCCCGAGCAATCATATATCACAGCCTTTCTTTCATTCGCAGGTAAGCTCGCTGGACTTTCGCGTTGCCTGGGGCGAGTTCAGAGGCTTTCTTCATAGCCGAAACGGCGCCCGGAATATCCTTATTGCGATAACGCACTTCGCCCAATAACGAGTAGTGTCGCTGAGTCGGTTCCAATTCCACCACTTTTTGAGCAAGCTGGTCCGCCTCGACGAGCTTCTCGTTCCGCAGCAGCAAAACGCGAATTAGCGTTCGATACGCCCATGTGAGTTTCGGCGCCAGCGTCAAGGCCTGCTTTGCGGCCTGCTCGGCGGCGTCAAAATGCTTCAGATCCGCCAGAAGCGCCGCGGCCATTAGATGATAGGGGGCGTTCTTCGGCGCGATTTTTCTGAGTTGCTCGCAGACCTCCAGGGCTTTCTGCGTGCGATGGGTGTCTCTATAGAGATCGGCGAGTTGTTTGCGACAAGGTATGTGTTGCGGGGCGAGCCTGGAGGCCCTCAACCAGTATTGCTCGGCTTTGTCGAACCGCAGGTTTTGAAAATACAGTCCGCCCGCGTCCGAGAGTGTCTGGGCCAGGATTCCAGCCGCTTGGATCGGTTTTTCGGAGGCTCTGCCGCGTTTGGCTGCCGTCTGATCGGCTTTATCACGCAACCTCTGGAACTCCTCGGTGTACTGTCGGGCCTTATCGTTTTGCCCGGACCTGGCGTAAGCGGTCGCCAGACCGTAGCAGGCTCCCGGATCGTCGGGCTCGATCTTCATCGCTTGCTCGTAGGCGGTGATCGCCTTGTCGTAGTCTTTGCGTTGCAGGTGCACCTTGCCCAGCAGGATATAAACGACGCTTGGAGACCGCGATATCTCGATCTCCTTGTGCAACGCCTCCAGCGCCTCGTCCAGTCTTCCCAATTCCATCAGGGCTTCGGCGTAGCGTCCATGCACGCCGGGCAGGTTCGGATTAATCTGTCGGGCCTTCCCCCAAAGTTCGGCGGCCTTGTCGTATTGCCCCTTCCTCAGGGCGATCCTGCCCAGTCCGTGGTACACGTCGACCCGCCTGGGATCTTTCCGGAGACACTCCAGCCACCACTTTACCGCCTGATCAGATTCACCGTAGTAGTCGTGCAGGTTTCCCATCAGGCATACCGCTCCTGAGCTCTGCGGGAAATCCGCCATCAGGCGCCGAACAACATCGAACGATTCGGCCTTTAACTTCTCCGATGCAGTTTCAGCTTTTCCAGCCGGTTGAGATGATGATTTGGCGGGGTCTGCCTGTGGTTCTCTGTGCGGTTGGGAATTCCAGAACGGCCCGAATGTTGCGAATGCTGCGATCGTAGCGAGGACGGCCGCTCCGGTTATCCCCAGGACCATCCTGTAACGGGCGCTGCGATTGCTCATTAACTTCCGCCTCAGCGTCGTGCAGACACCTTGGAACCGCCTTCGGTGATTTTCAGCAACTGGTCGACGCGGACATTCTTCATAACGTCCACACCGCCTCCGATCCAGCGAACTTCCACACGGTCAATCTTGTCCAGCTTGCCCAGACCGAAGTGCATCCGCATGCCGTAATGGCTTTGATAGCCCCGCCCGCTGTGTACTTCGTCGATTTGCGTAAGTTTACCCGACACCACCTTCACGCGGGCTCCCACGCCGTCGCGGTTGGTTTTCACGCCCTTCAGACGAATCTGCAGCCAGTGATTCTTTGTGGGGGAATCATTGCGAAGGATTGTCGGTTCCCTCCGCGAGTTAAGGATCACCACGTCGATATCACCGTCATTATCCAAATCATCAAACGCCGCCCCACGGCTGGAAAGCCTGACCGCCAGACCATTTCCGCACTTGTCTGATACATTGACGAATTTGCTCTTTCCCGTGTTCATGAGAAGGACATTCCCAGCGCGGTATCTTCCAGTATCATCGTACTTCTCGACGTTGTCCTGTACGTGTCCGCACGCCATGAAAATGTCCCGGTCTCCATCATTGTCAAAGTCGACAAACCCGTTGCCCCACGTCACATAGCGGAGTGTCGGAGGTCCGGCCGCAGTTGTTGCTGTTGCGTCTTCGAAAACGCCCTTGCCCAGGTTTCGGTAGAGAGTAGCTGTTTCTCCCTGGTAGTTGGTGACGTGGAAGTCGAGTCGCCCGTCGCTGTCGTAGTCTCCGCAAGCGACGCCCATGCTTGACTCGTTCTCACCATTTACATCGTAGGCGAAACCGGCTTCCAGCCCGACTTCCTTAAACTTCCCCGATCCTTCATTTCTAAAGAGGAAGTTTCCCTGGTCGTCATTTGCAACGAAGATATCGGTGTCTCCATCGTTATCGTAGTCCGCGCACACCATCCCCATTCCCGCCCCGGGGCGGTGGGCTATTCCCGAGGCGTTGCTGACGTCGGAGAACGTACCATCGCCATTGTTGCGATAAAGCGTGTCGCGCATGGATTTGTACTCTTTGGGCCCGGCGTACACCGGGAAGCCTCCGATGGTGGGGCGGATGTGATTACCGTAATTGAAATCCACGTAGTTGGAGACATATAGATCCAGGTCGCCATCCTTGTCCATGTCGAGAAAGCAGGCCCCCGCGCCAACCTTCAAACCGTTGCCCACCTTCGCCTCCTTAGTAACGTCGGCGAACGTGCCGTCACCGTTGTTTCGGTACAGAACGTTCGCCCCGAAGTTGTTGAGGTAGACGTCCTGATCCCCGTCATTGTCGTAATCCGCAGCGCAAACGCCCAGGGCGAAGCCCTTGTCGCCAAGTCCGGACCGATCGGTGACGTCCGTGAACTTCCAATTACCGTCGTTGCGGTAGAGAGTGTTCTTCGGTTGCGTTTTTGCCTTCGTTCCCTTCAGCGGAGCTCCGTTCAGGAAATAGATGTCCACGTCGCCGTCGCCGTCGTAGTCAAACAGAGCCAATCCGCAGCAGACCGTCTCGACGATGTACCGCCTTCCCGACCCGCCGTCAGTGTGAACGAACTTGATCCCAGTCTTCTTGGTGACGTCCGTAAGCTGAATCGGGACCTTCGCTCCGGCTCCTGAAAGAATCGACAGCACGGTCGCCAGCAGGGCGATGACGCTCCGGGAAGAGGATCGACGTTCATAATGCAGCGGTGTGGTCATCAGGCTAACTCCCGGATACTCGTATCATTTCGTACGCCAACTTGTAGTTCATGTTGTCAGGCTCCAACTCCACCGCCCGCTTCAGCGCTTTGCGGCGACCTTCGGTGTCTCCGCATTTGGCGCACGCCTCGCTTAGAAAGAAGTAGTTGGCTCCGGTAGGTTTCAGCTTTGCGGCCTCGGTGGCGAGCTCTTTGGCCTGGGGCAGCATGCGATTGGTTTTCATGTACATTCTCGCCAGAGCCAGACGCCCCTCGGTTCGCTTCGGCGCGAATTGAATGACTTTCTTGAAGGCGTCCTCAGCTTTGTCGAATTGCTTCAACTGCTGATGCAGGAATCCGATGCTCAAGTAATTGAGCGCATTTGTCGGTTCTACCTCCCTGATCTCCTCGCATATCGCCAGGGCTTTATATCTCTTGAACTCCCGGCTGTAGAGTTCTGCGAGTCTCGTGAGACACTGAGTATTCCGCCGATCGAGACTCGCGGCCCTCAACCAGAAGCGTTCAGCTTCCCGCGGGTCTCCGTACGACATGTAAATCCCTCCAATATGCGTGCAGGTCTGCGAAACGTTCCTGCGTTGGAGATCCGCTTCGTTATACGAAGAACGTCTCCAGTCCATGTGTGCCTTGTCGTGGGCTTCTCGGGCCTGTTTGAATTTCTCGCGGTACTTTTCGGCGTCATCTCGCAGGCCCAAACGCGCGCAAGCGGTCGAAAGTCCGTAGTAGGCCTTTGGGAACTGGGTAAGGTCGAGGTCCATGCCAATCGCCGTTTCGTAACTCTTCCTGGCCTTGTCGTATGCTCTGGCCTGGAGATGCGCCTGAGCCAGACGGAGAGCGACCCGTCCTGATTCAGGACACGCCTCAGTCCCTCGGAGCAGCAGGGAAACCGCCTGGTCTATCCGGTTGAGTTTCATTAGAGTTCGCCCCAGAGCCTCATACGCCAGCGGAGCCTTTGGATCCATCTCCACAGCTTTCCGGAGAGTTTCCTCCGCCTTTTCGTAGTCGCCCTGTTTGGCTTCTATCTCCCCGATGCTTCTGCAGGCGTCTTCACGCTTGGGGTCCAGTTCCAGAGCTTTCCGCCACCATTTCACGGCTTCAGCCGTGTTGCCTTGCTGACTGCATACGCCTCCCATCAGAACGATCGGGTCAACGCGGTTTGGGTGCTTGTTCATCAGTTCCATGGCGCTGTCGATCGCTTCTTTTTTCAGGGCTGCTACGGTCAGCGCCTCTGCGGGCCGCGATTCGGCGGGGCGCGTGTCTGTTTGAATTGCAGCGTGATCGTTCTGTCCGGTGAACTGTCGGATCAGAGCAATAGCAACGACAATCGTCGCGCACAACACTCCCGCCAGGACCAGCTTCAGCGTCTTGCGACTCCGGTCCGCACAAGCTCCCCCGCGACCAGTGCTCTGTTTCGTCATCTGCTACAGCCTCTGTTCTATGGTGACGACTTGGAACTCCCTTCAGCAATCTTCAATACTTGATCGACGCGGACGTTCTTCAGGACGTCCGCACCGCCTCCGATCCAGCGAACTTCCACGCGGTCGATCTTGTCCAGCTTGCCCAGACCGAAGTGCATCCGCATGCCGTAATGGCTTTGATAGCCCCGCCCGCTGTGCACTTCGTCTATCTGTGTGAGTTTACCCGACACCACTTTCACGCGGGCTCCCACGCCGTCGCGGTTCGTTTTTACGCCCTTCAGACGAATCTGTAACCAGTGATTCTTTGCAGGCGAATCATTGCGGAGGATCGTCGGTTCACGTCGCGAATTAAGGATCACCGCGTCGATATCGCCGTCATTGTCCAGATCACTAAACGCCGCCCCGCGGCTGGAGAGCTTGACCGCCATACCGTTTCCACTCTTGGCTGAAACGTTCGCAAATAAGCCCTTGCTCGCGTTCATGAGAAGAACGTTTTTGGCGTGATACTCCATCGTATCATCGTATTTCTCGACGTTGTCCTGGAGATGTCCGCATGCGATGAAGATATCACGGTCGCCGTCATTGTCGAAATCAACAAATCCGTCGCCCCAGGTTACTTTCGCCAAGGTTCCCAGGCCCGCGCGGCTGACTAGCGTTGAGTCCTCGAACGAACCTGCCCCCAGATTCCTGAACAGCACGGCGAGTTGTTTTTCGTAAGATGTTTGGTGGAAGTCCAGCCGTCCGTCATTATTGTAGTCTCCGCAGTCCACGCCCATACTGCCCTGTTCTTCGCCCGTGCTGTCGACGGCCACGCCTGCGATCAAGCCGACCTCTTCGAATTTGCCCTTACCGTCATTCTGGAAAAGGTAGTTGAGCGACACATCGTTGGCGACGAATACGTCGGTGTCCCCGTCGTTGTCGTAGTCGGCGCAGACTACGCCCATTCCCCAACTAGCATGTTTTGCAATTCCGGAAGGTTTGCTGACGTCGGTGAACGTCCCGTCGCCGTTGTTGCGGTACAGCGTGTCGGGTTCGGGTTTGAATGCCGTCGGTCCTCGATAGACCGGTACACCGCGAATGCGAGTGACGGTGTGGTCTGCGTAGCTGAATTTCAGGTAATTGGCGACATAGAGATCCAGGTCTCCGTCGGCGTCGATGTCCAGGAAGCAGGCTCCCGCGCCGACCTTATCGCCGTTGGCGACTCCCGCCTTTTTCGTTACGTCCGTGAACGTGCCGTCTCCGTTGTTGTTGTACAGGACGTTCGCTCCGAAGTTGTTCAGGTACAGATCCTGGTCTCCGTCGTTATCGTAATCGCCCGCGCAAAGGCCCAGCCCGTAACCGCGGTCGCCGACACCGGCCTTTACGGTTACGTCGGTGAATTTGAAGTTCCCATCGTTTCGGTACAGTGCGTTTGTCGGCGGGCTGTCGGCCTTGGTTCCCTTCAACGGGGCGCCGTTCAGGAAGTAGATGTCCATATCGCCATCGCCGTCATAATCGAAAGTTGCGACCCCGGCGCTTACGGTTTCCACCACATACCGTTTGCCTGAACCGCCGTCAGTATGTCGAAATGCGATTCCCGTTTTGCTTGTTACGTCGGTCAGCTTGATCGGGCTGTCGACTTGTGCGTCGGCTGCTGTTGTGAATATGATCGTCGCCAGAAGCACTACACCTGCGGACAAATGTTTAAACTGACCGGTCATTGCGTTATCTACCTCCTTGAATCGCCTGGAGAATCTGTCTGTATTTCGAATTGGCGGGGTCCTTTTCTACAGCGCGTCTCATCGCCGCTTTCGCCAGCGCCTTGTCGCCGTTGGCGAGATGTGCCCGGCCCAGAAGAGCGTAGTTCGCCGCCGACGGATCTAAAGTAACCGCCTTATGCGCCAGGCGTCTGGCTTCGGAGGAGTTCCTCCGACCGCGCAGGAAAAGAATCGCAAGGGTGCTGTGTGTCCGGGGATTCTTCGGATCGACTCGGACAGCCGTTCGCAGCGCCTTCTCGGCTTCCTGACTTTGCGACATCTTGGCATGTAGAAAACCCACGTTGATCCAGTGGGCTCCGTTGTTGGGCTGGACAGTCGTGAGTTCCTTGCATATTTCCAGTGCTTCGGAGGGTCTGCCCACGGTTTGCAGCCATCCGGCCAGCGCTAAACGCGAGGGGACATTGCCTGGTTCGATTGCGAAAGCTCGCCGCCAGTGCTTCTCCGCTCGGTCGCCCGAGCGGGCTCGTGCGTAGGTGTTTCCCGCCTGTATGTGCGCCGAGATCAGCAACTCTCGCATCGCCCCGCGGTCGTCGTAGGATTCTCCATCTTTGATCAGTGTTTTCAGACCGGTGCTGGTTAGTTCGGCGTATCTCCGCCTGTGCTCGGCGGCTTGAGTCTTCTTGCCAAGCCTCATCAGAACGGTCATCAGTCCATAAAGGGCGTTCTTGTTGTTCGGTTGGATTCCCAGTACGGCTTGGTAACTGCGTTCGGCCGCTTTGTATCGCCCCAACTGCTGGAGGGCTTGGGCGAGCATGTAGTGGCTCTGGACGGCTCGGGGGGCAATCTCAATTTCCTTCTCGAAATTACTGATCGCCTCGTCGTGTTCGCCAAGAGACATCAGCGCACAGGCCAGTGCGTGATGTGCTCCGGTCATGCCCGCATCAAGCGCCACCGCCCGCCTGAGAATCACCGCCGCCTGCTCGTACTCGCCGCGTTTCACCGCGGCCCAACCCAATTGGCTGCACGCGTCGGCCCGGTTTGGGGAGATTTTCAGGCATTTCCGCCAGCATTCGGTCGATTCAGCTGATTTTCCCAAAGTGTCGTACAGTCCAGCCGCCAGCGCCATCGCATTGGCGTCACCCAGGAGGTTTTCGACCAAACCGCCGGCGACTTCGACCACCTCGGTTTTCATCTCTTCGGTGGTGGATCCGGCAGGCAGTGTCGATGGGTCCTTCGGTGCGGTTGGCAGGGTTGTCGGCCGGACGATCGGTGACGGAGCGTTCCTGTCGCGCTTGGGAATCAGGAAGAACACCAGCAAGCCCGCAACCGCAACACACGCCAACACGCCGATCCCCGTGAGGGGAGCCTTTCCGGATATGTTGACAGAAATACCGCCGCCCAAAGCCGATCGCTTCGAGCACAAACCTGCCCCCAGTGTTTTCGACCTGTCTGCCGACTTGTTCATATGTCCGCGATGTGCGAGATCTGATCAGATTAAAGTTGATGGAAATACCATAATAGTATGACATTACGATCGATTCTTGTCAAGGTGTCCCTAGCGAGATTGTACTTTTCGCGTGTTGTACTTGCGCCGATAGGCCCGGGTTTTGGCGGTGTCGGGGTAGCGTTCGTTCGGCCGGTAGGGATATCCGCTCATTGAGTGGAAGGGGAGTGGTTTGACCGTATCGGGATGGGCGGTGTATAAGTCCATATCTTTGCAGAAGCTGTCGGTCTTGAGGATGAAGCTGCGGCGCATGCCTTTCGGGACCGGGCCGAACTCGCTGGCGGGAAAACGGAGTGTTAACTCCTCACCGCGTCCCATGATAACGTAACAGTCGTCGGCCTGGCCGAGAATCTCCGAGACCTCGCCGTATCGCGTGTACTGCCCCGACATGAGCTTCCAGGGCAGGGAGGCGTCGATGTTGTCGTAATCGCTCAGGATGGGATGGCGCCCGTCCGGGGAATACTCGCGCGGATATCCGCGAAAATGGAGGTTGGCGCTGCGGACGGACGCCTCCTTTGTCGCCAGAACCGTCGCGCCCAGATGCTCAGCTACGAATATGCGATCCCAGTAAAGCTCCATGTTGCTCGAAATCCGAATCTTCCGATCGCCCGGGCGAATCTTGCCCGTGACCTCCAGCGTCATCATATGCTGGATGCCCGCTGGGTATCCGACCTCGACGAATAACTTGACCCATTTGCCTCCGCGGAGAACCGAGATTGTCGGAGCCTTGGCGGTCTTGCCCGCCTGGAAGGCTGCGTAGTTTGTCGATGAGTAACCGTACTCCACCCAACCGTGCAGGAACATGATAAGGCGCTTGCCCTTGGCGAGTTTCTCCAGGCGGTCGCCGAAATCAAGCTCGACAAAGTGATCGTCAGCCAATCCCATGAACTTACCGCTGACGCCCGAGGCTCCGGCGTAGCGTCGATCGATCTTCAGCACGTTGTCCGTAACGTTCTCACCGCGCTCGTTTACGGCGCTGACGGGATCAATCGGCTTGCGATAGCAGAATATTTCAGCCGACGGGGGAGGGGCGCTTATCGCCATCATTTCGTTTGGATAGACCTCCGTGCCTTCGGGATGGTCTACGGCGATCAGCTTGGCCTGGTCGAAGTAAGTTATCTCCTCCAGCGGCGTCATGCACTGCAGGACGTATTCTTCGTTGCGAGGTTTGAGATGCGGGATGCGGAGGTATTCCGTTGGGTCCGGTTTGGCGTATACACCTGGCGCGACGAGATAGCCCAAACCGCCCACACCGCCGAAATCGGCGACGAATTCAAATCTCGAACCGTCCCAGGCGAACAAGTACGGGCACGACGATGTCTTTCGCTGGACCTCCGACACCTTCAGCCTCCGGTCGGCGGCGACTTCCACTTCGCCTTGTACGACAGCGTCCGGCCAGACGATTCGCAGCCAGTCAATCTTGGGATTGTCGCCCAGTCCTATGTGGACTCGCGCAGGAGGCATCGCCACCGGTCCGGAACAGCCTCCGACCATAAACTGTTGAAAGACCATCCCTGTCTTGATCTCAATCCGGGCTCCGACAGCGGACCTGTTTGATCTGGCTTTCCTTCCTCGCTCGCGAGTTCCGCTGAGGTCCAGTTCGATCCAGTGTCCGCCCGGGGTCGCGTTGGAGATCAGCATGGGCTCGGTTCCGATAGGGGCCAGGAGTATGTCGCACTTACCGTTTCCGGTGAAATCCGCGACCACACAACTGGCGTCGCCTTTCGTGCGAACCGCGTCGAGAAGATTCCCAGGATCTGTTTTGCTTGCGTTTAAGAACCGTTTGCGGGGCCAGTCATTAATGAGCAGCACTGGTCCGCGCCCGTTTTCGCGGCGGTGGGCGTCGGGTATTACGATGTCCAGATCGCCGTCGTTGTCCATGTCCGCAAACTGTCCGCCCGTTCCGCCGAGACGCCCGTGTTGATCCGAGAAGCTCTTGTCGATCGCAAAAGTAAACTTGCCGCGGTTGGCGTACAACTGGGTTCCTTTGGCTCCGAAGACCAGAATATCACGGTCGCCATCCTTGTCGGGATCGCCGGAAGTGACGCTTATGGCGTTACTTGTGTCCAGGCCCGTCGCCTTGGTGTCGAGTATGCGGAACTTCCCGACCCGGTCATTAACCCAAGTTAGCGGCTTTGAGCCTCCGGCGGGGAAGACCAACATGTCCAGGTCGCGATCGTTGTCGAAATCGTCGTACACCACCGCAGCAACCGGCGCCCTGGCCAGCGCCAAACCCAGCGCGCCGGCCAGGTCTTTGTGCGAACCGTCACCGTTGCTGTTGTAGATGCTGCTGGGCGACGGCGCCGAACTCCCGTCGTTTGGTAGGGAGCCTTTGGACAGTCGAAACGCCAGGAAGTCCAGATCACCGTCGCTGTCTATGTCTACAAGTCTGGCGCAATGAGTAAGCGTCTTTGCCCCCGCCAGGGCGGCGAATTGGCCAGCGATCAGATTGCCTTTACCGTCGTTGGTCAAGACCATGTCCGGACCGGCGCATCCCAACCACAAGTCCAGGTCGCCGTCGTTGTCGATATCGCCGAAACAGGGCGAAACTCCTTGTTTGACCGGCAGGCGTTTGGCTGTAAAACCTCCCCTGCCGTCATTCACCCACAACACCGTATCTCCATTACCGCCGGACGCCGACATGCACAGGTCGAGATCCCCGTCGCCGTCGACATCACCGGTCGCAATACCGGGCAGGCCCACGGATCCGCCGGACCATTTCCATGATTTCGAGGCCGCTTTGAGGCGGATGATTTTGGGAGAAAACAGAATTCGTCTCGTCGCGACGCCTTTGGGTTGTGGCAAGGGCAGGTTGTCGGCGCCCATTACTTGGTAGTATTTGCCCGCTGTTCCGTAGACTTTCTGGACGATGAAGCTCCCTCCGCTCAGCTCGGCTGAATTCAGTTTCCGGAAACGATCAAACAGCCCGGCCGCTTCAGCCCGCCGCCCGCTGCGCTGGTACTGGAGAGCCAGGCGGTATATTGCCGAGATGAAACCCGGATCGATGGCAACGACCTTCTCAAGCATTTTGGCGCCTTCATCCCTGCGGTCCGTCGCCAGGAGTGCTTCGGCGTATTTGTATACGACGTGGGGATCGTTGCTGTCGCCAGCGTAGACAGCCTGGAAGTACTTCAGTGTCTCTTCGGTTTCACCGAGGTGCTGGTGATACAGGCCCAGGCAGAACTTGGCGTGGAGATGGTTTGGGTCTTCCACCAGGACCTTCTCGAAAACTTCGCGCGCATTCTTGAGGTTCTCGTTGGCCCGGCGCTGACCGTGCATGTTGAAATACGCCAAACCGAGGTTAAAACGCGCCGCGGTCCACTTGGGCGCCAGTTTCAGGACGCCCTCAAATGCTTTGGTTGCTTCGGAGTATCTGTACTGCTCCATTAGTCCGCAGGCGCGGTTGAACTCGGACAATGCTTTTGCATAAGGGGCAAGAGCCGCCGATTGGCGAGCGATTTGCTCTTTGTGTATCGTCTGATTGTCAGTCGCGCAGCCCGGTGCGGAGCCGAACAGGATTAGGGCTCCCAACGTATATGTGGTGAATCGGTGCATTAATATCCTCGCATCTTGCGGGAAAGGACGGGGTTAGTCTGTATACGGTCAGATATCATTTGCTTTGGCAACGATAGAGCGCCCATGAACTCTTGTCAAGATCAGCCGACACGAACAAAAGGGTCTTATAGTCTGTCGCCGGGTTGACGGGCCGGAGAACTGCATGTCACCGAACTGTTACGAGATTCTCAGGGCTTCAGCCGCCTTGAAATCCCAGTGGGTTATTTCAACTGACGTTCGAACTCCTTGCAGCGGGTAAGCAGGTCCTTGAGTTTGTCGGCGCGGGTAGCGGCGAGGTCTTTGGATTCTGAGATATCCTCGGCCAGATTGTACAGGCGCCACGGGGCCTTGCCTCGACCGCGATGAGGCTGCTTGATGAGTTTCCAGTCGCCGGCGCGCATGGCTACGCTTCCGCGCCTGCGCCAGTAGAGGTGCGCGTGCGGGTCGCCTTTCGCCCGCCCGGTCAGGTAGGGGACCAGGTCCACACCGTCGACCTTATCGGCTGGCGCGGGGCGTCCTGCGGCAGCGGCGGCGGTGGCGTAGATGTCCAGTGAGATCACGGGGCGCTTGTAGATCTTCCCGCGGGGCAGCTTGCCCTTCCACTGCACCATGAACGGGACGCGGACGCCTCCCTCGCTCAATGATCCCTTGCCCCCCGACAGGGGCAGATTGCTCGATGTCAGTTCCTTCGTCGGCCCGCCGTTGTCGCTGAGGAAGAAGATCAGCGTGTCTTCCTCCAGACCGCATTGGCGAATTGTCTTCAGCACGGTTCCAACGCTGTCGTCGAGGTTAGCCAGCATTGCCGCGAAGATGCGACGGTGGATGTCTTCAATGTCGCCCATTTTCTTCATGTAGGCGTCGGCGCCCTGGAGCGGACTGTGCACAGCGCTGTAAGCCAGGTACAGCAGGAACGGACGAGACTTGTTCCGCTGGATGAAGCGAGCGGCTTCGTCGGTGAAGGCGTCGGTGAGGTAGCGGCGCTCGTCGACAACGTCCAGACCGCGCAGGATCGGATTGTGCAGGTCATACAGCGGTTCGTTGCCCAGTATATCGTGATAGAGCAGTTTCCCGTCAGGCGAGGTCCATCGCCCCTTGGCGCCGTCGGGCAGGGGCTTTTTGCGAAGGAGGGTTGTTACGCCCTTGTAGGGCTGCGGGACAAAGTAATGCCCTTCGTGAGCGAAGCCGTAGAAATAATCGAATCCGTTATTGACGGGGTTGTAGTCCTTGCGCGCCCCAAGATGCCACTTGCCGATGACGCCCGTGGCGTATCCGCAACCTTTGAGGTACTCGCCCAGAGTGGTCTCGCTTCGCGGAAGACCGTGCGCCGTTCCGCCCTTGACATGCGGCATGACGTTGATGGTATATCCGAAACGATGCTGGTATCGCCCGCTGAGCATCCCCGCGCGTGACGGTGAGCAGTAGGGCGCAGTGACGTATCCGTCGGTGAAGCGGATCCCGTTGGCGGCGATCGAATCGATGTGCGGAGTGGGGATCTGTTTGTTGCCCTGGCAACCAAGTTCTCCGTAGCCCAAGTCGTCGGCGAAGAGAATAACGATGTTCGGCTGCTCGCGAGTCGGTGTCGCGGCGTCGGCTCGGCCGAGCATACCGACCGCCAACCCCATCGCCGCACGTTTGAGAAAGTCCCTGCGATGCATTGCTCTGTTCATCATCGTTCGTCGTTCTCCGGTTCACAAAGAAGAAGATTGGTCGGTCACTTGCCATCCAGCGTTACTGACACGTTTTTTATCGCACCGCTGAACTTGTTGGGCGATTCGTAGTCGCCGGCGGCTGAGACTAGATCGGCTCCGACCTGCAACCCGTCGGCCGGCATGGGGATCGTGCCCGGTGACTTTTTCGAAGCGACCTTTCTGCCTGCGATATGAACGCTGAGCGTACCGTCTTTAGCGAGGCGTCCGGCGACTTCGACTTCGCCCGCGGGCAATTTGTTCGGCGAGATTGCCTCGACCACGCGACCGTTTATACGGCCGGCCATGGCGAGGCGGCCTTCCTTGACGTACAGGGCGTAACCTACGCCTTGTCCGCCCTGGGCTACTATCACGCCGTTTGGTTTGGTTGGTTTTATCGTTGCTTCTATCGCGATAGATCGCCCCGCGATCATTGGGGCGCGGTTGGCGGGCAGGTCGTCGCCCTGCTTGAGTTTGAAATGTTTCTTCCGAGCGACTTTGGATTTGGGTTTGGATCGTCCGCCTCGTCGAGGGGCGGCGGGGCGGGGCATCATCTCGGGCTTCGACGGTTTGTAGCGTTCGAGGGCTTCCGCATCACCATCGCCGAGGCGCGTGATGTACACGTAATACGCTCCTCGCGATTCTTTGGACTCTTCGTCGGTGAACCATGTCATGAGGCAGGTGGGCCCGGCCTTGAGATGTGCGGTGAAAACTGCGGATTTCATCTTGCCGGTGACTTCCATTGAGTCATCGACATTGCCCACCAGCAGTCTTGCTTTCGTCGCCGCGATTGCTTGGGCTCCGGTTATCGCGCTGGTGATGGGTTTGTCGACCTCCTTTGGCCAGCGTCGTAGTTCGATGGCGTACTTCCCGTCACGTTCGACCTCGACAGCCCAGAACCCGTTGGCTTGCGATGCTCTACGGACTTGCGACTGGTCCCACAGTTGCGGTCCGTGCCAATCGTGCGTGTAGAGTGTTACGGGGTTGGCTTTGGGCGAGCCAATTATGGTCGCGTCGTATACGTCGAAGTGTTTGGAGATATCGGCCCACCAGGCGTCGTACTGCTTTTTCATGCGTTCGACGATTTCGGGATGTTTGTCGGCTAGGGATTCTCGCTGCCCCGGATCGGTTTTGATATCGTATAGATCGCGGCCGTTCAAAAGGCGCCAGCGGTCGGTCATTACCTGATAGTTCTTGTCTTTACGCGGTATGTCGACCCGCTGGTTGTGGACAAACAACGTCCGCGCGGGCCAGCCCTTCGCGTCGCCCGTCAGCAGGGGGCGCAGAGACATACCGTCGAATTTCACGCCCGCGGGTTTCTTGAGTCCGCATAGATCGATCAGTGTCGGCAGCAGGTCCAGATGTGCGGTAATGGGCGTAACATCCCGCCCCCCGCCTATGTTCCCGCCGGGCCAGCGAATGAAGCACGGTACGCGATGTCCTCCCTCGGTCTCCCAGACTTTCGCCCCGCGCATTCCCGCGCTATACCCGCTTGTAGCGTGGCCTTCACGGTCCATGCGCACGCCCCCAGCCGTGCCGTTGTCGGTCAGGAAGATCAGGATAGTATTGTCGGCCAGCCCCAGCGCCTTCAACTGACCGGTCAGGCGGGCCATATTCTCATCGAAGTTCGCTATCATGCCGTAGAACCTGGCCGCTCCGCTCATTGGCCCGTCCTTGTAGACGTCGGCGTACTTCTGGGACACGTTCCATGGTCCATGAGGCACGTTTGTCGCCAGGTAGCAGAAGAACGGACGCGAGCGATTGGCCTTGATGAACTTGATTGCCTCGTTGAACCACACGTCTGTGCAGTATCCGCTGAACTTCTCCGGGCGTCCATTGCGTCGATAGGTGTCGTCGAAGTAGTCGTTGCCCCAGTAGTCTGGTGCGTTGCCAATGGCCCCGCCGCCATGGCAGAGCGTTTCGGCGAACCCGCGATCCTGAGGGCGGAACGGGTAGTTGTCCCCCAAATGCCACTTGCCGAACATCGCCGTGCGATACCCGCCGGATGAGAAAACATCAGCCATGGTCACTTCCGTTTTCCGCAGCAGCGAGCGTCCCATAACCGTGTGCCACACACCGCTGCGCGACGAGTATCGACCGGTCAGCAGCGCCGCACGCGTGGGCGAGCAGCACGGATCGACATGAAAATCCTTCAGTCGAACGCTCTGTTTGTACAATTCATCGAGACCGGGGGTCTTGATCACCTTGTTTCCGTGGCAGGCCAGATCGCCGTAACCCTGATCGTCGGTCATCACCAGGATAACATTCGGCTTGCGTTTTGGCGCGCCGGCTGACAGCAACCCAGGCGCAGCAACCGCCGCAGCGCCAATACCAATTGCCTTGAGGAAACCGCGTCGCGTATGTCTGTAACGATTCATTGCCCGTATTCCTTGCTTGAGAGAGTATGGACCTGCATTGATTCTATCCTATGCGGCGCGTTGAGCAAGCCGAATCGCGGGTCTGGGCGGCGGTCCGTCTAATCTGCTTATGACAGGCCTTTCCGGATAGGGCAAGACCGCCTGCAAAGAGTGCAAACGGTCCGTGCGCGCACTTCACAGAAAAACCTTCTGTTGCAGGCGGGGAGCACTATAATACTAAGCGAAGCGACCGGCGGCGTAGCCGGGTGGGGTTGTCCGGGGAATCTCGGACGGCGCCTTCGCTGGTTCAGTAACCCCGCCGCATATGCTCGGATGCGGGAGACGCGGGATTTTGCGGTCCTTACCTGGAGATAACCATGCGGCTCACCTGGTTTTGTCTGCCCGTCGTATTCTCAGTTGCTATGACCGCCGTCGCAGCAACGCCGCCACTGGCCGCCAGCCCGGCTACGACGCGCCCCTCCGCCAAGAAACCCCCGGCGTATATGGCGGGTCTCGATCCTAAAGGGCTCGGCAAGCCCGAGGACATAGTCCGCAGGCGATGGGACGCTGTGATGCGCGTCTTGCGAGACGAGAAGATCGATCGGCGGACCAAGCAGTCGCGGGTCGAGGAGATAGTAAGCCCCGTCTTTGACTTCCCGGCGATGACTCGCCTGGCGCTGGGCTCAAGGAACTGGCGCAAGTTCACCGCTCCGCAGACAAAGGAGTTCTCCATACTATTTGTCAAGCGTCTGAAGGAATCGCACAGCAGGCGGATTGCGGGTTACGGAGGCGAAAAGGTGGTTTTCAAACCTCCGCTGCCGCTCAAGACACCCAAAGGCCGAAAGCCTTCGCCCAAGCCGGCAGGGGGTCCACGAATCGTCCATGTCCCCGTCGAGATTGTTTCGAAGACGAGGAGGTGGACCATCCTGCATAAGTTCCGCAAGGTCGGCGAGGTCTACCGCATCTACGACATCGAGATCGAAGGGATCAGTATCCTGCGAAGCTACCGGGCGCAGTTCAACGATATCCTCCGCAGAGGCACGCCCGAGGATCTGCTCTCGCGTCTGCGCAAGCCGACCCCAAATCCGCCCGACAGCAAAGGCGGATCGCGGCCATGACGACACGCGCCTCCGGTCCGGCGGCGCTGTTTGATCGTGTGGTGCTCGCCCATCCCCGCACCGTCTTGCTCTGCCTGGCCGCGGCTATTGCTCTGCTGGGCTGGCAGGCGAGGCACTTCCGCCTGGACGCTTCGGCCGACACGCTCCTGCTGGAAGGTGACGAAGACCTCCGCTACACGCGCCAACTCGACAACCGCTACGGCGGCCAGGAGTCGCTTGTCCTGACATACACGCCGCAAGGCGGAGTGTTTTCCCGGGCGTCCCTCGACGCTCTCGCCCGGTTGCGGGGCGATCTGGGCTCCCTGAAGCGCGTTGATGCGGTGCAGACAGTTCTGGACGTTCCGCTGCTGGACGGCGGGGCAAGCTCCATCGACGATCTCATCGGCGAGTTGCCCACGCTGGAATCGGGCAAGGTCGCCCCGGCGATCGCCGCGGACTCGCTTCGCAACAGCCCGTTTTATCGCAACCTGCTGCTGAGTCCCGACGGACGGACGACGGCGATCCTGGTCACGTTTCTACCCAGCGAGGGCGACAAGGACGCTGTCGCGAGGCATCGTCGCCAAGACATTGAAACCATTCGCGCGATCATGGACCGATACCGCTCCGAGGCGGAGTTGTTCCTCGGCGGGGTCGGGATGATCGCCGACGACATGATTCGCTTCGTTCAGCGGGATATAAGAATGTTCGCCACAGGCGTCGCCGCGGCGCTGGCGCTCGTGCTGGGATTGATCTTCCGGCGCGCTCGGTGGGTCGTGCTGCCTCTGTTGTGCTGCGCAGCGTCCGCGGTGGCTACGATAGGCCTGCTGGGCTGGCTGCGATGGGACGTGACAGTAATCTCCTGCAACTTTGTCTCGCTGCAGCTCATCATCGCAATGGCGATAGCGATTCATTTGGTCGTGCGGTACCGCGAACTGCTCGCCGACCGCCCGGAGGCGCCGCAGAGACAACTGGTGCTCCAGGCCGTCCGGCTGAAGTGGCCTCCCTGCGCGTACGCCGTGCTTACAACACTGGTCGGTTTCGCCTCGTTGCTTGCCTGCAACATGGCGCCTGTGGTCATGCTGGGCTGGACAATGGTCCTCGGTCTGACAGTCGCGCTGGTCGTGACTTTCCTACTCCTGCCGTCTGCGCTGGTTTTGTTGCCCAAAGGACCGCCCCCGAAGCTAACGTCTCGCCACCTGTCGTTTGTCGGCTTGACGGCGCGTTTGACGCAGAACCGCGGAGGGCTGATCCTGGGCGTCAGTGCGATTGTCCTGCTGATGAGTTTCGCCGGCGCAGCCCGACTGGAGGTCGAGAACCGCTTCATCGACTACTTCCATTCGTCCACCGAGATTCATCGGGGAATGAAGGTGATCGACCAGCAGCTTGGGGGAACGACTCCGCTGGACGTGATTATCGAATTTGGCGCCTCCGGGCCACCGCCCGACATTGAGCCTGAAGACCCGAGCGACGACGAGTTCGCCGGCCTCGGGGGCCTCGATGACGCCGCGAGCGGCGGGAATGACCATCAGTACTGGTTCACCCGCGACAAGGTCGATTGCATCCGGGCGGCGCATCGCTACCTCGATGAACTGCCCGAGACGGGGAAGGTGCTGTCGCTGGCGTCCACGGTGGGCCTGGCTAAGCGGATGATCGGCGGCGGCGAGCTGGAGAGCTTCGATCTGGCGATTCTGTACGACAAGACGCCTGCGGCGTTTCGGGCGATGCTCATCGCCCCGTATGTGTCGCTGGAGCATAACGAGGCGCGCCTGTCGGTCCGCGTGCGCGATTCCGACAAGTCTCTGAGGCGGAACGAACTGCTCAAGAGAATGCGCGCCGAGTTGCCTGCAGCGACCGGCCTCAAAGCCGATCAGGTCCGTCTGGGCGGTTTGCTGGTGCTGTATAATAACGTGCTCCAGGACCTGTTCGGTTCGCAGATCCTGACGCTGGGGATCACTATGGGGCTGTTGTCTGCGATGTTCCTGGTGCTGCTTCGCTCGTGGCGGTTGGCGCTGATTGCGATGGCTCCCAACGTCTTCCCCGTCGCGGTTGTCCTGGGGGTGATGGGCTGGCTGGACCTTCCGCTGGACATGATGACGATAACCATCGCGGCCATTGGCGTGGGGATCGCCGTTGACGATACGATCCACTACCTGAATCGATTCCAGACGGAGTTCGCCGTAGACCGCTTGTATGTTCCGGCGATGCATCGGAGCCACCGGACCGTCGGTAGGGCGATGTGCTACACGACCGTTGCGATTACGATCGGTCTGTCGGCATTGTCGCTGTCGCAATTCGTTCCTACTATACGCTTTGGATTGCTTACGTTATTGGCTATGATAGTAGCATTGGCGGCGGACCTCACCATCCTGCCGGCGATACTCGTGATGACCAGACCGTTTGGTCCCGAGGCTCAGGCGCCGACGACGGCTTGAAGGAGAACAAGAATGATGAAGTCGATCTTGACTGTCGCCATTTTCGCAGTGACGATTGCGGGCTGTTCGTGGTCGAGAGGGACGCGGGGAGCGTCCATCAAACCGTTGCCGGCGCCCGATGAGATCGTCTCGGGCGACCAGGTTGACGATCTCGACATGCTCGAGCAGGAGTTGGAAGACGAAACCAAGCCCGTCGCCGACCCCTTTCAAAAATGGAACCGCGGAGTGTTCGTAGTCAACGACGCTCTTTACGTCTGGGTCGCCCGACCCGTCCTGAAGGGATACAAGGCGATCGTCCCCGAACCGGCCCGGGTCGGGGTGCGCAACTCATTCGACAATCTCGGCATGCCCGTGCGTGGGGTTAACTGCCTGCTGCAGGGCAAAGGCAAAGCCGCCCAGACCGAGTTCCACCGGTTCCTGATCAACACGACGGTGGGTATTCTGGGTGTTCGAGACGCCGCCGAAGAGGACTACCGGATCAAGGCTCCCCCTGCAGAGGACTTCGGTCAGACCCTGGCGGTCTGGGGTCTGGGAGACGGTTGCTATGTGGTCTGGCCCGTATTGGGTCCTTCAACGCTGCGCGACTCGGGCGGAATGGTGGGCGACTACTTCCTTGATCCGGTTACGTACATTCCGCCCTGGGCGGTCCGCGCTGGTGTCAGCGGCGTGCGTGCGGTCAACTCCGGATCGTTCACAATGAAAGAGTATGACTCAATCCGCGAAGAGGCGGTCGATCCCTATGCGGCGGTGCGCGACGGATACACCCAGTACCGATCCGCCCAGATTAAGAAATAGCCCTCGTTTGGCTCTAATTTACCAGCCGCACGCGCGGAAGATTCGCGTCTCATACACTTCATAATTGGCGTTCACCACTTCTCCAACGCGTCGCAGACGGCGTGTCCGGCGATGTGAACCGGCTCCACCATAGCGCCGAGTTCCGCAGTGGATTGTGCGATGTTGACCTTTTCAAGAAGAGACTCAAGCAGTTCGGTCGGCAAGTCGCCTTCCACTGAATTGGCATGGATGATATCCAGCACCTTCTTCAATCGCATCGAAAGCCTGTTGCGATAGAACGATAGTGTGGAGTTGTCGATAAGGCCTGCGTCAAACGCAGGTCCGAACTCATGAACCGCGGTGCAGAACTTCTGTGTGAAGACAAGTATCATCCCCGCAACCGGGTTGCCCGCTGCGAGGATCCGGCCCCATTGTTGTTCCTCCCGGCGTTCGTGAGGGTCGCTAACGTTGGTGGAGTATTCGACCATAATAGTAAGAACTCCCTTCCTGGATATCGAACTGCGGCGTAACTGTCGTTTCGGCGGCGGTTGGAGACAATATGACGTCGAATCCCGGGCTCGTCAATGCTGAAACAGGAAAGCTCTTCACCCGATTCGTGCATTGCCGAGACGGCCGACAACTCTTGCAGCGGTGCACTAGGGCGAGGTCAGCAGGTTGCACAGAATCCGGTACTCCGGGATGCTTATCCAGTGGTGACCGACGCTCATCACATCCATCAGGTTGTATCCCTGCGCCATGCTCATCGTCGTCACGAACCCGCCGCCGAAGCCTGCAATATTGGCCGCGTAGTATCCTCCAGCGTCCCAGGCGTCATCCATTTTGTTTGTCGGATGGCCCATTTTGAAGAACCGTGTCTGATGCCCGATCTCGTGGGGCGGTGTGTGCTCGTGATAGCCCTTTGCGTCGGTGAACAGGAAATGGACCCGGTCCGAGATGCCCTTTCCGTTTCCCGGGGTCCATCCCAGGGGAACGATCTCTTTTTTGTTCGGAAATTTGAACGTGGCTGTCTCGGTGATCACCAACACCGCATCGGCCTGGGCGGCCTCCCGGTTGAGCGCCTTGGCGATCCGATCGAAGTACTGCATCACGGTCTCGCCGTTTTTCTGCTTTCTTTTCTGGGCCTTGAGCCAACTGATCGAGAGCTTCGATTCCGGCAGCGGGTATCGCGCCAGGATTGCATTGCGAATCTTCGTCTCGTGTGCGGTTTTGGCTTTGGTCATGGCGTCCCTGCCCTTGCCGATCGCCTTGACCAGATTTCCATTGCGGCTGATGAAACGTATCTTCACGTTGAACGTGCCGGCCTTGCGGATCCGGAAATGCGTCCCGGATGATTCGGTCGCGGTGGCGATCACCTGGTTCTGCGGGGTCAACAGTGTAGCTTTCAGTTTGAGGGACTTGGGCATTTTCTTACCGAACCGGTTTCCCTGCTTGAAGATGAAGTTGTAGGCCCAGTTGGCGTCCTGCGCGAACAGGCTGATGTTGCTGTGGTTCGATTGTTTGTCGACCACCGTCCGGCCGTTCTGACCCGCGTTGAGATCGCCGGTCACGACGTGTTTAACGCCATTCCACTCCAGTTGGCACTTCACGCCCTTGATCCTGTAGATCGGCGAGACCTGCACGAATACGCGCACCATTGTGCGTTTGTCCTGGATAAGCGGTGTCTTTTCGAGCGTCGCCTCGTAGTCGCCCTGGACCACCTGGATCGGATGGATGTCGAGGATGTTGTTCGATGTGGGAGGCGGGTCGCCGATCTCGATAACCGGTCCGGGCGTATCGACATCCTCCCAGGTCGTTTCGCCGGGTTCCTTATCTTCCCGCGGACGCGTGGTTGTCTTGGCCGGGACTCGCTGTTTTGTGACAAAAGATATTGCAGCAACGATTTTGATGATGTCGCTCCTGACAATTGTCTCGGCCCGTTTGCGGGCGTCCGGAGCCATCTTGTCCAGCGATATCTTCGCCGATGCTGCGAAGGTTCCGTAGAATCTGTCGGACAGATCCTTGTCGCTTACCTCGTTGTCTTTGACCTTATCAATTCTCGCGTCCACCATCCACAACGCGCCCTGTGTCATCATTGTCGCGGCCTTGGCGTTCTCGAATACAGCAAGCTTCAGAGAAGTTACGTCGATCGTCCGCACCGCGCCGATCGTGACCAGCAGCACTTTGGATTTCCCATCAGGCTGTTTGCACGTATACACAGCGGTGTCATCCTTCCGGGGAGGGTCTTTTTCATAGTCGGGGCAGAATCCGGGCATATCCTTCATCACGAAGGTGTCTCCAGCTTTGACGGTGACGCTCTTACCGACGTACTTGGCGCCTTGGCAGGGAGTTTCAACGGGCACGAGTGCTATATAGAGATCCTGGGTAGCGGGGTCCGAGCTGTCCAGAAGCATGCCTGCGGGCACGGTGACCGTCACCGGTTTGTCAGTATTGTTTTTGACGATGAGAGAGCCGATGGCGCCGTAGTTGCTCCCCGAAGGCGTGAACGTGCTGTCGACACCCTTGATGCCGGGCCATACAGGGTGACAATGATTTCGATCGCGGCCCCCAGATTGTTCGCAGAGTCTGGGGTGTACTCTCTCTCGGGCGACAACGTGACAATAGTGATTCCTTGTTCGAGGATTCCGAGGATGAGCGACTGAGCACGTCCCAGTTG
>JASLNT010000022.1 GCA_030745875.1 Phycisphaerae bacterium
GTGGCCTGTAACACCACACCCCCGCGGCCGGGGGGCGGGGTTGGTTTGGCCGCGTCGGTATTTTTATTTCCCCCCCCGGGGCCCCGCCGCCGGGGGGCCCGCGACGGTCTGGATCTAATTCTATGACGAGGCGCTGCGTCCCCGCGGCAGGCGTATGTCTTCAACAATTCGCCTGACCTCGTCGGGGGGAGCCTTGGTGAACTTCGATACGGTAATCGCCACCGCGAAGTTCAGCACCATACCGACCGTTCCGATCCCTTCGGGGCTGATCCCGAGGAACCACGACTCGGCGCCCGCGGTCGAGTTAATGAACTTGAAGTAGATAATATACGCACTGGTGAACAGAATACCACTGAGCATACCGGCGATGGCGCCTTCCTTGGTCGTTCGCTTCGAGAAGATGCCCAGAATGATAATCGGGAAGAAGCTGCTGGCGGCAAGCCCGAAGGCAAACGCCACCACCTGCGCAACAAAGCCCGGTGGATTGATTCCGAAATATCCGGCGATGATAACGGCCACCGCCGCCGCAACGCGCGCAAGGGTTAACTCATGTTTCTCGCTCATGTTGGGCCTGAGCACACGTTTGAACAGGTCGTGCGATATCGCCGTCGATATAACCAGCAGCAGTCCCGCCGCCGTCGACAGCGCAGCGGCCAGGCCTCCTGCGGCCACAAGCGCTACGACCCAGGCGGGCAAATTAGCTATTTCGGGATTCGCCAGCACCATTATGTCGCGGTCAATGTATAGTTCGTTCGGCGTTGTGGTGTTGATTTTGTTCGTAACAATTCGCTCGCCATGGCTGCCGAGCTTGGATTCTCCGTTCTGGTCTACAGCGAATACGGGCTTGCCCTTGAACGGGGCTTGTTCCTTTTTCGCGGGGGCGTTGTGATTGTAATCGATTATCCCGTCGCCGTCCTTGTCCACCCATGCAATGAGACCGGTTTTCTCCCAGTTCTTGAACCAGGATGGAGCGTCTTTGTACTCCTTTTCGTGGAGTGTCTGAATCATATTGGCGCGGGCAAACGTCGCGACGGCCGGTGCGGTCGTATACAAGATACCAATAAACAACAACGCCCAGAACGCGCTGATTCGAGCGGCCTTGACGCTGGGGACGGTGTAGAAGCGAATGATCACGTGCGGAAGGCCCGCCGTGCCCACCATCAACGCCATAGTAATCGCGAACACGTCGATCATGCTCTTCTTACCGGCAACGAAGGCGGCTGTATATTCGGGCAGACCTAAGTCTCGATGTATCTTGTCGATCGCGTCCATGAGATACATACCGGCATTCTGGTTGCCCTGAGCTATCTCCGAACCGAGTCCTATTTGCGGGATCGGGTTGCCGGTGATCTTCCACGATATCGCAGCAGCGGGAATGAGGTAGGCGAGTATCAGCACCACATATTGCGCCGCCTGCGTGTACGTGACGCCCTTCATCCCGCCCAGGGTCGCATAGATCAGCACCAACCCCATGCCGATCAACACGCCATAAGTCACGTCAACTTCAAGGAACCTCGAGAACACCACGCCCACGCCGCGCATCTGACCGGCCACGTAGGTGAACGATACGAAAATCGCACAGAAGACAGCCACCACGCGCGCCGCGTTGGAGTAATACCGATCGCCGACAAAGTCGGGCACGGTGAACTTGCCGAACTTGCGCAGGTACGGCGCCAGCAGCAGCGCCAGCAGCACATATCCTCCAGTCCAACCCAACAGGTAGATCGCGCCGGTGTAGCCCATGAAGGAGATCAGGCCCGCCATCGAGATAAACGACGCGGCGCTCATCCAGTCGGCTCCGGTGGCCATACCGTTGACAAGCGGAGAGACGCCCTGGCCGGCGATGTAGAAGCCCTTGGTGGTCCGCACGCGAGAGAGAATCGCAATGCCAACATACAGAGCAAACGTAGCCCCAACGATAATCCACGTCCAGGTGAGTATGCTCATGCTTGCTCCTCCTGGTCTTCATGCACGTCGAACTTCTTGTCAAGCCGGGCCATCAGGCGCGTGTAAACGAAGATCAGTACGATGAACACGTAGATCGAGCCCTGCTGAGCGAACCAGAACCCCAGCGGGAACCCGCCAATGTGCACCTTGTTGAGAGTCTCGACGAAGAAGATGCTAAGCACATATCCGACCAGGAACCATACGCTCAACAAGTAAAGAAGAATGCGGATATTAGCTCGCCAGTAGCTTTGATTGCTCTGGTCCTTCGACTCGCTCATAATCGGACTCCTGAAAGTGTTGTACCGCCGCCAATAAAATGGGCCCGTCATTGGGCGGCTTGAAACGTCGATAACCATAATAAGCGGACGGACCACACTGTCAACGATAAAGCCCATTACTTGTATCATATTAGTGTGTAATACATAGCGGACGCCCTCTCCGGATTTCGGTAAAAGCGAATCCTCTTGGACCGGGGAGCAATCGACGCTAAACTACTGCCCGAACGGATACCTGAAACACGGGAGCGCCACGAAAATGTCGATCAAACCGGAAAAACGTTCGTTTGTTGTGCTGGCGATGATTGCATGCTGGGCGGTGTCGGTGAGCGGTTGCGGATCCTGTCCGTTTGCATCGTTCAGACCTGCGACTATCAAACCGGCGGCGCATCGCGTGGTGCAGGTCGGTAAATCTGTGGGCGACAGAGCGATCCGGATGCACGTTTTCGGCGATCGGGGCCCGACAACGTTCATTTTTGCGGGCATACACGGTGATGAAGGATTGACCCAGTTCCTGGCCCTGAACATGATCGAACATCTGCTGGGCGACGAATCGCTATACGAATCGGCGACAATTGCGATCCTGCCGTCCGCCAATCCGGACGGACTGCTGGCCGGGACCCGCGTAAACGCAAACGCGGTCGACTGCAACAGGAATTTCCCCGCGGACAACTGGAAACCCCAGGCCAAAGGAGCCCGCTACTCACCGGGCAAGGCTCCCGGAAGCGAACCGGAAACCCAGGCGATACTCGAAGCGGTCAGGATTCTAAAGCCTAACGCCATTGTGTCGATCCACTCGACGGACACATTCAAACCGTGCAACAATTACGACGGACCGGCCGGGGAGCTTGCCGAACTGATGACGCCCCACAACGGTTACCCCGCCAAGGGCTCAGTGGGATATCCAACGCCCGGAAGCTTCGGAACATGGGCGGGCGTCGAACGCAAGATCCCAACGATCACGCTGGAACTGCCCAACAAGTCCCGCGCCCAGAAGGTCTGGCCTGGTAATCGCGACGCGCTGCTGGCGCTGATCGCAGCGGTGGGCGAATCCGCAAAATAGCGTTACCTCTTGTCTTCCGGTATCGGCGAGACGTAGCTCGAAGCATCTTTGAAACTCGGGACCGGTCGGAAATTCGGATGGTCCTTGTACTGGAGATTCTTCCGGCCCCAGTAGGCGCCGTAGTACTGGGCGTTCGTGTCGACCCAGTTGGAGATCTTCAGCAACTCTTCGGGTTTGAGGTTCACTTTCTCGTGGACTTTCGCCAGTTTGGCGGCGATCTCGGCCTTGGCGGGATCCTTCAGTTTGACCTTTCCCTTTGAGTGCATCGCCACCAGGATGCTGTTGTGCGAACCGTACGATCGCGTCCCTTCATAGTGCACGTTGCCCGTCTTGGGGTGATTCTCTCCGACTGTCGGGAACAGTTCGAAGCGCCGGCGGCCTTTCCCGCGACGCCGCTCTTTCAGCAGCGATTCGTACGAAACGCTGAACATCCTGGTCAGCTCGCCAGTCAGCACGAGATCGGCTTTGGGCTTCTCGCCCGAATGGCATTTGACGCAATGTTTGTCGAGCACCGGCTGGACATCCGAAGCGTAATGCAGCGGGCGCTGGCCTGACTTCTCGCCAATCTGCGGACCGGGAACAGACGCCGGACGCTTAAGCGCCAAAACCGCTCCGCCCTTGCGTTTGGCGGCGGCGGCGTTGTTCGGGGTCTCGTGACATCCGATGCACGCTCGCGTCTCGCCGGGCATGTAGTTCACGTATGTCCGTTCGATCTGGACGGCCATGTAGTTCTCGTCGAGGGCGTGGAAGGCGATATTGGCCTTGGCGGGCACTACGAAGTGCGCCGACCCGTCGGCCTCCACGGGCACAACACCGTGCTGGACCTTGAGTCCGAGGTGCGTGTCTTTCGTGATGGTCGCGTGCTGCTGGTCGTACCCGTCGCCGCCCCACCGCCTGCGGGTGGCCCAGGGTCGGGGAATCTGCTCCATCACGCGAATGTACTTTATCGTCCCGCGCTTCGTGTCCTCCATACCGTGGTAGATATCGGTGACAACGCAGGTGGCGAGATTCTTTTTGGCGGTCTTCGGGTCGAAATCGGTGATCAGGACGGGCGGTTTCTTGCGGGCCTTCAGCGGGTACGGCAGCCAGCAGGAAATGTCTTCCTCCTTGTGAATCAGCCCCACATTGCCCTTCTCGTCGAGGATGTACAGCCCGTATCCCGTTGGATCGGTCCAGCCCGGACCGCTCGGTTTGTGCGACACCAGGAACAGCTTCTCAGACAGCGGGTAGGGATCCTTGAACAGCGGACCTTGCCCTCGCCCGTCTCGACGCCACTGCCCCTCGGCGGTCTTGAACGAGAACCCGCCCTCGGCCTGGATGTCGGTGTACGGGGTCATGTACGTCATCGGGTCGCGCGTGCGAATATCCTTGCGCATGTCCAGACGGATGATCGTGCCGATCCCGTTCTGCGGGCAGTGAGGCGTGCCCATCACCACGTACTTGTTCTCGGTTTTCGGGATCGGACGCCCGTAGATGAACGTCGGCGGAAGCGAAATGTCGGCCGCGTAGATCTCCGCCGACCCGCTGCCGTCGGGGCGCATCGCCCAGAGGCATTTCACGCTGACCGCGCCCTTGGTCCAGTACTCCCAGCGCGTGTAGAGAATCCGCCCGTCGGGCATCATCACCGGAGATTGCTCGGAAACCGAACTGTTGGACAGTTTGACCATGTTCTTGCCGTCGGCGTCGATCTTGTACAGCACGGTCGTCGTGAAGTCGTCCGGAGCATCGCACAAAATGCCGTACTGGCAGCGCGTGGAGATGAAGCATATTTTACCGTCCGGCAAGTAGCACGGATGCATGTCGTCAGTTCCGTGGTGGTAGTGCGCCCGGGCGCGATACTTCTCGACCAGCTCGGCTTCGTTCTTCTGCGGGAAGGTAATCTGCCGCAGCCCCGACCCATCGATGTTGATCTCGTAGATGCGGTAGCCTTCCTGGTGCGCCTTCTTCCAGGCGAACACAAGTTTCTTCGCATCGTACGACAGATCGAATCGCCCGAAGACTCCGCCCTTGAGCTCTTTGACGATATCGGTGACCTTGCCCGTCTTCAGGTCCAGCACGCACAGGTTCCCACCGGGCAGCCAGCGGGAGTTGATGAACTCGGTGTAGTAGTGATTGGCGGTGTACGTAATCCGCTTAACGAACACGATCTTGTCGAAATCGAGCACCGATTCGCTCTTGCGCATGTCGGCGAACTTGAGCGTAGCCGGCGCTTCGACGGGCGGACCGGCCGGAGCCCTTCCGCGACGACGCCCGCCAGTGGACCCCGAATCCTTAAACGCCGGCCAACCGGGCAGCCCCTTGCCTTTGGTGTCGATCACATTCGACTTGGTGTCGATCTTGGCGTCGAACAGCTTTACGCTCTTGAGATGGAAATACCGCTGTCCGAACTTACCGGGCAGCCCGAGCTTGACGTAGCGAGCCTTAACGGGTTTGTCGAGGTTCACCGCCCAGACGTCCTGCCCCTGTTTGGTCCGCCAGACCTGCTTCCAGGCCTTCTTGTCGTCCGAGACCCACATTGTAAGGTCGCGAGTCAACTCGCGCCAGCTCTTGCCCTGGATGCGGTTAATGATCTCGAAACCCGCGATCGTGCCCGGCTTGGGCAGCGTAATAATAACCCAGGGATTGACCTCCCGATCGGTGTGAAACGCCCAGATGAACTTGGCGACGGGTATTTTCTGCGTCACAAGTTCAGCCGGATACTTGTTCCACTGCGAAGAACTGCTTACTTCAACCTTGGCGCCTCTGGATATCCATTCGGCGGACGCCTCGGAGGCGACCGGCCCGAACAGCAGCGACAAAGCGACCACAAAACCGATAAGGGAAATCATTCTGTTCATTATCGAACTCCTTTTTGTCTACTGACAATTAAACCCCAGCCCGCCCGGAACTACAAGTGAAACTGCAAGAGCTATTGATAGTCCCTGCGACCAGACGGTATGATATTTGGTTCACGGAGGGTCGGACAACGCGTTGTTGTTCCGCCAAAACATCCAAAACTACCCGTAGTTAAAGGAAACTGATATGACTTCACGAAAGATGTTGGTATTCGCACTGCTGCTGTCTTGCGCGGTCTTGCTATGCGCAACTCCCGCCCCAGCCGCCGCGAAAGGCGAGCGGATCGAGGCGTACATCGCCAAGGTCAACAAGCTTGTCGACAGGGAAACAAAAAGCGGCAAGGCGGTCCCGGCGTACCGCAATGAAGCCAAACTCCCACTGATTATCTTCCCCAAGGCGATAGAGGGCTCCGAAAGAGTCGAGTTCCGAATTGACGTCTCCGGCGTCACGAAGCTCTACATCGGAACGGGCGAGAGGTCGACGCTGCGCGGGGTCGCTCTCGACAGCGGCGACGGCGTCAAGACCCCGCTGCGGACAAAAGACGGTAAAACGCTGGTCAAGGTCGCCGTCTCGGACAAGCGCCGCTTCAGGTGGCATCGGGGCCCGGGCGACTTCTATCTGCAGCAGTGCGAAACGTCGCTCCAACTGGACGGAAAGTACAAGTGGATATCCGGCAAGATCGAGGCGTCCCGCGGCGTGGCGTGGATGAGTTCAACGTCCAACGTGTCCAAACTCAGCGTCTGGACGCGCATGCGCGGCTCGCGCCAGACGGCCGCCCAACACGCCGGTTTCGACCGGCGCAAGGACACGCCGATGATGGCGTCCGGATACGTTCGGATCACCATCGCCGACGCCGTCGAAGCCATTACGGATTTCACGATGCAGCGTTACGGCGGGAAGAACAAGGTTGACCCCGCGATCATCGCCGCCATCGAAAAGGCCGCAAAGAAAGCCAAAACCCCCGCCGATTACGATGACGTAAGAAGCCTCTGCTTCGCCGCGATCAACTATCGCGACTTTGAAAGCCTCCGCAAGCGGGTCCAGGAGACCAAGGATTTCCCCGGACTGTCGAAGAAATTCAATTCCACGATCGCCAGGGACTACGGGCTCTTGAATCCGGCGAAGTTCGACTACAGCACAGACTTCCCGAAACAGCAGAAAATCTGGGACAACCTGCTCAAGGAGGTCAAGATCGTCAACGCGTATCCGGCGCTCATTTCCGAGACGGTCAAGAATTTCAGCAAGACCCCGCCTTCTGACGCCGAACTGGCTAGACAGCAGGCCAGGCAACAGAGTCGCCTGGCGGCGGCTTCAAACGACGTCGACAAGTACCTGGCGGTCTACGCCGAACTGAAGGCCGAACGCCTGAAGTTCCTCTCGAGCCAGGCCGCCCTGGATTTCGACAGCATACTGATCAACCGCAACCCGCCTCCCGGATACAGTCACAACGGAGATCAGCACCTCGGAAGGCACAGTCGTCTGGGCAAGGGCCTGACGATACTCACCGACTGGAAGAGCGGAAACCCGAAGGTCAAAACGATACTCGAAGGAAAAATGCCTCCCGGGTCGTATCGCAACCCCGACCTGAGCTACGATGGAAAACGCGTGCTGTTCGCCTTCTGCGATCATACGGAGAAGGAAACCAAACACCGCCGCTTCTTCATCTATGAAGCCGCAATTGACGGCTCGTGGGTCCGCCAGCTTACCGGAACAAAACGCGACAAGTTCAAAACGTGGGACAATCGCGCGACGGTGCTGATTGAAGACAACGACCCGTGCTACCTGCCCGACGGCGGGATAGTGTTCATCTCGTCGCGATGCCAGTCGTTCGGGCGCTGCCACGGCGGACGGTACAACCCGGCATGGAACCTGCACCGCTGCGACAAGAACGGCGACAATATTCAACAGTTGTCGTTCGGCAACGAAAATGAGGTCGAACCTTCGGTCCTGAATGACGGGCGAATCGTGTTCACGCGATGGGAGTACACCAACCGCCACGAGATGTGGTTCCACAAACTCTGGTGGTGCCGACCCGACGGAACCAGCGTCGCGCACTTCTTCGGAAACGACATGATCGTCCCCCACCAGTTCCTGGAGGCTACGGCGATCCCCGGAACTCACAAGGTTGTCTGCACCGCGCAGGGGCACCACAGCTACAACACCGGAACCACCGTAGTGCTCGACACGAATATCGACGAAAACGGCGAGCGGGCAATCAAGCACATTACGCCCGAAACGCCCTATTCGGAAACACGCGGATGGCCCGAACCCCACTACAGCCACCCCTACCCGCTTACCGAGAATATCTTCCTGATCTCGCGTGCGAACCATCCCGTTCACAACCAGGGACGCTTCCCCCCCAAGGCCAACCGGGCGATCTATCTGGTCGACTCCTTCGGCGGACGCGACAAAATCTACGAAGATCCCGAGATCGCGTCGTTCTCGCCGATACCGATCAAACCGCGCAAGCGCCCCCCGGTCCTGCCCAGCATGCTGCCCGAAAACCCCGAACCCTACGGTATTGTCGCATTGCAGAACGCGTACCTGACCCGCAAGGAAAACGATCCCAACGGGATTATCAAACCCGGAATGATCAAGGCCCTTCGCGTAAACGCCCTCGGCGTCCAGCCGCGGGCCAGCCGCGTGTCGTGCACGCCGCTGGTGCCCAACGACATTCCCAAGAAGGTCCTGGGAACCGTCCCGATCAACGAGGACGGATCGGCGGTCTTCAGGGTGCCTGCGAACGTTTCGCTGCAGGTCCAGACACTCGACGAAAACGGAATGGCGATACTGACCGAAAAGAGCCTGTTCTACATGATGCCCGGCGAGCGGAGAAGCTGCGTCGGATGTCACGAAGCAGTGGGCACCACCCCGCCGATGAAGACCGTCGCCAAGATGAGCCGCATGAAGCCTATCGACCTCAAACCGGCCGCCGGTCCGCAGTACAGAGGCGGTATGAGTTTCGCACGCACCGTCCAGCCCGTGCTCGACAGGTACTGCATCAAGTGTCACGGTCTGGAGAAGACCGAAAAGAAGGTCAACCTGACGTACGTCAAGACCGGAAGGTACCCCACCTCGCTGATGGAGATCGTCAAGAGAGGCGATCACCGAATCGGCGACAAGGGCTTTTCGGGCGGAAGGTACAAGGGAACAGACGTCACGTACAACATAAGTCATCCGCGGGTGTTCTTCGCGTATTCAAACAGCGTCGCGCAGAAGCTGGCCAGCGGCGACAAGCACCACAAGAGCCTGAAAGACATCGACCGCGAAAGCTACATGCGGATCATCGAATGGCTCGACCTTAACGGGCAATGCTTCGGCGACCTGTTCCCCAACAGGATCGAAGACCGCAAGTTCGACGAGGGCAAACTCAAGGAGCTCAGAAGCCATGTCGCACAACTGCTGGGCGAGAAGATCGCAGCCCAACCGGCGACGACCCTGGTCAACGTCGCCCAGCCGGACGAAAGCAGAATTCTCATGATGCCTCTCCCGGTCTCCGCCGGCGGATGGGGACAGGCAAAAGGCTTCAAGAGCAAGAGCGATCCGGCGTACAAGAAGATGCTCGCCATGGTCAATGCATGCATCAAGAAGAACCCCAGCGAGAACGTGAACGGTTGGGAGCCGACATGGGAAATGGGCGGAGCGGAAAACTGGGTCAAAGAAGCCCGCGCCAAGTACATCGAACAACTGAAGGAAAAGTAAGGCGCCCCGCCGACAGGCGGGTCTGGAATAACATCAACGGTAAAGGCGCTAAGCCGCAAGCGGTGACCGCGCAGTCGTGTCTTGAGTTGATGTTCGTCTTGTACTATCGCAATCAACTGCTTTGATGTGGGAGATTGTCGTGGGCAGGCCTATTGTCATTGCGCACCATCTGATCCTAACTGCTTACGGGTGGTGGTTGCCCACCGATCCGCGAGGAAGCAGCTCGCGGACAGTAGGCGTCGACGTAATCGCTGAACTTGGCGAACTTCACCGGGGGCGCCGAAGAGTTCAACCGCCGTCGGCGGAGATTCGTGAGTTCTACACACGCGCTGAAGATGTGCTCAGCTTTCCGCTGGTGGAATTCAATACGCGGGCGATCCACGAGATCGCCGCCGGGTTCGCCGAGGCGGTAAGTCGATATCGCTACACATGCTACGCATGCGCAATCATGCCCGATCACGTACACCTGATAATCCGCAAACACAGGGACAAAGCAGAGCAGATGATCGAAAATTTCCAAGAGTCTTGCCGCTTGCGGCTTAGCGCTTCAGGCCTCCGGCCGTCCGGTCATCCCGTGTGGGCCCGATCTGGATGGAAAGTGTTCCTGGACCATCCCGACGATATTCGCAGGACAATTCGCTACGTACGCGACAACCCGCTAAAACGCAGAAGGCCCGCCCAGGAATGGGCGTTTGTCACCGAATACAACGGTTGGCCCCTGCACGCGGGACACAATCCCAACTCGCCATACGCAAGGCGACTGCGGGAATGCTAAGGCGCTAGCGGCGCCAGACGCAGGAATAGCGTCGGATTCCGCATTGTTGGCGAAGTGGATGAGGAGAATGCGAAGAAGTAATCTGGCGATCAAGAATGGGGCGAAACTGCTCTGGAAGCAAGAAACGTAGCTAACTAGCGGTCATACCAGAAGATAGAACAGTTCTGACCCGGTCTACGCCCTCAGGGATTCTAGAATTTCATTCTGACCCTGACTAGCAATAGCGTCAGTAGAATCAGCCCACTTACCGACACCCAGGTAATAATGAAGGACTGCAGATTATCAGCGGCCTGGATCTCCTCCTTGCTCCTTTCGTAGACACGATCCGTTTCCAGCTTAGGTTCCGACACAACTAGAAAGACTATTCCAAGCATGAAGACGATCAGGAGAATTGTAATCACAATGGATAATGAGCTGGCGGTGTCCTTGCGTCTCATGCGCGAGCTGTACCGCGAGCGGAGTTTACACCCGTTTGGACGGGGAGAAGGTGTCGGCGGGGTGAAACGGGGGGAATCCGGGTGTGGGCCGCCTCGTATTGGTTTCACGAAGTCAGTTTGGGCTTGCCGGGCTCTTCGCCCATCACTAGCGGCCAACAGGACTTCTCGTAACGCATATCTATAGGCGTCTGTCATCAGCTTGAACTGGCGTTCCGATTCGTCAGTATCTGAGTTGGAAATGTCGGGGTGCCATCGTATCGCCGCCTCACGATAGGCGCGCTTGATCTCCTCGACGGTGGCGTTGGGTTCGATGCCGAGCGTCTTGTAAGGGTCTTTGTTTGCTTCCATGGTCGAACTTATAGAACTGTGAACGTGACCCGATGCAGTCTGAGAACCGTGGCAACTGTAGCAAATATTATACCAGAAAATACCGATTCATCAAGCTGAAGCTACTACCCACGTCGTCCATATTCCACCCTCGCCACTGGAGCCCCTGAAATGGGGAAGGGGAGGTATGGAACCTGTATCCAGCGTTGATCAGATGTCACCGTGCTGTTAATCTTATGCCAGGGCAGTTCAGATATAGTCTCGGGACTATGCAAATGGGTGACAAGGACTATTACAAAACGCTTGGTCTGGAGCGGAACGCAGCGCCTGCGGATATCAAACGTGCGTATCGCAGGCTGGCTAAGAAATTCCATCCGGACACCAACCCCCAGCCGGACGCAACTAGACGGTTCAACGAAATCAAAGAGGCGCATGATGTCCTAATCGATCCCGAATCCAGGCGGGAATACGATCGTCGAGTACTCCGTAAGTCAGATTCTTTGCGAAACACTCAATCGCCGGTCAATCAGGATGACGGCAAGCGCGGAATGCAGGGCATACACGGTATTTCGCCGGCTGAATATGCCGAAGACCGTGGTCCACTCGACGATCCGGAATTCATGAGAGTTTACGGAATTCCGCCGATAACATTTGCCGAAGACTGGTGGGCTCGACAAGATCGTCGGCCGCTCGTCAAGGAGGAATCCGATCGGGCGGACATGAGCATCGGATGGGCGGCGATTCCTCTCATCATTGTCCCCTACGTGGTGTTGTGCCTGAATTGGAACTGGTATCTCATCCCGGCAATCGTTCTGTTGAGCATCTCGGTCTATATGATTTCAGCAAGAGTCCGGACCATCCTCCACACAAAGCCCTGGATAACCACTGTCAGAGTCGCATTCCTTGTCGCGTGTGCGGGAGTGTCGGGACCGCTGCTTGCGTTGTGGATGGCTCCGGCTACAGAATTCTCGTACGCATGGACCACGCTTGCTTCATTGCTTACTGCCGGACCGGTCTGTTTAGTGCTCATGAAATACGAGAACCTCAGCCAAAACACGTCCTGCCGCGTCGGCATGGTCAGCGGTGTGGCCATCGGCATGGCCGCATCGTTTGTAGTGACGTCCATTTGTATTTCAGTATATGTCGAGCGTCGTATCAAACTCTTCCTGGACAACAGCCCTTCTGCTGACAGTCGGAAGGACATTGTCGCGCAATTTGGTGATACGGTAGTCGAATCCTTGATCAAGGCCTTGGTGGAAGACCATGACATTATGGTCCGAAACGCCGCTGCAAATGCACTTGTGCGACTCGGCGATCAGCGGGCCGTCGATCCATTGATCGGAGTCTTGTCGGACAATAACCCTATCGTTCGCAGAGCCGCTATAAATGCATTGGGGCAGTTAGGCAATAAACGGGCCGTCGATCCATTGGTTAGAATCTTGGCGACTGGGGACTGGTGGGACCGTCAATCCGCTGCGACGGCATTGGGGCGGTTGGGGGATAGGCGGGCCATTGAACCGTTGGTCAAGGCTCTGCAAGATTCTGAGTGGGATGTCCGTCAAGCCGCCAGGAACGCTCTGAAGAAACTGGAGTACGAAGGAATGAGGACTGGAGATTAGCTCATCTCTACGCTCAATTATTGAACCATCTCCAGCGAAACCGGCGGGATGAGTTTGTGCTGGCTCGGATGACGGCGCTGGACGGTGGCGATACTGCAACGGACACGCCACCCATATCATACTGCTCCCCTGAAGAAGCGAGACACCGGTTAGTGTGTGGATCATGATGCTCTTCCACTTTTCCCAATAGTGTCTTGCGCGGAAAGGTGTTCATTGACTCAGCCATGTCAACGGGCCTACCATTTCCACTCGCCGGTGATACCCCCCCCCGCCGTCTTGACACGGAGTATGACATGAAGAGCATCTTTGCTGCGTCCGCTTTGATGTTACTGTTTGCGAGCGTCATTCTCGCCGCCGCCGTCGCGCCGACCACTACGTTGAAGAACAGCACGCAAGCCAACAGCTCTGTTATCTATTCCAAGGGCTGACCCGCAACGCCTCCGGCCGATGGTTTCCCCCGAATCGTAACTTGCTCGATTCGACCATCAGCCCGCTCCACCGTCACCACGATGTCTTTCTCTTTTGCGGTCTCGGCCATCATGTACAGTCGTATGATCCCGTCGCCGCGCGACGGTTCTCCATCGATATGTGTTATTCTGTCTCCGGGCTGAAGCAAACCGCCCGCTTTGTCTTCCTTCTCGCGCATGTATTGGTCGCCGTAAAGCAGGCTGCGAGGTTCGGGATCGGGTCCTCGGGAATACAGGTCAAGAAGCTCTGTCGCAGCCAGGGCTATCACCACGTACGAGCACGCCAAACCCACGAGCACGCAAAAAACACCCGCCACCACACCCGGCGCACCACGTATCTTCTTCTTCCCGGCAAACGGCACACCTTCACCGAAGAACGCCTCGCTGGCCAGATGGAAACTCCCGGCCGCCAACGCAACGAAAATAACAAGACCTATCAGAAGCGAGAGCATACTAATTTCCCAATTCCTAATTCCGGGGGCGTCCACGAACCAGCCCTTGTCATGTCGGCTCCAAGCCGTTGGCCAGGATTGTACAGCAATCTGTTACGGCAATCGAGAGATACTAATCGGGATATCCGGTTACCGGTGCGGCTGTAACCATCCGTGTAATCAGTACTATCCGTGGTAAAAAAACGCCGTTATCCGCTGGCCGGTGGTCGTCTCAGGACCGTCTACGTCGGCGGAGCGTCGCCAAACCGCCCAACGCCAGCATCGACAGCGTGGCCGGTTCGGGGACCAGCAACAGGATTTCCGATTCGCTGCCGGGAATGGGAAAACCGCCGCCATCCAGCGCTTCGAGCCTCAGCGTGTAGGGCGACGCCGCGGTGCGATCTTCGGCGCCGGCGCGGGCCAGCTGTGCGAACGTGAGGAAATAGTCATCCACACTTCCGTCAGAGTCCGTATCGGGCAGTTCGGCGAGCATTGCAGAAGGCAAGGCCTCCGGCCCGCCGCTGATGCTCCAGCGATAGTTTGGGGCTCCGCCGACACAGTCCCCGCTCAACCAGATACCGTAAAACCCGCCGACCTGGGCGTCCCCGCCGGGAGTTACAGCAGCGGTTTCCAGCGGAAGCCCGTCCTGGAGGTCCTTCTGGGGCGCGATGATCTGCGTGGCCGGGTCGGGAGGAAGCGTGGCCAGCCCCTGAGGGTCTGGATTTCTACCTAACCAAACGGATATGAAATTGATATTCCCGTCGCCATAAACACCTACACCCATCGCGGCCCAGGGGGTCTCCCACACGCCCCGATTGAGGAGCATGTCTCTATGGGGCGAACTGCCGTCCCAAAGGCTTACCGCCCGGGCCACGGTTAATCCGGCGCCGGCAGCCACAAGTTCAAATCCGATGTACGGATAGGCTCCGTTGGTGACCTCCGAGGGCTTGTCCCACATGCCCTGGGCGTATCGGTGGTCCGAGACATAACACAGCGGCGTCCAATTCCCATTGTCTGACCAGCTGTATAGAGTACACGGCATCCCTGAGGCCGGGTCAGTGTGCTGATCCGGGCGGTAGGTCACCAGGTCACGCGCATGGTGCTGGGCCACGTCGGTCAGCGAAACAGTTACCGGTATAGGGGCCAAATCATTGCTAGCGCGATATTCATTGACGGTCCGGCCGAGCAAATCGTCATCCGGCGTCAGAAACACATCCGCTCGCAGGACGGCGCTCCCGGCCGCCAGCACAAAAGCTGCGCCCGCAAGAATTGCAATGCATCCGACAGTGTAATTTTTCCTCATCTTTCTTACCTTTCTCTAGTGCAGCGGCGCCGCATGTTCAGGGATCGCCGGGACCTACAGGGGCAATCCGCCATACGGCGCATTGCGGCCGCGGTCCGATACTGTAACCCGGAAGAGCGCTACCCCTCGCAGACGGCTCGGTCTGCGTATAGAGCCTTCACATCGTGGGAACTCGGCCGGTGCGGCCTTGAGGTGGTGCGAGTGAGCGAGACGCCCGTGCCTCGGTGTTGAGTAGCTCCGCCGCTCCCGAACATCTTAGCGAGCTTGAGCGAATTCAAGTATATCACAAGATGCCGATTTCACCAAGGACAAACTCCGTATAGAAGACGCCAGGAATCGGGCGAGATTCATGATTTCAACTCTTACAGGCCGGGCGCATCGTTTTCGCCAATTGCGGATCGGCGACCCATGTGTTCATATGCCGGGAATTCCGAGGATGCCTGATGGCCCGGGACCATGTAAACCGTCGACCGGGTGACACGAACGCACGCGACGACCTGCGCTGTCGGGTCGGAATCGCAATCGGCCGGAGGTTCACAGCACCATTGCCTGTGAACCTCGGGATACCGTCGCTGCGGGCGTACCAAGCGGCCGCCGGAGGCCCGTGTCTCAGCCCCTATCGCCGTAAACCGCCGCGAGTTACGATTCATCCCTATGGATAACACGCAAAAACAACGCCTCTTATCCCGCTTATGGTTCACACGCCGACAGGTGTGAACCAATTGTGAACCTCGGCTTGGGGCGTGAGCGGGTTCAGGGAATTACGCGGACTTGTAGTCCGTGCGGATTGGCGGTATAAGCCATGAACTTAGTTCGCTGACAGATTAGACAAGAAGGTGAAACAATGATCGCAACACTCGCCGCCCAGGCCGACAAGCTCGCCTGGCAGGACTGGACTGTTATCGGAGTTTACTTCGCTGTAATCGGTGTGGTGGCGTGGCTTTCGAGCCGAAAGCAGAACACTTCGGAGGACTACTTCCTCGCCGGGCGGAATATCGGATGGTTCGCTATCGGCGGGTCCCTGTTCGCCTCGAACATAGGCTCGGAACACGTAGTGGGCCTGGCCGGTTCGGGCTCGACCAGCGGGATGATGATGGCGCACTACGAACTGCACGCCTGGTGCCTGCTGATGCTCGGGTGGGTGTTCATACCGTTCTATAAACGCTCGGGCGTGTTCACCATGCCTGAGTTTCTCGAAAAACGCTTCAACGCGACGGCGCGGGGCATTCTGACGATCGTGTCGCTGCTGGCGTACGTGTTTACGAAAGTTTCGGTAACGGTCTACGCAGGCGGAATGGTAATCGCCACCATCCTGCCCGAACTCACGGTCGCAACTCCGTGGGGTGTAGTAGATCCGTTCTGGACCGGCGCCTTGCTAACGGTTTTGCTTACGGGCGTCTACACGATCTTCGGCGGTCTGCGGGCGGTTGTCTGGACCGACGCGTTCCAGGCGATAATCCTGCTGGCCGGGGCGACAACGCTGACGTTGATCGGTCTGTCGAAACTCGGCGGGTGGGACATCGCCAACGGATGGGAGATTCTCCGCACAACTGTGTCCGCCAACAAGGATAGTTTCAGCCTGTGGCGTCCGGCCAGCGATCCGGATTTCCCGTGGGTGGGCGTACTGTTCGGAGCCCCGATTGTGGGCATATGGTACTGGTGCACTGACCAGTACATCGTTCAGCGAGCCCTGGCCGCACGGGATATCAAAACCGCCCGCCGGGCGACTATCTGGGGGTCGGTTCTGAAGATATCGCCCGTGCTGGTGTTCCTCGTGCCCGGCATGATCGCCTGGGCTCTGCAGGCCAACGGGGTTCTTACGCTTCCTGTCGACGCCGAAACCGGCAAGATCGTCGAGGGCAAGGTCTTCCCGACGCTGGTTACCGAACTGCTTCCAACAGGCGTTCGCGGAATGGTCGTCGGAGGTCTGCTGGCGGCGCTGATGAGTTCGCTCAGTTCGCTGTTCAACTCGTGCTCGTCGCTGTTCACCATCGACATTTACGAGAAACTCCATCCCGAAGCGTCCGAAAAACACCTGGTTACGGTCGGGCGACTGGCCACCGCTCTGGTGGTGGGATTGGGAATCGCCTGGATCCCGATCATGCCCATGGTCTCGAAGTACGGGCTCTACGGCTACCTGCAGACCGTGCAGGCCTATCTCGGACCGCCGATAACCGCGGTGTTCCTGCTGGGGCTGTTCTCCAGGCGAATAAACGGCTCTGGAGCAGTGGCCGGATTGTCGGTGGGCTTCTCGCTGGCGATGGCGAAACTCGCCTGCCAGATAGCCAACGACCAGATGACCGGCCTGGGCCTTATAGGCCAGTTCGGCGCGATGAACTGGTTGTACTTCTCGCTGCTGCTGTTCGGTATAAGCGTGGTGACGATCGTGGTCGTCTCGCTGCTGACGCCCAGGCAGTCGGCGGAGAAAATCAGCGGGCTTACTTACGGCTCGATGACCGACGCAGACCGCAAGGAACTGCGACAAAGTTGGAACTGGTTCGACGTGATCGTCACCGCGGCGATACTGGCGGTAATCGTCGGGATATACGTCTACTTCTCGTTTGGATTCTGGACCACGTAACCCCCCCGCCGCGCGACAGTCATTCGACAACGATTTTGGTTTTGGCGGTAAATCCGCCGGGAACAACCGCTTTGAATGTGTGCGTCCCCGGAGCGAGATATGGAATCTTGACTACGCCCAGATTCGTCCGGGCATAGCTGATTTTCTCTGAGTTGTGGTGAATCTCCAGGCTGAAAACCGGGTTGGCGATCGAGCTTCTGGCGCCCGCGTGAACGTTGTAGACGCCCGGCTGGATTGGATCGGGGCGGACGATAACGTACGGCTCGGGCGCCATGGGCTCGTATTCGGGAACAAGCGACGCCAACTCGCGGGCCTTCTCGGAATTCCCGGAGGCGATATCAATTTCCTCATACGGATCGCTGGTCAGGTCAAACAGCATATCGCTCTCTGAGTCATCCTGGCGAACCAGTTTGTACCGCCCGTCAAACACCATCCGCCAACTCCCCGCCGGACCGTGCAGCATGCCCGAAACCACATAGTCTCTGGTCCGAGCGGCTGACCCGTCCAGAACGGGCTTCATCGAGATCGAATCGTAGTCGTCGGGAATTCCGGCCGACGCGTAGTCCAGGAACGTAGCTGCTAGATCCAGGTTCGTCACCGGATCGTCATTCACCACATCGCTGACTACGCCCGGGCCGGCGACGATCAGCGGTACGCCCACCGAAGCCCGCTGCCACCTGCACTTTCCGAACACGCCCTGGTCGCCCAACATATCGCCGTGATCGCTGCTGTAGACGATCAGCGTGTTTTCCAACTCACCGCGACGGGCAAGTTCGTCCAGGACTACACCGATCAAACGGTCGTTGTTCTCCACCTGGGCCGTATAGTTCTGCCGCATCGCCAGGTGCTCAGCCGTAGTGAATTCGTCTCCGGGCCTGAACGGACCGGGAATAGACCGCCCGCGACACTCGTTTTCCATCCGACGCGTTATATCGCTTGGATCGTGAGGATTATCGAAATTCAACTGCAGGAACCAAGGTTTGTCCGTTGGCGCCGCTTCGAGCATTTCCATCGCACAATCGGTCACCCAATTGTCCTTGTAGTGCTCGTCGGGCAGTTCGGTGGGCTCGGTCCGGAGCCTGGAGCAACTGTGATGCCTGCGAGAGTCCATATCGCTGAGATTCACGCTGAACAAACCACACTGCAGAAGATGTTCCTCGTACGGGTCCATCGGAAACGCGTAATGATCGTATCGCTCAGCCCACTTCCCGATCACACTGACCATGTCGCAGAAACCCAGTTCGTCCATGCTCAATCGCCCGTGCTTAAGCTTTGAACCGGGAATTGAAAATGGAATATCCAGACCTTTCGACAGATCCAGCTTACCGGCCTGGAACGTATGGTATCCGGCCTCCCGCAGCCTGGTATAGAACGTCTCGTTGCTGAAAACGTGACACTGCAGGTTATCGAGCACTCCGCCGTTATTGTGGTATTCCTTGCCCACGGCTAGAGATACTCGGGAAGGCGAGCATAGCGGTGAGGGGCATACGGCGTTGGTGAAGCGGACCCCGCCGGCGGCGAGCCTATCGAGATTGGGCGTGCGAACGGGAATATCCTCGGGATGCTCGGTCGCGCAGCCCAGCCAGTCCGGGCGATGCTGGTCGCAATAGATAAACAGGATGTTAGGTCGCAAACCTTTGCTCATTGATACAGCCCAACGCCAAGAGACTACTCAGAAGTCTAGCACACACCGCAGGAAACGTCACCGGATTCTGCAGAAATATCCCTCACAACATCGGGCGAATGCTCCCGGCTAGCGGTCTTCGTCTTGCTGGTCCCTGGTGAGTTTCGCCCGGAATTGGTCAAGCTCCGCCTTCATCTGCAGCCAATAGACCTGATTGGCGGTGTATGTGCAGTCGTGCAGGCGTTCGGCGGCTTCGTCCATGATCTCCAGTGCGGCGGCGATGTCCGTCCGGCTTACTTTTCTGGCTTTGTCCAACAGCGCCTGGCATTCGTCGAGGAGGTCCAGAGGGGCATCCGCGGCGGGATTTGTTTCAGCCGCCGCCTTCCCGGCGGATGCATCGTCGGCGGGCTGTTCGTTGGTGGGAGCTTTGCGACAGGACACCAATGTCGCCAGCAACAGCATGCCCGTTATCGCAACTGTACGTTTCATTTTCCGGTCCTTTTCCCGCCTCGTAGCACCCGGAAAACTGATTGTAACGCGGGCGATAATCAGCGCCAAGTTCACGTTCGGCGGGAACACAAGCCAAAGAACCGAGGTGAGACGACAGGGGCGATAATGACTGAAGCCCGCGCGACCTCCAACGGGCTCGCGGTTGCTTGCCCATGCCGACAGACGGGGGTATCATACGTTAGCATACGAACTCGCGCTGCCGGACCGGACGAACATGGAGATACGCGATGAGATTCTTCCGCACAAGTTTCGCAATGGTTGGGATTGCGATGACGCTGTTTACCGCCGCCTGCAACGCCGACACCGGGAAGTACTTCGTCGGAGCAACATCCGCCCGACCGGCCGAGAACTGGACTGGAGCGTTTCTCAGTGGAAACGGGCGGATGGGCGTAATGATGTTCGGACAGCCCGCCAGCGAGACAGTGGTCCTGAACCACTGTCAACTCTACCTGCCCAGAGGCAGTCGCGAAATTGTTCAGGACCTCGCCAAGTCAATGCCGGAAATCAAAGCCGCCGGACTGAAGGCCGGCGCGAACGGACCGGCCGTCGTACACAAGATGATGCGCGAAAAGACCGGACAGAAGATCATCCACACCGATCCGTTCCATCCGGCCTGCCTGTTGAAACTTGAAATGGCCCGGCAGGCCAAGGAACGAACCAACTACAAGATGACCGAAGATTTCGAGACTGGGCAGCTCACCGTCGGCTGGAGCGACGCCTCCGGTCGGTGGGAGCGCAAGATGTTCGTCTCGCGGGCGGACAACGTCGCGGTAATGTCGATCGACGGGCCGAAGGGCAAGGTCGGATGCACGCTGTCGATGGACATAAACCACACGCTGGTCAAGCCCGAGATAACGGCCTCCGGGCAGTGGCTGTCGGCGCACGTTGTCTACGTCAAGGGCAGGGGCGGGTACGACTGCCTGATCCGCGTGATCGCCGACGGCGGCAAGGTCGAAGGCGCAGACGGACGCACCACCGTCTCCGGCGCTGACGGAATACTGCTGATAATGCAGGTGCGTCCCTGGAAAACTCCCTTGCCGCCGGAACAGAGCGAAGCGTGGGCCTATTCGCCGAAACACCCGGATTTCGGACCCGGCCACAAGACGAACCTGCAGGCGGATATGAAGAAACACCTGTCCGGACTGAAGGTCGACTACGATTCGCTCTTCAAACCGCACGTTAAACTCCACGGAGAACTCTTCTCGCGAGTGAAGCTCGACCTTCGCGGCGGGAAGGACCGTTTGACGCCTTCGGATGAGTTGCTGAAACGAGCGGCGGATACCGATCGCATGCCGCTGGCGCTGACCGAGCGCATGTATGACGCGTGTCGCTACCTGATCATCTGCAGCAGCGGTCTGAACCCGCCGAATCTTCAGGGCATCTGGACGGGCACATGGCGACCGGCCTGGTCGGGCGACTACACGCTGGATTCGAACATGCAACTCGAGATCCAGTCGATGATGAGCTGCAACATGCCCGAACTCATGGAATCGTATTTCAGCACGGTCGAATCCTGGCTGCCGGACTGTCGACTCAACGCAAAAAAGCTCTACGGGTGCAGGGGCATTGTCTCCAATCCGCGGGCGTCGAACACCTGCCTGCTGCTGCACTGGGGCCGCTGGCCGGGAGAACAGTGCATCGGATGCATGGGGTGGATGGCCCACTTCTTCTACGATTACTATCTGTTCACCGGCGACAAGAAACACCTCGCCAAACGCGCAATCCCCCTGCTCAAGGAAACGGCGCTGTTTTATGAAGATCTGCTGGCTGGAACGGAAGACGCAAAGGGCAAGTACCGCTTCTTCCTGGGCTACTCGCCTGAGCACGGAATGACCGCAAACACCACGTTCGACATCTCGGTAGCCAAGGCGGTGCTCACCTACCTGATCGAAGGTTGCGGCCAGTTGGGCATCGAAGCTGACAACGTGAAAAAGTGGAAGACTATCCTCGCCAAGATGCCCCCCTATCTGATCAACGAAGGCGGCGGGCTCCAGGAATGGTCCTGGCCCGGAGCGGGCGAGGACTATAATCAGCGACATCATTCACACTTCCTTCCGCTGTATCAATTCTGTGAGTTCGACCGCGACCTGACGCCGAAATTGTGGAAGGCGTCGGGAATAGCCTTCGAGGGCAAGGTCAAGGGCTGGCTGCGAAGAGTCAAGGGCTCCAACAGCAATCACATCACCCACGGGATGATGAACCAGGGCCAGTGCGCCGCGCGTCTGGGGCGCAGCGACGTTGTGGGCGAGGTTATGGCCCGAATGGCCACGAAGAAGTACATCTATCCGAGTTTCATGATCTCGTACTGGCCCAACTTGCGGGGGTTCGGATTCGATCCGGTGGGAACAATCCCCGATGTGGTCAACAACTCGCTGATCTTCTGCTGGGACGGGGTGCTGGACATTCTCCCGGCCTTACCGGCTGAATGGCCCAAAGGTTCGATCAGCGGGGTCCTGGTGCGCGGACAGATCCGGATTGACCGCCTGGCGTGGGATAGGCCTGGCGGAAAGGTTGACTTGGTGCTAACCTCCGGGCGAAAGCAGGACATAACGCTCCGCCTGCCGGTTGGGGTGCGCATGATCTCGGCCAAAATAACTCATGGCCCGGCGAGACTGACTGCGGTCCCCGAGGCCCCAAACAAACGCAAACTAACAGTTCCGGCGGGCAAGGCGGTTGGAGTTGAACTGACTATAAGCAAGCAGACCCCAACAGACGGAGACAAATCATGAGCGGTAAGGCGGACAAGAAGACTGTAAGCAGACGCACTGTGCTGAAGACACCTCTGGCGGCAACGGTTGGAGCGGCCGCTCTGGCCGGCGCCCGCCGGGCTGCAGGCGCCAAACCGCCCCAGGGCCAAGTCGGTGAGAACGCCATGCCTTACGGTACGATAGGCGATCGCAAGGTCAGCCGGTTGATTCTCGGCTCGAACACGCCCGGCGCTCATTCGCGAGATTTGATATACGCCGGTCAGCTCGGTAGAGCGTACAACACGAAAGCCCGCATGCTGGATACATATGAACTGGCGGAGTCCCAGGGCATTAACACGCTGCTTCAGGGCAACGCCGGCTTGATCAGAGAATACAACGCTAAACGGGGCGGGAAACTGCGGAAGATAAAACCTGTTAACGTGACAAAGGACGACAGCAAGGAGAAGATCAAGAATACGCTTACAGCGGCGATGAAGGATGATACGGCCGCGTTGTTCTACATAATGGGCGATCGGGGCGACTATCTGGCGCGAGCCAGGAGGATGGATCAGGTCGGGACATCTATGGAGATCGCCAAATCGCTGGGCATAACACTGGGGCTTGGCGGGCACTCGCTGCAGGTGGTCGTCGAATGCCAAAAGAACCGCATCACACCGCACTTCTACGTCAAGACATTCCACCACGACGATTACTGGTCTGCGACGCCAAAAGCCAATCGCGAACCGTTCTGCTGGTACGACAGCAAGGGCGGGAACTCCTACAGCGGAAAGACCGGAGACCACAACCGGTTCCATGACAATATATGGTGCCTCGACGCCGACAAGACCATCGAGGCGATGCAGGATGTCAAAGTTCCCTGGATCGCCTTCAAAGTGCTCGCAGCCGGAGCGATCAGCCCGACCAGCGGATTCAAATTCGCTCTTAACGGAGGCGCCGATTTCCTGGCCGTTGGGATGTGCGATTTTCACGTCAAATCGAACGTGCGTATTCTCAAGGGTCTGTTCGCTCGCGAGATAGACAGAAAGCGCCCCTGGGCGTGATAACCCCGAAAGCAACATGAGAACTAAAGCGTCGAAAATCCTGTTTATACTCTGTGCGGCGTGCCTTTCGGCGCCCGGCTGCAACATGGGCATGACAAGGCTGAATCTCGGTCTGGACACGATCACCCGCGCCACGCCGCGATACAAACCTAATGCGGTCAGGCCTCCGCACCTCCGCAAAGAAAGAAGGCGCCCGTCGCTGAAGGTGGCTCGCGGTGTGAAAAACCTTGCGATAAACAAGCCGGTGACCGCCGACTCGAAACCGAGAATGGGCGAACTGGAGCAAATCACGGACGGAATAAAGACCTCCGGCGAGTTCGACATCGTTGAAGGTCCGAGTTGGGTCCAGGTTGATCTGGGAGCCCAGGCGTCGATTCACGCGGTGGCGGTGTGGCACTTCTACAAGAACCCCATCATCTACAATGACGTGATCGTGGCTGTCGCGGATGACGTCGATTTCTCTCGGAATGTCCGCATGCTGTTCAACAACGATCACGACAACTCCTCACACTTGGGAAAGGGCAAAGACACCGCATTCATCTCCCGTTGGTGGGGAGAAGTTGTCGACACTCGCGGCTCCGATCGAACAGGAACGACCGCCCGGTTCGTTCGCCTTTATACGGGTCGAAGCATGGACGGAGCCCCTCCAAGGTACGTGGAGCTCGCAGTGTACGGAGTAAAAGCCGACGAGCAGGCGAAGTAGAGTAGCGAAAACGGGGAATCTGCTGAAGGCCGCCCGCCGGCTCCTCGTCAGAATCAGCGTACGTCTCATCAATTAATCCTATCAGCCCCTGGAAAACTGCTTCAGCGTTTCGCACCTCCCGGAGCCGCCGCAAAGCAGTGTATTTTGCCTCTGTCCGTGCTCACGTAGAGTCGTCCGTTTGCGGCCGCCAGACCACGGGCCTTTCCGTCGACCTTTCCGGTCCACAGTTTCTTTCCGTCACGGGCGGATATCGCGTGCACCTGACCGTCTCCGCCCAGGAAAAGCGTCTGCCCGGCCAGGATCATCTCGTAGGCGAGCGGACAATCGGCCTTCCAGCCGAAACATGCGTTAGCGGCGGCCTGGAGGCGTTTGAGTTCGGCGGGGATTGCTCTCAATTCTCTTTGGAGGTCTTCCCGCTCGGCTTTACGCTTGGAGGCTTGCTCGGCGGTTTCCCTCTGGTTCTTCTCGCCCTTTGGAGCCTTGGACAGAGCCTTCAACTTTCCGCCGAGCTTTCGCTGCTTGTCGCGAAGTTGAGCCGTCTGCTTGCCGAGTTTGACATGTTCGACGTATTCCAAGGTCGACAGGTTGCCCGGTTTATATATGTAGCCCGTCTTGTCGCCCATTACGATGCGGCTGGCGTCGGCAAAGGAGCCAATCCGCTTCCGCGTGTTGCTGTCCTGCACCGCCAGCCATCCCGTCCTGCTGCCGGGACCGTAGATTAGCTGGGAGTCTTTGGTGAGAATCGCGTGCACCCCCCCATCCCCCTTGGACGCCAGGCCATTGGCGAACTTACCGTCGCCGCGTGAGAATACTATTGCTCCGCTCCGCCCCTGCGGGGCGAATATCTTCGTATCCGAGGCCAACAGCGCGCCCTGCATGGAGTGACCGGAGCCTACCGTCGCAAAGAGCCCGGGACCTGAATCCTTGCCCGTTCCGGCGTCTACGCCGCAAAACCGAGATTCACGCCACGGGAAAAGCGATGCCGCAAAATACGCCTTTCCGCCGGAGACCAGAACGCCCGTTCGGACCGGCCAGAGCGAAATCAGCTTTCCGTTGCTGGGCACAAATCTGTCGCTCGGCGCGGCGCGGTATTTCCAGACGGCCGAACCGTCGGAGGCCTTAACGCAGTAGGCGCGCCCGTCGTCCGAACCAAAATAGGCGCGCCCGTCGGCAATACTCGGGGGCAGTCGGACAGGTCCGTCGGCATGCGAGGTCCACTTGGCTTTTCCGCTAGCCGCATCGAGGCAGTGAATCGCGTCGTCAACCGACGACCCGAAGAACACCGACCCGCCCGCAACAGTAACGTGGAACACCGAATCGAAGTCCCGCATGTGCTTGAGACCTTTGATTCCGGCGTATGCGTTCCACTTGGCTGGTCCCGTCCATGCCGTTGCGGGCTCTGAAGGCGAGTCGTACCGCCAGACCGGCTTCAGGGGCGGGAGCAGGTTTTCCGGGGTGGCTCCGCTTCTGCGGTTATCGTGTCTGTATGTCGGCCAGTCGTCCGCGCTGACCAGGGCGGCCGGAAGCAATATCATCAAGGCGACAAATGCTCTGCGAATAATCATCACTTGCCCTCCTTCTTGACCGGCGCGGTTTGAGTGGCGGGTTTCGCCGGCGGTTTGGGCTTCGGCGCAAATCCCAGCGACGTCTCCAACCAGTTTCCGCAACTGCACCCCGCCCCGCCTTCGGGAATCAGCACCATCCCGCCAGCCGGTATCACACTCAGCCAACAACTCGGGCGAAGATTCACCCAACTGCTGGTTTTTCCAGTGGTTGTATCCCACATCGATATCCTGCGCGCCGTACCGCGATACACCAGCGCGCCGGAGGCGGCGGCTCGCGTGGAGCATCCTTCTCGACGCCCCATACGCAAGGGCAACTTCTTGCCCGTGGCCAGTTCGTATCCGTTCGGTTCAACGAAGATCGCCCCACCGCTTATAGCCGGATGCTGCATATGCGCCCCGTGATTATTCGACGACCACTTGTGCTCGGCATGCCAGATGTCTTTTCCGTCGACCGCGGAATATGCGTACAGGTCGTATTTGTTACTCGACGACGAAACCAGCACGAGCTTCCCATCGCTGCAGGACAGGAAGAACACCACGGTTCCAGCCGACGTCTTGAGGGGACGCTCCCACAACTTCGATCCGGTCTCAGCATCAAGGGCTACGAGATACTGCTCGGACCAGAGCTTGTCGGTGGTCACCCGGCCGGACGATGAAGCTTTGGCTTCGGCGTCGCGCGACTCGGAAAAGTAAACCTTTCCACCGCCGATTGTAATCGTGGTGTTGACTATCAGACCGCCTCTATACGTCCAGGCGGTCTTGCCCGCGGGCAGGTCAACGGCAAACAGTTCGTCACTGCATATCTTCCATGTCCCGTACCCCGATCGCTGGTCGTACCAAGATACTTTTTTCCAGAAATCGGTGTAAGACGATCGGGCTTTCACGGTGCTGCCGTAAAGTTTTCGCCCGGCGCGGGCGACGTATCCCCAGTCGTGAGTGGCGAGTTTGGTCTTATCGGGAAGTCGCGCGGTCGCTTTTCTCCGGCCGGTGTACGCGTCCAGCGTCCAGCAGGCGTTTCTCAGGGCCACGTAAATGTTGTCTCGATCCGCACACCAGTTGCTGGCGTCTCGAGGCATGTTGACGCGTCGCAGGTCGGGGATGGAAAGCGTCCAGAGCGGTGCGCCGTTTTGTGAGTCCAGGGCAATCATGCGGTTCATTCCCTGGTGGAATAAGCGCCCGTTTACCGCAAGGGGAGCGGGCATGCGCGGGTTGCGGTCCAAACCGAAATCCGCGCCCGGACGCCCGAACCATTGAACGTGAAGGTCATTTGTGGCGGTGGCTCCTCGGAGCGTCTCTCCGCCAAACGCAGTATTGTCGGCGCGTCCGTACTGATGTGTCCAGACACCGATTCCGGAAGGTTCATCCCGCCTGACAACGGCCCACCAACCGCCCTTGCGGGAAACTACGCTGTCTACCTTGCCCGCCTTCAACCAGGCCGCGCAGCCGGAGCCCTCGGGTGCGCCGAAATGTGCGACACCGCCCGGGCGAAGAATGCGGAACATCTCGGCGGCCGAGCCCGGACACTTCCGCCCCGCCAGGATATCTTCCGAGACGATCAGGTTTGCAAAACCGTCTGTAAAGGGCAACTTGGCAAGCGATGCGGCGTGCCTGACTGTAATCCTCGGCCCGTACAGATTCGCTCCGGTGAGCAGTCTTCTCGCTTTTGCGACGGAGGCGGCGTCTTGGCTCACGCCGACAACCACTAGTTCGGTGCGTTTGGCCAGTTCGTACGCCAACCGTCCTTCTCCAAAACCGTACACAATGCAGTATCCCTTGGTGACGCCCGTGTCGCGAATAATTCGCTCGGCGGCGGCCTGGTGCGGTCCGGCGTCGGGCCAGGGGCTGGCGGCGTGGGCGATCGACGGCGGGCGATGGTTGAAGGCGGTGTTGAATGTATAAGGCCCGTCGGTATGTCCAATCGCGTATTTGGGGACGGTTACCTGGTAGCTGTAAACGCAATTGGCCCGGAGCCCGTCAAGCCTGAGGGCGTGAGCCTTTCGAGGCGTAGTGTCGGCGATTTGCTTCTGAGCCTGACCTTCCGGACCGTAACTGAGGATCGACGGCGCCGGGTCCGCCGTCTCCCAGCACACGACGGCTGAACCGGGCGCATCGTAGCGAACGTAGGGACCAAGGGCGACGCGGAAGCCGGCGGGTTTGGGCGTTTCAACAACGCCTGGGGTCGTGGGAGTCTTGAGTTTCTCGATGAGCTTCGGATCGGGTTTGGGGAACTTGTCTTTCTTGGCTTTGTAGCGAGCGAGAATTTCGCCGGCGCCCAGCGCCCGTTTGTAGACGGCGGCTTCGTGAATTCGTCCGGTTGTGCGGTAGTACTCGTTGTTGTCGTGGTACGCGCCTATCTCGTAGAACGTATCGGTCGACGGGTAGAGCAGCTTGCCCTTGCGTGAACTATCGCTGGCCTCCAAGCGACCGTCAACGTATATGCAATGGGCCTTACCATCGTACGTGCCCACGACATGATGCCATTTGCCCGGCGTGAACTGCATCTTTGAAGCCAGGTACGTCATCTTCCGCTTGTCTTCGGTGGCGATTGCAAACGAGAACTTCCCGCCCACAAAACCCAGCACCCAGCCGGTTTCGTCACTCCCGTTGTCGCGCATGGCTCCGACAATACCGCCCCATCGCAGCGGTTTGTAGACTGCGACCCACGCCTCGGCGGTGATCGTTTTCTCGGGAAGGTCGACCGAACTGCTCGCGGCGCTGATCATTACGCTGTGGTTCTTACCGCCCAACACGAGCGCCCCGGGCCCTTTTTCCTTCGCCAGGCGCGCGCCGCCCAGAATCCGACCGCTCGGTCCGTTAACTGCTTTTACGCCCGCACCGCGGACGTGAGCCTCATCGAACACCCAGTGATGCGCAGGCGGACCTTTGTCGCGTCCAGCCGCAATCGGACAGTTCATTCCTCCGGCAAGCAGAAGCACAACCGCCGCCAGCCGCCTCGACAACACAAATTTATTTAGCATTACTCGCCTCTCGGTCTGCAAACATGCGTTTATTGTATATGCCCGAGCGTGTTATCCCAAGTCTTCTTGGGAACAAAGGGCTGTGGAAAACGCCAACGCTGGAATATACAATGTTATTTCCGCAACAACGGTGCGGATAAACGAAAGATAATCAGGAGATCGCCGATGATGTCGAAAGTTCTTCGTAACTGTGTAGTCACGGCTGCAGTCGCAGTCGCAACGTTCGCCTTGATCGCGCCGTCCGCCCGGGCGGCCGACAAGCCCGACCCGGAGCCGACGACGCAACCTAAGCCCAAAGCCTATCCTCCGTATCCCAAGGTGATCGGACTGGGCATCGGCGATGCGGCTCCGGACTTCAAGTTGCCCGGCGTGGACGGTAAGACACACACGCTGGCCGAGTACAAGGACGCGAAGATTCTGGCGATCGTCTTCACCTGCAACCACTGCCCCACTTCCCGAATGTACGAAGACGCGATTATCAAGCTATCAACCGATTACGCCAAGAAGGGCGTGAAGCTGGTGGCGATTTCACCCAACGATCCCGGAGCCCTCAGACCCGACGAAGTGGCCGGTACGGTGCTGGGCGACAGCTTTGAGGAAATGAAGATCCGCGCCAAGGAGAAGAAGTATCCATTCCCGTACCTGTACGACGGCGATACGCAAAAGGCGGCGATGGCGTACGGAGCAACTCTGACTCCGCAGATGTTCATATTCGACGCCGAGCGCAAACTCCGCTACACCGGCGCCGTCGAAGGACCGCCCTATTCAACCGCGGGCGGACCGCACGCCCGAGTGGCGATAGAGGCGATGCTCGCGGGAAAGAAGATCGTGTACGACCGCACGCGCCCGTTCGGGTGCTCGACAAAGTGGGGATTCAAACGGCGATCGGTCGATTACGACACGGCTATGTGGAACGAAAAGCCCGTGACGATGGCGGATATCGATCTGGCGGGTTTCAAGAAGCTTGCGGCCAACGATTCCAACGTCTTGAAGCTCATCTGCATCTGGTCGCTCGACGACAAGTCAAGCGCGGCGGCGATGGCGGACCTGGTAATGCTCAGGCGAATCTACCAGCATCGCCCGCTGGAGTTGATAACGGTGAACATTGACCCCGCGGCGAAGAAGAAGGACGCCCTGGCGCTTCTCAAGAAGAACCACGCCGCCAAGCCCTCCCCGTCTCGATTCGCCCCGATCGACCCCAAAACACCAATAAACTACATGTTCACCGGTAAGAACGCCGCCGAGTTGTTCAAGGCTCTCAAAGCAAAGGCGGACAGCAAACCCGCCGCTCCCTACTCGGCGATGATCATTCCCGGCGGAGAAGTGATTCACACCCAGACCAAGAAGCTCAACCCAAAAGGACTGCGAGCGAAACTGGTCACTGTTTTTCGAAGATAAGGCCGAAGACCGCACCGGCGATGGTCCGGAGGTTCCAGACGACAAGGATAATGACTATGAAATTGGCAAAACTCTCAACAGTATTCGTTTGCGTACTTATGGCTGGCACGGCGCTGGGAGCCGACAAGATCGTCAAGGTCGACATCCGTTGCGACAGCGAGCATCTCGGATACGAGGCCTACAAGGCGATGGACGGTAATCCCAAGAGTATATGGCATACTCAGTTTTCAGGCTTTTCTCCCAGGCCTCCGCACGAGTTGCTGATCGATCTGGGAGGTGTTTACGAAATATCCGGATTCGCCTACCTTCCCCGCGAAGGCGGATTGAATGGGACTATCGGAAACTACGAATTCTACGTAAGCGCCACCGACAAGGATAAAGACAAAGGCAAACCCGCGGCAAAGGGCGGATTCAAGAAGCGAGACGCCGAAAACGTTGTCCCGCTCAAAACTCCCGTCAAGGGCAGATACGTCCGCCTGCGCGCCTTGTCTGAGGTCCGCGGACGGGCTTATACGTCTATCGCTGAACTGCGGATCATCTCCAAGGGCGTCAAATTCCAGGCCAAAATCGCCGTCAGCAAACGCCTGAAACGCGCCAAGGCTCCGATTGTTCCGGAAGTTATCATGACTCCGGCCGAGGAACTGGACTACCAGTACCAGACGCTGTCGAACGACATCCGCAATCGACGGCGTTTCGAACAGTACGCACCGCAAACTCTCAACGCTTCGGCGCTTATAGTGGAAACCGACCGCGACGCACTGGATGTGACGCTGCGACGAACGGCCTCGGTGCTTGAAGATATCAGCAAGATGACCGGGGCGCCGGACCTGTCGACCCATACCGCCGAACTCAAGAAGCTGCAGGAAGCCGCAGGCAAGATCGACCCCAAAGAAACCAAGGCCCGACTCGAACTGTTCAGAACCACCTGCAAACTCCGCCGCAAAATCTCGTTCTCCAACCCACTGCTGAACTTCGACAAGCTACTGTTCATCACGCGACATCGCTCGCGATTCAACCACATGTGCGACCAATATTACGGAATCAACACGCTGCCCGGCGGAAGCATTTACGTGCTGTCCAATCCGTTTGGAGACGCCGACAAGCAGAAGGTCACCGACGTACTGGCCGATTCGAAAGTTGAGACAGGACGTTTGAAGGGAACGAAGCTAGACGGATCGTTCCTGTCGCCCGACCTTTCGTACGACGCGAAGGAAATCGCGTTCGCCTACGTCGAGTGCAAAGGCGAAACACGCCACGATCGTCACACCGACCCGTCGCGAGGACACTGGGACAAGCAGCGATGCTACCACGTGTTCAAGGCCAATATCGACGGAACCGGTCTGAAGCAGCTTACCGACGGGACCTGGAATGACTTCGATCCGTGCTGGATGCCCAACGGGCGATTGGCGTTTATCACCGAGCGGCGAGGCGGATACCTCCGCTGCGGACGAACGTGTCCGACATACACGCTGTACGACATGAAACCAGACGGCACGCAAATCCAGTGTCTAAGCTACCACGAAACAAACGAATGGCATCCCAGCGTAACGCACGACGGAATGATTATCTACACGCGGTGGGACTACGTGGACCGACACGGATGCACCGCGCACCTGCCCTGGATCACCACTCCCGACGGACGCGACTCGCGCGCCGTGCACGGGAACTTCGCACCGCGCGGCAAGCGGCCCGACATGGAGCTGGACATCCGGGCGATCCCCGGTTCGCACAAGTACGTAGCCACGGCGGCGCCGCACCACGGGCAAGCCTTCGGGTCGCTGGTTGTCTTCGACCCGCGAGTGCCCGACGACGACGCGATGGCGCCGGTCAAGCGGCTGACCCCCGACGTAGCGTTCCCCGAGACACAGGGCGGATCGCAGGTTTACGCCACGGCCTGGCCGCTGAGCGAGGACTACTACCTCTGCGTTTACGATCCGAGCATGAAACGGGGAATGGGCAGCCAGGGGCGGAAGCACAAGCGCGGGCAATACGGCATCTACCTGGTCGATGCGTTCGGCAACAAGGAACTGGTCTATCGCGACCCAACGATCGCCTGTCAAAGCCCCATGCCGCTTCGACCCCGTAAGAGACCACCGATCATCCCCGATGGTTCGAAACGCGTGTTCGCCCCAGCCGGCGGAGCAACGCTGTCGAAAACTCCCGAAACCGCCACACTCGCGCTGGTCAACGTATACGACAGCCTCAAGAAGTGGCCCGAAGGGACCAAGATCAAAGCCCTGCGGATCTACCAGATCATTCCGATGTCAGTCCCCTCCGGCGGTCCGCCCCATGAAATCGGCTTGCGCCCGCCGACAACCCGCGACTCGGTGATCCTGGCGCGATACGTGCTGGGCACAGTGCCCGTCGAAAAGGACGGAAGCGCCCATTTCACCGTCCCCGCACACAGGGAACTGTTCTTCCAGGCTCTCGACGAGAAGGGCCTGGCGGTCCAGTCGATGCGGTCGTCAACCTACCTGCAAGCCAACGAACGCCTGACCTGCCAAGGCTGTCACGAGCGGAAACACAATGTACCGCAGGCGCCTGGACGTTTGGCGACAGCACACAGACGCAAACCCGACAAACCCAAGCCCGACGTCGACGGATCCAATCCGTTCAGTTACCCACGACTGGTCCAGCCCGTGCTCGACAAGAACTGCGTGAAATGTCACCAGGAAAAGACCGCCGACCCGAAGGTCAAGATCAAACCGCCCGACCTGAGCAGCAAGATCGTCGGCAAGGGCCGACAGACCTGGTACGCTTCGTACCACAGCCTGGCGCAGAAGTACGGATTCTGGAGTTACGGTGACGGATGGCGCACCACACCGGGCAAATTCGGGGCCCGAGCCTCCAAGCTCTATCCTCTGCTGACAACCGGCAGCCACAAAGACCGAGTGAAGCTCTCGCCTGAAGACCTGCACAGAATCACCCTATGGCTCGATTCGTGTTCGATATTCTATGGAGTCTATGAGAAAGAAGGCGGAAAAGCCCAACTGGAAGGTAAGATCGTAAGACCCACTCTGGAGTAGCATGGAATCGTCCAGGGCGATAGGTCAGGGGGCTCCGAGGCGGTGGTGTCGATTGAATTCGGGCCGCTTGAAGTACTCTCGGTAGGCCCGCACTACGTTGCTCGGACGGAGAGCCCCATCAGCAAGGCGTATGAAGATGGTTCGACCGCTGTAGTAATGGTGGTGCATTCCGAATTGATCGAAGATACGGAAGAAATCGTTCAGCAGTATTCTCTGTGCGGGTGAATCGTTGGTCGGCTCGTGAAACCCTCCGAACTCGCCGCAGTGCAGCGGTACGCTGTTACGAATACCGTACTCGATGGCCGGCAACCACTTGCGGTATATGTTGGTGATGTCCTGCTCCATCGTCGGCCAGCGGTCAGCCGCATTCTTCAGGCGGAAGTTGTAGTCGTGGAAGCTGTAAATCGTAAGCGGGTCGCCGGTTGGTTTGACCAGGGCGATATTCTGAATGGCGCCCCATGATTGACACGGCTCGACGTAGAGCAAATGTCGCTTGTCGACCTTGCGGATGCGAGCGGTCAGTTCCGCGATGGTGCGATTGTAAGCCGGAGCCTTGTGGTCGAAAGGTTCGTTGATTAGATCTATCGCGGCAGCCGAGAAGCCCAGCGGAGCCAATTGCGGAACCAGGCGGTCGAAATGCGGGAACAGCTTCGTGCGCACCCACTTGTCGTAGTTCTCCTGAACGTCCTTGCGCGGGCCGAGCGTCTGGTCGATGTTGTTTGTGTAGTTCACGCCGACCGCCCGGCAGGCGTCGAGCATAACCTGCACGCGAGTGCGTTTGTCGTCAGGAGGGAATTGGCCTCTGGGGGGCGTTTCGTTTGACCAATTATGCTGGGGGCGATAGCTGTTGGCGCCGGTCGAGGCGATAAGCTCCATCTCCCGCATATTGCCCCGCACCCCGACGTCAACACCGCTGAACATCCAACTGGTGAAGCCCGCAAACCGCGGATACGGCTCGATACGGTAGCTGTAGCTTATACGATCGGCGTCTTTGAGACCCCGATACGGGCCGATCAAACCCCCGTCCTGGAAAACCGCAACCTTGTCGGCCTGGTCAAGGCGCAGGGTGCGATACTTGCAGTCGACTGCAAAGCTGCACAGCGCCGGTAATGGAGCAATCTTCAGAGGCCTGGCTCCCGAATCGCTCCTGGTGATCAGGTAATCGTAAATAACGGTGTGACCGAGCCTCGGCCCGCGTGGAATATTATCGATTGATATCCCATCCAGGCCTCCGCCCGGCTGCAGCAGACGGGCTGTGCTGACGTAATTCACCGGAACCGCCAACGCCGCTCGCGACCAGAACTTCACCGCAGGCGGAGGAGATTCAGGACGCCTGACCGGAACATTCTCAACCCAAGGCCTCACAGCAATAACGCGCTGGTTGGGACCGGTGAGCTTGATCTTAGTCAAACCGTCGCCGCACGAGATGACGGAGCCGCGTTTCTCAAAAACCAACAGGATCGGGCGAAGCGTGCCTGTCTTTGAAACAGATTTCAACCACAGCAAGGCATAGGCTCCGTCGGCGACTCGAACCTGCAGGTCGGACCATTTGAATTTGGCTCCACCGGGGCGGGCTGCAACCTGGGCCTTACCGGCGTGGTGAAGATGTAAGCAATCCGTTTTGGGCTGGAGAATTACACACGGACTCAGCGGAGTGACCTGAATGTCGACCTTGGGCGTTTGGCCCGCTCCGGCCAGGGCGAATGAGGGGCAGGCAATTTCAGTTGGTCCAAGCAGTCCCCTTTGCTCGCCCGAAGCATCTACGCGCAGCGCCAGGCAGTTCCGCCCTCCGTAGACCACATGGCTTGATGGAATATCAAACGTCATGCCGACGCCGCTGGAGCGAGCGAGCTTTGTAATTTCACGGTCGTTAAACCACACCCGCCCCTTGCCCGCCAGGCGGAGCTTCAGCACGACGGTATTTCCGGCCCACTGCGAAGGCAAGTGTACGATCTGACGATACCACGCCGGGCCTGCATAATTCTCAAACGACGGATTCTTCGTCCAGCTCTGCCGACCGTCGACTACGGACCACTGATTGGCGATGTTGTAACCGATAGTGTAACGCAACTCTTTCAAACCGATGTTCTTCGGGTCCGTACTGAACCTCCACCGATAATGCAAGCGCTTGTCGGCTGGACCAACGGCGGGATTGACGCGTACGCCCCACAGGGCGATATCACTGTCGGTGAGTTGCCCATGATTGATCCAGCCCAGGCGGTCGCAGCATGATTCATTAAGATCACCCACGTGAGTTCGGGCTGACGGATCGATCTTTCCCGCCAATTGACGCGCCTTGCTTCGATCGCTTTCATACGCTCCGGCCATGGCGGCGGCGATGGCGGATGATGTTGCGGCGGCGGATGTCTCCAGAGCCTCCAACCGCGGAGACAGACGTTTGAACGCGGCAACGTCATTCACCTGATTTCGGGCAAGATCGGACAGCTTGTTTTGGGCCTTGGTCAGCGATTCTACGGTAATCGATTTGGCGGTCAGCTTCTCAATCACCGGAGCAAGGCGAAACGGGCCGCCCCACTGATGAACTCGCAGCCCATGCAGATAGATCCCCTTTTTCACCGCAAGGTCCAGCCTCCATCGCGAATCGGAGAGGCTGCGTTTGATTCCGTCTATGGCGAAACCAAACAGCGAAGAGGCCAGCATATCCGGATCCGCCCGCCAGGACCTTCCCTGCTTAACCGAGACCGCAGGCCCCTTGCCCGCAGCGCCGACCTTCATGCTCGCCTGATCTTCCAGCACCGTGGTTGGACGAAACTTCAAAACGGTCCATTTCTCATCGCTCGACAGGCGGGCGAGGCGTTTGGATCGCTTGTAGACCCCACCATCGAGAACAAAACCTCCCGCTGGAGCGCTTACGGCCAGAACATGGCGCCCGGGGCCAAGCTTCGAGGTCAAATCGACAATATGAACTCGTTTCGGATCGGCTGGAACAGCGGGCTTATTGCGACGTTTATCCCCCCTTTGGGGCGACCAGCCATATACGAACCGCCCGTCAACATACACGTAGACATACCCGCTCGTTCGAATCGCCGCGACCGCCCGGTCAACACCCTCGGCGACATCGACCTGTCTTCGATAGACCAGCGGAGACTCGCGAACGGAGAACCAGTAAAGCCCAACAGGCTTGAATTGCGGTTCGCGCCCGTCCGGCCAGGCGGGGGTTATCCACACGCCGTCGGCAATCACAATCGTCGGACCAACTAGAGTTGCAAACGCCAGGACAAAAGATCTGATTATCGTGGTCATAACGATCTCCCGTCCGGGACGATACCATACCCGTATCGCCAAAACCACCCCAACAGGCGCACACTCCAAGCCCAAACTCCACGATCGACGGTTATCCCTCCTTCAATCTCTGTTTATCCGTTATCTTCCCGCCCGTCGTTTCAACACCGCAACTCCGCCGAACGCCAAAAGCAGAACTGTCGCCGGTTCCGGTATAGGCGTCTGGGTGAAGCTCACTGTTGTCTGATCGAACGCCAGGAATGTCGGAAACGCCAGCGGGTCCCCGCCGTCAACACCGGGGTCGATGCCCAGGACGGTGAATCGGTCCACAGCCGTGGGAAACGCGTGAAGGGCTCCTGCTGGAACGGTGACCGTTCCGTTAACGCTGTCGATGATCGTAAACAGTCCGTCGGCGTCGCCGACTGTACCCGGCAGGATTACTTGCGTAAAGTTCGACAGGCCGTTTGTCTCGTAGAGATACCCTTCAGCCGTCGGCGGATCGAACCATTGACCCTCGCCGGAAACGTTGTCGAACACCCACTCGCCTCGCAAGCCCGGAACGATGTTGTCGGGCACAACAGGATTATCCAGCGAACCGGGCCCACCGCCCGTGATCGAAGCAACAAACATGCCCGATGTGCTGTCTGTGAAGCTAAGCTGGTACGCCAACTGCCCCATATCGTTGAAGGAACTTGGGCTGCCGCTTTCCGTACCGACGCGGTCGAAGTGCCCGAAACCGCTAATCGTCTTGAACACGCCCGGGCGGACCTCAACAACGTCGCCTGTGCGGTGGACAACCACCGGTTGTCCGTTGGCTGTCGCCAACAGGCCGTAATTATTAGCAGTGGTCACACCCGTGCCCCGCAGGGTGGATGTAAACGCCACCGCACCAGCGCCATTCAACGCCGGAGCGCTGAGATAATCGTACTGCACTCCGGGCGGAAGACCCGGAACCTGCCATCCTTCTCGAGCCACAAGGTTCAGCGAACCCGGTTTTCCGGTCCAAACTCCGTAGTCGTTGCTCCCGTATACGTTGGCGTGAAAGGCGACCTGTCCGGCGCTGTTGACGGATGGGGTCGTATAACGAATCCCCGAGAAGAACCCACCGCCCGTACCGGGAGCCGGATCGCCGTCGCGGGCCGCCAGAACCAGATCGCTGTACGACTTGCCGACCCATATGCCCTGCTCGTTGAAGAAACCGACCCCCGGACCGGTCACCTTGCCTTGGAAGGCGACCTGCCCGGCGTTGTTGAAGCCCATCTCAAACGGAATCTGGGAGAAAGTCACCCCTGAAGGCAAGTGCGGGGCCTGCTGCCCCACCATCGCCACCAACCCCAGGGACCCTCCAACATCAGACCAGATCGCCTGCTTGCCTCCCAGGCTGCCGTTCCACATATTCGCCTGGAACGCAGTGTTGCCTGCTGCGTTGATATACGGTGCGCTGAAACGCCACAGGTTCCAACCGGCGGGAGCCTCGGGCGGATGCGTATCGGCCAGCGCAACACTTCGCGAAGCTCCACCGCCCATCACCCACACACCATTATAATTGAACTGGTTCGCACCGGCTCCCTGCATCCGACCCGTAAACGCCGCCTGCCCCGAGTCGTTGAAAGCCATATGCGTCTGGTAGTTGTACGTCGCGAACGTCCAGCCCAGCGGCGCATCGGGGGCCTGAAGGGTATTGCGCGTAATCAGATTGGGTGAACCGACCGTAGCACTGTAAATGGTGTACACGAACGTACCCCCATTCTTGGCGAAAGGCTCAAAGGCGACCTGCCCGGCCCCGTTGAGAACCGAGTTCGAAAACGAATGGAACTGCGTCCCAACCGGCGCACCAGGGCACGGATCGCCCGTCCGCGCTATTAATCCCAATCCTCCTTGCCCTTCAGACCATAAACCGTAATCGCGAACCTGGTAACCTATGCCCGGTCCGACCAGTTTGGCGCGGAACGCTACCCGACCCGAACCGTTTAGGCTGGCGTCGGCGAAGATTGAAGTAAATGAAGCGGTCAACTCCGTTCCCGGAGCGTGCTCACCGGACATAATCACCGTTCGCACCGGGACTGCGACCGCAGGCGCCGATACGATCGCCATGATTAAGAGAACGAGCAGCGAGGATTCTACAAATTTGATATGCTTTCCGGTCATGTCACCATCTCCTTTGCAAAGCATCAACATGTCCGCATGCCCTTAATGAACTGACAGACAGACCGTGTGGTTTTGCGGGAACTCGGCCGGTGGGGCCTGGAGGTGGTGCGGTGAGCGAGACGCCCGTGCCTCAATCAGTTGAAACAACTCCTGCCGCTCCCGTAACAAAGCAGGCTGGAGCAATGCACACAGTACCACAATAACCACATATCACCAAGCACAAAATGCCAAGAATCAGGGATAACTTGATGCGTAATTCGGCGACTGAAAACCGCTCTCGCCCCTCCCGCCAGCCAGACGAAGGTTGATTCGCCTGGGCAATGGGCCTAATATACACATTCGAGCTCTTGGGCGTCCGTGTAAACTGTCCTGCACGAGGAAGAAACGTAAATGGCAATCAAAATCCGCTGCGTTGACTGCAAGAAGAAGATATCGATAGACGAAGCGTTCGCAGGCGGGGTATGCCGTTGCCCGTATTGCACGGCGATCGTTTACGTACCCGACGAAAGCAGTACAAAGAAACGCAAAGGACGCCCGGAGACACCCAGACGGCGCCCCAAAGCTCCGGCGTCTCGTCCGGAATTCCCGACTCCCAGACCCACGGCCCCGGCGACAGTCGATCCCAATGCGGGCACAGCCTTGGACGCCCCGGCGGCTGTCGATCCAAATGCGGGCACAGCCATAGACGCACCGGCGGCGGTCGATCCGAATGCAGGCACAGCCATAGACGCCCCAGTCGCTGTCGATCCCAACGCGGGCACCGCTATAGACGCACCGGTCACGGTCGATCCCAATGCGGGCACAGCCATAGACATCCCGGCCGCGGTAGAGGAGCCCAAACCTCTCAAGACCGCAGATCAAATCGAGGCTGACAAAGCCCTGGCCGTAGCGCACGGACAGGCAAACATCCCCATGGCGACTCCGGTGAAAGTGCAGGGCATTGTGGCGATAGTTCTCGCAGTGCTGCTAGTGGGCATGATCGGAGGGATGGTGTTCCTGGGCGTACACCTGACAAATCCGCCGCCCGTGCTCGACGTGCCCGAAGATTACGGAAACACAGCCCTGACTACTCGCGACTTCCCAGCCGTCGCGGGAACGATAAAAGTGACCACGCCGGTTGTCTATTGCATCGACACCAGCAGACCAATGGCCGAGGTTTTCGAACCGGCCGGGCAGATAGTCATCGCCTCAATCAAATCGCTCAAGGGCGGAAAATTCAACGTTATCCTGCTCGGTGAAGATGACGACAAGACCCTGAGCGCCCAACCGATCGCATCAGACAAGGCTGGCATCGCCAAAGCCCAGGCCTTCATAACGCTGGAATTGTGCGGAGCGGCCGAACAAGCCAGAGGACTCCAAGCCGCCCTCGACATGAATGCCAAAACCGTAGTTCTCCTGGCTCGCGACAGCGCCATGGGCGCCAAAAGCGTCGCCGAGGGAGCCTTCAAGGATAAATCCGTACCGCTGCACACCGTCATTCTGGCTGGCGCGTCGAAAGGCCTGTCCGAAATGGCGGAACTCACCGGTGGGAAGTCGAGGGAGTTGACGGTCTCCGACCTCGCCGAGCAGGCCAAGCGAGCGGCTGAACAGTTGAAGAACAAGTAAGCCAAGCGAGAAAACACCGACACACCGATTCACCCGAGACCAGAAAGCCCTCAAGATGATCATTATCGGCGAGAAGATCAATGCGACGCGCAAGAGCGTCGCAGCAGCACTCCAGCAGCGCGACGAACAGTTCATTATCGACCTTGCGACAGCCCAGGCCCAGGCCGGAGCCGATTACATCGACCTGAACGGAGGCGACCCGCGGGAAGGTCAGGAAGCCGAGAACATGAAATGGCTGGTGGAACTTACCCAAGCCAATACCGATGTTCCGCTGGCGATAGATTCCGCCGCACCCGACGCCCTGGAAGTCGGACTGTCGATGGCGACCGAAGGCTCCAGACCGATACTCAACAGCATTTCGCTGGAGACCGACAATCTCGATAAGCGTCTGGAAATTCTGGCGAAACATGATTGCATGGTCATCGGTCTGGAAATGAGCGATGACGGTCCTCCTCAGGGGGTCAACGATCGCGTGGATCGGGCCGGTGAGTTAATCGAAAAGTTCGAGGCGTGCGGCAAGAAATCCAATGACATCATCATCGACCCGTGCTTCTTCCCCGTATCGGCTGACGGAGCCTGCGGGCGAGCGGTGATTGACGCAATCGCAGCGATACACGCAACATGGCCCGATATCCACATCGGCGGCGGATGCTCGAACATAAGCTTCGGTCTTCCAAAGCGGAAACTGGTGAACTTCGCGGGATTGGCACAAGCGATTTACCACGGAATGGACACCGGTCTGATCGACCCGTGCACACCGGGGATAGTAGCAGCGATCCTGGCCGCCGAAGCCGTCGCAGGAAGAGACGACTACTGCATGAACTACATCAACGCTGAACGCCAGGGAATACTGGGTTAAACGGTGATCAGCAAGCTTCGATGCGGACTGCGCACACTTTCAATTCGGGGATCTTGGCTATTGGATCCAAGGCGGCGATAGTCAGCCTGTTGGCGGGCGATTCGCGGTAATGAAACGCCAGGAACACCGTCCCGGGCAGCATGCGCGGAGATATCCGGGCGGCTACTTCGATCTCGCCCCGTCTGGAAGTAACCTTAACCGTAGCCCCGTCGGCGACACCGAGCTCATCGGCGTCGAATGAGCTTATCTCGATCGATCCGGTGGGCACGAGCGCATCGAGCACCTGCGATCTCCTGGTCATCGAGCCTGTGTGGAAGTGCTCAAGCACACGTCCGGTCGTAAGCAATATTGGGAATTCGTCGTCGGGCAGTTCGCGGGCCTCGACAAATTCAACGGGATGGAACTTACCGAGCCCGCGTGAGAACTTGTCTTTGTGCAAATACGGAGTCCCGGGGTGCTTGGCGTCCGGGCAGGGCCATTGCAGCGGTCCGTCCGCCAGGCGAGGGTAAACAATTCCGCCGTAGATCGGCGAAACAGATGCGATCTCGTCTTCGATAGCTCCGGCGTCGGCGTACGACATTTCGTAGCCCATTCGAGAGGCCAGGTCGCAGACTATCTCCCAGTCGAGGCGCGCCTCGCCAGGCGCCTCGATTGCCTTGTGCAACAACTGAACGCGGCGCTCGGTATTCGTGAACGTGCCGACCTTCTCGGCGAAACCGGCCGCCGGCAGGACAACGTCGGCTAGTTCGGCGGTCTCGGTGAGGAAGATATCCTGAACGACCACGAAGTCAATCTTCTCCAACGCTTCACGCACGTGGTTCTGGTCGGGATCCGAGAGCATGGGGTTCTCGCCCATGAGATACAGAGCCTTAAGATCGCCTGCGGCTCCGGCGTTCATCATTTCAACTACGGTGAGCCCGGGCGTGGGAGACAGTTCGGCTCCCCACGCGGCCTGAAACTTCTTTTGCACTTCGGGAACATCGACTTTCTGGTAACCCGGATAGACATTCGGCAGGGCTCCGAGATCGCAGGCTCCTTGCACGTTGTTCTGACCGCGAAGCGGATTAACGCCCGCACCGGGCTTGCCGATATTGCCCGTGAGCATCGCCAGATTCGCCAGCGACAGTACGTTGTCGGTGCCGGTGGTGTGCTGAGTTATGCCCATGGAGTAGACGATTGACGCCGCCGGAGCCTTTGCGTACATGCGTGCGGCGCGGACGATATCGGCGGCGGGCACTGTGGTGATTTTCTCGGCCAGTTCCGGCGTGCAAGGTTCGACCGCAGCGCGGAATTCGGCGAAACCCTCGGTTCGCTCAGCGATAAACTGCTCGTCGGCGAGTCCTTCCTCCAGAATAACGTACATCATGGCGTTGATCAGGGCTACGTCAGTACCGCTTCGCTGGGCCATGTGCAGATCGGACAGGCCGACCAGTTCGATCTTACGCGGATCAGCTACTATGAGTTGCGCTCCGCGGTCGACCGCTCGCTTGATCGCCGAACCGATTATCGGATGGCATTCGGTTGTGTTTGATCCGATCACGAATATGCAGTCGGTGACCTCGAAATCTTCGATTGAATTGGTCATCGCCCCGCTGCCGAACGCCCTTGCCAGCCCGGCCACCGTAGACGAATGACAAAGCCTGGCGCAGTGGTCAACGTTGTTCGTTCCTATGACTCCGCGTATGAACTTCTGGAGTATGTAGTTCTCTTCGTTAGTGCACTTTGCAGACGCCAATCCGGCGATTGAATCGGGGCCTGACTCGCTGCGAATTTGTGTGAGACGCTCAGCAACCAGCCCCAGAGCTTCGCCCCACTCGACCGGCTGGAGTTCACCGTCCTTGCGGACCAGCGGTTGGGTTAGTCGCTCGCTGTGGCCCATAAAGTCGATGCCAAACCGCCCCTTGACGCACAGCATTCCCTCGTTAACGCCCAGATCGCCCCGACCGGTGATTTTGACAATCTTGTTGTCGCGAACGTTGGCCACCAGCGTACATCCGCAACCGCAGTACGGACAGATGGTTTCTGTCTCTTCAAACTCCCAGTTTCGCCCGAGCCCCTGCCCCAACGAACCGGCCATCGCGCCCGTCGGGCAGACGTCGATACAGTTTCCGCACTCGCTGCAAACTGACTCTCTGCGCGTCTGGCCGGGCGGAAGGGCTATTTCCGTGTCGAAACCTCGTCCGGAGAATTCGATGGCGCCGCTGGACTGAACATTATGACAGACCTCTACGCATCGCCCGCAGAGTATGCATTTGCTGCGATCGTAAATAACGGCCGGACCGTCCTGAACGGGCCGAGGCTCAACGGGTCCGGAGATGCCTGAGTAACCCGATTCGGAAATCCCCATCGAGTAGGCGTATTCCTGCAGCGAACACCCTCCGCCCTGTTCGCATGTCATGCAGTCCTGCGGATGATCCGACAGCAGCAGTTCGATCACCATCCGCCGGTACTCGCGTATCTTCTCGGTATCGGTCCGTACGACCATCCCATCTGCGGCATGCTGCGAGCAGGATGCGACCGGAGCCCTGGCGCCTTCGACTTCCACGATGCAGAGGCGGCAGGAACTGCTGGGCGGAATGCTCCAGTTCGGATCGTGGCAAAGGTGCGGTATGTCGATCCCAACAGTCGCCGCGGCGTCAAGAATGGTTGTCTGCGCCGCAACGGTGACTTCCACGTCATCAATTTTAAGTGTTATCGTATCTGACATTTTTGTATTAAGCTTCCCGTTGGTCTAGCCTCTGGATATCTTCACCGCGTCGAACTTGCAGGTGTCTATGCAAACACCGCAGCTTACGCACTTGTCCTGGTCGATTACGGCCGGGACCTTCTTCACGCCATCAGAAATGGCGTCCACGGGGCATGCCTTAACGCACATTCCGCAGGCCTTGCACAGCTCGACTTCCACAAAGTATGAGGTAAGGGCCTTGCACACGCCGGCGGGGCAATTGTGGTCGACAACATGTGCGACGTACTCGTCGCGGAAGTATCGAATCGCCGACAGCACGGGGTTCGGACCCGTCTGCCCCAAACCGCACAATGACGCCTCCTTGATCATCTCCCCGAGTTTCACCAGGCGGTCAATGTCTTCCAACTCGCCCTTGCCTTCGGTGATGCGGGTGAGTATCTCCAGCATTCGCTTCGTGCCGATGCGGCAGGGCACGCACTTGCCGCACGATTCGGACTGCACAAACTCGGTGAAGAAACGCGCAATGTCGACCATGCACGTGGTCTGGTCCATCACGATCAATCCGCCCGAGCCCATGATCGCCCCAATCTCCTGGAGCGAATCGTAGTCGATCGGATGATCGAGAAACTGGGCCGGCACGCACCCGCCGGACGGGCCTCCCAACTGGGCGGCCTTGAATTCCCGGTCGTCGGGAATACCCCCGCCAATATCGAAAACGATCTGGCGAAGCGTAGCGCCCATGGGTGCCTCAACCAATCCAGTGTTATTGACCTTGCCCGCCAGGGCGAAGACCTTCGTGCCTTTCGACCCTTCAGTGCCTACCGAGGCGTATTCGGCCGAGCCTGTGCGGATGATCAGCGGCACGTTGGCGAAGGTCTCAACGTTGTTAATATTGGTGGGCTTGCCTCGGTATCCGCTGACGGCCGGGAACGGCGGACGCGGACGCGGCATGCCGCGGGAATTCTCCAGCGAGGCGATCAACGCGGTCTCCTCGCCGCAGACAAACGCCCCGGCTCCCTTGTGAATGGAGATGTCGAAATCGAACCCCGTGCCGAGTATATCCTCGCCCAGCAGGCCCGCGGCCCGGGCCTGATCCAGCGCGATACGGGTGTTCTCGATCGCCAGCGGGTATTCGGCCCGAACGTAGATAATGCCCTCGGAAGCCCCGATAGCGTAGGCCGCCACGATCATACCCTCAATGATCGCATGCGGCGTGCCTTCCAGAAGGCTGCGGTCCATGAAAGCGCCCGGATCGCCCTCGTCGGCGTTGCAGATCAGGTACTTCTGGTCTCCGGGAGCCTGACGGCAAAACTGCCATTTTCGCCCCGCGGGGAAGCCCGCGCCGCCCCGCCCGCGCAGGCCTGCTGCGATGACCTCGTCAATCACATCCTCGGGCGTCATGTCTCCCAGGGCTTTGGCCGCCGCGGCGTATCCGTCGCGGGCCAGGTAGTCGTCCAGATCAATGGGGTCCAGAATGCCGTTGAGGCGAAAAACCGCCCGCTGTTGCCGTGCGTAGAACGGGATCTTGTGGTCCTCTGCGATCCTCTCGCCCGTCATCGGGTCCACATAGAGCAGTCTCTCGATCGTCTTGCCGGCCACCACGGTTTCATCGATAATCTCGCCGATGTCCTCGATCTGGACGCTGGGGTAGAATATCCCCTGCGGCAGGATGACGATAACCGGGCCCTTCTCGCAAAATCCGTGACAGCCCGTTCGCTTGACGGAAACAGATTCCGACAAGCCGCGAGAGGCCACTTCGTCGCGGAAGACCTGCTCAACATCCGGAGCCCCAAAAGCGATGCAGCCGGTCCCGCCGCAGATCGTAATGATTTTCTGCTCCGGATCCAGTTTCTCCGTCAACTCACGCTGCCGATCGTGAAAGGCTTTGATTGAGCCCAATCGTTCCATCAGTTCGTCTCCTCTTTGTTCGATTCGGCGTCGACGATCTCGTCGATCATCTCATCGATGCTGTCCGGAGTGGCCATGCCGTGGTATTTGTCGCCCATAACAACCACCGGCGCCAGGGCACAGGCTCCCAGACAGGCCACCGTCTCAAACGAGAACATCATGTCCTTTGTCGATTCACCGTCTTCGACGCCCAGGCGGTTTCGGGCAGCCTCGATTACGCCCTCTCCGCCGCGCACATAGCACGCCGTACCGCGGCAGCATTTCAGCTTGTGTCGCCCCTGCGGCTCGGTGTAGAACTGGGCGTAGAAACTCACTACTCCATAGACCCGGCTCAGTGGAATCCTTGTCCGATCGCTGACTCCCTGGAGCACGTCGGCTGGCAGATAGCCCATCCGCTCCTGAACGTCCTGAAGGACGCTGATCAGGTCCGAATCGAGCCCGACGCCAAGTTCATCGAGCACCGCGTCAACTTCCGCGGGGCTAACGCCCTGGTCGGCTGAAGCGTCTTTAACAGTCTCACGCGCCATCGCATAGGCCTTTCAAATGAGTCATTAAGCTAAAATCCGCAGCGATCACCGCGGACACGAAAAGGTAAAACCTAATCCATATCACGTCGCTGGATTATATCCGCCCGGGCAACTGGACGCAAACCCCCAAAAACGGGGGACTTGACCGATCAGGCGGCAGGTGATAGGCTCATGGTTTACGATTGCAGGAGATAATCATGACCACAGAAGAACTTCGCACAACAATTCAAAACCAGGCCGTAGAAGGTAAGGTGTCGTGCAAGGCTATGCTCGATCTGGCTGGAGAGACCGGAACTTCCTCGCAGCAGATCGGTGAGATATGCAACGAACTTGACATCAAAGTCAGCGCCTGCCAACTGGGTTGCTTCAAATGACCGACGCACCCCTCCCGCCGGACAACCTCATCCAGGACTGCCCCATACGCAGGTTCGAAGACGGCGCCCCTAAGGCGATGGTCGACAAGGTCATCACCGAAGCACGGATAGAACTGGACCTCAACGACGGAAAGCACAGCCTTGCGATGCTCTGCCTGCCGCACGATCTGGAGTCGTTGGCGGTGGGATTCCTGATCGGGGAAGGAGCCCTGCGTGACCGATCCGAGCTGCATGATGTCCGCGTAAACGTTGAGAACAATAAGGTTTTCATCCACGGAGACCTCGACGAGGACGCCCTTGAAGCAATGGCCAGTCGCTGGACGTGGGGAACCGGATGCGGATCTGGCGGTACGGGCAGAGATCTTGACTCGCCAGCCTTCGGACGGGTCGGGCAGGGTCTCACTATAGGACCGAACAAGTTAATCGAACTGGCGAGAACATTCACTGGGAAAGCCGACATGTGGAAGTCCACGGGCGGACTTCACGCGTGCGCGCTGGCCGACACGGAAAAAGTTCTCCTTTTCGCCGAAGATGTCGGCCGACATAACGCATTCGACAAGATAATGGGGCGGGCCTTCCTGGATGGAATCGACGTGACCGACAAGATGGTCCTTATGACCGGACGATTGTCGGCGGAAATCGTTTCAAAAGCCGTCGCGTGCGGATTGTCCATGCTGGTGTCGCGTTCGGCGGTGACGGCGCTCGGGGCGAAGCTGGCTGGTCGATTTGGATTAACGCTGGTGGGCTTCCTGCGCGGCAAGCGTCTGAACGTCTATACGGGGTTCGATCGTGTCGTCGCGGACTGACCCGGGCGACTTGCGTTCCTCCCCTATCGGATGGCGGGCTACTTCTTCTTGGCCGCTGCAGCTTTCTTCCTGGCCGCTGCTGCGGCGCGGGCTTTCTTGGCGGCTTGGGCTCTTTTTCTGTTGTTATTAACCCGCCTGCGGTTGTTGTTCCTCTTCTTGGGCGGTTTCTTCTTTGGGGGAACGGGAAGACCGAGCTTTTTCTTCTGGTCGGTGGTTAGTAAATTAACCGCAATAGACCGCAGTTGTGCTTCGGCCCGCGCTGGGGAGACCGAACCCTTGACTACCGCGGCGCCTGCGGACATGCAATTCGCCCTGATCTTTGAGACCTGGTCGCCATTCAGCACTTTCCCGAGCTTTCCGCCCGTTATCCCGTTGCAAAGTCGGTGTCCGAGTCTGGTGGCTTTCTGCTGAGGCGAAAGTGCGGAGAGAATGTCAGCTTCGTGCCGCTTCTGGATGAGGCTGCGTTCGGCCCTGAGTTGCCGAAGTTGCGGCAGGGAGCCCGCTATCCGGCTTTTGTCTTCGGGTTTGACAGCCATCTCGACAGCGGTTTCGAGTTCCAGTAGCTTCCGCCCCTTCGGCGTGGCGTCCCATTTGTCCAGAGCTTCCTGGAGTTTACTGCGCGCCGCGTCGAACTTCGCCTGCTGGGCGGGAGTGAAATCCATCTTCGCGTAAATCTGGTCGTCGCTGATGTGCTTCTGCACGCCGCCTTTGTTCTTCTTCTTAGCCGCAGGCTTCTTCTTGGCTGCGGGTTTCTTCTTGGCTGCGTCTGCGCTGGGAATTGCAGTAAAGGTCGCAATCAGCACAGCCGCCAAAACACAACAAACTCCCCACCGGTGTCTTCTCGTAGACTTCATAAATGAAAGCTCCATAGACTACGCAAACCCGCCGCCTGAACAGCGGAGCACAGTATGTATAGAATTACAATCCGTTATCGTGTTATTATAACGGCAGTTTCGGTCGTCGCACCCAAAAAAAACAGAAACATACGACCCGATTACCTTAGGAATCTGTAAAGGAGCATTCCATGAAACGCATCGTTCTTACATCCGTTATGATCGCCATTCTGCTGGTCGTCGGCTCGGCCCGCGCCGATGTGAAACTCTCCCGCGCGTTCGGGAATCACATGGTCCTTCAGCAAGGCCGGGAGATCCGCATTTTCGGCACGGCTGACGCAGGCGAGAAGGTCACGGTTGAACTGGCTGGCAAGACCGCCAGCGGAACCGCGTGCGATGCGGGCGAATTCCGCGTCGACCTGCCGGCGATGAAGGCCGACGGAAAGGCCCACACGCTTACCGTCAAGGGCAAGAATACTGTCACTGTCAAGGACGTTCTGCTGGGCGAAGTGTGGCTATGCTCGGGGCAGTCCAACATGGAATGGACGATGGGCGGAACGCTTAACTCCAAGGATGAAATCGCCGCAGCGAATAACGCGCAGATTCGACTGTTCAACGTACCGGGGCACGTGCAGGGTCCCACGCCGTTGACCGATCCGCGCGGGAACTGGCAAGTCTGCACGCCCAGGAGCGTCGGCGGATTCTCCGCCGTCGGTTACTTCTTCGGCCGGGCGCTGCAGAAGGAACTCAAAGTTCCGATCGGGCTTGTCGGAACGAACTGGGGCGGAACGCGGATCGAACCGTGGACCCCGATCGTCGGCTTCAAGAGTGTTCCCCAGTTGAAGGATTACATCAAGTCCATCAGCGAGATTGACCCCGCCACACCAGCAGGCAAGGCCAGACACGAGAAATACCTTGCTGAACTCGAAAAATGGCTGGAGAAGGCCCGGGCGAATCTGAAAGCGGGCAAGTCGTTCCCCGGAAACCCGCCAATGATGCGCCTGAGCCCCAAGGGCGGCGCCACGTACATCTACAACGGTATGGTCAACGCACTGACTCCGCTGAGCGTTCGCGGGGCGATCTGGTATCAGGGCGAGTCCAACGCCGGCGACGGTCTGCGTTACGAATACCTGAAGGAAGCGTTGGTCAAGGGCTGGCGTTCGACGTTTGAGAATGACGATCTCTCGTTCTACTGGGTGCAATTGGCGAATTTTCAGGGTCCCAACGACAACCCCTCCGGCGGCGGCTGGGGACCGGTCCGCGAAGGACAACGCAGAGCGCTTCGTATTCCCAAGACCGGAATGGCGGTGATAATCGACATAGGCGCCGCACGCAACATCCACCCGAAGAACAAGCAGGACGTCGGCGCCCGCCTGGCGTTATGGGCTTTGGCGAAAGACTATGGAAAAGAGATCGTCTACTCCGGTCCGCTGTACAAGAGCATGAAGATCGAAGGCGACAAGATTCGCATAACCTTCGACTGCGTCGGCGGCGGACTGGTAGCCGCCAAGAAGGAGGGCCTGGCTCCCGCGAAGGAGACTCCCGGCGCCAAGCTGATCCATTTCGCCATCCAAGCCGCCGACGGCAAATGGCACTGGGCCGACGCAAATATCGACGGCAAGACGGTTGTAGTGTCAGCCAAAGGCGTGAGTAAGCCCAAACACGTGCGGTTCGGATACCAGTCCAACCCCGTAGGCATAAACCTGTACAACAAGGAAGGCCTGCCGGCCTCGCCGTTCACGACTGACTGATAGTATCGTCAAAAACACGAAGGGCCCGCGCTGCGTGCAGCGTGGGCCCTTCTTATTGCGCCAACATTAGAGTTCGTCAGCGCCGAGGTCGGGCTTCGAGCCGCGTTTGGCGCCGTCGATGTCTTCTGTGACTTCGGCGAGTTTCGGGGCTTTGTCTACTACTTCCGGCGACGCTTTCTTCAGGTGGAGGTTTCCGCCTGACGGGTCTGCGAAGGCGGCGGTGAGGTCCTTGACCAAGTTACCGGCCGGCACGCCTGGCGGCGCCGGACCGCTGAATATATTCCCCGACACAACGAGACCCTCGCGATGGCCGAGAACCCGCAGCAGGCGCCGCATGCGGTTTTTGGGATCGTGGATCGTGTTGTTGTAGATCTTGCAGTCGGCGGTGTTGGCGGCCTCGATGCATCCCTCAGGAGCTCGCGTGATGAAGTTGTTCCGCACTATGCAGCGTCGCGCGTGCCGCGTTACGGCGCGGTTCTTCGGCATGTACGAGTTGCCCAGGCTCACGCCCTTGTCGCAATCGACAATAATATTCCGCTCGACTACGCAATCTTCGGTCTCGTGCCACAGGAACACCGCCCCACGCCCTTCACGCGTGCGTCCCTGGATGTTCAAGAACACGTTGTCGCTGATGGTCCATCCCTTGGCGTACATCACGTCGATGGCGCCAACGTAGTTCCCGCCGAAGTTTTTCGGCGTATCGGCCTCATCGTCGCTGAACTTCTTGGGGCGATCGTTGTAAAAGAGGCAATATTCGATTCGACAGTCGCGCGGCTGGGTCTTCTTGCGATTCTTCTCGGGCACGATCACGCCCTTGACACCTCGCTGCCAAATATTATGGATCACACAGTTGTAGATGCGCAGCCGCTGCACTCCGGTCTCCGAATCGATCTTAAAACCGTTCCACTTGGCGTGCTGAATGGTCAGATCGGCTACGGTCACATCGCTGCAGGCGGTAAACGCAACCAACTCGCCAATCCCGTCGCCGTCAATGACAACATCGTCGCGATTGCCCGTAGCTCCGCGAAGCGTCACCCTGTCGGTCGTGATCCCAACGCGTCGCGAGATATTGTACCGCCCGGCGGCCAGCATTATCGTCCCGCCTGGACGGACGTTCTTCGTCGCTTCGAACAACTGACGCACGGAAGAGACCTTGATGACCCGCCCCTTGGGCGCGCCGAGTTTCGGGGCTTTGGGCCACCATGATTGGGCGGAGACAGAAACCGACACGGGTTTCTTTTCCGAGACGAATTTCCTGGCCGCTGGTTTCTTCCCCGCGTCCAGCACCTTGTCCATGACCTCAACGTACGCGTTCAGCGTGATATAACTGCGAAGGTTGAAACCGTTGTGCTTCAGCCCGTCCTCGGTGAAATCCTTCCGCCATTTCTTCGGATTGCTGGGATGCACGCCGTCGCCGGCGATCAACGTGGGGACTTCATAGGTCTTGTGACCTTTGAACTTAGCGGCCGAGCCGTCCCAGTCATTGGGCCTGCGTTTGAGGACCTCAGCATGAAAGTCGCTCAACGGAACCTTCAACTCCTTTGCGATCTTCCGTGCGACTTCGGCGTACTGGGCGGCTTTCTCGGCTTTCCCGCTACGGGGTGGAATCGTGCTGAGGATCACTACCGAACCGTTATCCAGACATCGCTGCACCAACTTCCGCAGCCCGATCTCGTACTTCTCGACAGAAACACCGCCCAGATCGTTAGTCCCAAACATAATCAGCACGACTTCAGGGTTCAGTTTCTTGAGCCATCCGTCAATATTGGCGTTGGCCCATGCGACGGTCTTACCGCTCAGGTTACCGTATTTCGGACCCTTCCAGCTGCGCCAGCAATCCTTGTGCATGTACTTCAACACCCATTGGCGTGAGGCTTCAAAGTCGCTGTCGGCCTGGCCGGGACGCCACTGCAGCGAACTCCAGAACGCCAGCGAGTAAGTAATCGAATCACCAAAGTGAGCGAACGTCCCGGGTTTGCCCTTGAAGTCGGCGTGCACTTTCTTCATAGCCGGAACCCATGCGGATGTCGGGCCGCCGACCGCAACGCCCGCGTGCAACAAAATCCCCAACAACAACACAATCGCAATATTGCGTATCCGCATAATCACGCTCCTTTATTCAGAACCCCCACCTGTTTGATCTCATCGTCTTTCTCGCCAATATGGTAAAACGATCCGCTCAAGGCGATATTCACCCTTATCTTCCTGTAACCGGGGATGTTGACCTCTACGCCTTTCTTATCACCGCGCGGAGCGTGGGCGTACAGCAGCCATTGGCGATTCGGCTTCTCGCCGATCACGCGTGCGAGCGTGAAGACCGGGAATACCGAATTGAGTTTGAGCGGATATTCCGGATCGAGGCTGGTTCGAAGATGATACCAGCGGTTCCGGTCCTTGAGACGCTGCGGAACGTTCGTCTTGAACGGATGCAAGTTCTCCGCCGGCCGGACCAACTTGCCCTTGCGCCAGAAACGCGTCAGGGTCTTGTCGCTGTGCACCAGGTCCACCGCCTTGATAATCGCATTAAAGTAAGCCTCCCAACGCTCGCGTTTATCGGCGCTGGACCGCCATTCCCGGGCGACTCTCGGGGTAAGCAGCCACATTCCGTATTGCACCCACCCTCGATAACGTTCCGGCGATGGGGGGAAGCCCTTCTTCGTGTAGGTCGTGTAACGGTCGTTCTGCTTGCCAGGCAGGTTACCGTCCCAGAAAATCACTTCATGCCAGAACTCCGGCTTGATCTTCAACGCCTCGGTCTTCAGGAGCACCATGTTCATCGCTTCGGTCTGACAGCTCCAGGCGCCCCAGATCGACTTCTGCGGCTGCCAGTGGTTGTCGTAGTATTCCGCCACGGCGCCGCCCCAGATCACCGGGCCCGGATCGACGTACTTGTCGGTAATAAGGGAATATGTTTTCCAGGCGCTCCATCGCCCCAGATGATTCGGACCGAGAGCGCTGTACGCCGCAAATCGACTGTTCTTTCGCCAGGCGTCCTTGACTAGCGCCCCCCGCATGGATGTCAGCATCGCGCCATACCGCCGGATCCAGCCTTCGGCGACTACTTTGCGTTTGAAGGCGTTGTCCCTGCCTTTGCCGTACTTGTCGAGATAGCGTTTGGATTTTCTTCCGACTTCGTGCCAGCGAAGATCGTGGGCTTCGTTGTTGCTGACGATGATCACCATCGGCGGATCGGGGTAGGCTTCCTGGATCGCCTTCATTCCGGGCGAGCCCATCCAGTACTCGCCCACCTGACGCCACGGTTCGACGGCGCCGAACGGGCTAAGCTGCTTAGCGGTGAGTTTGACTTTCCCGTCCTTGCCTTTGATCGGTTCGTGCGGAACGACCAGCGGGCTTTTGTCCGGCGGTAGTTTTCGCCACTTCAACTTGTGATCGTAGAGCGTCGCCTCCCACTGCCCGCCTGTTATGAGAACGAAAGGCATCTTCCACTTGCGAAGTGTTTTCAGTCCGGCTTTGTTTTCGCCCAAGGCGTTGCCTGCGTCGCGCTGTGGAACCGGGGTGGGTAGCCAGGGCAGAAGATGAGAGCCTTTGGAAATCAAGTCGATCTGGTAGGAAAGCGGACAGTACCGTCGATGCCAATGCGCCGCAAGCGGCAGGGGGCGCCCTTCGGGACTGTTGTTCTTCCGAAGAGCCTCGGAGCGGATGACCTTCGCAGCCGGCGGCATGCTTTCATCGGCACGGCAGACAGACGCACCCCAATCCGCCAGAAAAAGAGATACGCAAAAAGCTGCCAATAATTTCATAGCGCCCGTCCTTTCACAACCGGCAAATCTAACAGCTCTCAGCCCCCTGCGCCCACTCTTTCCTGCAGCGTTTCCAAGAGGTCGTCGAGATCGGAGCTGGTATTTGCCTCGACCGGACCTTCCAAATCGTTCATTATCTTTCAATAAACCCTGTGCAGGCAGCGATAAATACAAATAATTCATAACCAGGGAGAATGAGTATGAAATCTTCGCATGCGTGTTGTGTTATTCTGGTGCTGGCTGGACTTTCGGGGCTACCGAAGGCTCCCTGCCAGGCCGGAGAGCTTGCAAGCTTCGCCTGCACAGAACACGCCGATCGCAATTGGCCTCGAATGCTGGTGGGGTATGATGTCTCTCTTCCTCAGGGCAAGGCCTACACGAATCAGGTTCGACTCGTCGACGACAAAGGCGCCGAAAACGCGTTCCAGCTCGCAGCGGTCAAGCTACACCAGGATCGCAGCATCAAATCCTGCCGCGTTCACTTCTATGCTGAGTTGACGCCCGGCGGGAGCTATCGCTATCGCCTGGAAAATGGAAGACCGGCAACCCACGGTAAGCAAGGCGTAACCAGCCGCCTCCGCGGCGACCGTCTTGAGGTAAGCTCGCCCCGCCTGGCGGTGGAACTGCCCGCCCCGGGAAGCAAGAAATACAAGACGCCGATTCCGGGCGATCAGGCTCCACCGCCAATTCTGCGCTTCCGCATGAGCAACGGTAAATGGGCCGGTAAGGGCGGGCTGCAGACCAAACGAAAGGTCACCGCTTTCTCGCAGCAGGTTGTCGCCCAAGGGCCTCTCTTCCACGAAACCGCTTACCGAATAGACTTTGCGCCCGGCGGGCGATACACGGTCCGCGTGCGCGTGGAGAAGGAGCTATCCCTGGTCCATATATCCGAGGAGTTCGACATGGGCGCTGCGCTGCCCAACGAGAATCGGTTTGTCCTCGAACTCAACGCAGGATGGGATCCGAAGAAAGCGGTCTGGAGTTCCTACGCCAAACCGGACCGGGCGACCCAGCTTGCCGGGAAATGTCACTTTCACGGCGTGGGCTGCTGGGAGCAGGCGCTGGACTTCAGCAAACCGGGCGTTCACGTCGGTCTGAGCAACTTTCAGGATTTCGGTCGGGGAGCGACGTGGTACGGGCTTACCGGGCCGGACAAAACGTCGCCTTACGTGGGCGTGATGAGCCAGCACAGCGGCGCGTGGCGGTTGTCGCGTCCGGCCGCGGGCGATATCCAGTGGACCGCACGCAAGACTGTCGAGTTGCGACTCCCGCTGAATCCCTATCTTCAGGGGCAACCAATGAACCCGTTCTCCACCGCCGAGATCGACCCGGATCTGCCGCCTACCCTCGGCAGGCGCCACTGGGCGCTGGTGCTTGAATCCCGCCCCACCAAGGAAGACGGAGCGTTTGACACCGCGCCGCACTATCTCTATCGGCGTTATTACGGATCTCTCAACCTTGACGACTACAAGGATTTCATCCTGGACTGGCCCGATGCGCAGAAGCGTTACCCTCGCCTGCTGGGAACGCCAAAGAGCATCGCACGCCTCAAAGCCAATCTGGACCGCTGCCCCGACGGAGAGAAACTGAAGAGAAACTACCTGATCAGCGGTAGCGATAAGGACGCCAAGAGCGCTCTGGCAAGCGCCATGCGCGGGGCAACCTGGCGGTTAAGTGCGTTAGATTGTCACGTGGCTCATTTTCGCCAGTTCCAGAACGACATGCGCTTTCTTTTCACCGTCGATACCGCCCTGGCCTGGCCGGAATTGCCCGCCGAAGCCCGCAAAAAACTCCGGGCGAAGATGGCGATCCTGGCGTACATGCTCACAAACGCAGACTTCCTGCCCCGCGGAGCCGGCGTGCATCTGGGCAATCCCAACATGGCGATCAACCGCACCATGGGCATTACCCTCTACGGTCGGATGCTGCCGGATCATCCCATGGCAAAGAAATGGCTCGACGATGCGTCGGAGTATCTCAAGTGGTCGATCTCGCATGATGTTACCCCGGCTGGCGGGCAGTTTCGCGAATGCCCGGGCTACGCGACCTACGGACCTACTGTCTTCCTGACTGTGGCGGCCGCCGCAATGCGGGATGCAGGCTACGATCTGGACAAATTCGACTCCCTCAAAGACATGGGGCGGTGGTTTATTGACATAGCGACCCCGTCGACCCATCCGCGCGGATGGGCCAAATCGGGCGGACAGGTCAAGGAGGTGCGCGAGGAGGGCATCAAGGGGCGGAAGATGCGAGTGCTGCCCGGTTTTGGAAACGGGCGGGACATACCCGGCGGGCAAGTGGAGATGCTCCTGGCCGGGCTCTTTGCAAAGAGCGATCCTGATCTGGCGTCCCGTCTAATGGGCTCCTTCCATGAGTCAGGCGGATTCCTCGGTACGGAAGCCCGAGACCCTCGCATGTGGTTCTACTGGAACCCGGACATCAAACCGGTGACGCCGAAATACACCGACAAGGTCATAACCGGTTTCGGCGGAGTGCTCCGCGCACATCAGGGCGACCAGGAGTTCTGCGCGGGCCTGCGTCAGGGATACATGCAAAGCCACTGGAACCCCGACCAGGGCGACTTCGTTCTATACGCCCGAGGGCGGTGCATCGCCCCGCCTACCGGATGGTGCTACAACCCGGCGCCCAAGGGAATGAACCATGATTCGCTGATCGCTTTCGGCGAGCCCCTGGCCGGTCACGAGCACGGGCGGGTCGATACGTTCATCCGCGACTACGGGTTCACCCCTTCGCTGGGATATCTCGGCGGAGTACAAACCTACAAACGCAATCTGGGTAAGAAGCTCGATGCGCCGTTCGATTGGCATCGCCAGATCCTGATGGTGCGCAACAGGAAGGTCACCAGCCCTAACTACGTGCTCATGCGAGACACCATGCGGGGCGAGAAACTCCATCCGAGTTGGTGGTATCAGTGGCTCAACACCAAGGCGGAATCGATAACCCCTATCCCCGGCGGAGTGCGGGCGAGTTTCCCCGAGAAGATCATGCTCGACATCCTCTTCCTTCACGCCAAACGCGTAAAGACCGAACTTCTGCAGGGCAAGTTCAACTACTCCTTCCATGAAGACTACTGCCAACTCAAAACGCACCGGGCCGCGGGCGAAGACTACTTCGTTCTCTTCTACCCCTACAAGGCTGGCGAAGCGCCCCCTGAGAGCGCCGAGCTTCTTGCTCCGGGAGTCGCCAGGATTATAACCTCCGAGTCGAAGGACTATGTCTTCGCCAGCACCGACAAGCCCGTCAAATGGAAGAATGACCGTGTCTCGCTTGAAGGTTACGCAGGCATGGTGCGGGTAAAGGACAAGATCGCCCAACTCGTAAACGCCTCCGCCCAGCCGGCGACGCTTCGATATGGTAAGGCGGAAAAGACCGGACCAGGCCCATGGGAGGCCAAGACTCAGATCGACTCGACAGTAGATGTGGTCAGGGCTCCGATTCGCAAGTCTCCGGGCAAACCAGTGGGGAAAAACGTAGCGGCTGTCGGTCCTGCGGTCAAAACCGATGATCCCAAGGTGCATTCCGAGAATATTACCGGATGGGTCGCTGTCGATGGGCAGACAGTAACGCTGGTTGCAACAGGCGGACTGGGGACCATAGGATACAAGGACTTCTACGTAAAAGGAGAAGCGCCGTTCACCTGCATCTGGAAGCCGCGTGAAATCACGCTCGAAGCCAAGGGCAGACGGCGCGTCTTTGTCATGCCGATCCCGGAAAACTTGGTCCCGACAAATCTGCTTCCGCCGAAGGGCTCTCTGCCCGAATCAACCCTGAAGAACATGACCGTTAACGGATGGATCAATTGGCCGTGGGCGCCGTCGATGGAGATCAACGGCGTGATCGTTCAGGGCGGATGGTTCGACGGAGTGATGGCCGTCGGGCTCGATAGAAGACAATCCAAGGCAATCATCCGCCCTTACACCAACCCTCCGGTCTGGAAACAGAACGCAACCACACGCCTTCTTCCGACACCGACTGAATAACACTGCCGGACGACAACATCGACGCAAACCGCCCTACCACTTCTTAACGCGCTGGAGCACGGTGTCCTGGTCCTCGGGTATTGCGGGGATCCACAGCATTATTCCCGTCGGATCGGTCCTGCTGATAAACTCATCGATTTCGTCCAGTTTCAAATCTACGATTACTGACTTGCCGGCGGACTGTATCTTCTCGATCAGGGGCAACCACTGCATGATCGGCGAATCGTCGCCGTAGCCCTGGACCCATTGAACGGCTTTCAGATTCGGAAGCGTGAGCACCGAATCGATATTCTTGCCGACGCCCGGACCATCGAGGTGGAACACATTGCAGTCGAAACACTCGGCCTCTTTGCGGATGATCGGGAGGCAGAACTCGTCAAAGTGCTCAGGCGATATCAGCGTTGCAAAATCGCACGCCAGAACGTTAAACTTCTCCGGCGAGGGGAGGTTCATCCAGGTGACCGACAGTTGCCCGGCGGCTTTCAGTTTGCGGTCGAAGTGATCGTATATTTCGAGGTACTCGGTCCATACCTGCTCGATAAGCGCCTTGAGCTTGTCGGGCGACATGAGAATATCCATGCACATCCGGCCCATGTCGCGCAGACCAGCCGTGCAGTCGATGCCGGCGTACATATCAGTGTAACCGACGAGGAATTCTCCGTCGGCGATCTCAAGGGCCTTATCGGTCATCTCGTCGACGGCGCGGAGGAATCTGTTGTCTTTCTGGACCTTAATCTCGGGGAGATTGTCCAGATCGTCTATACACGGGTGCGTCCAGGCGGTAACATCATCGAACACCGCCAATTGGCCCAGGAACAGGTTGTACGCAACGGCGCTGATGTTCGGCCAGTAGACCGGAAACGTCTCGCCCTTGAACTCGGTGTTTTCAAGCGAATCAACAAACGTCTTGATCTGGAAGTCGACGTCGAGCCAGCGTTCCTCAGCCGTCGCCCACGGTCCCGACACGGTGCGATGACGTTCGTACTCGATATTGTGGTGATGGAATCGCACCGGCGGGCGATCGATGATCTTCTGTTCGTACCAAGCGTAGATGCGCTCCAGGCATTCGTTGACATCAGGCTTGCTGGTCAGATTATGGCCGCGATGGGTCATGTTTCCTTGTAGCCCTTCAAACCTCTATCCACTTTACTCAAGATAAAGATCGTCAATCTTGAAGTAGTGTCCGTTGCTGACCCCTCCGCCCCAACCGACAGAAAAGAGCACCTTGATCTTGGCTGGATCCACACCGCTCTTCTTGACGTCATTCAAATCGATCGTACAGCGATGCCATTTCCCGTCAGGTTTGAAACCGAGTGACGCCAGGGAAGCTTCGTATGACTTATCGTTGCTGTCGGCGATAAACACCTTGAACGAATCCCAGCCGGCGGCGTCTTTCGACTTCACTGCAAAGCCCATCTTCTTGAACTTTGAAATGTCGGCGGTTCCTGAACCATACTTCGGGTTCATTTCCACAACCCAACGGCTCCAACCGTGATTCAACACGAACTTGTATGACAACTGACCCTCAAGTTTATCTTTGAAGTCGGCGATCATGGCGGCCGATTCCTTACTTCGGCCTTGTGGTTTCCAGGCGTAGCTCTGCGAATCGGAGCCAGCGTCCCAACCGCATTTCTTGTTCACGGATTTCGGGTATTCGCTAAAATGATGAATGCCAACCTTCTTGCCCTTATACGGTTCGGACGCTACGTAGTCGTCGGCGGCCTTGAACTTCCTGTCTTCGTCTCGCTGATAGACTCGCACGTAGTCGATAATGTACTCGGCCGGAAGTTCAGCCTTCTCCATGTCTCCGCCGTTGTCCCCGCCAAGGGCAAGATTGATTATGATGTACTGAGGATGATGGAAGGGATTCTTCGGTCCCCAGGCGGGATTGGCGTTATACGTGTCAGCCAGCCTGGTCTCGTTCAACAGCCTGTCGTCAACATACAGGCGGATCGACTTTGTGTCCCAATCCATGCGCCAGATGTGATACTCATTGAGCCACTCGTCTCCACCGAGATCTTTGACCTTGACCTTCTTGCCGCTCCATTTGGGGCTCCAACGCTTGCCGGTCCCACTTGCGACGTTGGCCAGAATCATCTCCCGGTAGTACTCCATGATGTCAATCTCGCCGCTGCTGGGCCACTCGCCCTTGTCGCCGACTGTCCAAAACGCCGGCCACATTCCCTGGCCGTGGGCAAGCTTCGCCTTCATCACGAACCGGCCCATAGTCCAACTGTGCAGTCCCTTGGTCATCAGAGATGAAGACGTATACTCGATGAACTTGGTTTCCTTCCAATCGCCGGAGCCTTTTACATAGTTCGGATTCCGCTTAATGTCCTCGCGGGCAGTGATATGGAGTTTTCCGTTTTTGCATTTGGCGTTGTCCGTCTGATACCACTGCGCCTCGTGATTGCGCACAAACCCCTTCTCGAACACCCAGTTCTTCGGATTCGGCGCGCCATCCTTGTTGAACTCGTCGGCCCAGACAAGCTTATAACCGCCTTTGGTGAATTCCTCGCCGACCTTGTCGGCATTAGCTGGACAAGCAATCGAAAAAACACCCAGAACCACCGTAATCAGCATCTTGTTGAACATAAACATCCTTCCTTCGTCGAGTTCGATCCGCACATTAGTACTCTCGCCGGGCACGTTTGCTTATCGAGTCCGGCCTTCATCGGTTTCAAGGTTTCAAGGTAGGACCTCTGAACTACATTTTACCATAGCTCTCCACCTACCGCCATCGCAGTGTGATTCCCTTCTTGTTCAAACGCCTACCTGCATACCTGGAATCCGTCGACGCCGAACTTCCTGCAGAGACCCCGGCCTACGATCTGGAGAAGCCAACGACAGACCCTCCAAAGGGCGGACCAAACAAGAGAAACCCAAAGAATCTACGGGCGATCGTAAGCAATAATTGATTCCGCGAATTTGATTATTGACCTGATCGCCAGAGGGAGGCTATCGTTTTGCGGTAACGAAAAACTCTGATACGGACGTAAAGGGCCGTTCTATGGGCAACTGGGTTGCGGGATGGTTTAGCGGTTGGCGAAAGTATGCATGGTTGTGGTTTGTGATTTGCGTCGGGGGGCTGGCCGCGCTGGGCTTGCGACTTCACAGCATCGCCTGCCCCTGGGAAATCGAATTCACCATACCCAGCGGATACGACCCCGACGATTGTCGCGGTATGACCGGGGCCATACACTCTGGAGCATTTCAACTCTGCGATCTCACATCCGACGGGCGCCTGCTGGCCGTGGGACGACCCGGCGGGATCTGCGAAGTGTGGGACCTGGAAACCCGAAGGCGAATATCAACCCTTGGCCAGGTGTCCGATTTCGAAACAGACAAAGAAGACCCCAACCATAACGCTCCGCATCTCGTTCGCTTCTCGGCCGATGGTCGGAGAGTAGTCGTAAGTTACGATGAAAAGACGACCGTCTACGACCCTGCGGGCAAGGAGAGCCCGTTGGGCGCAGGCGGCGGAGCAAGAACGGTTAATCTCTCTCCAAAAGGCGAATTCCTCGCAACCATCGGCTCGAGCACGCTACAGGTATTCAACGTCGAATCGAAAGAGGTGCTGTTTGAAGCGAGGCTGGATCACGTTAACTCAGGTCGATCGCGACTCCAGTGGACCGCCGACGGGCGCCACTTGCTGCTGAACGACTACCTTGGCGTGCGCGTGTGGGACGTCAACAGTAAGAAGCTGCTCTATTTCCATCGAGAACTCGACCTCCGCCTGCCGCCGCCCATGATCGCAGACGAGAATTCCGGGACATCGGCCCCACGATCCGACAAGAAGCAGCAACTCACCGAGACTCGGGCGAACTCCGATAGCTCAAAAGCAATCCCGCGTTATTATAGGGCTCCGAAACAAATTGCCGCATTAGTGGATTCAAAACTGGCGCCCGGAGACCACTTCATCGTCAGCGTGTACCAGCCCGATGCCGGGATATTCTTCGGCAAGGGCACGCCAAACCCAAAAACTCACCGCGTGCGGTTTTACGACACGGTCTCCGGTGAGCTTCTCTGGGACAAGATCATCGGGCGCCGGATCGTCCAAGTGGAATTCTCCAACGACGGGGCTCTATTGTATGTGCACATATCGATGGATTTCTCTGAAACGGTGCAGGTTTACGACGTAAAATCCCGCAAGCTCCTGCATGAAACACCGTACAAACTTCACTACAGCCACCCCACGAAAATCGCGATCCGCAACGACGGACGATGGGTCGCGGCGTTCAACGATTCCCTGTGGCTTGTCGACACCGAAAACAGGTGCGCATCGATCCGGCTGAGAGGGCTCCCATCCGTCACTGAAGCATTCTTCACCCCAAAAGGTGATCGCCTGATAGATATGGGAAGGGATGCAACAGTTCGCATCTGGCGCCAGAGACACCCCTTCTCGCAGGCCGGGGCCTACCAACTCCCCGAAACATGGGGCCTCTACGCCGTCGCGGCGCTCATGGTGTTCGGCGTGCAGTTGATCGCTGGCCTGGCCACCCAAAAAGCAACGAAACGAACCCTGCCCAAGCGACTCTGGATAACCGCCCTGCTATTCGGTCTGCTCGTCTCATTGTCAATCGCAGACGAGATCACCGGTTACGCGGTCGATGAATTGTACGAACACGATTATGAGCAGTGGACGGTCAGCGGAGCGGTTATTAGCTGGGCGTTCAGTGCACTATGGATCCTGGCCGGGGTAAAGCTCCTGCGTCTTCGTCGCGGTTGGCGGACGTTCATACTGATACTGCTCGTGCTCGGAATGATAGTCGCAATAGTGCTTGCGGGCATTTTGATAGTCGTGCTGGTGATGTGGATGCTGGGCTGGTATCAACCCTCAGCGATGACCGACCACGGCATGGTCATCCCCCCGGGCGTTACGATGTTCGGATTACTTCCGATTGGGTTGGCGATGTATTTCGCGATGTGGATCTGGTTGAGAAATCCGCAAGTTCGCGTCCTGTTCAAACCCGACCCGGATCCCGGGGACGAGACGTCGCCCTCGGACGGACCGAGCGATAAGTCGCCAGGCGGAACTTCGCCCGAACGGGCGCGGGCGACAAGCGAACCGACATCTTGAAGAAAATTCGCGGGAACCATGCCGCCCTTTGTTCGTCCAAGTGTGATATGGCGTACTACTTTATTCACAACACATCAGCAGGAACATCGTTATGACTCGTTCGATTTTTTACTGTTCTCTCGTCCTGACAGCGGGTTTGCTGGTTCGCCCCGCATTGGCGGCGCCAGCGAATTCTAATCTTACCGGACTGAATAAGTCTCTGGCGACGTGGAAAACTCTGAAGGCAAAGTGCGGGGGCAACTACTCTTACAAGATCCGTTGGTCGAGTTTCGTCGGCTTTGGAAACGAGACCGAAATCGTCTGCCGCCAGAACACGGTGACCCAGCGGAAATACCGAGAGTGGAAAAGCGGTCCGGGAATGGCCATACCAATGCCGATCAACCAGCCGAAACCCAAAGATGTCACCTGGACCGAAACCGGAGCCCAGATCGGAACTAACAAGAAAGGCTCCCCGCCGAAAACGCTCGACGAACTCTACGCTGAAGCCCGCAAGATTCTGGCTACGAAGTTGTCGACCCACCAGAGGCTGTACGTTCGCTACGACAAACAGGGACTTCTGCAATCGTGCTTCTACGTCGACACGCGAATCGCTGACGACGCCCCCCGCAAAGGCGTTATGATCTCCAGCATTACGCTGGGCAAACCCGGCGGCGGGACGAGCAAACCCTCGAAAGCAAAGACCATAAACCTGACGATCGCAGACAAGGGTAAAACGATCAAGGCGAATGTCGGCGACACGCTGCTTGTGAAACTCAAAGCCAGCCCGAGCACGGGATTTCTGTGGTCGCCGGAAAAGCTGGTTAAGACTTCGGCGCTTGAGTTCAAGTCACGGAAGTACGTAACTGACGCCAAAGGGGAGCCCATGCCCGGCCAGGGCGGAAAGACAACGTTTACGTACCAAGTGGTGAAAGCGGGCAAGGCGGTAATCTCGCTGAACCACCGACGCCCATGGGAGAAGGGTAAAAAGCCCGCCTCGACGTTCACCGTGACCATCGAAGCCAGCGGTAAGGCTCCGGTCAAAGTTCCAGTGAAGGTCGCTGGCGGTGATCCGAAAACAGTGGCGGCCGCATGGCTGGAAGGTCTTGGCGCCAAGGGCCTGGTGCTTGTGGAGAAGGGTCCCGCGCCAGGGTTTGTAGGGCGGAAGATCGCCGGGCGAAAGAGCACAATGTTCGTGTACAGCAAACCCGGGTGGTATCTCTCGCTTGGATTCAGCGGACCGATCACGCCAAAAACCCCGCTGAAAACACTGAAGCAGAGTTTCAAGTACATCGCTCTTAACCAACTGCCCACCCCGGGACTCAAGATCGAGGGCTGGAGAATCCGCCCGCAAACGCCAAGGTCATCATTCCAAGACGGCGTGGAGTTCCTGTCATACGCAAATGGGAAGATCAAACTGCGCGTGAAGACAAAGTTCTTCGCCCTGTACGGACGTGACACCAGGGTCATGCTCCCCGCCGACGCGCCGAGCCCCAAAGGCACGTATTTCCAAATCCGCAAACCCTTCAGCCTTGACCTGACAATCGAAGCGCCGATGGCGATGAAGAAGTGAGTTCTGTTCTGAAGATTCGCACACCGGTCGGTGCGAAGGACATGTCCGAGGAATCTGGCACGAATGGCTTGTGCAAACTCGGGCCGAATGCTAATCTCGTAAGGTGATGTTCGTGATTATCGCGAACCAGAACTCAACCGAGACCTCGTATGCCTCGCCATACGACGCTGTCGGCGCCCTGCAAAGGAAGGCCCTGCTTGCAAAATCACCGCACGGTACACTCACGCCGCCTCTTTGCTCTGGTATTGGCGGCGACGGTCTGTTGCTCCGCACAGGCCGGGGGAAAAGCCAATTGGTTCGACGATCTGATGCAATTGCGTGCAAATCCGCAAACCAAATCACCAGGCGCCGTCAGGCGGACTAACGGTCCTGGTCTGGGAAGCAGAGTCTACACATTCGCCGTCTGGATCAAGACACAGAAAGGCGGTCCCCTGCTGGCGAGTTGTCCACCCTACGGCGACTGGAATCGGGACGGTAAGGTCCTGTCAGTCAACAGCGCGTTGTTCTTCGAGGGGAGGGGTGTGGGGCGGATGCGGGGCAGAAAGAGGATCAAGGACGGAAAGTGGCATCATGTTGCATTTGTGGGCGGGAAGCCCCACCGCATGTACGTAGACGGAAAACCCGACAGTTCGAAGGAGATGAAACACGCGCCAGATGTGAAGTCCCACATTGTGAAGATCGGGTACGTGACGCACGACTACCCGTGGTTTGAGCGTCCGGCCGACTTCTTCGTCGGCTCCGTTGACGATCTCCGCTACTACGATCGCTCGCTCAGCGACGACGAGATCGCCGCGCTTGCTCGCGGAAAGGAGCCTACAGGTCCCAAACCGGTAAGCCATTGGACCTTCGACAAGGACGGCCGCGACAGCACGGGGCATAACCACGCACTGCTCTCGAAAGGCGCCGCCCTGATCCCGGGCAAGATCGGTCAGGCCGTCAAGCTCGACAACAGCGCCCACATAGCGATATTCCAGGGCGACAGCTTCGCCAGGACCGTCTGGCGACTGGGCGAAAGGCCCAACGACCCGGCCGTGCGGAAACAGGTGCGATGGGCTCTGGAAGACGGAATTCTGACGCCGGACCTCACGACAGTTTCGCTCAAGGAAGCAGCCCAGCGCTACTGCAAGGCCATCAGCCAGCCGCGATCGTGGAGAACCAGAGCCCAAACCCTCGCCGCCAAAGTTTCCAGCGTATCGGACCTGAAGGCAATACACGCGATCTACCTCGAATCGAAGCCCTACAGTTTCACGTTTTCCACGCTCGACGCGGCGCTTTCGCTGGCGAAGAAAACGCTTGAGATGGTCGAAGCCCACGCCCCTCGTCCCGACATGCGGAAGAGCCTGGCCGCCCTGGCGAGACAGGTGACCGAAGCTGGCGAGCACAAGTCCGCAAACATCGCAAAACTGCGGAGCGATATTCTCGCATTGCGGCGGCGGATCATTTTTTCGCACCCAGCCCTTGCGTTCGACAAACTCCTGGTTAACAAACGAAGCGGAGCCCTCCGCGGGCACATGGTCGACCAGTATCTCGGCAGGCACAGCACGCCCGGATCGGGCCTGACCCTGGTGGAGTCATGGAAAGACTCCCCGCGCGCCAAGCCTCTCCTGACCGACAAACTTCCGACAGGAACCACGTTCCATCCCGACATCTCCTATGACGGCGGGAAGGTCATCTTCTCCTTCTGCGCCCACGGCGAGATGACCGGGAAGCAGACGAAGAACTCCGAGGCAAAGAAGCTGCTGAGGTTCTGGATCTACGAAGCGGCGACCGATGGAAGCTGGATCAAACAACTCACCGGGAACTCCGCCGACCCGCTGAAAACATGGGATGACAGGCATACGGTTCTGGTCGAGGACTGGGATCCGTGCTACCTGCCTGACGGCGGGTTTGCGTTTGTCTCCACGCGAAGCCAGGGCTATGGGCGGTGTCATGGTGCGCGCTACGCGCCGGCCTATCTGCTTTACCGGGCCGACGAAGGCGGAGCCAACATTCGCCAGCTTTCGTACGGCGAGGCCAACGAATGGGACCCGGCGGTGCTGAACGACGGGCGCATCGTCTTTTCGCGATGGGATTACATCGACCGCAACAACACCATCTTCCAGAGCCTGTGGACAACCAGGCCCGACGGAACGGCGACGGCCCATTTTTATGGCAATTACACTCCGGGTCCGTGCATGCTCGCAGAGTCGGCGCCTATTCCGGGCTCGCCGCAGATACTCAGCACCGCCACCGACCATCACGGCAGCACGAAGGGCTCAATCCTGATGATCGATCCTCGCCGTGGTCTGGACGGACCCAAACCGTTGCGAAAACTTACGCCCGAATTGGGCTTCCTCGAGGGCAGGCCTCCAGCAGGCACTCGCGAAACTCCCATGCCGCTCCACGGCATGGACGTCGGTCGAGGCCGCAAAGCCGCCACGCCTTTTCCTCTGACCGAAGAAATGTTCCTGGTCGCCATGCAAACGGAGGTCAAGGGCAAGTATGCAATCTACCTCGCTGACACACTGGGAGGGCGCGAACTGATCTACAGCGACGAAAATGAGGACTGTTTCGCCCCCCTGCCCGTAGCGCCCCGGAAGAAGCCCCCTGCCCTGCCCTGCTTCCTTCCGGAAAAACCCAAGGGCAAGAGCGGAACGTTCTTCGTGCAGAACATCTACGTAAGCGCCCAGCCTCTGAAGGTCGGCTCGATCAAACACCTTCGTATCAACAAGATAGTCGGACAGCCCACCAGGGGCGTAACGCACCGAAGCTACGTCGGCGACGAGATCGCCAAGCAGGTTCTGGGAACAACTCCCGTGGCGGCCGACGGCTCGGCGTACTTCTCGGCTCCGGCGGGCGTGCCCCTGCAGTTCCAGGCCCTCGACGAGAAAGGCATGGCCGTGCTGACCATGCGGTCGCTGGTTTACCTCCATCCCGGGGAACACCAGGGCTGCGTAGGATGCCACGAACCGAAGAACGCAACCGCCCCGCCCATGCGCAGGCGCCCGGCCACGCCGCCCAGCACGATCACACCTCCCGTGGGCCCGGCCTACGCCGGAGGGCTCAGCTTCGTCACAAGGGTCCAACCGGTTCTTGACAGGTACTGCATCGGTTGCCACGGCCTGGGCGAAAAGCCCGCCGGCGACTTGACGCTTACGGGCAAATCGCCAGCCGCCGCAACCGGAAAGAAACAGAAGAAAGGGCAAACATTCAGCCTCGCCTACAAGCAGTTGCTGGCCAGGCCTGGGCTCATCCGAACCATCAATCACCAGGACATGACCCATTTCAGCAAGCCCAAAGACTACTTCGCCCACGCCAGCAAACTGGCGCCGATGCTGCTGGCGGGCCATCCGGATAAGGACGGAAAGAAGCGCGTCACGCTGGACGACGAAAGCTGGCGGAGAATCGTGGACTGGCTGGATCTGAACGCACAGTTTTACGGCGATTACTCGAACAACCGCCTGAACACGCGGGAAGTCTCGCCGGAGGGCGAAAAGGCCCTGCGAGCCCATATCGCCAAAACGTTCGGCGACAAACTCGCCGCCCAACCGCTGGAAACCCTCGTCAACCGCGGCCTGATCACTGAGAGTCGCATACTAAAGGCCCCGCTTGCCAAATCCGCTGGCGGATGGCAGCAAATTCCCAACGGCTGGAACTCCACCGCCGACAGAGGCTACAAGGAGATGCTCGCCATCGCCAAGAAGGTATTCAAGCCGCTGGAGCACCACGACATCGCCGGCACATGCGGCAGGGACGAAAAGTGCAAATGCGGCAACTGCTGGATCCGCCTGGAGCGCAAACGCTACCTGACCCTGAGAAAAGCCGGAACACGGTAGTCCCTCTCCAAACCGAACACGTCGAATGTTAACATACCGCCGGCGGACCTGTGGACTAACAGCAAAACAAGGGGACCAAGACGGCTTAGCATCTCTCGATGAAAACCGGAGAAGATCAATTGCGATTGTGGTGGATTTTCCGGCAAAAGGGCTTGATATCCTGTTCGCCTCCTGTTAGGGTTCTGTAATAAACTGGGCACCAACATCAAACCAGGGAGAAAGACAGATGCTGACAGTACAGAAAATCGAGACATCGGCATTGGAACCGTGGGAGCCCCCCTCAACGATCACGCCGTGGTTCAGGCGCCACCCTTGTGGCCGCTGAGAAGGCCGGACGGGCAGCTTTCCTTATCGAACGCATGCCGGCATATTGCGATCAGATCATCCTACGCTGGGAGAATATGACCCAAGAGAAGGCAAAGCTCCTTTCGGCCCGCTAAGGCTGAGAGAACCGATGACTCCGAGTATAACACTCGATCCTGTACGGTCCCATGCGGCCCCAATATGTGGAGACGGGATCCATGACTGAAGTTCTGTTGGCCCGGCGTAAGGCGGCGGTGTTGGCGCCATCGCAATTGGCGTGTCTGGCGAAGATACCGACCGTCAATCTGACCGCTGGCTGCGCCCATAACTGTGTGTACTGCTATGCGCGGAGCTATAGTCAGAATCCCGGGCGGGGGCGGATCACACTCTACGCCAACACGCTGGAGATGCTGCGGGCCGAACTTCCCCGCAAACGCAAACGCCCGCCAGCGGTCTACTTCAGCCCCTCCAGCGACGCCTTTCAGCCGGTCCCCCAAGTGCTGGAGCTCACTTACAAAATCTTCGAATTCTTGCTCGCCCAGAGAGTCGGCGTGGCGTTCCTGACCAAGGGAAAGATACCGGATCGTCACATGAATCTTTTGAAAGCTCACGCACCGAATGTCCATGCCGGGATCGGACTAACAACGAGGGATGAACGTATCTCCAGGGCATTTGAGCCAGGCGCCGCACCGCCGGAGGCGCGTGTAGCGCAGATCGCCGCACTCAGGCAAGCCGGAATCGACACACAGGTTCGCCTCGACCCGATCCTGCCCGGTCTGACAGATGACGAGGAGACCCTCAATGCCGTTTTCGCTACGCTGGGGCGATTGGACGTCCGCGATGTAGCAATCAGCACCGCCTTCATCAGGCCGTCCATTGCCCGAAACGTGCGTCATCATGTCCATGATAAGAAACTGGCCGAGACCTTCCTCCGCCACTATAACCCCGGGGCGAAGCTGACTATGCATGGGGCTGGAACTTCCGTCACAATGCCCCCCGCTGCAACGCGCAAAGCGATCTACCAGCGAGTCAGGCGGCTAGCCGGCCGATACGGCATCGCCATTAAGATATGCACCTGTAAGAACGGTGATCTGGCCACCGACTCGTGTCACATCGCCGGGAATCCGAGCGGCAAGTCCCATGAGCCTGAACAACGCACTTTGTTCTAGACAAAGGCCCGCCAGGCTTTGCGCGTCGGGGATTTGTCTCGATTGAGCCTTCCGGATCGGTCATTATATTCACATTGGCTCGTGAAGGTCGCGAGTTGGATACTATCTGACGCCACCAAGGCGCTGCGAGGCGAGATCCCTATGAACACCATAGATCGTTCCCCCCTGTTTGTCCGCCTGCTCTGCCTGCAGATTCTGGTCGTATTGGGCGTTTGCGTCAGTCCGGCTTGCGCGCGAGATCGGAAAAAGGCCCCCGCCGCCGTCTCGCCGATCGGCCGCGTGAACCTGCCCGCTCTGCGCCGGACGATCGTGGACCTGTCGGCGACTTACCCCAAGCGATACCCGCGCGGCAAGGAGTTTCTTGCGAAGGTTGACGCTTACTTGAAGGCCGAGGCGACTGAAAAGACCGACGAACTGCTGGCTTTCCAGCAAACGGTCCTGCGGGCCAACCCGCTGCTGGATTTCAAGCGACTGATGGTGGTCAAACGGCGTCTGAACAGAGACCTGGGCCTGCCGTGCAACCACCAGGGCAACGCAGTGCTGGACCGGGCGCCGCTCAAGGGCAAGTACGACAACGAAATCGCGGTAATGTCACAGATCGCCTCCGGCGGGAAGCTGACAACGCTCTACCGCCCCAAAACCCCGAGATACGTCGGCCACGTCGATCTGCACTTTGACGCCGACCGCCTGCTGTTTTCCATGCCCGGCGCCAATGAGCGGTGGCAGATCTGGGAGATAAAGATAAACGGTTCCGGACTCAGGCAAGTCACCGAAGGCAAGTTCCCCGACGTCGACAGCTACGATGCATGCTACCTGCCCGACGGGCGGATCATCTTCGCTTCGACCTGCGGATTCCAGGGCGTGCCCTGCGTCACATCGCAAGACGAGGTGGCTAACCTGTGCATCATGAACGCCGACGGGACCAAGACGCGGCGGCTGACGTTCGACCAGGACCACAGTTGGCATCCGTCGATCCTGAACGACGGACGCGTGCTGTTCACGCGGTGGGAGTATACCGATTCATCGCACTACTTCAGCCGAATCGTAATGACCATGAACCCCGACGGTACGGCCCAGCGAGCCTATTACGGAAGCAATTCGTATTGGCCCAATTCGACGTTCTTCGCCCGCGCGATCCCGGGCGATGCGACAAAATTCGTGGGCGTGGTCTCCGGGCACCACGGTTCGAAACGAGCTGGCGAGATGGTCGTCTTCGATCCGGCCCGCGGAACCTTCGAGGCCGACGGCGTGGTGAAGCGAATTGGCGATTTCGGCAAGAAAGTCGAGCCCGTGATCGCCGACCGCCTGGTCGACAAATCCTGGCCGAAATTTCTGCATCCCTATCCGCTAAGCGACAAATATTTCCTCGCCGCCGTCCAGCCATCGCCAAAGGACACGTGGGGGATATACCTTGTCGACATCCACGACAACATGCTCCTGCTGAAAGAAGAGCCCGGCTGGGTGCTGTTTGAACCCGTTCCCATCCGAAAGACGCCCAAACCTCCGGTGATCCCCGATCGCGTGAATCTCGCCAGCAAGAACGCGGTGCTTGATATTTCCGACATCTACGTCGGCCAGGGGCTCAAGGGCGTTCCGCGCGGAACGGTTAAGAACCTCCGCGTGTTCTCCTATGAATACGCCTATCGACTTGCCGGTCGAAGCCACGCGGCTATCGGACTGGAAGGGCCCTGGGACGTTCACAAAATCCACGGAACTGTGTCCGTAAACGCCGACGGCTCGGTTCGATTCATCATTCCGGCCAACACACCGATATCGTTGCAACCGCTCGACGCCGAGGGCAAAGCACTGCAGTTGATGCGAAGTTGGCTTACCGCGATGCCGGGTGAAGTGCTCGCCTGCGTCGGATGTCACGAAAAGTCCAACCAAACGCCCCCGCCGCGCATGACGATGGCGTCTGCGAAGCCGCCGCTGAAGATCACGCCCTGGCGCGGGCGGGCAAGGGGTTTCAGCTTCAAACGGGAGGTCCAGCCCGTTCTGGACAAGTATTGCGTCGGATGTCACGACGGTGTCGAACGCAAGGGGCGCACCATCCCCGATTTTGCCACGAAGAGCAAACGCGGGTTCAACGGATACACGCCGTCGTATATCGCGCTGCATCCCTACGTCAGACGCAACGGGCCCGAGGGCGATTACCACGTTCTTACGCCCCTGGAATTTCACGCCGACACAAGCGAACTGGTGCAGATGCTCCAGCAGGGTCACCACAACGTTCGCCTCGACGCCGAAGCGTGGGGCCGCCTGGTAACGTGGATCGATTTGAACGTCCCGGACCACGGAACATGGAGCGAATACCGCCCGGTGAAATCGAACTTCGCCAAACGCCGCCGCGAAATGCAAAAACTCTACGCGAGCATAGACGACGATCCCGAACGCATCCTCAAGACCTACCCCACGCCGGTGAAGTTCCTCAAACCAAGAATCACAGTGAAACAGGGAACCAAACCGATCACGATTGAGGGCTGGCCCTTTGACGCCAAGGGCGCACCGACGAAACGAACGATTGACCTGGGCGATGGCGTGAAAATGACGCTCGTGAGAATACCGGCCGGGCGGTTTGTAATGGGCCCCGCCAAAGGGGAGAATCGGAGAGCAGCCCGCGTAGACCGCCCGTTCTGGATGGGCGCCACGGAAGTAACGCTCCAACAGTACAGACGGTTCGACCCGTCCCACGAAAACGGATACTACGACCGACACAACAAGGACCAGGTCGATCGCGGTTGGTTCGTCGGCGAACCCGACATGCCCGTAATCCGCATCTCGCACGACCAGGCCGCAAAGTTCTGCGTCTGGCTGGCGAAAAAAACCAAAATGAAGATCGCCCTGCCCACCGAAACCCAGTGGGAATGGGCCTGCCGCGCCGGCAGCGATGCGTCGCATTGGTACGGCAAGGAGGACTTCTCAACTTTCGCCAACCTCGCCGACGCGTCGATCAGCAAGCTCTGCTGGCGTATTGAAATGTCCAAGAAGTATCAGGACTTCATCCCGCGCGACGAGCGGTTCAACGATGGCGTGCATACGCTGGCAAAGGCGGGGGCCTACAAACCCAATCCCTGGGGCCTCCACGACATGCACGGCAACGCAGCCGAGTGGACCGCCACCACCGACAACGGCCGCATGATCATCCGAGGCGGATCATGGCGAGACCGCCCCGCCAGGGCAACCTCAGCATTCCGCCTGGCGTTCCCAAAATGGCAGAAAGTCTACAACGTAGGCTTCCGCATCGTCTGCGAAGACAGCAGGCCTGACTGACCAGCGGTCGAACTACGGGCGCCCAGCAGGATTGGCGGGGGCGCCTATTTCTTCCGCCTCCGCTTCTGATTACGCTTGTTTTGCGTCTTCCACTCTTCTGTCTTGGCGTCTGTGGCCCAGCCCCATCCTTTCGGCATGCGGCCGCCCCCGCCGGCTTCCTGCCAGGATGTGTCCGGTGCGGGAAGTTTCGCCGCCCAGGCGTCATATCGCCTCCGCATGCTGGTCACCACGCCGGCATGGGCCTTGGCGAGGTCCTTGGTCTCTTTGGGATCGGCTTTCAGGTCGAACAGACGCCATCCGTCGGGATACTTGATCAACCGCCACTGCTTCCATCGCATCGCCCGGAGGTTCCGGCGCGGCGCATCCTTCGGATCCACATTGTGCCAGTACAATTCCTCGTGCACGTCGCCGGTCTTCTCGCCGCGAAGATAGGGCGCCAGGTCTTTGCCCTCGCAGCGTTTGGGCAGGGGTTTACCCGCGACGGCGGCCGCTGTAGCGTAGAAGTCCATCGTGGCCATGAGTCCATCGTAGGTTTTCCCCGCAGGCAAGCGCCCGGGCCACGACACAATCGCAGGCGTACGCACCCAGCCTTCAAACTGCGTGCCGCCTCCCTTCCCGCCGCGATAGGGCTCGGCGCTGCCCTGCTCGCTCGGATTCGGGCCGTTGTCTCCGGTGAGGAAAATAAGGGTGCCCTTTTCCAACTTGTGCTTCTTCAGCATCGCAAGCAGCTTGCCGACCGCGTCGTCAACTGCGATTATGGCTCCGGCCAGCGCCTTGCGCTTACCCGTCGCTTTGGAGCGGTTCTGGTAGCGGGCGGGCGTATTCCCGCTGGGCGAATGGACGGCCCTGGGCGAGAAGTAAAGGAAGAATGGCTTGTCCTTGTTGCGGTCCACGAATTCGGCCATGTAGTCGCCATCGAGATCGGTTCCGAACACTTCGGATCCGTCGCGCATCTGGCAGATATAAGGTTTGGTGCTCGGGGCGGACCTCGCGACTTGCATGAACCCGCGGTCCAGCGGGCCCTGCTGTTTCGAGCCAATATCCCACTTGCCGATCATGCCCGTCACATAGCCCGCATCCCGCATGAACTCAGCCATGGTCGGATGGTCTTTGGGTATAGACAACCCGCGCGCCATGCCGGACTTGCCGAACCGCTGTATATACATGCCCGTCATGATGCAGCACCGGCTGGGCGAGCAAGGCGGATTGGTCACGTAAGAATTCGTGCACTTCACTCCGTTGGTAGCCAGCGAGTCGATGTGCGGGGTGGGAATATCCCGGCAACCGAAACTGCCCAGGTCACCGTAGCCCAGATCGTCAATAAAGAGGATGACAACATTGGGCTTTCGCCCGGCCGCGGCGCCAATAACCAGTGGGCTCATAGCCCCCATCGCAGCGGCGCCGGCGGCGGCCGCCTTAAGAAAATCGCGTCGCTTCATCTTGCAATCCTTGTTTGTCTTGTATCCGGAGAGAGCCTACTTGATCGTTTCGGCTTCGTTGACAGTGATGTTCTTGTCGACCTCCTGCGTGCGTTTGACCCACCAGCGAATACTGGGCGCATACCACCACGTAATAACCGAACTCCGCTTTTTCGACCTTCCCATCATAATTATTTCGGCCTCCTCCTCGACGCGTATTACGAAGGTGTCGAAAACACCGGCCGGTACGATCACCTTCTCGGTCTTGACCACCTCGCCGCTCCATTTGACGGTCCCGAATGGAATTTTGTCGCCGGGCTTCTTGCACCCGAAGAACTTCGCCGGAGGGGTCAGGGGATCGGGGCCGACGAAGATGTACTTCCCGTTGGCTTCGGCCTTGGCTCCGATCTTCAGCGGCCAGATGGACGCCAGGGGCGGTTTGTCAAACTCGATCGTCAGCACCTGCCCGCTCCTACCCATTGGTAAGGCGGCCGGAAGCAGAGCGCGGTAATAGTCCATCGAGGCAACGGGCGGTTTTTTCTTATCGTAGGACGGGAACTTCATTGACGGCTTGATTGTCGTCTTTTCGCCGTCCCCTGCGGTAATCTCGCGGACCATGAACTTCTTGGTTTTGGGCATCGGCAAGGCCTCCCTCTTAAAGAAGCCCGCAAGCCCCATGATAGCCTCCTCCATTTCATCCCTCTTGGGCGGCGCGGGGCCGGCGGTCATGAGATACGAGATCGACAAGCCTTTCTTGGGCTGTTGGAAGCCCGCCGGCTTGGTCGTACTGCCCGAGGCGGTCACCTTCTTGACAAGCACCGAAAGATCCCCCGTAGGACCGCGCATATTGGGATCCAGCAACTTGGCGATCGCCTGGTCTCGGATGGCTTCGTTGAATTTACCAGTCTTCTCGTAGGCCCTGCCTCGCAAATGGTAGGCGTACGCATAGTACGGACTGACCTCTATCGCCCCATTGCAATCCTTGATTGCCTTGGCGTAATTCTTGAGGCGCGCATGCACCCAGGCTCGGCCGCTGTAAGCCGATGAATAGCGAGGACTCAATTCCAAGGCCTTGTCGTAATCCTTCAATGCATCGTCGTACTTCTTGAGTTTTACGCGAACCTTCGCCCGCCTGTACAAACTCCAGACGTTTTTCGGGGAAAGTTTCAGCGCCTTGGTGAATTCGGCTTCTGCTTCGGCATTCTTCTCCGTATCGTAGTAAACCCATCCTCGATACCGGTAGATAAGGTAATACTCCGGATCGAGTTTCTCGGCCTGGGCGAAGTCAGCCAGCGCCGCGTCATACTTCTTCAAATGCCTATTGACAACGCCCCGCCTGACTAACACCCAGGCCCGCTCGTCTTTGGGAAGATCGTCGAGGGCCAGCAATCTGTCGCAGGCGGCCAGACGTTTCTCATTGTCCAGCTTCGTGTTGCCGGCCGCTCGCTTGTCGGCTCCCTTATCCGCCTGCGCCGCGGCGCCAAGCAGAAGGACAACTGCGACAATTGACAATAATTTTACCAGAGCCCGATTCGCCATAGTTCACCATTTCCTTCTCTATGTTTTCGATGTGGACGGGAGGTATCGGATAAGAAACCCATTCTATGTACGCCTGAATGTCCCTGTCAACCGCCGCGGAAACGCCAATCTACTAGGACTTGCGGGCCTGGACTACTGCGTTCATTTCCTCGTCGGGGTTCAGAAGGTTTGGGTTTGTGAATCCGACCGATTGGAGGTCTTCGGCTAGTTCGTCGAATGTGAACGTGCCACCGCCGGGGGTGTGGACAAGCATGTTCACCGCAAACAAAGCGCCGTACTGTGGTGCTGTGCGGGATTCGTCCATTACTACGTCACGGATGAGTATTTGACCGCCGTCAGCGAGAGCAGTGTGGATTTTGGCGAAAAGCTCGCGGTTCTGCTGGCGCGAGTTCTGGTGGACGATCGCGCTTACCCACGCCAAGTCGGCCCCGCCGGGGAGCGATTCGTCGGTCTCGAAGTTGCCCGCGACGAAATCAACGCGGTCTTCCATACCGGCGGCCGCGACGTGACGCGTGGCGATGGGGATCACGTCGGGCATGTCGAACAGTGTCGCTCGCGCGCCCGGCATGGCGTTCAGCATTGCGATGGTCCATGTGGCGGGTCCTCCACCGAGGTCGAGCATGTGTTCGAACTTCGGCGGGCCTATCGACGCGACAAGATCGTCGGCCGTCCGGCGCGAGATGTCGTTCATCGCCTCGATAAAGTCTTCGTGATCGGCCACCGCGCCGCGAACGGAAGCGGGCTTCGGATCGAGAGGGGCTCCCTGCCTGGTGACCGCCCCCAACTGCGCCCAGCCGCGCATGCAGTTGCCCGAAAGCCTCACCATCGCAAGCACGCTGTCGGCGCCGCCTTCGCTGAGCGTGTCGACTACGCCCCGCGCCGGGCGATAGGCATCGCCCTCCTTTTCCAGCAGTTCGATCGCCGCCAGCGCGTCGGCGAGAATCCTAATCCCGCGCAGATCCGCGTTCAAACGCTCGGCAAGGGTCTCGACCGTCAACGATTCGTCGCCAAACGCACTAAACACGTCCAACTCAGCGGCCGCGTTCAAGACACAGGGAATTTGAAACGATCTGGCCAGTTCAAGAAGCTCATCGCCTGTCCAATGCTTGCTCATGTCCGTCTCCCTATCTGAATTCCGCAATTCATTGTAACCCCCGCTCGACAATGCGACACGTACATTGTAAACAGCGAACTGCGCAGCGTTGCTAATCCCGGCGGTGTTCCTGTACAATATCGCCTTCGCAAGCCGAGGCGCTACCGATAACTTAAGGACCCACAACCATGAGTAAGCGTTCTGTTGCAGGTGTTACAATTGTTCTTCTCATCTTGACCGCCATGTCGGCCCGAGCGGGCGCGGAGAACTGGCCACAGTGGCGCGGACCAACGTTCAACGGGGCAACTACCGAGAAGAACCTGCCTGCTACGTTCTCGACAACCGAAAACGTGCTGTGGAAGGTCGACCTGCCCGGTATCGGCGGGGCCTCGCCGATTGTCTGGGAAGACAAGGTCTTCATCATCGCACAAGACACCAAAGCCAAGAAAACATACGCCCTCTGCCTCAACCGGAAAGACGGTAAGGAGTTGTGGAGGCATCACATCGGCGGGGCTTACACGAACAGGCAGGGCAACTCGGCGGCGTCAGGTTCACCGATCACCGATGGCAAGACCGTATGGTTCCTTGCGGGCACGGGCGAGATGGTCGCATACGACATGGATGGTAAGGAGCTCTGGAAGCGCAGCATCACCGACGATCACGGTAAGTTCGAGATACTCTGGAAGTACGGCGCCAGCCCGATGCTGTACAAGGGTCGCCTCTACCTGGCGGTCCTGCACGGCGAGTTCAAGAAGAAGACCGACGCTAAATGCTACGTGCTGTGCATCGACGCCAAGACCGGCAAGGATATCTGGAAGCACATCCGCTACACCGAAGCCCAGGCCGAATCAAAGCAAGCCTACACCACCCCCTACCCGTTCGAAGGCCCCGACGGCCTGCGAATCATAATCGTAGGCGGCGATCGCACGACGGCGCACGATCCGAAGGACGGGAAAGAAACCTGGCGGTCGATGAACTATAACTTCCAGGGCAACAAGTGGTATCGAATCGTCCCATCGGCCGTCGCGTGCAAAGGCGTGATCTTCACAGGAGCCCCAAAGGGCGGACCGATGTTCGGGATAAAGTCGGGCAAGAAAGGCAAGCTGACCAAAGCCGACAACGCCTGGCTGGACAAGAACGACTCGCCGGACGTCTGCACGCCGGCGGTCCATAACGGACGGTTCTACGTCCTCGACGGGCGGAAGAAGAAGTTTGTCTGCAAAGACGCCCTCACCGGTAAGAACATTTGGCGAGGCTCAATGGACACCAAGAAGGTCCTGCAGGCTTCGCCCACTATCGCAGATGGGAAGATTTACTGCATGTCGCTCGGCGGAGAGGTGGTCGTGCTGGAACTGGGCGACGAATTCAAAGTTCTCCATCGCACAAACATGGGCGGAAAAGACAGCAAGTCGACAATCGTAGCCGCTCAGGGCGCGCTGTTTGTCCGAGTGGACGCGAAACTCTACTGTATTGTCCGAAAATAACAGCATTTAGCCCGTTACCATCGGCTCCGGGTATGCACTGGAATTATAAAGGCCGGTACGGAAATTCCTCGCCGCCGGGCGGTACTTGGGGCTCCCGGCGGCGTGGGCCGGCTACAAACCACACACAAAAAGGAACTTATCACTTGAAAACAACCGTCACCAGTTGTGTGTTGCTGTTTGTTGTCTCCCTTCTTGCCGCCCCAGCCAGTGGGGAGAATTGGCCTGGATTCCGCGGACCTGACGGTTCGGGGATCAGCAAAGAGAAGAACGCTCCGATGAAATGGAGTGATTCTGAGAATCTCAAGTGGAAGACCGCCCTGCCCGGACCCGGGTCGTCAAGCCCGATAGTATGGGACGACCGCGTGTTTGTTACGTGCTATTCCGGATACGGTGTGGACCGTCGAAACCCCGGAACCATGAGCAGCCTCAAGCGACATCTGATTTGCATGGATAGAGCCAACGGTAAGATTCTGTGGAACAAGATCGTCCCGGCGGCCGGGCGGGAGGATTCGTACCGCGGGTTCATAAGCGAACACGGATACGCCAGCCACACGCCCGTCACGGACGGGAAGAGCGTTTTCGTATTCTTCGGTAAGACCGGCGCGATGGCGTTCGATTTTGCAGGCAAGCAGTTGTGGAAAACGCCCCTGGGCACAATGTCCGGCAGCAAGGGATGGGGTTCGGCGGCCAGTCCGATACTATACAAGGACACCGTAATCGTAAACGCCTCCGATGAAGGCAGGAAGATCGTCGCCCTCGACAAGAAAACGGGCAAGGAAAAATGGAAAGCCGCCGCCGACAGCCTGGAACTGACGTACAACACGCCCCTGGTCGTCACTGTCAGCGATACGCGAAAAGACCTGGTGATCGCGGTTCCCGAAGAGGTCTGGGGCCTGAACCCCGATACGGGCAAGCTGCGCTGGTACGCCGAGATGAAACCCAACGGAAATGTCTCGCCCAGCGTAGTAGCCGACGGTTCTGTGGTCTTCGCAACCGGCGGATACAAGGTAAAAGGCACAGTCGCAGTCCAGGCCGGAGGCAAGGGCGATGTAACGACCAGCCACATGCGATGGGCCTCGCTCGACAGTTCATATGTGCCCTCCTCAATCGTGAAGAAGGGACATCTGTACTGGGTGAACGAATCCGGCGTGGCGTACTGCCTGAGCGCCAAGACAGGCAAGCGAGTCTATCGTGAAAAGCTCACCCGCGCCGAAGGCGGAGCCATACCCACCAGATCCGTCTACGCCTCCATCGTCGAAATCGCGGGGAACTTCTACGCCGTCAGCCGGAAACACGGTACGTTCATCCTGTCGGCCGCTCCCAAATTCCGTCAGATAGCAGTCAACCGGTTCGCCTCGGACACAAGCGACTTCAACGCATCACCGGCGATAAGCGATGGACAGATATTCATCCGCTCCAACAGCTTCATATACTGCGTGCGGAACAAGAGCGCCTCGGCGTCTCGAACGCCGAAGTCAAACTTTAAAGCGATCGCCCTGGGGCAAGGCGTCTCCAGGTCCGATCGTAAATAACAGGAGATTTGCAAAATGAAAAAATGGTCAATAGTTTTGGCGGTGTTGTTTGCAACGTCACTGTTCGTCCACGTTGTGACCGCCGCGGACGACAATGACGGCGAGCAACCTCGCGTCCGCAGGGGCCGCGGCCAGAATGTCGAAGGTCGACCCAAACGCGGAGAGAATCGCGAGGGTCGCCCCAAACGCGGTGAGGGCGAAGGACGAGAAGGTCGACCCAAACGCGGTGAAGGCGAAGAAGGTGGAAGACGCCCGCCGCGCCCCATGGGCGGAATGATGCTAATGCGCGCCATCGACGTCAACCACAACGGCGAGCTGTCAGCCGAGGAGATCAAAGGCGCGGGAGCAGCAATCCTCAAGGCTCTCGACAAGAACGGCGACAAGAAGATCAGCAAGGAAGAGCTGATGCCCCGACGACGCGAAGGCGAAGGCGGACGACGCCCCCCCAGACGCGGCGCCGGAGAAGGTCAGCAAGGCCGAAAACGTCCCCCCAGACGCGGTGGTGGTGAAGGCGAAGAAGGCGTCAGACGTCTCAGGCGTGGTGGTGAAGGCCGAGAGGCCGGGGAACGCAAACGCCCGGAAGCTGAAGAATAATAAGCCCTTAAGGCTTCGTAGATTTGTAACCGTTGCGGGGAGGCCCCTGCCGACAGCAGCAAATCTCTCCGCAGCGGTTTTCCTTTTTTGCATGTCTTCTGCGCCCTGATTTGCACATATCCGCCTTCGGCCCGCTATATTGACATTATCTCCTGATTGGTCTAAACTTCCATCATATCGGGTGACGTAACAGCGTGTCAGCTTTCCCGGGAAAGGTGCAAGAGTGGATTGGTACTATGCAGTGGGCGGTGAGCGATTTGGTCCGTTCGACCAGGAGGCTTTCGATCAACTGGTGTCTCAGGGTCGAATTACGGGAGTTACGCTGGTATGGCGCGACGGGCTGGATGACTGGGTTCAATACCAACTCCTGGCCGGGCCGACCAGCGCCGAACCGGGCGCCGCGCCGCCGATACTGGCCTGGTGCTCCCAATGTCGCAGACAGGCCTCCAATGAAGACATGGTCCAGTACCAGGGGCTCTGGGTATGCTCCGAGTGCAAGGATGCATTCTACCAGCGAGTTCGCGAGGGCGGTTTCTCTCCGCAGGACCCGGCGAACCTGAATCAGCGTCGCTTCGCGGGATTCTGGATTCGTTTCGGCGCCGCGATTCTGGACACGCTGATTCTGATTGTGGTTTTTGTGATAATCGGAGTCATAGTAGACAGGCTGCCCATACGTCCGACGATGAATATCGCGGCAATACTCCTGCTGCAGTTTACTATCCTGCTGGTGCAACTGGCGATCTTCCTGTGGTATGTGACATGGTTCCTGGGCAAATTCGGGGCGACGCCCGGAAAGATGGCCTGCGGATTGAAAGTGATCGTATCCAGGGGTAATTCGATCAGTTACCTGCGGGCTTTCGCCAGGGGCTGGGCGGAGATACTGAATTTCGTGATCATATACATTCTGATAGTCATAGTAGTCATTCTGGTGTCGCTGGGTCTTGGCGTCCTGGCCGGACGAAGGAACGTCAATTCGTCCGGTTTCTGGCTGCTGTTGACCATTATCAGCGTGGCCGTAAGCCTGGCGTGCTTCTTCCCGTTCTATATGGCGGGCCTCACCAGGCAGAAATGCGGGCTTCACGACTTCATCTGTAACACCCGGGTAGTTCACGCGCGGTAACGGAGCAAAAGAGAACTTTGGCGATATCCTGTCCAAGATGCAATCACCAGATTCACGCCGAGAGGTTCAACAAACCGTCGATGGCGTGCCCGGGATGCGGTTCGCAAACCATCGTGGCTGCTTTTGCGTCTTTAGTTTCAGGACCGTCCAACGGGGGGGCCGGGCAGCGTCTACTTGTGTCCGATCAGGCAAGTTGCTTCTACCATCCCAACAAGCAGGCGTCGGTTCCGTGCGACAATTGCGGGCGGTTCCTCTGCGCTCTGTGCGATGTTGACTTCGGGGGAAAGACACTGTGTCCGCGATGCATCGAAAACGGAGCCCACTACAAGTCGGCGGACGCGCTGGACGCAGAACGCGTACTATACGACAAACTAGCGCTGTTCCTGGCGGTTATTCCGACGCTCTTTACGCAGTTGTTCGCCATCTTCCTGGCGATAAAGCACTGGACCTCCCCAATCAGCATCCCGCAGCGAGGCGCGCTGCGGTGGCGGTGGATATTGGCGATGGTTATCGCACTGCTGGAGATATGGTTATTGTATGCGATTATCTTCGGAGATCTCCTGGACTGAAGGCCTGGGCGGCAAATGATGGCTGAAAGCACCGAAACATACCGTCGCATGCCTTCAACCCTCGTGGGAACGCTCCTGAGATGGTTCGATCGCTCCACGGCGTGGTTGGGCGACGACCATGTCCTCCTGGCTTCGCGGATGTTATGGTTCGAGCGATACAACCGTTTCTACTTCGCCGACATTCAGGCGATCACAATCTGTCGAACGCAAACGGGCCTTGTCTGGAACATCCTGCTTGGGGTGGGAACGGGGCTGATAGCCTTTGGAGGTATGCTGAACGACTTCCCGCTGGTGAGCCTGATCTGGTTGGGAATATTCGCCCTGCCGCTTATCATGAACGTAATCCAGGGCCCGACATGCTCCTGCCACATCTACACCGCCGTAAGCGCCCGGAAATTAGCGTGCTTCAACCGCCTGGACAAGGCGGCGTTGTTCCTCCAGACCGTCAGGCCGCTCGTCACTGCAGTCCAGGGAGAAGTAAGCGACGAAGAGATCATAGAACAAGCCCCATTGATGCCGGTCACGACGCGCACCCAGCCGGGCGATCTGCCTGCGGGACCAAAACGCCATTACAACGGGCGAGTGCACAATATACTTTTCATTGTGCTGCTCCTGGTTGCTATCGTCTTCGGCTTACAGATGCTGCGGGAATTCGAAGCTATCGGATGGTTGATTGCGATATTGCTGGCGTTGCAGTTTGCGATGGCGATTTCGGCGGCGGCTAAACAGTCGGGGACGAATATACCCAATGGATTGCGAACAGTGGTGTGGTTGGCGTTCGGACAGGTGTTGCTAACGACGGTGCTGTTTGTTATCGCCGGAGTAGTCGGACTAGAGGAATCTGTCAGATACAGGTTCGAAGAGATCATGACCGAAGATCCGTCCACACCCTCGACGGCGAGCATGTTGCGTTTCTTCATATACTTGTTCTCCATGGTCTGCTCGCTAGCCCTGTTCTTCGTGGGGCGACATCTGCTGACGGCGTTCCAGGAGCGTCGCAGACTCAGACGAATGGCGACAACCGTGCAGGCCCGAGCGGTCGAAAGACCGGAGGTCTAAGAACCATTGCAGGATGAACTTCAACAGCTTGTTTCGTCTCAGGGCGAGGGCCCGAGTCTGGCCCACAGGCGATGCGACAACCACGCCGACAGGGAAGCGGCCGCCCGTTGCCCTGAATGCGGACGGTTCTTCTGCAGAGAATGCGTCACCGAGCACGCCGGACGAGTGATTTGCGCAGATTGCCTTGCGACAATGACGTCCGGGGCTGATTCGAAACGCTGGTCGCCGCGAATGCTGGCTCCGTATGCTGCGGCGATTGTGGGAATGCTGGTGGCGTGGATGGCGTACTACTATATGGGACGATTCTTCCTCGGTCTCCCGCACGAATTCCACGAAGGGATAATGTGGTAATCAACAAGTATTAATAAAATGGCGAAACGCGACCGACAACAACCCGCCGGAGGAGCCTTTGGTCTGCTGGAAGAAGCAGTGGGCCTGCTCCGTCGCAGTCGGGCCGGTACGCTTGGATGCTATTACATCGGTACGCTGCCTTTCGTGCTGGTGCTGCTGTACTTTCTGATCGACGTGACGCAAAGCGGGCGAGCTTCTGAAACTCTCGTCCAGGGCGCTGGAGGCGTGGCGGCGGCCTTTATCTGGATGAAGTGCTGGCACGCGGTGTTCGCAGGGCGGCTCATGGAGGAATTGTGCGGTGAGGCTCCCGCCGGCTGGGGTCCTGGACGCATATGTCGCATTATCGCTATGCAAGCTGCAATCCAACCCTGGGGGCTGATCCTGCTTCCGCTAGCCGCGATAATGGTCCTTCCGTTTCCGTGGGCTTATGGATTCTTCCAGAACGCCTGCGTATACGGAGACGGTAGAACCGATCGCCCCGGACCCAAACCGCTTACCGCCGCCTGGCGCCAGGCCAAGACATGGCCCGGGCAGAATGTCGCGGGCCTGATAATACTGTTCGTTTTTGCGATGTTCGTGTTGTTCAACATCGGACACGCAATCACCACATCCGCGTACCTGGGCAAGGCGTTCTTCGATATCGACACCACCCTCACGCGCGGAGGCTTCTCCGTACTGAACACCACATTCCTGACGATCGTGTTCGCGTTGGGATATCTCTGCCTGGACCCGCTGTGCAAAGCGTTCTACACGCTAAGGTGCTTCTACGGACAGTCGCTGCAGACCGGGCAGGACCTTCGCAGCGAATTAAGAGCGTTGATCGCCGCGGGCTGCCTGGTGATTTGTCTAGTGCTGATCGGGTCCGCGGGAGAAGCCCGAGCCCAAACCGCCCCGCCGACGATCGCCCAGTCGGTCTCACCGCAGGCGAACACGCAGATATCTCCGGAGGATCTGGACAATTCACTCGACGATGTCATTTCCCGCAGACGCTACGACTGGCGCCGCCCGCAGGCTCCGGAAGAAACCAGTGAAGACAAGTCCTTGGCCTCGAAGATGCTCGACACGGTCTGGGGGTGGATAAAGGGCGCGCTGAACTGGGTGTGGGACATGCTCAAGAAGATATGGGACTTCCTTTTCCCCAGTCCGGATAAGGACGGCGATCCGACGGGGGTTGACAACTACGGAGGCGGCGAGAGCAAAGGGCGGGCGCTTCGCGGTGAATCCCAATGGGTCGGCCTGCTGCGGTATCTCGTTTATGCTTCGCTGGCGGGGGTCGTAATCCTGTTGATCGTGGTGTTCTGGAAGAAACTCAAGCTGTCTCAAAGCAGAGAGATTATCGCGCCGACAGTGGATCTGCCTCCGATCGATCTGGAGGATGATAACGTAACCGCCGACGACCTGCCGGAGAGCGGATGGATCGATCTGGCCCGGCGGTTAATGGCCGAAGGGAACGCCCGACTGGCGCTGAGGGCAATGTACCTGGCGTCGTTGGCGATGCTGGCCGACAAGAGCAGAATCTCCATCGCCAAGTTCAAGTCAAACCTGGACTATCAACGAGAACTCGCCAGACGCTGCCACTCCATGCCCCAACTGCTGGACGCATTCGGGCGGAATGTCAGCGTCTTCGAAGCCGTTTGGTACGGAACGCGACAAGCCACCGAACAGATAATAAACACATTCATCGACAACCAGAGAACAATCGGACAAATGGTCGCAGATGCGTAAGGGTCATCTAATTCTGAGATTCGCCGCTCTGGCGGCGGTGGTTGGGTTTGGCTTTGGTATGGTCAGACTCTGGGTGCTTCGATTCGAGCCCGGAGACATGTACCAACCCTACTCGACGCTCAGAAGCGACCCGCTCGGAGCCAGGGCGCTGTACGAAGGCCTCGATCAACTGCCCGGCGTCACGGTCCGCCGCAACTTCAAACCTCTGAAAAAACTCGCCGATTCAAATGTAGGAACGTTGTTCTACCTTGGCGTTGACAGCTTCTGGATGCCCGACGACCTGGAGATAAGCACCACCAGACCGGCCGGCGGTGCGGATCGGCCGGACCGAGCGATCCACAAGTTCGTCTGGAACGGCGGACGAGTGGTGATATCATTCACGCCCTCGGCCGGAACGGCCGATCTCGGCATGCTGAGAGAAGTGTTCGGCGAGCGGTATGAGGAAGACGAAGACAACGAAGATCTCACCGAGGAGGATACCGACGACGAAGACACGGATGATGAAGACGCCGACGATGAAGATGACGATGTTTACTCATTCCGTGAGGCTCTTGGATTCTCCGTAAACCGCGAAGACAAAGGTTCCTGGAAGGCGCTGCACGGCGTGACCGCCAAGGGCTCAGCCAAGATCAGCTCAAGCTGGCCGGAGATCGAATGGCACGGAAGGGTCTACTTCGACGCGCTCTCGGATGACTGGCGCGTGATCTACCGGCGGAACGGGAGAGCGGTGATCATCGAGAGAACCGTCGGTTCAGGAAGCATTGTATTGTGTGGGGACAGCTATTTCCTGAGCAATGAGGCGATGGCTGGGACCAACCGCAACTCGCAGCTGCTGGCGTGGCTGGCGAGTAACCAACGTATCATCTTCGACGAAACGCATCTGGGCGTCGTCAACGCTGAAGGCATCGCCTCGCTGGCTAGGGACCATGGGCTGACCAATCTGCTGTTTGTACTGCTCGTAATCGCCGGTCTGTACATCTGGAAGAGCGGAGTGAGCGTAGTCCCGCGAGACCCCGAACACGTCGAACGATTCGGAGGACGGGAAATATCGGGCAGGAGTTCAGCCGCCGGACTCCACAGCCTGTTGCGCAAGTGCGTACCGACTTCCAGAATCCTGAACGAATGCCTGAAGCACTGGTCGGCTTCATACTCGACACTCCGCCCAAAACAACGCGACGCCCTGGACAAAATCCGGAAGGTCATCGCCGCTGAAAACAAGCGGCCGACCAGGCAGCAGGATCCGGTGAGAACATATACGACAATCTGCGAAATTCTGGCCGAAAGGAAATAATAAAATGGAATTCAGCACCGACGAACTAAAGCAGGTGATGATCCGTCTGCGGCGGGAGATCGCGAAGGTGATCATCGGGCAGGACGACGTGATAACCTGCGCCCTGATCGCGGTTTTCACGAACAATCACGCCCTGATCGAGGGTGTTCCGGGAATCGCGAAGACACTCCTGGTTCGCACGCTTGCCAAAGTGCTGGGCTGCGAATCGGCCCGAGTGCAGTTCACACCGGACCTCATGCCCTCGGACATCACAGGGACAAATGTCTTCAATTTCCAGAACAACGAGTTCAATCTGGTAAAAGGTCCGATCTTCACCGATTTCCTGCTGGCCGATGAGATCAACCGGGCGCCGGCTAAGACCCAAGCCGCCCTGCTCCAGGCAATGCAGGAGCGCTGCGTAACCATAGACAGGCAAACCCTGCAACTGGACGCAAACTTCACCGTATTCGCCACACAAAACCCGATCGAATACGAAGGAACCTACCCGCTTCCCGAAGCACAGAAGGACCGTTTCATGCTGAAAATCAGCATGGACTGCCCCGGGCGTGAAGACGAACTTATGCTGGCGTCCAGAATGCTTGGGGACGACTCGCCCGAACAGAGGCTCGCGGGCGGACATGTCGAAACGGTTATAGCGGCCGACCAACTCGCCGAGTTTCGACACACGCTGAACAACATCACCGTTCGCCAGGAACTGCTCGAATACCTGGTGGATATCGTTCGAGCGACCAGGACGCACGAAACGGTGCTCGTCGGAGCCAGCCCACGCGCCACCCAGGCCCTGCTGCAGGCCGGACGAGCCCACGCCGCAATCGCCGAACGCGATTTCGTATCGCCCGACGATATCAAGACGCTGGCTCCGGCGGTGTTGGGGCATCGACTCATACTCAGACCGGAATACGAAATCGAAGGCCACACAATCGCAGAATCAATCGGAAGCATTCTACAGGAGGTCGCCGTACCCAGATGATCGCACCACGATCCATTCTGATCTGGATAACCGGACTGCTGCTCGTTCCGGCGGCGCTTATATCGGCTGCCGATCCGACTATGGTTGTCGTGCTGTTGGGCGCTGCGACCCTAATTGCGGTCGTGGCGGTCGGTGATGCGGTGGCTGTGGGAGATCGACTTGCGGGTGTCGAAATCCAGGCTCCCGCCATCACCCGCCTGAGCAAGGGCGTGGAAGGACAGTTCGCCCTGCAGGTGTTTAACCGAACCGACCGGGCGCTGCATATTCGCGTGGCGATTCCAACGGACCGCCATGTCGGGTGCGCCGAACGAGACAGATGGGTGGACTTGCCCGCAGAGTCCGGAATATCCGTCGAGTTCACTTGCCTCCCGACCGTCAGGGGCAAGTACGATCTGCAACAGTGCTGCGTCGCGATGGCCTCTCCTCTGGGCTTGTGGATTAAACGCAACACGCTGCCCTGCCAATCCGAGATACGCGTCCATCCCGACTTGATGTCGGAGCGAAAGCGGATATCGGCGGTGTTCCTGAACAGAGGCGGCGCTGGGGCCCACATCCAGCGACAGGTCGGACGCGGACGAGAGTTCGACAACCTCCGAGAATACGTAGCCGGAGACGGTTACGATGAAATACACTGGAAAGCCACCGCCAAACGCGCCCGCCCGATCACAAAAGTCCTACGAATCGAACGCACGCAGGAAGTCAACGTTATCATCGACGCATCACGCCTGAGCGCTCGCGTGCCAGACGCTCCGAACCGAACCGCCGCCGACATCGACGACCCGGCGGTTTCGACAATGCTCGAACGCTTCGTGACGGCGGCGATGATACTCGGGATGGCCGCCGACAAGCAGGGAGACCGGTTCGGCGTGATGAGCTTCTCCGACCGGGTCGACAACTTCGTCCGGGCCAGAACCGGACGAAGCCACTACCGCTCCTGCCGGGACGCAATGTACGCCCTCCAGCCCAGAATGGTCGCCCCCGACTTCTCGGAGCTGTTCGCATTCATCAGAATGCGGCTCAGGCGTCGCGCCCTGCTGGTGTTCCTAACCTGTCTGGACGATCCGATCGTAGCCGAGAACTTCGCACACTGCCTGCCCCTGATCGCCAAGCAGCATCTTGTGGTGGTCAACATGATCAGACCCTGGGGCGTCGGAGAACTCTTCAGCGGTGAGAAGGTGTCGTCCGTGGACGATGTCTACAGCAGGCTCGGCGGACATCTCCGGCTTCAACAGCTGGAGGAACTCCAGAAAGGCCTCCAGCACTCCGGAGCCAGATTCAACCTCGTGGACAACGAGAGTCTTTGTCCGAGACTTGTCTCGCAATACATAAACCTCAAACACAGGCAACTGCTGTGATAATCGACCTCGAAAGATTCATAGCCCAGGAACGGCCCGTCTGGGACGAACTGGAGTCCATGACCGCCATGATCGAGCAGGCGCCCGGTTGGTCGCTGGACCTGCAGGGAGCCCAGCGTCTGCACTACCTGTTCGAACGCGCCGCAGCCGCACTGGCTAGAATCAACACGTTCTCCAGCGATCCCGAGGTCACACGCTATCTCGAAACGCTCGTAGCGCGAACGTACGGAGCAATCCACTCCCTGGACCGCCAGCGCACGCGGTTCTCACCGCTCAAGTGGTTCTTTGGAACATTCCCGCGGACCTTCCGCAAGCATGTCGGAGCATTCGTATTGGCGTGCGCGGCGACCCTGGTGGGCGTCGCATTCGGAGGGATAATCTTCGTGGTTACTCCGGAATCCAAGGAGACCATGATCCCGGCGATATTCTCGCACGCCTACCAGAGCCCCTCGGACCGCGTAGCCGCCGAAGAAGCAGCTCAGGAGGACCGTCTGGAAGGTTCAAAGAACACGTTCGCCCTGTTCCTGATGCAGAACAATATCCGAGTAACAATCCTCGCAGCCGCATTGGGGTTCACGTTTGGTATCGGTACGCTCACCATGCTGTTCTACAATGGAGTGATTCTCGGAGTAATTTGCGTTGACTACATAGTAGACGGGCAGGGCGTATTCCTGACAGGATGGCTGCTGCCTCACGGATCGATTGAGATTCCGGCGATATTGGTGGGCGCCCAGGCGGGCTTCCTGTTGGCTGGGGCGATAATCGGGCGGGGTACGCGCTTCTGCCTTAAGGCGCGAATGAGAGAGGTGATGCCTTCGGTCGTAACGTTGATTTTCGGCGCGGCGATCATGCTGGTCTGGGCCGGGATCATCGAAGCGTTCTTCTCGCAGTATCACGCACCGGTCCTTCCGTACTCTCTGAAAATCGCCTTTGGGGTCCTTCAATTGGGGCTGCTGATTGCGCTGCTGGGCGTGTGCGGGCGTAAGGCGAGTCAAACAGAGGAGGTCGGCGTCTGATGGGTGCCCGGAGATTCGACAAACTGGTTATCCGAACGCCCGAGGGTTTCACATTCTCGATGCTTCTGGCCGGACCGATTATCCGATTCATGGCGTGGGTGATAGATACGCTGATCGTTGTCGGAATCATAATCATGGTCTTCATCGCCACCATCGGCTTCAGTCTCATCAGCGGAGATTTCGCAGGTATGTTCTTCTTTGTGATGTGCTTCGTTGTGTGGTTCGGTTATGGAATCGTGCTGGAGTGGTACTGCCACGGAAAGACCGTCGGAAAGCGGATATTCAATCTCAGAGTAGTCGACGAACACGGGCTGCAGTTGACCTTCGCCCAGATCGCGGTGCGCAATCTCCTGCGAGCGGTCGACTGCCTGCCGTTGTTCTACGTAGTCGGCGGATCCGTCAGCGTGCTCAGCAGGCGAAGCCAGCGCCTTGGCGACATCGCCGCCGGAACCGTGGTAGTCCGCACAGTGGAGGCTTCTCTGCCCAATCTGGCGGGGGTGGTCGGAGGCGATAAATACAACTCGTTTACGCACTATCCGCACATCGAAGCCAGACTCCGGCAGAGAGTATCCCCCGCCGAAGCACGAATCGCGCTGCAGGCGTTGTTGCGAAGAGACTCCCTGGACCCGGACCGCAGGATAGAACTGTTTGCCGAACTCGGCGAGCATTTCAAGGAAATGCTCGACTTCCCCGCCGAAGCCACCGACGGACTGTCCAACGAACAGTACATCCGCAACATAGTCGACACCCTCTTCAGATCGCAACTCGGAACACAACCGTAAAGAGAGAGCGGAACTCTCTTCAGACTATTGCGAAATCGGGCGGCTTGGCGACAATGGCGGTATGATCGCACAGACACTTTTATCTCATCGGCGTCATTTCCGTATTCCAGCAGCCCGGATCATCGCGATCCTTGTCGCAACCGCGAGCGTCATGTCGGCTGGAGAACCGGTTTCCCTGACTGTCCTTCCGAAGACAATCGACGGCGGCCCGCCCGGGGACATGATGAAGCGACACCTGCTCAAGGAGGTCCAGGTCGCCTGCGGAGCGTGGAGAAAGCGATATGAACAACTCAAGACTCCCCAGCAAGTCGCCGCATACCAGACGCGCCTGAAAACGTCCTTCGCAAAACAGCTCGGCGCCCTGCCGAAGCGAACCGACCTGAACGCGAGGATCGCAGGCAAGGTCCAACGCTCGGGGTTTTCCGTCGAGAAGATCATTTTCGAATCCCAACCCAGGCATTACGTGACGGCCTTGTTGTTCCTGCCGGATCGAAAACTGCACAAACCGCCCTACCCCGGCGTGATCGTCCCCTGCGGGCACAGCGCCCTGGGCAAGGGTTACGATATGTATCAACGGGCCGGAGCGTTGCTAGCGCTGAACGGTATCGCCGCGCTCGTGTTCGATCCGATCGATCAGGGCGAGCGCGGGCAACTGCTCGACAGCAAGGGACGCCCGCCGATGTGGGGCACAAAAGCTCACACGATGCTCGGCGTGGGCAGCATCCTGCTCGGGCGAAACACCGCATGGTTCGAAGTATGGGACGGGATGCGCGCAATCGACTATCTTCAGTCGCGCCCGGAAGTCGATCCCAAGCGTATAGGCTGCACGGGCAACAGCGGCGGCGGGACGCAGACATCGTATCTGATGGCGCTGGACGATCGCATATCCTGTGCGGCTCCGGGTTGCTATCTGACGAGCTTTGAACGCCTCCTGCAAACGATTGGCCCGGGCGACGCCGAACAGAACGTCTTCGGACAGATCGCATTCGGAATGCTGGAAGCCGACTACATCCTGATCCGAGCGCCGAAACCGACGCTCATATGCTGCGCATCGAGAGATTTCTTCGACATCGACGGAACGTGGGGCACCTTCCGCTACGCCAAGCGACTCTACACGCGCCTGGGCTATTCCCAGCGAGTGGACCTCGCCGAGACGGACAACACTCACGGTTTCCACATGCAGTTGCGGGTGGCTATGGTGCGATGGATGATGCGATGGCTTGACGGGAGAAACAAACCGATCACCGAACCGGACGACCTGAAAGTTCTGACAAAAACGGAATTCCTATGCACGCCGAAGGGGCAGGTCATGGCGATCGACGGAGCCCGCTCGGTATACGACATCAACGATGACCGTGCGGCGGTGCTGGCGAAGGAGCGACGGGAACTCTGGGCGCCCAAGCGACGGGCCGAAACGCTCAAACGGGCGGCTAGGCTTGCGGGCATCCGCCGCCTGAACAAATTACCGATTCCGGTCGTCACACGGGCGGGCGTAATCAAACGGGGCAACTGCAGTATCGAGAAACTCATCATCAAACCTGAGGCGGGCGTCTATCTGCCCGCATTGCTGCTGACACCGAACAAGAAGACCGGATCCAAGCCGGTGGTCTATCTCCACGAAGGCGGTAAGACCGCCAATGCAGGCAGGGCGATTAACGAACTCGTCGCCGGCGGACGTGTAGTTCTCGCCGCAGACCTGCGAGGGATCGGCGAAACCGCCCAGAAGCGACAAAGGAAATTCGCGTCGCATTTCGGTGCGGACTGGCAGGATTTCTTCACTGCGTATCTGCTAGGCCGATCGTTCGTCGGCATGCGCGCAGAGGATGTGCTCACATGCGCCCGATGGCTGGCGAAACGCGAGAAGACCGCCTCGGTTGACATGATCGCAGTCGGGCACGTGGGCGTTCCGGCGCTGCACGCCGCAACGATCGAGCCCGACCAGTTCGCTTCGGTCAAACTCTCCGGTGTGCTTTCCTCATGGTCGGACGTCGTGCGGAAACGCATCGTCAAGAGGCAACTGATAAACGTTGTCCACGGAGCCCTGGAAGTATACGACCTGCCCGACCTGGCCCGGTCGCTCGGCAAGAAACTAACCATCGCAGATCCCGCAAGCGCAGACGGCAAATGAAGGAGCCCCCCATGCCGCAATACCTGCTGGCCCATGATATCGGAACGTCCGGAAACAAGGCCACCCTGTTCGACACCAACGGACGGATGGTCGCCTCCCAAACCAGCGCCTACGACACCAACTTCTTCAACAATAACTGGGCTGAGCAAAACCCCGCCGACTGGTGGGATGCGGTGTGCGAATCGTCCAAGGCCCTGCTGGCCGAAATCGATCCGGGCGACCTAGCCGCCGTGGCGCTCAGCGGGCAGATGATGGGATGTCTTCCGGTCGCCGCAGACGGCAGGCCGCTTCGCCCGTCGATGATCTACTGCGATCAGCGTGCAGTCGCGGAAGCGGATCGTCTCACCGCGGAAATCGGCGCCGAAGCATTCTACGGGATCGTAGGACACCGCATCAGCGCTTCGTATTCGATCGAGAAGCTGATGTGGCTCAAAGCCAACGAGCCCGACACCTACGCCGCAACGGCGCACATGCTAAACGCGAAGGACTACATCAACTTCAAACTCACCGGGCAAATCGCCACCGACTACTCCGACGCCTCGGGCACAAACGCCTTCGACCTGAACAGCTTCAAATGGTCCGATACGATTATTCAAGCGGCAGGCGTGAATCCCGCCCTGCTGCCCGAGGCCCGCCCATCCACGGACATACTGGGCAAGATCACCGCAGAAGCAGCACAAGCAACCGGGCTGCTTGAAGGCACGCCGGTGGCGATCGGAGGCGGAGACGGCAGCTGCGCCGCGGTGGGCGTCGGGTGCGTTCGGGCGGGAATGGCGTACGGGTATGTCGGCTCGTCGTCATGGATCGCGTTGGCGTCGGAGAAACCAATCGTCGATGAGCAGATGCGAACGATGAACTGGGCTCACGTCGTGCCCGGATACCTCCACCCGGCCGGAACCATGCAAACAGCCGGTTCTTCGTATCAATGGCTCAAGAACGAGATATGCCTGGCTGAAGTCGCCGCCGCCGAAGCACAAGGCGTAAGCCCCTACGAACTGATCGACGCAAAGATCGCCGACTCGCCGCCGGGAGCAAATGGGCTTATCTTCCTGCCGTACCTCATGGGCGAACGCACGCCGCGATGGAACCACAACGCCCGCGGAGCATTCATCGGTTTGACGCTGGGACACAAACGCGCCGACATGTTGCGCGCAGTCCTCGAAGGCGTGACATATAATCTTTGCATAATTGCAGACATCTTCCGGGCGCACGTCCCGTTTGACAGCGTCACCGTCATCGGCGGCGGGGCTAAGGGCGCGGTCTGGCGACAAATGATGGCCGACGTCTACAACTGTCGCATCCGGAAGCTGAACGTGCTCGAAGAGGCGACCTCGATGGGCGCTGCGGTCACCGCCGGAGTAGCGTCAGGCGTGTTTGAGAGCTTCGACGTGATCGACCGATTCGTAAGCGTAGACAGCACTCACGAACCCGACGCTGCAGCGGCGGCGGCCTACGACAGGATCAAACCGATATTTGAGAAATCCTACCATGCGCTGGTCGATGTGTACGAGGACCTGGCGAAACTGTAATCATGAGCATCCGACAGCGAACAATAGACGCAATCGAGCGGCGCCCGATAGACACCGTCCCCTACCATATTCGCTTCACCGGGCCGGCCCGCGACAAGATGGCGGGCTTCTATGGAGACCCGGGGTTCGAAGTGAGGCTCGGCAACTGTCTGTCGATGCACCGGGCCAGACGGATCGCTGAAGTCCGCCCTGGCGTCTGGCGGGATGAGTTCGGAGTAGAGTGGGACCGCAGCATCGATACGGACATCGGCGTGGTGGTCAGCACTCTGATCGCACCTGGAACTCTTGGCGACTTTGAGTTTCCCGACCCAGGCGATCCATCGCTGTATGCGGACTTCGAAGCCGCAGGAAACGAGTTCGGCGATACGCTGGCGGTGGCGAAACTCAGCTACAACCTGTTCGAACGCGCCTGGTCGCTGGCGGGCATGGAGAATCTCCTTACGGCGATGATCGATGACCCGCGGTTCGTCCACACGCTGCTGGACCGCCTGACGGAATACTATCTGGCGATAATCGAGAACGTCTGCAGGTGGAGCATCGACGCGATTCTGTTCGGTGACGATTGGGGGCATCAGGGCGGATTGATGATGGGCCCGCACCTGTGGCGCGAGTTCATCAAACCGCGCATCACCCAACTCTACCAAGCCGCAAAGGCACGCGGAAAATACGTCTTCATCCACTGCTGCGGCGCCGTGCAGGAACTGTTTGATGAACTGATAGAATGCGGCCTCGACGTGTTCAATCCGTTCCAGCCGGAGGCGATGGACGTATTCGAGATGAAGAAGCAGTTCGGCGACCGTCTGAGTTTCTACGGAGGAATCAGCACGCAGAAGACCCTCCCGTTTGGTACAGTTTCACAGGTCCGAGACGAAACTCACCGCCTCCTGGACGAAGTAGGTTCAACAGGCGGACTAATAGCCTCCCCCGCACACGCCATCCCCGCCGATGCAAAACCCGAGAATATAGCGGCAATGATCCAGGTTCTGCAGAATCAGTAGGACTGCCGCCGAAACAGCCTTACTTCACCGGTGCGAGGGTTACTGCGTGGAGGGTCATTATCCCCTTGCCGGGCGTACGTTGAAGTCGGACTTTTATGGTGGCTGGTCAATTTGGGCATAGCTGTCGTCGGCCTCAACACAATTCGCAAATCGCCAGTCGGCGTATGCGTAATATCACCGAGCCCGACGTCAATGTGCTTACCGGCCATTATATTGTTGCAATGCACCGCGATGACGTTTCGCCCGGTTTTCACGACGGCGTGAGCTTCGGGCGAGACCCGCCTGGCGACGCCCGTTCCAAACGCTCGTCACCCCAGCCATTTTGCAAGCATGCTCTCCAGGTCAGCGACGCTAATTGGCTTGGACATGTAGTCATCGCATCCCGCGGCTAGAATCTCCTCACGGTCGCCCGTCATTGCTTTGGCTGTTAGGGCGATCACGGGAATGTCTCTGAGGGCTTCATCCGCCTTGATCCGCCTGGTCGCCTCCAGACCGTCCATTTCGGGCAACTGGATATCCATAAGAACAAGCGCCGGTCGGTCCGCACGAACCGCCGCCACCGCCCCCCTTCCGTCTGTCGCAGTCCGGCAGGCATATCCGATTTGTTCCAGAGTCGCCCGGGTCGCCAGAAGGTTGTCCGCATTGTCCTCCACGATAAGGATAACGCCCGTCGGTTGACCTTCAACCGATGCGCCTTTCGTTTCATCCGGTATGCCCTTGATGGATTCCCGGTCTGCTGCATCCGGCGCCTCAGCGATCCGCGCCGGGAGTACAAGGGCAAATGTGCTCCCAACTCCTACTTCACTGCGTACAGTGATTTCCCCACCGAGCAACACGGCGAGCTTCTGGGCGATAGCCAAACCCAACCCCGTTCCTCCGTAGGCGCGCGTGCTGGAACCGTCGGCCTGCCTGAAGTGATCGAATATGTCGGGCAGGATATCGGGCGATATTCCTATTCCCGTATCGGTCACCTCAAAGGAAACGCTATCCGTCGATTCGGACACAACCACAGTGACTTGTCCGCTTTCGGTGAACTTCACCGCATTGCTGAGCAGATTGAGCAGGATCTGCCTGAGGCGATCTCTGTCCGAGCACATCGTCGCAACATCGGCGATTCGAGTTTCAATACTCAACCCCTTGGCTTGGGCCAGGGGACGAATAATCTCCAATGTATCGGCCAGTACGGCGCGAGGTTCAAATTCTCGGCAGGCTATTCTGGTCTGTCCGGCTTCGATACTGGACAGGTTCAGGATGTCGTTAATCAGGTCCAGCAACTGTCGACCGTTACGCTCTATAACAGTAAGGAACTCTGACTCTTTCCCGGGATCCCGGCCGGTACCGCTGGACAGCATCAACTCCGACAAAGCAAGAATGCTGTTCAACGGAGTGCGCAGCTCGTGGCTCATGGTGGCCAGGAACTCCGATTTCAGTCTGCTGGCCTCGAGCACCTGCTTGCGCTGGGCCTCAATTACAGCCGTCCGGTCCCGGACCAGTTCCTCCAGATGCTCGCGGTGCTTGGCGAGTTCAACTTCAGCGCTCTTTCGCTCGGTAGTGTCGGTGGCGGCGGCGTATATTACTCCTTGCTCATCAGTCCCTGTCGCCCTCCATTCCAACCATTTGTAGGACCCGTCCTTACAAAGATAACGGTTCTCAAATCCAGCAACCGGACTACCTTTAAGCTGCTCTTGTACTATATCGATAGTTCTTTGGCGGTCGTCCGGATGAATGAACTGGATAAACGGTCGGGCCAACAATTCCTCAGAAGAGAATCCCAGTATTTTGCTCAATGCCGGATTGCAGTGTGTTAAATAACCGGTATGAGCGTTTGCCGTGGCAATGACACCGGGCACAACCGCAACAAGATGCTTCAACTCCGACTCTGTTTCCCGAAGGCTCTGTTCGGCCCACTTGCGCCGCAGCGCATTGGTGAATATCTGACCGACAAATTGCAGTAGGCTACGGGTGTCCTGGGACCATATTCTCTTCTCTCCGACCGAATCGAAACCGAGAAAACCGACAAGGTCCGCCTCATGGATCATGGGCGTGACGATGAGAGATTGGATATCCTGTTCCTCGAAATGCGCCTTTTCCAGTTTGGCTTCGGCCGGCAAGGCCCCCACGTCGGGCGCGTGGAACACTTCATGCTCCCTGATTTGCTCAGCAAACCATGGCAGTTCCTCATCCATTGCGATGCCCTCGAGGTTCCCGATCTGAGGTTCAACACCCTCGGCGCACCATTCATGCGTATTGTCTATCAACACGCCGTCATCCCGAAGAAGGAAGACGTAAGCACGCCCCGCATCCGTGAATTCACCGATATTCTGCAGCCCGCGCAGTATCACGTCATCGACCTTGTCGATCCCACATCGCACGAATTCTGAAGAAATCTCGCTGACGATTCGCTCGAATTCCAGCCGGTATTCCAACGCGTCGGTCGCCTGTTTTCGCTCGGTGATATCGCGCTCGATGGACATGATGAGAGGCCGACCTTCGCCGACATCAAGACACTTGGCGGAGACCTCAACGGGAAAGGCAGTTCCGTCCTTCCGGATGTGAATCGACTCGAACACCAGGTGCTCGCCGGCGGTCAGCCTTTTTACCCTCTCGGCGCTGCGTTTCGCGTTCGCTTCGTCGACCAGGCGGGAAATGGGCGTACCTATTAGCTCGTCGCGTGTGTATCCGTGCTTTTCGATAGCGGCTTGGTTGGCGTCGATGATAACGGGGGAACCGTCGGGCTTAGGTTCGAGAACGAGGATATAGTCGCCCGCTTGTTCAAAGACCGTCCGGAAGTTCTTTTCGCTCGCTCGCAACGCCTCCTCGGCCTGCTTTTGCTCGGTGATGTCGCGGGCGATTCCGATGACCCCGAGCACGTTGCCCTCCTCATCGTGATAGGGAAACTTGGTTGTCCGGTATGAGCGTTCATTTCCCGCCACTTCGATTGTTTCCAGCAAGTCCTCGGATTCTCCTGACGCCATGACCCGGCGGTCTGTGTCCTGAATATCTCGCGCCTGGCGGGCGGGAATGTGCGCCGTGTCGTCCGTGCCAATGACTTCGTCGACCGACGACCTGCCCAGCCCCCTGGCCGTTGCGGTATTCAACAGGATGTAACGACCCTCAAGATCCTTCAGAAAGATGGGATCAGATATCCCTTCCAGCATGGTGCGCATCAGATTATGACTGTTCTTCAACGCTTCCTCGGCCTGCTTTTGCTCGGTAATGTCCGTATCGGCGCCTCGGTATCCTGCGAGGTCCCCGTCTTCGTCGAGCAGGGGAACCCCGCTTGTGGACAACCAGACCGCCTGACCGTTCTTATGCGAGTTCCGGTTCACAAATCCGCGGAAGGACTCTCTTCGGGCGAACACCTCGAACGCCGCAGTCTTCATCTCTTGCCGTTGCTCGGGATGAAACAGGTCATAAAAATGCTTCTTCCCCACAATTTCGTCCGGACTATATCCGAGTATCTTCTCCACCACAGGGCTTGCATAAGTGTACAAACCGTCAGCGTCAACTTCCCATATCCACTCCCGCCCGTGCTCGGCCATCTGTTCGAAGCGTTCCTTGGCCAGCCGCAATGTGTCCTCGGCCTGTTTTTGCCCCGTTATGTCGGTTACAACCAGCCGGACATGAGCGCCGCCGTCGTCGGAAACATCTTCGGCGACACCATCCATGTGAACCCAGAATCGAGACTCATCCCCCCGCCGCAGCCGCAGTTCGCACACGTGTCGGTTTCTGGTCTTGAGCAACTCGCGGTGATACTGGCGGCAGGTGTCCTGATCCTCGTCAACTACGATCGCAAACAAAGGCGTCTGCATCAGAGCCCGCCGTTCAAGACCGAGCAAGGCCGCCAAGGTCAGGTTTGCTTCAACGATAATCCCATTGTCGTCGACCGTCACGTAACCCACGAGAGCGGAATCGTAGAGATCCGAGCACTTGTCTCGCGACGCGAGAAGTTCTTGTTGTGCGTTGCGCAGGTCACTGGACTCTTGGGAGCTGTCATGCTTGTCGCTCATGCGGCGGCTCCCAATCGATGGTGATGATCGTCAGCAAACTCCCCGTGCTTTCTGCTTCCGTTATCCCACCGAAGCGCGCTGATGTGGGCAGGGCCAGGATGGATCACCACAATGAACGCCATCCCATCGTCGGCGGGCATCCCCCGGGCGGACTTAGCCCTCGCCGAGGCCTTCGTCCGCCTGGCTTCAGATTTAACTTTCGCCTTTGGCTTACTCGTGGTCTTCTCCTTGATCATCTTCTCACCTGCAACAAAGTGAGTCATGACGAACTTGTGATTTGTACGAGACCACAACTCTAAATTATATCCCTCCCTTTCATTTGTGCCCAACTTTGTTTCGGGATTAGACAGCGTCAATTGCTCTCTGTAGATTCCATCCTGCAAGTCGATTGGTCCCGGGGACCCGCCGTGAGCTCGCAACCCAAAGGCGCAAAAAGATTGCGGGCGATCTCCTGGTCCGCCAATTCCCCGAACATAATCTGAATGTGAAGCCAGCGGTAAAAACTACCGGCGTCTATCTGAGGTTCTTTCCATCAGATATCTACTGACAGCGGCTTGGTGTTCTTCCATTCGCCGCGCGTAAAATCAGGGAACGCCTGCGGGGCCCCGCCGGTGGCGACTGACTTCTCGCTCAGAGGACCGACCGCCGACCAGAAGCATCCTTCGTAGACGTTCTGGTCAAGCGGGATTCCTTCCTGGAGGCACTCAATGATCCGCATTCTCATCATTCCATCCATGCCGCCGTGGCCTTTGAGGCCCATTGCATCGACCTTGGCTTTAAGTCTTTTGATGAGCGGGTGAGCGAACTCCTTTGTCTTTGCAGTGAAGTCCTTGCCCTCGGCCCAGCGGTGGGCGTTTCCGAGCCCTTCGACCGCGATCCTGTTGGGGAAGCCGGTCAGCGCGCCCTTTGTTCCCACTATCAGATTGTGACGGCTGTACGGGCGCGGCGTGGTTTCGTCCCACTGGACCATGATTGTCCGACCGAGACTGGTCTTTATGATCGAGGTGTTCAGATCGCCGCCCTTGAAGTCGAGCTTGTTCCACTTGTGGTCTGCGGGGAATTTCTTCTTGGCGTAAAGGCTGCGCCCGAGTGCGGGTGTCGAGTAGGATACGATGGAGGCGAACGTATCCTCGCCGCGCGCAAGATTCATGTACTGCGCCACCGGTCCGAGTCCATGGGTGGGATAGAGATTCCCGTTGCGTTTGGCGTAATGATATGTGCGCCAACTTCCCGTACCGCGCTTTACAGAGTTCATCTGCCCGCGCAGGGAGTGAATGTACGCGGCCTCGCCGTGAAGCAGCTGGCCCAGCAGACCTTTCCTGCACATGTTCAGGAAGAGCAGTTCCGCGGCGCCGTAGTTAACGTTCTCCATCATCATGCAGTGCTTGGCGGTGGATTCGGAGGTGTCTACGATCTTCCACATTTCTTCTATGGTCACTGCGATGGGCACTTCGCAGAAGGCGTGGGCTCCGGCCTTCATGGACTCGATGCAGTGCTCGGCGTGAGCATTCCAGTTCGTAGCGATGAACACCGCGTCGGGTTTCGTCTCTTTGAGCATCTTGAGGTATTCTTTGGGCCCGCCAAAATACGCCTTGGCGTCGGCGTGTCCTTTGGCCTTGGCGCCCTTGACGGCGCGTTCGGCCAGGTCCTGGTACAGATCGCAGACTCCTACAATCTTCGTGCCCGGAATCTTGCCTATATCATTGCAGTGTCCGCTTCCGCGGGCCCCGACCCCGATGAATACGCATTTTACCGTAGGCAGTTTCGGCGCGGCGAAATCGCCCATATATTTGGCCTTGGCGGGTCTGGCGGGAACCTGGGCTCCAGCCAGCAGAGGATTAAGAATTGCCAGTCCGCTGACTGCGCCTATACCTTGTAGAAAACCGCGGCGTGTACTCATGAGAGTCTCCTTTGTAATCCGAGATTATCCCGGATAGTGTTGCGCCCGCGACTGTCGCGGGGCTTCCACAGCGATTGTATCCAATGCGGCGCGTTGAGCAAGCTGAATCTGGCGTTCAGGCGCCCGAAAACAACATCTCGTGTCCCCTAGGGGGCGACAACTGTCGCCTTTTGGCGTCGAGGCGACTGAAGGGATTCCGTTTGACGGGCGCCTGGGGCAATCCGCGAGGGTTCAGCTTGGGAAGCCCCGGAATCCTGATTCAAACCCACCTAAAAACAAGGATTAATACAAGACCACATCAAGACTTAAACACTGCTTGCGGACTGGCTCCACCACTGAGTCATCCACTGTCCTCAGACTAGCCTGTACACAACTTGTACATAACTCGGTCCATCGTGCCTAAGAGGCGTGGCCTCGTGCACCCTCCTGAGCGTGCCTGATCCGCGGCGAGGAGGTAGGCGGGAAGTGATGAGACGGACATCAGACACGCAAGGCACACGGACAGAATCTTCATAACGTTCTCCTTGTCCGGCCGACGGCGTCACCGGCGCCTATCGCGGGGCGAGCCCGGCCGGTCTGGACGTCGAACCGTCCGGCTTGGCGGATGACGAGGTGTCGGTTTCGAACTCCCCGTAATAGACCATTGATGCCGGCACGGCGATCGGCTTGGGGAAGTACCACAAGCTGGCGTCGCGCCAACCCGCGTCGGCGGGCACGCCGCCTTTGCTCCGCCATGTGATCGTGAGACTTTTCCTCTCGTATTCCTTTCCTTCGGCGGCCTTGTTGCCCGAGCCTAGCGCCAGTCGCCCGGCGGTGAAGTAGATCTGCGCCGCCGCCCCGTCCGAGGACTCATGCGCGTCTACTATCGAGTCGATCTGGGCCGCACAGTCCTTTGCATCCACGTAGGCGCGTTTGTCCCCGAGGAAGAAAAGGAGGGTGGCCCGCGCCTTCAGGTAAGTGATGCGCTTCCGCGGCGCGGTCCTGCTCTTGTCGGCGTGCATCACGTTGGCCGGCGCTTTGCATTCATTGAGCAGCGAGTAGATCCCGGCGGGCTTGGCGGCCCCGTAGTCGAGAAGAGACTGGGCGTACTGGACGATCGCCCTGCAGTAGTAAGAGGCCAATCGTTTCTTCTCGGCCTCATTGGCGCCGGCCCACTTGGCGCGGCGTTCCTTGAGGGTCTTCAGATTTCTCGACGGCAGTATGCGAAATCTCTCGGGCGCCTTCACCTCGATCTCGAACGTGAAGTCCTCCAGGAGTCCGTCGGCGGTCGCAAGCGTCCCGGTGACAGTGTGCTTTCCGTTGACCAGACCGCAGAACTGTGCTTTGTACTCCGGCGGCCGGCCCTTCGGCGACTTCCGCGCGACGAAATGACTGTAGCGCACCTGTTTGCCAATCTCGATCCGGGCGACGCTGTCATGTTCATACGGTTTCCCCACCAAGGGCCCCCTTTTGTAGACCAGCCTCGGGTCCAGCATGACGCGGCTCATCGTAAACGACCAGGGCCTCTGGAGGCTGACGCCCAGGTCCCCTTTGTGCGTCATGCGGTCGAGGATGGCCTTGACCGTAACGATCAGGCCGATGATGACATCGCCCTCGTCAATCATCGTGTCCCGCCGGTCCTCGTTGTCGAGCATGAACTGGAACCGGACGCGCTTGATCACCTGCGCCAGATCCTTCCGCGCCACATCCATCTTGTCGATCAGGTCCTGTCGCTTGGCGCGTTTGAGGTCTTTGTCGAGGTAATGCGTGGCCGCGAACCGGCCCCTGGCCCGCAGGAACACCGGACGAATCCTGCTGTAGCTGATGTTCGAGGGATCAATGCCGCCCAGTACGCTGAGTTCGTCGCGTGATTTCTTCATCGTCCCGATCGAGACCGCCACGCGGTTCTTGAGGTCGCCCTTCTGACGAAACGCCTCGCGCAGCATCGGCCAGACTTTCGTCTTCAACCATTTCAAAACGACCCTCTGCACCAGGGAGATAACCAGTCCGTTGCCGGTGAAGTTCATCACCAGCTTCGCGGTTTTCTTCCTGATGACTTGCCGGACCTTCAGGCGGAATGCCGCATTGAGACTCCTGAGATCTTTGAGGGGTATCTTCAGGACCTCGCGCGATTGGGCGTCGAGGACGGCCTTCAGGCTGAGACGCACCTGCCCGATGACGATGTCGCCGGCTTCCTTCACCCCCTCGGGCTGAAGCAGCTCCTCCAGTCCCTGCTCCGTCAGGTACGCCTTGACCTTCTTGTGGATCATCTTATCGGCGGCCTTCAGGATGAAATGCCGACGCTTCCGGCCTTTCGCTTCGCCCTCGTCCTCATCTTCGTCCGGGAGCGCGGCGATCTTGACGCCGGAGTGCCCCTGGAGAATCTTCGCCGATCGTTCGATCGACTCGCGGAGTCTCGTCACGAGTTGCGCTTCTTCGGCGAGTCCCCACCGGGTCGAGTTCAGGTCGAACATCTTCCCCAGCATGTGGGCAAGCCATCGTCCTTCGCGAAAGAGTTTCCCGCCCAGTTCGGTCAACTCCTTCATGGCCTTTTCCCGGTCGGCCTTGGTGGCCGGCCTGGGCTTGGCGTCGAAGGCGATGAGCTTCTCTTCGATGACCGAGAACTTGCGTTCGAACGCACGCCGGGGTGCGTGATAGCCGGAAATCGGCCGCTTGGCGGCCCCGACAAGTGTGCCGGGCTTCCTGGCTGGGGTGTCCGCGGCGAAGACGTAAGCGGGAAGCGATGAGACAGCCATCAGACACGCAAGGAACACGGACGGAATCTTCATGACGTTCTCCTTGGGTTGGTGGAGAGACCCAGCAAGTGGTCAAGCGCAGCATACGACAAATCCGATCGGAATACAATGAATACGCCGGGCTCCGCCGATGCCTACCGCGGGGCGAGCCCGGCCGGCCTGGACGTCGAACCGTCCGGCTTCGCCGATGGCGAGTCGTCAGTCTCGAACTCCCCGTAGTAGATCATCGATGCGGGCACGACGATCGGCTTGGGGAAGTACGACAAGCTGAGGTCCTCTTTGGTCACCACGCCTCCCGCCAGCGTGAGTTTTTTCCTCTCGTATCCGCTTCCTTCTACGGCCTTGTTGCCTGAAGTGAGCGCGAGTAACGCGACCCAGCCGCAGACCGGTGAAGCATACCTCTTCGATATCGACTCGATCTCGGCGGCACAGTCTTTTGCGGCCGCGTAGGCGCGTTCGTCGCCAATGCCCAAGAGGACGCCGGCCAACGTCCGCAGGTAGCGGCTGCGAAGCCCCTGTCCCATCATCCCCTTGTTCTCGCGCGCCAGCTTCGCAGGCCCCTTGCATTCGTCGAGCAGCGCGTGGATCTGGTCGGGCCCGGCGGCTCTGTAGAGGAGAAGCATCCGCGCGTGCGTGACAATCGTGACGCAGTGACTCGCGGCCCATAGTCTCTTCTTGTTGTCATCAGCGGCGGCCCATATCGCACGGGATTTCTGGAGCTCCTTCAGGCTTTTCGACACCTGCTTGCTATAATTCTCGGGCACCTTCACCTCGATCTCGAACGTGAAGTCCTCGATGAATCCATCGGCGGACGTAAGCGTCCCGGTCACGGTATGCTTGCCGTTGGCGAGACCGCAGAACCGTGCTTCGTACTCCGGCGGGCGACGGATGCGTCGGCGACGGGTCTTCGTTGGCTTCGGCGCTACGAAATGACTGTAGCGCACCTGTCGGCCAAACCGGACCCGGGCGACGGTGTCATGGGCATACGGTTCCTGCTCCATCTTGTCACCCGTGCCTAGCGTGCGGATCAGCCTCAGTTGCAGCCCGACGCTGCTTGTCTTGAACTTTCCCGGGCCGAGGAGGCGGACGGCGAGATTCTTCCTGGACCCCGTGCGCTCGAGGGTGGTCTTGACCGTCTTGAGGAGACCGAAGATGACAATACCCTCGTCAACCATCGCAGCCTGCCGATCCTCTTCGTCGATCATGAACTGGAACGAGACGCGCCTGAGAACCTTCGCCAGCCCCGTCCGGGCCACATCCATCTTGTCGATCAGGTCCTGTCGCCTGGCGCGCGTGAGGTCCTTGTCGAGGTACCGCGTGGCGGTAAATCGTCCCTTCGCCCGTCGGATCGCCCGACCGACCTTGCGCCAGCCGACCTTCGAGGGATCGGTTCTGCTGAGTTCGTTGAGTTCGTCGCGTGATTTCTTCATCGTCCCGATGGAAACGGCGACGCGGTTCTCGAGGTCGCCCTTCTGGCGAAACGCCTCGCGCAGCATCGGCCAGACTTTCGTCTTCAACCATTTCAGAACGACCCTCTGGGCCAGGGAGATGACCAGTCCGTTGCCGGTGAAGTTCATCACCAGCTTCGCGGTTTTCTTCCTGATGAATTGCCGGACCTTCAGGCGGAATGCCGCATTGAGACTCCTGAGATCTTTGAGGGGCATCTTCAGGACCTCGCGCGACTGTGCGTCGAGGACGGCCTTCAGGCTGAGACGCACCTGCCCGATGACGATGTCGCCGGCTTCCTTCACCCCCTCGGGCTGAAGCAGCGCCTCCAGTCCCTGCTCCGTCAGGAACGCATCGACCTTCCTGTGCAGCAGCATGTCGGCGCCCTTAAGGAGGAGGCTCCGACGCTTCTCGGTCTTCTCTTCGCCTTCCTTCTCGTCTGCGGCCGCAGCGATCTTGACGCCGGAGTGTCCCTGAATAATCTTCGCCGATCGTTCGATCGACTCGCGGATTCTCGTCACGAGTTGCGCTTCTTCGGCGAGTCCCCACCGGGTCGAGTTCGGGTCGCACATCTTCGCCAACATCTGGCCAAGCCCTCGTCCCTCGCGCGTGAGATCCCCGCCCAGCGTGTTCAGCTCCTTCATGGCCTTTTCCCGGTCGGCCTTGGTGGCCGGCCTGGGCTTGGCGTCGAAGGCGATGAGCTTCTCTTCGATGACCGAGAACTTGCGGTCGAACGCACGCAGGGGTGCGAGGTAGACGGAAATCGGCCGCTTGGTGGCCCCGGCAAGTGTGCCGGGCTTCCTGTCTGCGGTGTCCGCGGCGAAGATGTAAGCGGGAAGCGATGAGACAGCCATCAGACACGCAAGGAACACGGACGGAATCTTCATGACGTTCTCCTTCGGTTGGTGGAGAGACCCAGCAAGTGGTCAAATGCAGTTTATGACAAACCCGACCGGAACGCCATGCGTGCGCCGGGCTCAGAATGTCCTGTCGCCGACAGACGCTTTCATAGGCTGTTCCGAATTCGGAAGCTCTTGATCGTGTGTGCCACGGCTGCCAACAAGGGGCTAAGCTGCAGTGCGGCTGTGAGTGTAGCGGCTGGTTGGGAGCAGTTCAACGGAAATGACCGAATCTTTAAATCCGGGCTCTTCAAACAGTTCCGACGAGGCGGCCGAAGGGATTCCGTTTGACGGGCGCCTTTTGGCGTCGAAGCCCTCGAGGCGTATTGCCTGGGGCAATCCGCGAGGGTTCAGCTTGGGAAGTCTCAGAATCCTGATTTCAAACCACCCAAAACAAGAACTAACGATCGACTAAAACTACATTTACACACTGATCACAAACTGGATGCAACAGTAAGTTCAAGACTGTTTTCAGATTGACCTGTACACAACTTGTACATAACTCTGCCCATCGTGCCTGGAATGCGACCAGTGTCGCCGAATCAAACCAACCATGAGATTAATGGTGGTTATAGTCCAACCGCCAGCACTCAACAGCAGATTTCGCCTCAACCAAACACAGAAGTAATCCTTCGTTCAGACAAGCTGGATTGTATGATCGGGCGAAAGGACGAAAGGACCGCATATCAAAACCGCTTTGGAAATATGGGAATCTGCCGTATACTGGTGGATTGACGTTTCGAAATAGATTTTGGGAACGGGGCGAAGGTTGCCGCGTTCCATACTCACGTGGATGTTTTCTTCTACCGAGAGGCGATTGGGACCTATGGGCGCCGAAGATGACAAGCGAGAAAGCATGCCATTATTCGAAGCTCTCGAGCCGAGGCTGCTGCTTTCATCGTCACCTGCTCCCGCCCCAGGAGGGGACACAAACGACCAGATCAGTGAAGCCCCAACAGTACTGGCGGGAAGCTCGTGGAGCGGAGAGATTTCCACCAGCACGGATGTCGATATGATCCGAGTCGATGTCTCCGCCAACCAGACTCTGGGCTTTGATATCGATCGGGGCGGCGGCAGTGGTCTCGATTCGTTCATTCGTCTGTTCAAGAGTAACGGTTCGGAGTTGCTTTCTAACGACAATGCCACGGGTCCAAGCCCCGAGCCAAGCAAGTGGGACTCTTATCTGGAATACACCTTCCAGACCCCCGGGAGCTACTATCTTGGCGTTTCTTCGCTGGGCAACGACAGCTACGACGCGGTCACAGGCGCCGGCGATACAGCCGGAACCACTAGTGGGTCCTTTACGCTATATGTAAACAATATCGACAACGACCGGTTCGAGCCGAATGACAGCGCCGCAGCGGCGCATGACTTCGGAGCACTCGCCTCGCCGCTCACCGAGAGCGGTTTGATCTGCGGGACGCAGGATTGGTACGAGTTCACAATGCTGGACGTCGGCGGCCCGACCGACGAGGTGACGATTACGTTCAGCCAATCCGAAGGCGATCTGGATATCGGCCTGCGCGAACTGGACGGTTCATTGTTGATCTCCAGCACCACGTCGACAGACAACGAGACGGTGAGTCTCGACGGGATTCCGGCCGGCACGTATCACGTGCAGGTCGTTCCGTTCTCCGGAGCGTTCAACCCGAACTATTCGCTGACCATCGACCCGCCGCCGGTGGACGACGACCGGTTCGAGCCGAATGACAGCGCCGCAGCGGCGCATGACTTCGGAGCACTCGCCTCGCCGCTTACCGAGAGCGGCCTGATCTGCGGGACGCAGGACTGGTACGAGTTCACAATGCTGGACGTCGGCGGCCCGACCGACGAGGTGACGATCACGTTCAGCCAGTCCGAAGGCGATCTGGATATCGGCCTGCGCGAATTGGACGGTTCATTGTTGGTGTCCAGCACCACGTCGACAGACAACGAGACGGTGAGTCTCGACGGCATTCCGGCCGGCACGTATCACGTGCAGGTCGTTCCGTACTCCGGGGCGTTCAATCCGAACTACTCGCTGACCATCGACCCGCCGCCGGGAGACAACGACCGGTTCGAGCCGAATGACAGCGCCGCAGCAGCGCATGACTTCGGAGCACTCGCCTCGCCGCTGACCGAGAGCGGCCTGATCTGCGGGACGCAGGATTGGTACGAGTTCACGATGCTGGACGTAGGCGGCCCGACCGACGAGGTGACGATCACGTTCAGCCAATCCGAAGGCGATCTGGATATCGGCCTGCGCGAATTGGACGGTTCATTGTTGGTCTCCAGCACCACGTCGACAGACAACGAGACGGTGAGTCTCGACGGGATTCCGGCCGGCACGTATCACGTGCAGGTCGTTCCGTACATGGGGGCGTTCAACCCGAACTACTCGCTGACCATCGATCCGCCATCGCTGACGCCACCGCCGGTGGTGAATCTGGTCCACCCGTTCAACGGTGAATCGCTTTCCGTCGACACCATCAACATCCACAAGCGGTACATCGATGTGACTTTCGTCGATCGCAGCGGAAGCGGGCTGGATGCGGTGACGATCCTCGACGCCGCCCATGAGTTCACGCTGTCCGGCGCCGCGGCGGTCGGCGTGACGGTCAAGAGTCCACCAACGTTGATCTTCGGCGGCACGTATCGCTACTACTTCGCGGGCGATTTTCTCGCCGGGAAGGTGGCTGTGAACTTCACAGCCGGGTCGTTCGCAGATCTTGCGGGCAACACTAACGACGCCTGGGCCGAAGGTTTCACCGTAGTGGCCAACCAGACCCATGTGGCGGCCCGTCACATCTTCTACAACAACTCGCACTTGGATGGCAACAACACGTTAGCTAATGCCGATGACGACAACGCCGTAGACGCAACCAAGGAAGCACTGCTGCCGGGCGGAATAGTCTATCCGTCCAACTACACCAGCTACTCTCGCGGGATCAACGGGATTATGGTTGATATCGCCAACTTGGATGCGGGGTATACGCCCGACATCCACGATTTCGGTATCCGGGTTCACGATGCGGAGTCCGACACCTGGCCAGACGGTCCGGCGGGATTGAGCGTTAGTGTCCGTCCGGTGGATGGACTTGATCGGGTAACGTTAATCTGGCCTGACGGCGCCATACACAACCAGTGGGTCGAGGTGACGGTGAAGTCTGAGGCAAACAACGGCGGCGGTATGGGCCTGGCCGCTGACGATGTCTTCTACTTCTGCAATGCCATCGGAGACACTGATGGCGATGGCGCGGTTGGCATTAGCGACTATACGACGTTCATCGGCAGTTTTGGTCGGAGCGAAGGGGTCGATCGACTTGAGGTCGACCTGAATCGCGACGGGCGAGTTGTTCTGGATGATTTCGTGATCATGCGAACCAACTTTGGTAATGAGGTTGCGACGCCAGGCATCCTGACGGCGCCCTCAACAGCCCCGCCAGCCGCACTTCAAACGGTCGCCGAACCGTCTGTCGCCATCGCTGCACCGGCGGTCAGTCAGCCGCTCGATGATAGTAATGCAGATGATGACACAATCGCAGCCGCAGCATCAGTTCCGGTTGTTGATTTGCTTGCTTGCCCTTCGCCAGTCGAAGGGGGCGAATCGCCGTCTGCGGGCGGTTACATCTTGGAACGGCGGCGAATATTAGTCGGATCATCAGCAACGACACTACACCTGGCCGCAACCTCGGAGTATGACCTGCGACCGCTGAGTGATAATCAGGTGAATTACTGCGAGGATGATTTGCTAGCGGATATACTGTCTGAATCAACATTGGCTCTTCCGCTGTAGGCTGTTGGTACGTGAGGACTCAGACGGGCGAATTGATCCAGGACCAGGAACTCATGGTCCCCCTGGCCACAAGAATACCTCTTGGGGCGGAGTTGGGGCAGAAAGGCTCCAAGGGGCAACGGGGGTCACCTCCTGGCTTGCAAAGCGGCCGAAGGGATTCGAACCCTCGACGTTCAGCTTGGGAAGCTGACATTCTACCACTGAATTACGGCCGCGTTTGTTCGGCGGGATTATTATGCTCCCTACCGTAAGGACTGTCAAGAACAGGCGAGATTCTCCTTTGACGCAAACCCCAAACAGTCTAGAATCGCCAAGGGAACACACCCACACGATACAAAGGACACCAAAACCATGCCAATCCATCTTGGACCCATGACCAGACGCGACTTCCTGGCTGGCGCGACCGGAGCGACGGCCGCCCTGCTGCTGGGCCCGCACGTCCGCGCCGCCGAAGCAGCGCGACAAGCAGACCCGCACTGCTTTGCCCTGCTCAGCGATACGCACGTGCCAGCCAACCCGAAAAAAGTCCAGGCAAAGGTGAACATGACCGATCATTTCATCAAAGCCATCGACCAGGTCGTAAACCTGGACCCGGCGCCTGCGGGGGCAATATTCTGCGGGGACTTGGCGCACATCAGCGGCCTGCCGACCGAATACAAGCAATTCGCTCCGATAGTGAGCAAGCTGGCGGAAGCGAAACTGCCCACCCACCTGATGGTCGGAAACCACGATCACATCGAGAATCTGTATTCAGCGCTGAACACGGCCAGGCCGGCCAAACCGCTGGTGGTCGGAAAACACGTTTCGATCGTCCAGTCGCAACGGGCCAACTGGTTCCTGCTTGACTCGCTGGAGATAGTGAACAATACGCCCGGATTGCTCGGCGCCGAACAGTTGAAGTGGCTGGGCAAGGCGCTGGACGAACACGCCAACAAGCCGGCGATAGTGATGGCGCACCACGATCCGAGCCTGCTGCCGCCCAAACGCAGACCGAAAAGGAACAGCGGCCTGAAGGATGGAGACGCCCTGCTGGACGTGCTGGTCGAACGGAATCACGTCAAAGCGTTCATCTACGGACATCGACACCACTGGCGCCACCGCACTCACGGGGGTCTGCACATAATGGCGCTTCCGACAACGGCGTACACGTCGCCCCTCCAGGCGAGCTCCTGGGTGCTGGCGCGGCTGGAGCGTACGGGTCTGTCGCTGGAACTGCGCGCCATCGACCCAAAACACGCGTTAAACGGCAAGAAAATCGAACTTACGTGGCGGCCTTAGCAAGACATGCGGGCCGATTCGGGTAAGATGGGGATTCGAATGATCGACATGGGCGAAAATCCGCCTCCGACAACGCTGTCTACGATCTGGAAACTAACCAGGTGGTGCCTGGTGATCTTCGTCACATGGGCGGTGGGCCTGTATCTTGGCGTCTGGATCGGAAGCGGGATACTCCCGCCCCTGTGGTGGGTGCTTGTCGGACCCTGGACGTCGCTCGTGGCGTGGTTGTTGAGCCCGGTGATACTCATGGGCCTGGGGACAAGCGCAATAGCATATTGCCTGCCGATGAAGATAGAATCTCGTAAACTGGCGATAGGAGCGGCGGCGGCGAACTTGATCGTCTGGATGTTCGTCGGAGCCGCAGCTCTCTGATTGAGCGCTAGTAAGACCGGACGCCGGGGCCCCGCACGGACAAATTGCAGTGTCGAGTCAGGCGGGATATGATGAACGCAATCACGGAGAGCAGCCATGCCGGACAACAACGTGCAAAGCGACTGGACGGCGCCCCAGGATGTAGGCGACCACACGGGCAGAGAGATCAAGCCCGGTAAACGATTCTGCTGGGGACCTCCGCCCGAAATCGGCCGGGTTCTGTCGGCTGAAAGCAATATCATCACCGGAAGCGAACCGTCCTTCCTTAAACCGTGGTCGATCATGCTCGGGCTGTGGATCGTGGTCTATCTTGGGCTCGGAGAGATCATGCCCCGAGTAATGGAAGGAAAGGGAGACCCGCAGATAGTCCGGTGGATCGGCGTGGGTGTTGGTCTTCTCTGCGGGCTTCTATCGCTGCTTTACACCTGGCCGGACCGGCCGCAATGCACGTATGTGGGAATCGAAGGGGCGGCGATCCTGAGCGGCAGGTGGGGCAAGCCGGACGCTGGCGAGAAACAGGTCGTTGTTTTTCAGGATGTGACGGTCCTGTTCGCATCGACCACCCACATGTACAAGAATCTGATCTACGAAAACACGCTGTTCAACTTCAAATGGCACAAAGACGCGAGCGAGCGTGAGGTGATGACAATCGGCGGGGAACACGCGTGCATGGATCAACCCCCGCTTCCGGACAACATCTATCACTTTGCACTGCGGGCCGAAGAAAGGTGGATGGAGGAGCTTATACGGCGGCACGGCGTGACGCCCGGGCGGGACCAGGCGACTGTTTTCCCCTGTCGCAAGAGCAGTATCAAGGAGGTGCGCCTGCATGCGGATCGTATCGAATTCGTCTACGATCAGCGCGTAGATTCAGTCGCGATCCCGGATCTTGGACAAATCCACACCAGGCGCGGGATCATCCATATCGACAAAAACGACACCGCGTGGTTCGGCGGAAAGGGCAAATTCCGCGTAGGATACGGAGACCTGGGCAACGCGGGACTGTTTCTTTACTATCTGGGTCAACTGCTGCAAGGCGATCAGGCCCATGGCGTCGCGTGATCGCTTCGGGCGCAGGCGCCAATCCAAAACACTGTCGACATGAAACAGACGAGCCGCTAAGCTCTTAACGTTCGCATCACACTTTAGAGAGACAGACAACATGACACAGACTCGCAAGAGAATACTGTTGTGGGCGCTGGCGGTGGCGATTCCGGCTGCTGCGGTGGTCGGGTACTATGTCTACTATCGCGATTTTCCCGCACACCACTTTGAGATGGTGACGGAAAGCGTGCTGTATCGCAGCGGTCAGCCCAGCGCGGACGGTTGGCGGGCGATCAAGGACAAGTACGGGATCAAAACCGTGATATCACTGCGAGAGTCGGCTCCGGACAGCGATTGGCGGAGAACTGAAATTCGCTTCTGCCTGCAGAACAAGATCGAACTGGTCGACATCGGCGTCTCGCATGATGTGACCGATGAGCACTGGAAAGAATTCCTGGGGATAGTGACCGATCCGCAAAAACACCCGGTGCTGGTCCATTGCCAGGCGGGCAGCGTCAGAACCGGGGCGGTGATTGCGGGCTACCGGATCGCCGTTCAGGGCTGGAGCTACGAAGAAGCCGTGGAAGACGCCGAGAGATTCGGCATCGACATCGAAAGGCGCAAACTGTACCGGATCTTCCTGCGAAGATTGGAGAACGGGGCAATCCCGGGTTAATGCAGACCGCGGGCCGAATCGCCCGATATCGCGCGGAGCCCGCCCTTGCGGGAGCGATTGACGGCGGCCGGTTGGGGCTATTCGGCGAGGATTTCTATACCGTTGATTTCGGGGTTCTGAACGTTCGTGGTGAAATCGATAGCCAGTTTGTCGGCGACCTCGACGCCCTTGATCTCTTTTATCACAGGCTTGAACGCTCCGCCGGCTTCCTTGAACACGTCGAAGTCCTTAAGCACGACTTTCTCATTGATGCTGACGTCGAAGACGCGCTCGCCTTCGGCGGTAATGCCTTCGAAGGTCTCGGCGAAGTGCAGGCGGACGGTGTATTTGCCCGGAGCCAGCTTGAAAACGTACCCAGCCATGCTGTAGCACTCGTTTAGGTAGACCATAGGGGCCTGCGTGCCGGGTATCTCGACGATGTCGCGAAGAACCACCTCTCCGCCGACAACGCCCCAATCGAGCTTATCGCTCTTCTCCTGGTCAGCCAGCCACGTCTTACCAGCGGCGTCCACGTAAATCTCGTCGGCTCCGCAGTTAATCGAATACACAGGCTTGGTGGCGCAACCGGCCAGCAAAGCACCCGCCAACATCGCCATCGCCAAACACTTTATCGTCCACGTTCTACTGAGATTTGCCATAACGCCGACTCCTTATGCACGTATAACCCAATGAAACAAATGCTACATCCGCCCGCACCCAAGCGGGCGAGAACATTGTCGCCAGCCATGCGAAACATGTCAACGGAACAATCGACGGCGAGGTTTGGGGGGATGTCACAACCGACCGACCTGTGACATACGCCACGGTAGATCATTCAACGGTACAACCCGACGCGACACAAGCCATAACCTCTTTCTGCGGCAGCCTTTCCGTTGCGAATGGCCATTTTGCCCCCGTAGTAATCGATGGTTGAATGCATGGTATACACAGTGAAAAAGTGTGAACCATTTGTGAACTAATGGAGATCGCCCCGATGGTGAGCGAATCGTCACTTGGCGAGCGTCAGGAGTTTCAGCGCCAGTTCGGGATCCGGGGCGCGTGACGCATCGACACCATCGATTTCCAGGATCACCGCCTCCAGCACGCAAAAAACCTTCGCCCCGCCGCGCGGGCAGCCGGCGATGACTTCGTCGCCCCGCCCTATCGCCGCGTGCAGATGCAGCTTGGGCGTATTGTCGTCGCAGTCGCGGAAAATCGTTCCGACACCGGCAACCTCGCGGGCGTCGTCAAATTCAGTGTACTGAGGCTCGATCGGTCCGGTTGGAGATTTGGGGCCGACAACTACACGAGCGCTGCGGAGCCCGCCGATGATTATGACAGCGGCTGAATCAATGCCCTCTTTCGCTGCGATGGATTCGATTTCTTCGTAGACGTCCTCGCCCTCAAATCCGCGTGCGACGACGACCCTTCCGATTTTCCCTGTCTGGTAGTCCATGGGAGAACCCGGTCTCACTTCTTCACGAATGTCGCCTTGATCACGTTCTGGGAGATGTCGGTGATTTCGATGATATCTTCGAACTGCCCGGCCAGCGTTTCGGCGAGTTTCTCGGCGTTGGTGTCGCACTGGATGGAGATTGTCGCAACGTTCGAAGCGAACTTCCCGTTGACCTGCTTGACGCCCTTTATGCCCTTGAGCGTCTTCTTGAGTTTGAAGTAAGCCGACGCTTTGATTTTCTCGACAACCAACTGCACCTCACCCCGCCCTTCGAACACGTCCATCCAGAACTGCAGAATGTCAGCGCGGATCTTAGGGGCGACCTTCCTGCTGCAGATGCTCAGCGCCCGAAAAGCCGCTATCTTGCCCGATGTGCGATCGCTCTGCTGGGCGGTATCTTTCCGGCTGGAGAGCAATTGGGCGGTGTCGCTGCGATAACATTTAACGTTGCACGTGGCGCCGTATTTGAAGAATCTCACACCCGCATAGTTCCAGACGCCCCCGGAGGCGGCTTCGGCCGTTCCGGTTATGAACAACTGAGCTCCGTACTGTTTGGCGATAGCCTGGATCACATCGGGCTTGTTTGCAGCGATGGCGGCCTGCATGTTCTTGCGCTCGATGGCTTTTATCTGCTTGCTGTTGACCAGCAGGAAACCCGACTTGAGCAGCAGGTTCTCGACACCGGTTTGCAGGGTCGACTCTTCCTGCGACCAGTTGTCGGTCCGTTCGTTGATAACGACCATAACTTTCGGTCTGCCCATTTCCGTCAGCAGGTTCGTCACAACGCCCCAGGTGTCGACAATGCCCTTAACCGAGACAATAACCCTGGCCTGCAGTTCGACCGCTCCGTCTTCGGTCTTCTTCGGCTTGCCGATGATCGTGAACTTCTGGACGTATCCCGCCGACCTGGCCAGGATCGTATCCTTCACCAAGACAAAGTTATCGGTCTTTGACTGGGAATATATGTAGGCCCCGGCGCCTTTCTCAATCGCGCGGCGCTTGGCGTCGGAGATTGCTTCGGCCTCACTCAGTCCGGCCCCGGTTACGGTAACCTCGACAAGATTGGCGTCGATTTTGCGAACCTGGGCGTCGGCCGAAACGACCAGGCAAAGCATCGACGCGGCCAGAACAACTATAAGCATCGTGATTCTAGGCATGGTGAGAGTTCCTCAACAGCGCCGCCGGTGCTGTCCCGGCGGCGCGGAAGTCACTGGATAAATACGTATGGGTCGCTCTGGCGAAAACGCCTGATTCAGTCGATAACCGCTTTCGGTTCGCCGACCGGCACGTCCTTGAGTTCGACTTTCTTTACTGTCTTAATGTCGTCGCCGCACCCGGTGATCATCGTTCCGGCGGCAAACATCGTAAGCATCATTAGAACACATACTATTCGTTTAAACATGGTATTTTCTCCGATGGCCTGTTTGTTGTCGGTTCTCGCCGAACATGGAGTCGGCGCTATCTTATCGTGAGGTTCAGCGTTCGCTGGTAGTAAAGGATGGAGTTCCAAAGCGGGAGCATCTCAATCTCTACGACCACCTCAGCCAATCCGTCGGTGATTTTGAAGGAGTCATCGACCACTCCGGCGCCCTGCTGGAACGTCAGCATGGACGTTCCGATCTGATCGTTCTGGGCGACAAAGTCCTGCACGGAAGTGTTCGAAGTAATCTGCAGCCCGCTGATTTTCTCTGCGAGTTTGCGACGCCCGTCGAGTTCGGCCGCACGTTTGGCCATCAGTTTGGCCTGAGCGGCGTTGGCGGCGTTGGCGGCGAGGGCGGAGTTACCGGTGACTCTCAGCCTCTGAGTCGCCCAGGGGGGAGCGCCCGCGGCGGTGGTCACCGTCTGCCTGACCGTCGCCGGCGTGGTGGTCTTGAGATAACGCTCGTTGGGAACGCCCATTCCGGTTTCCGTAATGACAGTGTCCTTGGCGCGAATAACGGCGTCCTGGATCTGCCTGACGCTGGTCTTATTGCCTTTGTACTGAGTGGTGGTCCATGTCTTCATGCTCTGGAAGAACTGCCTCAGCTTAATCTGCATCTCGACTTCGACAACCAGTTCGTCCTTGTGATACCTGCGCCCGACCTCTTTCATTCCCCTGAGGTAGGTATTAAGCCTGGTCCTTATTTCATCGCTTTCGGTGACAAAATCCTGCACGGTGGTGGTGGACGAGACCTGCACGCCCTTGATGCGCTCGGCAAGTTTCCTCATGGCTTCAACGCGTGCGGCGCGTTCGGCCATCAGTCGTCCTCGTGCGGTGCAGTATTGGGCCCAGTATTTCCTGGCCGCCGCGCTGGCTCCGGAGAAGGTCGCCTGCGACGCTCCGGGCGCGGGAGGTACGAGCGGGTTGGGCATCAGTTCGGGGCGAGGCACGCCGGATCCGGTCTCCCGAATGATCGTTATCTTATTGGTGGTCGTCATCTGCTGAAAATCTCGGACCTTGACCTTGTCGCCCTTGTAGTGCGCCGCGTGGATGCTCTTGAGCGTCGCGATGATCTGGGAGAGTTTTATTTCCATCACTACTTCGCAACTGCCATCTTCCAGATGCTTGACCGACACTTCCTTCATGCCAATCAACCGGGCGTCCAGCGCGGTGCGAATGGTGTCGGATTCGGCTACAAAGTCCTGCACTCTGGTTTGCGAGGTGATTTGCAGGCCCTTTATCCGTTCAGCGAGCTTCCGAATGGCGTCGGCGCGTGCGGCCCGCATCGCCAGCAGCTTGTTCTGCGCCTTGCGTTTCTCGGATATCGCATCACCTCTAGCCGAAACAACTCCCAATGCCGCAACAATTAAACATATCGCCAGTCTTGTCGTTTTACTCATCATAATGCTCCCTGAACTGCTGGTTTCGTTTCGAAAAACGACTATAGTTATGATCTCGACGCCGAGCCTTACAGCTTGACTTGTTAACTCTGGTGTAATTGTGTCCGATCGGACCCATAAGGTTACAGTCTCCTGAAATTCCTATGGTTGTTACGACACTGTATAAGCGTAGAGCCGCACCACAGCAAAAGTCAAGGTCGCTACAAGAATATGTATCGGTAATCAGACGTTCGAAATCAAATTCTTTGAGTCCAGATCGGCGCTCGGCGGACCTGATCCAAGCCTCGCCGATCGACAGGATTGCTGACAAATCCGCACTTTTACGGATTTTCGTGTTGACATACGCACCCGGTGTGAGATAATACGCGGCTCGATTGTGGAGTACTCAGGAATACGGACAAGTAAAATGACTACCAAAACATACATGGCCAAAAACGGCGAGTTGACCCGTACGTGGTTCGTGGCGGACATTTCGGGCAAAGTGCTCGGACGCGCCGCTACAAAGATCGCCACCGTTTTGATGGGCAAGCACCGCCCGGAATACACGCCCCACGTGGATACCGGCGATCACGTTATTGTCATCAACGCCGCCGACGTTCGCGTCACGGGCAATAACAAGCTCACCGACAAGGTCTACAAGCGTTACAGCGGGTATCCCAGCGGTTTGAAGCTCACGACCCTTGAAGATATGCTCCAGAAGCATCCCGAGCGAGTGATCTCCGAAGCCGTAAGGCGGATGCTGCCCAAGAACCGCCTGGGACGAGCAATGCTCAGGAAACTCAAGGTCTTTCCCGGCAGCGAACACTGCCACCAGGCCCAACAGTCTGAAGAAATGGAATTATAAGGTTAGGATCGGCATTACATGGCACCAGAAAGCGATAAGACACCAACCGCTGAGATCAGTTTGGGCACGTCGGCTCAGACCGAATCCCCCAAAGAAAACACTGCGACCAAGACATCCTTCTCGGTCCCGACGCTCGGGGAAGGCGTTCACTACATTTTCGGAACCGGCCGACGCAAGAAGGCTGTCGCACGCGTCCGAATCCGTCCTGGAACCGGTAAGATTCTCATCAACAAGCGAGATATCGAATCCTTCTTCGTACACGAGAAGGACCGAACCGCCGCGGTTTCTCCCCTGCAAACCACGGGCATGACTAATAGCCTCGACGTATGGGTCAATGTCCGCGGAGGCGGCAGCACCGGGCAAGCCGACGCAGTGAAGCTGGGCCTGGCCAGAGCGATCGCCAAGGCAATCCCCGACGCAGAGCACACTCTGCGAGATTCAAACCTTATGACCCGCGACGCACGCATCAAAGAACGTAAGAAATACGGGCAGCGCGGCGCACGCAGACGCTTCCAGTTCTCCAAGCGTTAAACAAAACCGGACATCCACAGCCAAGGCCCCGGTGCTGCAATGCTGGGGCCTTGTTCATATAATAGCGCCCACGACTCAACTACATCCCAAAGACCGCCTCCAGATCGGGCGGTGCTGCCAATCGACGGGAGTTCTCGTAATGACACAAAGCGATCGCAAAATACGAGTAGTGCTTATCGGCGGAAGCGGATATGCGGGGTTTGAAGTGGTCCGTTGGCTGCTGAGACACCCCAACGCCAAACTGGTCGGCGTGTTCGGTCCGTCCAACGAACTTGGTCCGATGGAGCAGTTCTATCCACTGCTGTCGGCGCAGACCGACCTGGTCCAGGAACTCTTCGACGCGGACCGGGTGGCGAACATCGGAGCGGATCTGGCGATGCTGTGCGTACCGCACAAGGTCGCGATGAGCTACGTCCCAACGCTCCGCGCCGCGGGCCTGCGCATTATCGACTGGTCAGCGGACTACCGCCTCACAGACGCCGCAGTATACGAAAAGTGGTACTCGCCCCACACTGATCCCGATGGTCTGACCGACGCGGTGTACGGATTGCCCGAGTATTACCGCGACGCCATCGCCCAGGCTTCGCTGGTGGCCAATCCGGGCTGCTACCCAACCTGCAGCATACTGGCGATCGCCCCGCTGCTTCGCGCGGGGCTCATCAAGCCCGACGGTATCGTAATAAACGCCATCAGCGGAGTCAGCGGAGCAGGACGGACCCCCCACCTGAAATTCCATTTCCCCGAGCGAAACGAGAATTTTGAGCCATATGGCGTGGGAACCCATCGACACATGCCCGAGATCGAACAGGTCCTCAGCGACGTCTCCGGACAGAAGGCCGCAGTGCTGTTCCAACCTCATCTAAGCCCCATGGATAGAGGCATGCTGTGCAGCATTTACGCAGACCCGGTCGATGACGTGACCGACGACCAACTCACAGGCGCCCTGGTCCAGGCGTACGCTGATGAGCCTTTTGTAAGAGTGCGCACCGATGTGCTTCCGGCCAGCAAGTACGTTGCCACAACGAACTTCTGCGATGTTTCGGCCGACATGGTCAAGGGTAAGGTCGTGCTATTCAGCGCCCTGGACAACGTCATCAAGGGCGCGTCCGGACAGGCGATCCAGAACATGAACATCATGTTCGGCCTGGACGAGACAACTGGCCTGTATTAATCGGTTCGACTCCGGAATAGTCTGAATCCGCCTTGACTGGGTCGGGTGAAGGTTTGTACACTACAACCGCAGCAAATGTGGACCCTATTCGGGACTCGCCGCAGGCCCGCCTTCCGGTTGGTCGCGCAGTGCGTGTTAAACCCCACCTTGGTCCGGTTTCAGGATAACCGCAACGCACCACAATCGCCTGCGGCCGCTAGCGCGACAGGTCCTGGATAATGTGAAATCTGCAGCCGAAAACACTGGCCCAAAAGGATCATTCTTATGGCAGGAAAGAAACGACGTCGCCTCGGCGAGATACTTGTTGACTGGGGCGTATGCACTCCGGCAGCTACAAACGAAGCTATCGAACACGCTCACCAGGAAGGCCTCAAAATAGGTGAAGCGTTAATCGCCCTCGAACTGGCTAGTGAAGATGACGTCACCAAAGCCCTGGCCAATCAGTTCGACATGGAGTTCATCGACCTCGACCAGAACGTCGTAGTGCCCACGGAACTGAATCTGATCGACGAGACGCTCATCAAACGCCACCAGATTCTGCCTCTGGCGATGGAGGACGGACGCCTGAAAGTGCTCATAACCGACCCGTTGGACCTCGAAACGCTGGACATGCTGCGTTTCAGGCTCAACTGCGAGTTGAACACCTGCCTGGCCAGCAAGTCCAGAATGAGGGAGTTTATCCGTCAATACATCGGTTCCAGCCAGAGCATCGACAAGGCTCTCGAAGAATTCGACGACGACTCGCTTGCCGTTGATGACGAGGAGCTCGAAGGCTCCGTTAACGAAGAGTCGGCCCCGATTATCCGCCTGGTCACAATGCTCCTTACCGAAGCGGTGAACTCCAGGGCGTCTGACATACATGTCGAACCCATGGCCAACCGCGTGCGAGTCAGATACCGAACTGACGGCGTCTGCGTTGTCCGCGACGACATCCCAAAACGAACCCAGGGCCCGGTGCTGAACCGCATCAAGATCATGGCGGGGATCGACCTTGCCGAAAAACGCCTCCCGCAGGACGGTCGAATCAAGATGCGAATTGGCGGGACCGATATTGACTTCCGTGTATCAGCGCTCCCGAGTTATCACGGTGAGAGTATCGTCTTGCGTATCCTCAGGCCCGAAAGCGTCCGCATGGGTATTCCCGCCCTGGGCTTTGAACAGCACGACTACGAGCGTTTCCTCAAGATTATCAAGAAGCCGAACGGTATTTTCCTGGTCACAGGCCCTACCGGATCGGGCAAGACCACCACTCTCTATGCCGCAGTGAACGAACTGAACCGGCCTGACCGCAAAATCATCACCGCCGAAGACCCCGTAGAGTACAATTTCACCCGCGTTAACCAGGTTCAGGTCAACGATACGATCGGACTGACATTTGCTTCAATCCTTCGATCCATGCTTCGACAGGCTCCAAATATCATCCTCGTCGGTGAAATTCGTGATTTGGAGGTTGCGGAGGTGGCTATTCAGGCAGCCCTAACTGGACACTTGGTCTTCAGTACGCTACATACGAATGACGCACCTTCTGCAATAACTCGTATGATTGACATGGGTGTCAAGCCGTTCCTCGTCGCCAGCGCAATTCAGGCGGTTATGGCGCAGCGACTTATCCGAGTAATATGCCCGGACTGCAAAGCGCCCGATCCCTCTCCCGACAAGAGCGTCTTGCGGGCTCTCGGATTCAGACCAGAGGAGCTGAGCGACACAACCTTCTATAAAGGCGCGGGTTGTCGCAATTGCAATGGCACGGGCTACCGAGGTAGACAGGGAATATTTGAGATGATGGCGATGGATGCGACGCTTCGAGAGCTTGCCTTTAACCGAGCGCCCCTCAGTGAATTACGGGCAGCCGCACGCGCCGGTGGAATGATAACCCTCCTGCAGGATGGGCGAATGAAGATCAGAAATGGCGTAACTACACCCGACGAATTGGTTAGAATTACCCAAACTGCGGAATTGGTCAGCGGCTGAGACGAATAATCATCTGGGAGGTGAACCCGCCGCTTGTGCCTACCTTAGGCCTGCAGTACGAAAGAATTGAATTATGGCGACTATTCAGATTGACCGTCTCCTGGAGACATGTATCAAACGAGGCGCAAGCGACCTGCACCTGCACGTCGGAAGGCCCCCTACGCTTCGTCTCCACGGACGCCTCCGTCCACTTGAGACAAAAGAGCTTGATGCTGAAGACACTATCAGCCTCATGAAGCAAATAACGCCCCCCCGAGCCCAGGAAGAGCTTTCCGAACAGGGAGGCACGGACTTTGGTTTTGAATTCGGCGACGCCGGAAGATTCCGAACGTCCGTCTTCCAACAGCGAGGGGATATTTCAATGACGTTGCGACTGATCCCCTCGAAGCTGCTGACATTCGAAGAGATCGGGCTGCCAACGATCACCCAAAGCCTCTGCCGACGCCCCAGAGGAATGTTCCTGATCACCGGACCGACCGGATCGGGCAAGACCACCACAATGGCCACGATGGTCAACTACATCAACACGAATTTCGACAAGCACATCATTACGATCGAAGATCCGATCGAGTACTATCATCCGCACAAGAAGTCGATGGTCAACCAGCGTGACGTCGGCGTTGACGTGCCGAGTTTTGGTGAAGCGTTGCGGCGTGTGTTGCGTATGGACCCCGACGTTATTCTTGTTGGTGAGCTGCGCGACCTGGAAACGATTGAATCGGCCCTGCGAGCGGCGGAGACCGGGCACTTGGTCTTCGGGACGCTGCACACCACCAGCGCCCAAGGCACGATCACTCGAATTGTGGACCAGTTCCCTGTGAATCAGCAGGAGCAGATCCGCATACAGTTAGCCTCGTCGCTTATCGGAGTACTCTGCCAAACGCTTATCCCCCGCGACGACATCCGAGGGCGAATCGCCGCCTTCGAGTTCATGATGGTCACCAACGCTATCGGCAATCTCATCCGAGAGAATAAAGTATTCCGAATCCCCAGTTCCATTCAAACCGGAAAGCGGTTCGGTATGCAATTGCTGGACGATCACCTGCTGGCCCTGTTCAGAGAGGGCAAGATATCCATTGAAGATGCAATCGACAACAGTCACAGCCCGTCGGAAATGCAGGACAAGACCGGTGCGGGCGCCCAGATTGACGTAACTACCGGATAGCCGAGAATCGAGAACATAGATATGCCAACAACAGTTGATGTCGCCGAACTAAGAGGCAGACCGCTCGGTAGAGTTCTGGTCAAAATGGGACTGATCACTCGCGATCAGGTTCACGAAGCCCTGGATGTGCAAAAGCACAAGGGCGGACCAATGGGACAGATTCTCATTGACCTGGACTACATCACCGACGAGATGAGAACAATGGCCCTGGCTCATCAGATGGGAATGGAGGCCGTGGATCTGACCGACATCGAGATCGACAACGATATCATCGGACTGATCCCGCCCCAGATGGCCAACGCCTACAAGATCATCCCGCTGGAATACGAGCCGGACACCAAAGAACTCACAATCGCTCTGGCGTCGGCCGATAACTTCCGCGCCACCGACGACCTGCGAACGTTGATGGGGTTCAGCGTAACTGCGAAAATCGCCGACCCCACCCAACTCCGCTCGGCGTTGCTGAAATACTATGATGTGGAGCCGGAGTCGATCGGCGACCTGATCAATGAGATCGCCGGCGACGAACAGTTGTCGATGATAGTCGGCGGCGAACACAGTATCGATCTGGACGAATTGAGAGAGGTCGCCGACTCCAATCCCGTCAAACGACTGGTCAATATGGTGCTGCTTGAGGCCATCCGCAACCGCGCCTCGGACATTCATTTCGAACCGTTCGAGAACGAGTATTTCATGCGATATCGCATCGACGGCATGCTCTATGAGATGCTGCCTCCGCCCAAATCAATCGCAATGGCCATCGCATCGCGCATCAAGGTTATGTCAAACCTCGACATCGCCGAGCGGCGCCTCCCGCAAGACGGACGAATTGAACTCATAGTCGGCGGACGCCCGGTGGACCTGCGAGTTTCCGTTCTCCCGACCATGTTCGGCGAGAGCGTCGTCATGCGTGTGCTTGACCGCGGTAATGTAAGCCTCGACCTCGAGCGTATCGGTATGAGAGAAGACGATCTGCTGCTGTTCAGGCAGTTGATCCGACGCCCCAACGGTATCGTCATCGTCACAGGCCCGACCGGATCGGGCAAAACCACCTCGCTCTATTCAGCACTTAACGAACTCAACAAACCCGACACCAAGATTCTGACCAGCGAGGATCCCGTCGAATACGATATTGACGGTCTTATACAAGTGCAGATCAATGAAGAGATCGGGCTGACGTTCGATCGCTGCCTGCGAAGCTTCCTCCGCCAAGACCCCGACGTTGTCCTTGTCGGTGAGATTCGCGACCTGCAAACCGCCGAAATCGCCGTCCAGGCCGCATTAACCGGGCACCTGGTGTTCACCACGCTGCACACCAACGACGCCCCGTCGGTTATCGCACGACTGCTCGACCTGGGACTTGAACCGTTCCTGATCACGGCCACCGTGGAAGGCGTCGTGGCACAGCGACTTGTGCGATGCATCTGTTCGCGCTGCAAGGAAACTTACGTGCCGGACGAATCGATGCTCCTGGAATTGGCTCTCAAACCCGAAGATGTCGCCGGTCGAACATTCTCACGCGGTGTCGGATGCGACTACTGTCGAGGAACCGGATACAGCGGGCGAATGGCTATTTTTGAAATCATGCTGTACGACGATCGAATCCGCAATCTGGTCATGGAGAGGAAATCCACCAACATGCTCCGCGAAGCCGCCCGCAAGCGCGGTATGCGAACGCTGCGGGAATCGGGTTTGCTGGCGATATATGACGGATTGACTACGATTGAAGAGGTCGTCGCACAGACACTCAGCGAAGATATGGACCAGTAAAACAGTACGCTACTACCGCCGTCGAATCACGTTGTTCGCTCCGGTAGTAAACACAGCAGCCCCGAATGGCTGCAGGAGATCACGATGCCGACTTTCACATACGAGGCGATGAACAGCGTAGGCCAACCCGTCAAGGGAACAGTCGAGGCCACTAATAGCGATGAGGCGATCGCAAAAGTGCGCGCCCAAGGCAACTTCCCAACGAAGATCAAGGAAAAAGCCGCCCGTCGCGGCGGAGGAGGCGGACAGCGCAAAACCGCATCGGCCGGAGCCGCAGCCCAACCCCGCCGCGCCAAGCGCGGTGGAGGCGGTAGAGCGCCCACTAAACTGATTTCCCTGTTCACCCGCCAACTCTCGACGCTGGTCAGCGCCGGACTGCCCATCGTCCGGAGCCTCCAGATTCTCGAGGAACAGCAGAAACCCGGCCCCATGCGAGTGACAGTTCGTCTCGTAAAAGAGGACGTCACCGAAGGAGCCTCACTTTCCGAGGCGATGAAACGGCATCCAAAGACATTCAACGCCTTGTACACCAACATGATCCGCGCAGGTGAACTTGGCGGCGTGCTCGACATCATCCTCGAACGTCTCTCGGAGTTTATGGAAAAGGCCGACGCCCTCAAACGCAAAGTGAAGGGCGCGATGATCTATCCTATCGCGGTGATTTCGTTTGCGTTGCTCATCGTAACCGGATTGATGATCCTGGTGGTCCCGCAGTTTGAAAAAATCTTCGCCCAGCAGGGAAAAGCCCTGCCGGCTGTCACCCAGATGCTGATGGAAACAAGCCGCTGGATCAAGGGCGGCGGATGGGCGGTTATCATCCTGGCCCCCATCGGTCTGATATTCGGAATCAAACTGCTGAAGAGAACCGAGAGCACGGCGATTTACGTCGACAGGGTGATGATGCGCATACCGATCATGGGGCAGATTATCTCCAAGACCGCCGTCGCAAGATTCTCACGCACCCTGGGAACGCTGCTGACCGCAGGCGTTCCGATTCTTGAAGCGCTCGACATCACCGCAGATACGTCCGGAAACGCAGTCTATCGAGAGGCGATGACCAAGGTCCACAACGCAATTCGCGAGGGCGAGAGCTTCGCCACCCCCCTGCGACAGGCCAAGGTTGTCGATTCGATGGTGGTCAACATGATCGACGTCGGTGAAGAGACCGGTGAGCTGGACAACATGCTCACCAAGATCGCCGACACCTATGACTCAGAGGTCGAAACTCTCGTCTCGTCGCTGACATCACTCATGGAGCCGGTAATGGTTATCGTTCTCGGCTTAATTGTCGGCTTTATCGTCATTGCACTGTTTATGCCCATGATTGGAATGTTGGACAATATGTCCTGATAACCTGCAATCGCCCGAAGGAAGTATCGCGATGAAAACAAGGAAACCGGAATCCCGCGGGGCAGCCCGACGGTACGGGTCGGCGGGTTTTACTCTGATAGAGTTACTGGTGGTCATCACTGTCATCATGCTGCTGGCGACAATGCTCATGCCGACCGTCCAGGCAATTATCACCCAGGGCTACGTGGCGCGTTCGGCCTTGATGGTCAGAAGGCTCCACGACGGAACGTTGCTCTACAAAGATCGAACGGGGTTCCTCCCGGGCGAGATGAAGGACGACAGCTCGGGCGGTATTGGCGATCCGCGAGTCGCCATGAGAAGCGGTTCGCTGACCGGAAGCCAGATCCTGGCCGCATGCCTGTTCAACATCGAATACAAAGATCTCACCTCTTCGGTGGATTCTCACGATATCGAAGCGTCGAAGGCGTACGTTACGTACAAACCGGAATACCTCATAAACTACCGGAACAAGCGTAATTCGATTTCCGACGACTTCCCCGGAGAAAAAGCAAAACCGATCTGCTATTTCCTGGCCAGCAACAAACTGGCCGACAAGAACGAACTCAGGCAGTTCCAATACACAGACAACCGCGTGTATATGGACGCTCAGAGGAGCAGCCCGCCGTTGAACCAAAGAACGTTCGAAACCTGGATTGAATCGCGGGCGTCGGGCCCTCACGAGGTGTTGAACAACGGCGGATTCATCCTGATCGCCCCGGGACTCAACAGGAAGTATCTCGTGCGTGAAGTTGAAGACCCCACCAACCCCGAAAGGACGATCCAGGAGTCTGACGACGACGATCTGGCCAATGACTACGGAGGAAGGAGCAAGTAGCCATGAGCAATCCGAGAGAAACAGAATCGCAGTCATTCCAGTCACCGCGCCGAAGCGGTGGTTTCACGATGATCGAACTGCTCGTGGTCATGTTCGTTATCACCATGCTCCTGACCATCGGCATGCCGACTATCATAAAAGTTCGCACGCAGATGAAAATCGGAGCCTGCCGCGTAACTGTAAATATCATCGACAAAGCCGTCAGCATGTACCACGCACAGCACAAACGATACCCCAGCCTGCAAGCCATGCCGGCTGAACTATACGGGCAGGAGTTTGAGGCCGACCCCAGCGGGGGCGTAAAGGAAGTGGACGATGGTGAGCCCGGACCGGGCTACAGACTCCAACCGAGAGGCGTGGTCTACGGGCCGTGGAACGGAGTGGACCAACTGCAGCGAACCGGAGACTACCAGAAAGGCGGACAGAATTCTCGAGTGTTCTTCAAAGATGCTTTTGGACGCCCGATATGGTACTGCCCGTACAATCAGGAAGCCGAATCGGAAGATCGGAGATACGAGGACAACGAGTTCGATCACGAGGCGTCGGAAGTCGGAATCAATCTGAACAGCATCGCCGACTACGCCAAGAATCAGTCAGGCGCATACTATCGTAAGGACTACATAATAATGTCCCAGGGCGCCGACAGCAAATGGGGCCTGATCCGCGGATCGGGCAACACCGTTATCCCTCCCACCGACGACATTACTAACTTCATCAGGGAATAGTCAACATGCCAATCACGCCAAGAACATCCCGGAAACGCCCGGCAGGATCCAGCGGTTTTACGCTGGTTGAGCTGCTGGCGGTAATGCTGATTCTCGCAATACTGATCACCCTGGTGCTCGGGGCTTCAAAGCTCCTGTTCTCCGACGTCCACTCCACCGAAACTCAGGCCAGCATGCAGGTCATCATGGCCGCTATCACCGCGTACCACGATGTCGTTAAAGACTACCCCGCTCAAACCGACGATTGGATCAGCCAGCTGGCCAGCGTCCAAAAATCCAGAGACCTGATAGCCAAACTCGGTGAGAAAGTCTGGAGCGCCGAGAACAGGAAAGAATTCCGCGACGCCTGGGGCAACAAGATTAAGTACACGCGCAGCGGCGGGCTCGCTGGCGCACCGGGACTAATCTCCGGCGGACCCGATGGCGACCACAGCACTGAAGAAGACAACGTGCGATACAATAGATAACACCGCACTCAGAGAACCGTAATGACGCAGGAAACGGCGACATACCGCTTATGCCCCGAACGAACCGAAACCTCGGGTCAAAGTCGATCTGCAGGTTTCACCCTCGTCGAGTTGCTGGCGGTGATGTTCATACTTGCAATCCTGGCAACGCTTGTGGCCTGGAACGTAGGACCCGGTTCCGACCGTATCTATGCGGACCAGACCCAGGTCGACATGAAGATCATCATGTCCGCCATCACCGCATACCACGATATCGTTAAAGACTACCCGCATCAGACCGACGATTGGATCAACCAGCTAGCCAGCGTCCGGAAATCCAGAGATCTGATAGCCAAACTCGATGACAAAGTCTGGAGCACCGAAAACAGGACAGAGTTCCGCGACGCCTGGGGCAACAAGATTAAATACACGCGCAACGACGGACTTGCCGGCGCGCCGGGGCTAATCTCCGGCGGACCTGACGGTGACCACAACACTGAAGAAGACAACGTGCGATACAACAGATAACACCGCACACAGAGAACCGTAATGACGCAGAAAACAGCCAAATATCGCTATCGGACCTCCCAAACGCCCCCCCGCCGCCGAGCGAAAGGCTTCACGCTGATCGAACTGGCGGTGGCGTTAACGATCATTCTCATGATGATCACCATGGTGGTTCCCACACTATCGAAAATGCTGTCGTCCAGGGCGAGCATGGAGGCGTTCAATCTGGTCGCCGCCCAACTGACGGCCGCACGGGCCGAAGCCATAACCGGAAACACATACGCCGGCATTCATGTACAACTCGGCGCCCAACCCGACATGCGGGAAACCGCATATTCGATGATAATCGGACTCACCGAAGACGAAGTACTCAAGGATGATCCGAAATTCACGAGACAGGGCACTTTCCTTCCGCAGGAATTGCCCGGCGGTACTGCGCTGGGCCAGTTGACCGCGGACTTCGTGGAGGATAAACCCCCAAGCTCACCCGATCCGGACAACCCGGATGACTCCGGGGTCTACAAGAACATCGGCTCGGACACGCAACTGAAGAGATTCTGTGCGTTTTCGATCATTTTCTCACCAGACGGCTCGGTGGCGCAGCGAGTGAAAAGCGCCAACGTCTTATTCAACGTGAGCGATCCCATGTTCAACGGCGATACGCAGCTTTGGGACTTCAATCTCGCCAACGACAAGCCCGGGGTCACCGCCTTTACGATATTCGACTACAAGAAAGTCCTGAAGCTTGAGTCGAGCGACCGCATAACTTACCTCAACGAGAATGGACAGTTTCTTCCCGTAAACATGCATACTGGGCAACTGTTTGATAGACAATAGCATTACGCCTGTCCCATGTGGACGGGCATTGGAACTGAAGATGACAAAACAGATTCTGAGATTACGTCCGTCCGCTGCGCACCATTGCGGGCGTCGGGTGTCCGGCTTCACGTTGATCGAGTTGATGATTTCCGTATCCATCATGGCCATCATCATGTTGGCGTTCGGAGGCCTGTTGACGCGAGCCAATCAGGTGGTGACCGAAGGAGAGAGGCGTATGCGATCCGATGCGGCCGCCTCGGCGATCGCCCGAATCATACGCAATGACATTCGCAAAATCACGAAAAACGGGTTCTTCCGAATCGGAAAGGACGTACTCGTGATTGTCACCGCTGGAAAGACACAGAGCGCCTTCAGCGACAAGTCCGGTGACGGTTCGATAATCGTGTACGGATACCATGATGCATCCAAAGTCCTGTACCGCAAAGTTATGGTTCTGGCCAAAGATGCTCCCACCGCCGAGAATCAGAAGATCGTGGATTGTCTCATCTGGAAAGGCTCCGGTATCAATCTCGCCGAATTGCAGATCATGAGCGCCGACACCATGAAAGAGATGATTGACGAAGTTGAGAAAGCCCCCGACAGCATGGCGTATCCGCCCCAAACATTACACCAGGTCACCAAGACCATGTGGATGGTTCTCGCAGGCGGATGCAAAGAGCTGCTGATCTCACACCGCGCATCGGACGACCAGACATGGTCCGACTCCAGCGGAACGCATACCCGCCACAATCAAACCAGTTGGCCGACCGCGATAAAGTTCAACTTCACACTCCAATCGGACTCCCTGGTGGGTGTCGCCCTTACCGACGAGAGTAACGCGGAAGTCAATTACGAGATAGTCTGCCCTGTCGGTCACTGATCGCCCGGCTCACGTGCCGCCGCACACTGTCTGCAGACCAGATCGAATCTGAGAGTTGGCTGGATATGCCGCCGCGCGACCGCCATGTCGCAGCGATCAGATCCAGCGTCTATTAAAATCGAAGGCGCCGCCGACCGCCCCTCCCACAGCCTGCAACACCTTCGCCCCCAGAGTTTACATTCACTGAACATCCGCCTGCCGGCGATCCGGCAAACCGACTTCACGCACTATCGTGAAATCTATCCCCCGACAACAGCCTTCTCCCTGGCGGCCGTCTGATTGCGAGCCACGCGTTTGCGTTTGCGGCGACGCCCGGGCTCTGGAACGTCGGGGCGATCAACTCGAACCGGATGGTCGGCTACAATCTTCAGCGCATCTCCGGCGTTACTGGCGAACAGGTCGGCGCGAATCTCATCGGCCAGACCGTCTGCACGGTTGAACACACCGCCGGTAACCAACACCTGCATGTTGTCGCAGGGCTCTACTTCCCGGATTAGTTCAATAAGTTTGCGAACCGCAGGCACGTCCACAGGCTGAACGCCGTACACTGTGAGGATGTCGGGCTGGACGGAGCCCACCAGCTCCAGTATCTCATCATTGGCGACACCCGAACCGACAAACCATACGCCCCACCCGTCGGCCTCGAAAAGGTCCGCCGTTATCTGCGCGCCAAGCTCGTCTACTTCTCCCTTACCACACACCACGATCATACGCTTGCCGCTCTTTGGCTTTCGTGCGAGCATCCCCTGCAACTGGTCAGCGATCGTACGATTTATACGAGTAGCCATGTGTTCGACTATCCGTGACAAATGGTTGTCGCGATACAAGCGATCAGTCTGTTCCATCGCCGGCCAGACCACTGATTTGAGCAACTTACTGGCCGAAACGCCTCTGTCCTGTGCCGCGAAGATCAACTCCCTCGCCTCACATCGTTTACCTGAAAACACGTGCTCGAGATACTGCTTGAAGAGATCCGCAATTGTCATCACAAGTTTCCTTTTAATTCGCCGCCAAAGAAATCGGACTATGGCATTGTGGCTAGTCTGCGAGTTTTACGTTCCACTGATAAATCGGCATCTGGCACCATCGTTCTTGAAACAAAATGTTAAGATGGGTATTTTGGTTAACATACATCATTGTTCCGCAATTACGGCCTCATATCGCTGCTACCCGGCCTTCCTCTTGGCGGTGATCCACACAAATCGCAACGCCTAGTACCCGTAAGGCCTTATGTATGCGGTCTTTTTAAGCATTTACAGCCTAATGCCATCGGCAATCACGTCTCAAGGCCAGGCCCATTACCTTATCACGTAACCGCGTCCACAAGCATCATAAGATCGTCAATTAGCCCGCCAATTTCTTCTTCGAGTCTTTCAAGGACTCTCGAAGCTGTAACCGCGTCACCGTTGCGACTGGCTTCCACCAGTTCAATCGCCGTCAGGTAGGCTCCAGTCCGTGTGAAATTGCACAGTTCTCCCTTCAACGTGTGGGCCGTTAGCGCCGCTGCGGGCAAATCTCGCGAACGCATAGCTTTGTGCAATTGATTCAGCAGTTTGGGTGCATCCTTGCAGAACAATTCAACAAGCTCATCCAGCAGCGCCGAATCGCCTCCCACACGCTCAATGATCCCCTGCTCGTCCACGCGGTTCTTTCCGCTTCGGTGGTCTCGAATTTCAACACCGCCTGTCCTTTGCAACACGGGGGTCTGTTCTAACCGATCAGCGAGCACTCTTCGAATCTCATTGTGAATCCTGACAATCTCGACAGGCTTAGGCACATAACCGTCCATTCCCGCCGAGTAACATCGTGAGTCATCGCCTTTCATGGCATGCGCAGTCAATGCGATGATAGGGATATGCCTGCTGGAGCCTTGCTCGTCGGCCCTGATCTTCTCGGCTGCCTGAAAACCGTCCATTCGGGGCATCTGGCAGTCCATGAGGATCACGTCAAACTCCCCCGCCTCCAACGCCTTTATGGCTTCTCTTCCATCGGCGGTGATTGTCATATCGCATTCGAGACGCGCCAACGTACCGGCGATGACTTTCTGGTTGATTACGTTGTCTTCGGCTACGAGTATTCTCAGCCTTCTTTGCGGTCCTTCAGCAGAGCCCCGCACCACAAGCGGTCCGACGCATCCTGCTGAATCATTGACCAGGCAACCTCGCACCGCATCCAGGAGTTCCTCCGATCCGCTGGGTCCGGCCAGATAGGCGGCGACTCCCGATTCCCGGCGGGCGTTGCAGTCTCCTTCTTGCTCCGAATACGCCAACACCACAATGTCCGGACGGGGGACGAAGTTCTCATCTCTAATCAGCCTGGCGAAGGCTAGCGGGTCACTTCTGTTCGTTACGTGCTCCAGAACCACCAGCCGGAATGGTCGACCGCCCTGTGCGGCTTGTCTCAGCGCCGATATCCCATCGTTGATTGAACAGCACTCCTGACAGGCCATCCCCCATCCGGTGAGCACCCCACCAGCCGTTCGACGCCTGTCGGGATCATCACTTATCACCAGCACAGAAACGCCCATCAGATCCGGTTCTTGTCCGGTCGAAGTTCTCCCCCGATTTTCCTGAACATCCAGAGCGACACGGAAGTGGAATGTGCTTCCTTCGCCCAACTCACTTTCAAGCCACATCTCCCCGCCCATCAACCGCACCAACTGTGACGAAATGGACATGCCCAGACCCGTGCCTTCGATCTTGCCAGCCGCCGCTCCGTCAACTTGCGAGAAGGCTTCAAAGACCTTTTTCTGCTGGGGCTCCGATATGCCTATGCCTGTATCCTGTACTGCAAAATGCAGTACTGCACGACCTCCGACCTGTCCACAAGACTCCATCCTGATCGTCACCGAACCTGTCTCGGTGAACTTGATTGCATTACCGACGATGTTCACGAGTATCTGCTGCAATCGTCCCACGTCGCCAACAAGCCGCTTTGGCGCATCGGGAGAAATGTCGCACTTCAACTCCAGGCCCTTTTCTCGGGCGCGTACCGACAGCATCCTGACGATCTTCATGATGCAGTCAGCGAGATTGAAGTCGACTGTTTCAATGGTCATCTTCCCGGCCTCGATCTTCGAGAAGTCCAGAATATCGTTGATCACGCGCAGTAGAATGTCTCCGGAGTACTTCACCGTTTCGAGATATTCGCGCTGCTCGATCGTCAGATCTGTCGCCAGCGCCAACTCGGTCATACCGACAATCCCGTTCATCGGAGTTCGGATTTCGTGAGACATGTTCGCAAGGAATTCGCTCTTGAACTGGTTGGCCTGATCGGATTCAACGGCCATCCGTTCCGCCCGCCCAATAGCAAGCTTAAGTTCTCGATTAATTCTCTCCAGTTCGCAGTTGGCGTTTTCTGCGGCTTCTTTCGCCCGTTTACTTTCTGTTGTATCCCGGACTACAACCTGAGCGACTCCAGACGTTTCGTCGATGATCTTGGCGGACATTTCAACGTTTATCGTCTCGCCGTCGGATCCGACCAGCTGCGATTCCAGTTCGACCGTGCTCCCCCTGTCGACGAACCCCTCAAACACCGTCAGAACATCTCCGCGCGTCCCGGGAGTGTGAAAATCGACAATGCCTCTTCCGAGAACACCGGTAAGATCGATTTGCAGCATCTCGCACGCACGGATGTTTGCGTTCAGGATCGTCCCGTTGGCTCCGTCGACCAGGAAGATCGCATCATTAGCCTGCTGAAACAGATCCCTGAAACGCCGCTCTCCCCTTGCGAGACTCTCGTCATATCGCTGCCGATCAGACCGCACCTCCGCATCCCGGGTCTGGCGGCCTCCCACAGCAGTATTGGATTGCCTTGACCCCCTTCGCAGTATGAACCAGCCAACCACCGCCGGAACAATCGATGCGGCGATGATGCTCCACAACACTCTCAACGACAAGACATTAGACACTGCTGCGACTGTGAGTTGGCCGAGGACGGCGGCGGCCATGATAGCCGACGACCGAACCACCAGAGATCGTTGCGATCCACATGGGGGATTATCATTCAACTGATTGCCTATCCTCTTACCGCCAGTAAAGCGTCCGCCACAAGCCTTTAAACCGCCCGATGGTTACGCTCGATTGCCTCCGGCGCCTGCATCCGTCGCCAAACGCGTCCGCTTGTCTTATCGACTTGAGAGCATACCGCCTTAATTACCGTGTAAAGACGTTTCCGACCAACTTCGCATTCGTTCAGTCCCCCGCAAACCGCGGTGGTGGTTTCTGTCTTGTTCAGACTCCAACTGGCCGCTAAGCTATTTGGATGCAGACAATAGGACTAGGGTACGACTCACATCGATTCGCCGACGACGGCGAACTGAAACTCGGCGGGGTGAAGGTTCCCCACAACTGCGGCCTGCTCGGGCACAGCGACGCCGACGCACTGCTGCACGCGGTGACCGACGCCATACTCGGAGCCGCCGGGCATGACGATATTGGGGAACTGTTCCCCGATACCGATCCGCAATACCGCGACACAGACAGCAGCGTATTCGTCGCTAAAGCTCTGGAGGTTGCAGCTGGGGAAGGGCTCAGCGTAGTCAACTGCGACGTAACTGTTCTTGCGCAGACTCCCAAGCTCTCAGGCGCAAAGCAGCAGATCAAAGCCCGCCTGGCCGAACTGCTGTCCATACCGCCCGAGCGAGTAGCCGTTAAAGCCAAAACAAATGAGTTCATGGGTTTCGTCGGGCGAAGTGAGGGAATCGCCGTTGTCGCCGCGGTAATGCTCAGCGACACTCCAGGCCCCTGAACTGCACAACAAGGAGTGACTTGAGATGACACGATTTGCTGTGCCCGTAATATTCGTATGCAGCCTGACGATGTCCGCCAACGGCGCTGAGCCTACTACATCTCCGGCGGGACGTCTATGGCTCGTGGTCACCAGGAAGATGTTCACCGACGATCTGAAACCACTCGTCGAGAGGCGGCGCCGAGAAGGATTCAACACAGCCGTTTCCACACTCCCGGCCGACAAAGCAATCGCATCGCAGAAACGCCGCCCGGCCTTCATTCTCCTCGTAGGTGACGATCAAATCGGAAAACAGAACGAAGACTGGCAAGTACCCTCCCCACGCAGCAAGCTTTACCGCTGGCGATCCGTGCAACCGCAACAATTCGCCGCCGATATGTTGCTGGGCGACTTCGACGATGATCTCATCCCCGACGCACCGGTCGGACGTCTGCCCGTACGGACGACAAAGCAACTGCGAACGCTCATCTCGCAAATAATCGCCTATGAGTCCAAACAGCCCTCGCTCGACGACCTTCGTCTGCCTGTGTGGGGCGGTTCGCCCGGATACAACGCAATGGTCGACTCCATGGCGACATCCATGGCGCTGGCGGTCGTGAAGACCAATTCGCCTCGATGGATACGCCCGTGGATGATCCTCTCAGACCCAAAGCACGCGCTCTGCGGAACGCCGGAGAAGCAGGCGAAGGTGTTCACGAAGCAACTATCGCGCGGCGGCGTGATGAGTGTTTTGATGGGGCACGGTTCGGCGGGAGGTTTCTTCTCGATGAAGTCGGGGCGAAGCGGAGTCTGGTTCACTGCGCGCGAGGCCCGCAAAGGTCTGGCGGGCGGTCCGGCGGCTCCGGCGATGACGATATTCTCGTGCGACACGGGTAATTTCACCGGCGACCGGGAATCGCTGGCCGAATCGCTGCTCCTGACTCCGGGCGGGCCAACAGCCGTTATTGCAGCGACCACTGAGTCGCACCCGCTGACAAACTACTTCTCCGGTTTGTGCCTGCTTCAGTCGATGAAAGACGGTCACAAACGTCTGGGCGACCTCTGGCTCGACGCACAGAAGCGAGCCAGACACGCCAGGAGCCCAATGGTTGAGCGATTGCTCCGCGATGTCGAAGGCAAACTTGAAGACAAAATCAACGTCGACAAACTCAGGCGCGATCAGATGCTCATGTACGCTATCCTGGGCGACCCGGCCGCTCACACGCGCCTGCCCAATCGCTTGCGAGGCAACATCAAATACGTCGACGGAAAATGGAGATGGCGAGTTAATCGCCCCGCGGGAACCACCGTACTGCACGTCGGTTTCCGCCCAGCCGGTCAGAAGATACACACGCCTGATAATCGCAGCGATCCCGACAAGCTGCTGGTTGGGGCCAACGAGACGTTCGCATTCAAACCGTTGGCGCGTCTGGGGCCCAACGACACATGGGAAGGCTCTCTGGTCGGACAGGGCGTGCTGCGCCTGGCGGCTGTCGGAAAGGGCGGAATCTACGCCGCCGGTATCAGCCTGAGACGCCCGACAACCCGCCCGGCGCCAGCGGGGCGAGTCAAACAATAGAATCACCGCCTCCAACTATGTATAATCCTTGCATTCGCCATGCATGGGCGACCGATCAACGGACCTGAGAAGGTCCGATCCGCCGCGAAACGTCGAGAAACACTGATGAGCATCACCCTTTACAATACGATGACGCGAAGCAAAGATCCGCTAACACCGCGCGATGCGCCGCGGGTCAGTCTATACACCTGCGGACCCACCGTGTACAACTACGCGCACATAGGCAATCTCAGAACGTACGTTTTCGAGGACATCCTCAGGCGAGCGCTGCTCTACCGCGGGTACGAGGTCAACCACGTAATGAACGTCACCGACGTGGGACACCTGGTGTCCGACGCCGACGAAGGCGAAGACAAGATGGCTTTGGGCGCCGAGCGGGAGGGAAAGACGGTCTGGGAAATCGCCCAGTTCTACTGGGACGCATTCCGCAAAGATCTCGAGCGCCTGAACATCATCGAACCGACCGTCTGGTGCAGGGCGACCGACCATATCGACGACCAGATCAAACAGGTCCGGATACTCGAAGAAAAAGGGTTTACGTACACGATCGACGACGGAGTCTACTTCGACACTTCCAAGCTGTCGGACTACGGGAAGCTCGCCAGACTCGATATTTCCGGCCTGCGCGCCGGAGCCCGCATCGAAGTGACCGAAGGCAAGCGAAACTACACCGATTTCGCTCTGTGGAAACTCTCGCCCCCCGATTCGCGGCGCCTGATGGAATGGGAGAGCCCCTGGGGCATGGGATTCCCGGGATGGCATCTGGAGTGCTCGACCATGGCGATGAGGTATCTCGGAGAGCACCTGGACATACATTGCGGAGGCATCGATCACATCGCCGTCCACCACACAAATGAAATCGCACAGGCCGAATCCGCCCTCGGGCATGAATGGACAAAATGCTGGATGCATGGCGAGTTCCTGACGATGGCGAAATCCGATGACTCAGACGGTGGGAAGATGTCCAAGTCGACCGGTGAATTCCTGACGATGGACGTTCTGATCGACAAGTACGATTACGATCCGATCGCCTACCGTTACTTCCTGCTCGGAGCGCACTACCGACAACAGTTGGCGTTCAGTTGGGAGGGAATGGACGGCGCGGCAAGCGCTTTGGCGCGATTGAAACGCACTGTGCTGGAGGCAAGAGCCGGGTATACAGGGTCCGAGCAGCCCATCTCCGTATGCATGGACGAATTCGACGCAGCCGTTGTCGACGACCTGAACATGCCCCGCGCCCTGGCGGCGATGTGGAAAGCCGCCAAAACCCCCAACGCCTCACCAGGCGAGATCTACGCAACCATCCTGCATATGGACCGCATACTTGGACTGGGCGTCAAGGAGATGGCGCCTGCGGATGCGGACACTTCAGACGCGGAGATCGACGCGCTGGTCGAAGCTCGAACAACCGCCCGCGCCGCAAAGGACTACGCTCGCGGCGATGAAATCCGCGATCAACTGGCGGAGATGGGCGTTGAGATAATGGATTCGCCCGAGGGCACGACCTGGCGCCGGATATGACAACATCGCAACGATATCGAGTACTGGGCGTCGATCCGGGACTGAATATCACCGGATACGGGATCGTTGACTTCCTCGGAGGGACCCGCGGACCTGCAATCGTCGAAGGCGGGGCGATCCGCACCGACGCCAAATCCGACATCTCCCGCCGCATCGAGCAGATCCACTCCGAACTTACCGCCCTGCTCGACGAATTCCACCCGGACCTGGTCGCAATTGAAAACCTTTACGCCCACTATGCGCACCCGCGAACATCGATACTGATGGCCCATGCTCGCGGCGTCATCCTTCTTGCCGCCCAGCAGGCCGGAGTCGCAGTCCGCGGACTGGCGGCGACCAAGGTCAAGAAAAGCCTCACCGGTAACGGGCACGCCTCCAAGCAACAGATGCAACGGGCGATTCAGGCAGTCTGTCGGCTCGACGCCCTGCCGGAACCGCCGGACGTAGCCGACGCACTGGCGATAGCACTCTGCGCGGGCAGACAGCGATAATCCCCGCACGCCCCGGTGTCACAGTTGGTTCACATCTTTGGAAGTGTCATCGCCCCACGCCGCAGGCTCAGTTGACGGGCATTTCATTTAAGGCGGTCAATCCGCCCCGGCTTTTTGTTTGTGTTTCTTTCTGGACTCGTAGAAGTATTCGGTTCTGGGCTTCATCGTGCTCCACAAGGCTCGCAACGCCGCGATATCCCTCTGCCGCTTGGCTGGAGGAGCTAACGCGTCGAAACTCACGCTGGCTCCGATGATCTCCACCACCGCCGCATTGGCGCGGCGTCGCACGTTTGCATCGTCGTCCTCCAGGGCTTTGATAAGCGTTTCCACCTCCCTGTAAGCCCTCATGCGTCCCAGCGTCAAGGCGGCCGCAGCCCTGACCGCAGGCGATTTATCCTTCATAACCACCGTCGACAGGACGGGGGTTTCTGCTTCGCCTCCGGCCTGGCTGACGGCGATCATCGCGACCTGTCTAACTTCAGGTCGCGTGTCCTTCATGGCGACCCTGATGCCGCCGATGGCTTTGGGGCCCACGCGCGCCATCGCCCTTACGGCTCGACAGGCGGCCTTTACGTCTTTGGCGGACACTTCAGCAACAAGAGCATCCTGGGCGTCATTGTTCGCGAGCTTTTTGATTCGCCGATACGCCGCTGCTTCCCCATCGCCCCCATCGCTCCCGCCGCCCCATTGCCACAAGACCGCCACCGCAAGAATAACAGTCGCGCCAATCATTATAAGTAGTCGCGGGCGTATGTTTCCCATGATCGTTTCGCAGGAGGCGGTCAGGGCAGCCAGTATCCCATCTCGTTAACTATATTGGACGGATCGATTTCAGCGGGGCTCTTCGACTTGACCTCGCCTCCGGGGAACAGAACGTTCAATCTCCCATTGTGGCGTGCGAAATCGATTACACCGTCATCGTCCTTGTCGAAATTACTTGCGTCGTACCAATTGTCTGTCGAACGGGCCAGAGTCCAGATGTAATCCATCGCAAGTATCTTACCGATCTTATCCTTGCCGATAGTGTGAACGTTCATCGCATAGTTGCTGCCCAGACCGCTGCCGCTTTCAATGTACACGGTTTTGGACGTCGGCGAATAGCGGGGGACGGCGTACCAGCGATTGATCTCGTTATAATGAGCCAACGCCACATTCTTCTTCTTATCCCAGATACAGGGCTTTCCGCTCGTTTCGGACTGACATACCAGTTCGGATCGCCCGTCAGGGGTCAAGGTTTCCTTGACAAAAACGTCCTGGTAGTCGTCGCCGCCGACTCTCTGGTCCTCGTAGCCCCAGTAGATAACGCCCGACCCGTCGTCTTTGTATCCCTCGCCGCTGGCCCAGTGAGCCCTCATGTCCCCACCGTGTCTGTCGTGCTGCGACTTGGACGCCTTGGCCATACGCCCGCTTTCGACAAATTCCATGATTCTGCCCGTATGACCCGGGTGGTAGGCGATATTCGCAAATTCATTGAGCGGTTTATGCACGCCTCCGCCCTCGGGTATCCCATCTGCCGCGGGGCATTCGAGAATCAGCGATCCATCAGCCCCAAGGTACTCAGTCAGTTCGCCGGGCCAACCGTAGCTGTCGAGCCTCTCGGCTCCATTTCCCGCGGCGAGTCGTCCTTCAACCGCCTGTCCGATACGCTTCAAACGGTTGGCGCACTTCACAGTATTCGCTCGCGAGGTCACACCCCTGAAGCTGGGTATGATTAGCATTGCAAGCAGTGCTATCAGAGAAACAACCACCAGCAGCTCAACAAGCGTGAATCCAAATTTCTTTCTATTCATACTCACACCGCCCGGTCGTTCGGCACAATACAGGAAGAAGTCCTATAGGTATTATATCGTACCCGGAACGCCTGCAACACAAGAATCATCCCTTTTATCGCCCGATGTTCATCCCCGGCGGTTACGAAAAACTCTTTTCACGCTGGGCGGATCGGTGTACTGTATGAATCGCCTTTATACAATGCTCGATCGCGCGGATGGCAAGAGTAACCGATGATAGCTAGAATATCAGGCAGATTGCAGGAAATGCGCGGGCCGACGGCTCTTGTCGATACTGGCGCGGGACTGTGGTACGAAGTTATGGTCCCCGCCACCGACGCCGAACGCCTGGCGTCGCGGGTCGGACAGGATATCGCCCTGCACACGATTAATCATATCGAAGGGGACCCCACGCGCGGCGCGATGACACCCAGGCTCATCGGTTTCGACACGCCGGCCGATCGAGACTTCTTCAGACTATTCACCACCGTAAAAGGTATTGGCGTTCGCAAGGCGCTGCGGGCGCTGATAAGACCGATGGGCGAGATAGCAGCCGCGATCCAAGCCAAAGATGCAAAGTTCCTTATCGCTCTTCCCGAAATCGGAAAGCGCACCGCAGAGACTATAATCGCCGAACTGCACGGTAAGGTCGAAGAGTTCGCCGGCGAGTTGAGCACTTCCGCCACCGAGAGTTCGGACATACCCGAGGCCGGACATGAAGCCGCCGCAGTGCTCATCCAGCTTGGCGAACGACGAGCGGACGCACTGGCGCTGGTGGAACGAGTAATGGCCGTTGCGCCGGAACTCGATTCGCCTGAAGACATCATACAACAGGTCTACAAGCTCAAGGCCGGAGGCGGATAAAAGCAAGATGGTTAGAGAGAAGATAATATCGCAGGAGGAACTCGGCCCGGAAGATGAGCGGTTCAACTCGGCGCTGCGCCCCGAATCGCTGGATGCGTGCATCGGGATGGATGATCTGCTGGAGAAGCTGCAGATATCCATAACCGCCGCCCGCCAGCGAAACGAGCCGATGGAGCACGTGCTGCTGCACGGTCCGCCCGGACTGGGAAAAACCACGCTGGCGTATGTGATCGCTAACGAAATGGGCAGCGCGATCCGCGTCTCGTCGGGCCCGGCGCTTACGCGTCCAAGCGACCTGATCGGAATCATGACAAATCTCGAATCGCGAGATGTGCTGTTCATCGACGAAATCCACCGTCTGTCCCCCGCGGTCGAGGAGTATATCTACCCGGCGATGGAAGACTACAAAGTCGACTTCATAGTCGATTCGGGCATGCACTCCCGCACGATTAACCTGCCGCTCAAACCTTTCACGCTTATCGGCGCCACCACGCGCAGCGGAATGCTAAGCCCCCCGCTTCGCACGCGATTCGGCATAACGCATCACCTGGAATTCTGGACGCCCGACGACCTTCTCAAGCGATGCCGAATGTCCGCCGACATGCTGGATCTGAAATACGAAGAGCCCGCCCTTTCCATGCTCGCCGATCGCGCCCGAGGCACGCCGAGAATCGCCAACCGCCTGCTCAGACGCTGTCGCGACTACGCGCAAGTGAAGGGCGACGGGCATCTTACAGTAGGCAGCGTGGAAGCCGCACTCGACCTGGAAGGCATAGACCAACTCGGTTTAGACGAGCTTGACCGCAGCTTCCTGCGACGAATCATCGAAATATACAAGGGCGGACCGGTCGGTATCGAAGCCGTTGCAGCAACGCTGGGCGAAGAGACCGACACGCTGGTGGACGTCGTGGAACCATTCCTGCTGCAGAACGGTCTCCTCGCCCGCACCCGCCGCGGGCGAATGGTCACCGCCAAGGCGTATGAACATCTGAATGTCTCGGACATTCCTCCCCAAACCGAGGCGGGTCTGTTCGACCAGCAGTAACCCACCGCCCCGCCGCACAACAGGAGCACCTGCGTCATGAAACACTCTCTCGTTGCGATTTCCCTGCTGGCGGCCGTTTCGACATCCGTGTTTGCGGCCGATGATGCAAAAGAACTTGCATTTATCCGCTTTGACAACGGCGTCCAATCGTATGCAGGCATGAAATACTTCTGGTTGGGCGATGGCGATATCACACTGACGATCGACGTGAAACCCGCCCCCGATCGCGTCCTGGAGTTGCTATGGGGCTCCAAGAACGACACTCGCACCGGGACCGCGAACATAGCAGGCAAGGACACGCCAATTCGCAGCGGCGGATACGATGGTTTCCGCTGGATCGCCACAGCGCTTCCCGACAAAGTCGCAGGCGATAAGTACACGATCGTACTGAAGCAAAACAGCGGTAAGCCCGGATTCATAGCGGCCGCCCGCCTCGTCCCTAAAGGCTCCGCTGGATCAAACTCCCCACCTAAGAAAGGCGCTCACAAGATAAGCTGCAAAGCGACCGCCCGCCCCCGCCCGGCAGCCGGATCGCGGGAACCCGCCTTCCCGGAAATGCGGAAGGTCTGGGCCTCACCCGCCCCGGAGCCCGCCAAACCGCACCCGGACAAAGCTATCGAATCCGCGTTCCGCCGCGCCGAACGCAACGGACGTCAAGCCAACGAACAGTTCTTCCGCTGCCGCAAATTCGTCGACGGATGGCTGGCGACCGCAGATGAGAAGACAGGACTGATCTCGCGAAATCTCGGCCGCAATCGCGACATATGGAACGCCAAAGACTCAGCCGCCGACAACTACCCGTATATGGTGCTTACCGCCGCTCTGACTGACCGCAAACTGTTCGACGGACGCATGCTCGACATGTTGCGCACCGAAACGAAACTCACCAGCCGCATCGGGCGCCTGCCCGACACCTGGTCGTTCTCGAAACAGGCCTTTGCCTCCAGCAAGCCCAACCTGGATTCGATAATTTTCGGGGGCTCGGAATACGTGAAGGACGGCCTGCTTCCGCTTACCGAATGGTTAGGCAAGAGCCCCTGGTCGGTGCGAATGATCGGGATACTGGACGACATCTTCGCCAACGCCCGAATCGACACGCCCTACGGAAAGATCCCGTCGACGAATATCGAAGTCAACGGCGAGATGCTCCAGTCGCTTTCCCGCATCTACTGGATGACGGGCGACAAGAAGTACCTCGCCTGGGCGATCCGCCTGGGCGACTACTATCTGCTGGGCGATCATCACCCGACAGAGAACCTGACGTCGCTGAAGCTCCGCGACCACGGATGCGAGATAACCGACGGCCTGGCGGAGCTTTACGTAGCTGTAAGTTTCGCACGACCCGACAAAGCCAACGCCTATCGAAAGCCCATCCACACCATGTTCGACCGCATACTCAAGGTCGGAACCAACGAGCATGGAATGATGTACGACAGCATAAACCCCAAGAGCGGAGACCACTCCAAGGGCCTGTGCGACACGTGGGGATACAACTACAACGGAATCTACGTGCTGTACATGGTCGACAAAACCGCCAAATATCGCGATGCGGTCCGCAAGGTGCTGTCCAATCTGAACGAGCACTACAAGGACCACCCGTGGCGTGGCGCCGACTCCTACGCCGACAGCATAGAAGGAGCGATCTGCCTGTTTAATCGCGAGCGCGTCGACACTGTCGAGGAATGGCTCGACAGCGAGATCAAGGACATGTGGCGCCCTCAACGTCCCGACGGCGTGGTCGAGGGCTGGCACGGGGACGGGAACAGCGCCAGAACCTCGATCATGTACGCCCTGTTCAAAACGCAGGGAGCCCACGTTCGCCCGTGGCGGAAGGATGTGCGCATTGGCGCGGTAATGCTGGACGAGAACAAGAAACTCTGCATCAGCCTGATCGCCGCTGAAGACTGGTCGGGTAAGATCATTTTCGACCGGGCGCGCCACAAGGTGCAAATGCGCCTGCCGATCGATTACACGCGAATCAACCAGTTCCCCGAATGGTTCGCACCAGACGCGAAAAACCGCTGGACCGTATCACCCGGTGGAGAATCATTCACCGGCCCGCAATTACACGCCGGTATGGACATCAAGCTAAAGGGCGGGGTGGAGATGCGATTGATCGTCTCACCGAACAAATAAGAAGGTGATGAGATGCTGAAAGGTCCAATATGAAACGGTTGATCGTGATTATGGCTGTGTGTGCGTTTCCGGCCACCGCGGCGCGGGCGGCGGACGGAAGCGTCAGCGCCGGACGATTGCGCTGTGAGTATCGGATTAATCCGCTGGGCATTGATGTGGTCAAACCGCGCTTGAACTGGATCATCCTGTCCGACTCAGCAGGTCAGAAGCAGACAGCGTATCGCGTACTGATCGCCAGCGACCCGGAGCAGCTCAACGCCAACACCGGCGATATGTGGGACAGCGGAAAGGTCGAATCGGACCAAACCACTCACGTGGTCTATAAGGGCAGGCCCCTGACGTCCGGTGTGCGATGTTGGTGGAAGGTGCGCATCTGGGGAGCCGATGGGAAAGCGTCCGAATGGAGCAAACCTGCGATGTGGTCGCTGGGGCTGCTGAAACCTTCCGACTGGAAAGCGAAATGGATCGCCGCCACCGAAGACTCCCCCGCCAGCGAAGCCGGCGTAATGCCCGCGACAATGCTGCGTAAATCGTTCAAGATCAACGGTGCGGTCAAGCGGGCGACGGTCCACGTAAGCGGGCTTGGCGTGTACGATCTGCACATCAACGGCAAGCGTGTGGGAGACAGCATCCTGGCGCCCGGGTTCACCATGTACCGAAGCCGTATTCAGCACCAGACATTTGACGTCACGGATATGCTCGCCAACGGCGACAACGCAGTCGGAGCGATCCTGAGCGACGGCTGGAACGGTGAGTACTTCTTTGGAATGCCCATGAGGCAGATCCAACGCCCGTTTGAGGGGCGCAGGGGCTTCATAATGCAGTTGGAGATCGAACTGGCGGCCGGAAAGACACAGACGATTGTGACCGACAGGTCCTGGCGATCATCGAGGAACGGTCCGCTCAGGATGGCGAGCCTGTATGACGGCGAGGTATACGACGGGCGGATGGCCATGCCCGGCTGGGACAAAGCAGACTTCGACGACAAGAGATGGCGAGATGCCGTGTTGGCGAGCTATCTCGACAAAGCGAATCTGGTCTGGCGGCGCAACGAACCTATTCGCGTGGTCAGGGAGCTCAAACCGGTGAAGATGACCGAGCCGAAACCGGGCGTGTTCGTTTTCGACATGGGTCAGAATATGGTCGGGTGGTGTCGACTGAAAGTCAACGGGCGTGCGGGGACCACCGTCAAACTGGTGCACGGTGAGATGCTCAACGACAACGGTACGGTCTACACCGCCAACCTCCGCGGAGCCAGGCAGACAGACATATTCATCAAAGGCTCCCATGAAGCACAAGTGTACGAACCGCGTTTTACGTACCACGGGTTCAGATACGTACAGCTTACGGGCAACGAATACAAACCGTGGAGATACATGCCCGCCTACGAGCCGAAGATAACTGATCTGCTGGGACGAGTATTCCATTCGGCGTCGCCCGCCGCTGGCCAGTTTGAATGCTCCAGCGATCTGATCAACAAGATAAACCACATGATCGTCTGGACTCAGCGAAGCAATCTGCACAGCGTCCCAACCGACTGCCCGCAGCGCGACGAACGAGGCGGATGGATGGGCGATATTCAATCGTTCGCCCAGACTGCGATCTTCAACATGGACATGGCGGGCTTCTTCTGCAAATGGATCCCGGATGTTCGCGATTCACAATCAGAAGACGGACGGTATTCCAATTTCTCGCCGATGGATCACGGCAGGTGGAGAGGCGGGACGCCCGCCTGGGCTGATGCGGGCGTGATCGTGCCCTGGCGGGTCTATCAGAATTACGGTGACACGCGGATGCTGGAAGAACACTACGAATCGGCCCGCCGCTGGGTCGATTACGTCCGCAGTAAGAGCCCCGGTATGCTCTGGGAGGGATCTCTGGGGGACAATTTCAACGACTGGCTGAACGGTGATACAATAATCGCCGAAGGTTGGCCTGCAAAGGGCGCAAGAGTGCCCCCCCGCGTGCTGGCCAGCGCGTTCTTCGCTCAGTCAACGGAGATACTCTCCAAAATGGCGACTGCGCTCGGACGCACCGGAGACGCGGAGAAATACGCTAAACTCGCCGCAAACATCAAAGCCGCATTCAACAAGAAATACGTCCAGCCCGACGGAAAGATCGAAGGCTACACGCAGGCCGGATACGCCCTGGCGTTGCGTTTTAACATCCTGCCCGAGGACGTCCGACCCAAATCCGCAGCACACATGGTCGCTGATTTCAAACGTTACAACGGGCACATGTCCACAGGCATCCAAACCTCACACAGGCTGATGCTGGAGCTCACGCGGAACGGTTACAACGACCAGGCGTATCGCCTGCTGACTCTTCGGAGCTTCCCGTCATGGGGATTCATGATCGACCAGGGCGCGACGACCATCTGGGAACGGTGGGACGGATACGTCAAAGGACGCGGATTCCGGAAACCGTTGATGAACTCGTTCAACCACTGGGCTCTCGGAGCCGTTGGCGAGTGGATGTGGCGCCATATTGTCGGACTGAATCCCGACGAGAGCAAACCCGGATGGAAGCATTTCATAGTAGCCCCCCGCCCGGGCGGCGGGCTCACCTGGGCGCGAGGGAGTTACGAATCCATCCGCGGTCGGATCGTCAGCAGTTGGCGCATCGAAGGCGACAAATTCAGTCTGGACGTGACAGTTCCGCCGAACACAACTGCAACGGTGCACATTCCGACAAAGTACGCCAAGGGCGTAACTGTAGACGGCAAGCCGGTCGCTGCAAGACCCAAGGCGGGCTTTACCGTCGGGTCAGGACGCCGCCTGTTTGTCTCGTCGATGAACTAGAGCTGCCAGGCTTTGGCGAACGCCCCAAAGCTGCGATCGTAGGTCTTCTCCGCCTCGGCGGGAAAACAGCAGCCAGGCAACTGCTTGCTCTTGAGGTGATACTGAATGCAGTCGCAGCAGGCGCCTTGACGGCTGCAGGACGTGTACGTGCACGTGCAGAACTCGAGGTTTCTATCTTTCTTTGGACAATCAGCCATGGTGCGTTCCTTGTCTTTTGGACTACGTGTTACTTTTTTATCATCGCCCGGATCTTCTGGGCTTCTCTGGTCTGCCCGGCGATTTCCAGCAAGGCTGCGAGGCGATTTCCCAGTATGTAGTAGGATGTCTGACTGGCAAATGCGCCGAACACCTTGCGGGGTTTCTTGGCGGCTTTGAATAGCTTGGCGTACAACGCTATAGCAACTTTTGAGTGCCCCGCGTCCACGAGCAGTTTCTCCGCTTTCACGGACGCACTGGTGACGATACTGGCTAGATCAACGTTCTTCACCGAGGCCGTTTCGTAAAACTTCAACGCCAGTGCGGGCTTCTCGCGGGCGGCGCAATCGTCACCGCAGGCAATCATTATTCGCCCCTGGAGATCGCGTCTTGAGGCGTACACGCCCATCGCTTTCTGGTAGATCTTCATCCTCGCCGATGGTTCCGGAATCGAGGGCGTTATGCGTAACACCATTTCGCAACTGTAATCCGGATAAACCTTTGCGGTTTTGGACGTCAATACATCGAAGAACTTCCCGAGATGCGACACTTTCAACATATCGCGGTTCTTCCGCAACTCGATAATGAAATCCCAAGCCGGTTTGTGGGCGATATTGTAACCCAACGCCGTCGCCAGGAAGCCCTCGACCACCATCATGTCAATCTTGATCGTCGCCTTCAGCGATTCAGGATCAACGGGCGACTTTTCGAATCGCTTCTTGTACAGTGCGACCAGCGCCTGCAGGTCGGCCAGATCGGCGAGTTCATTGGCGTTGGCTACATCGGCGCAGAGAACCGCAAGCGCCGCCGCAGTATCGGCGTCTTCTCGCCTGGACGGAGGCAGGAGCAGGGCGGCGCCTTCAAGCATCAGTTCGCAATCCAGTATGTCCGCCCCCTTTGCGGGATTCCGGGTATTTCCCACGAAGTACTTCTGTGATTCATATCGCCCGGTGCTTGAGTCCCAACTGGCCGATCGCCCTCCGCGCTGTCGAACAAAACACATCATCCACGCATGGTAGCCTCCGTCACCGCTCCTTCCCCTGACAATTCCCGCCGGTATGCCCAAGGCTTTGCACACCTCCGAAGAGTAGTAAGCCTGTTCGATGCACACACCGCCCACCTTCCGAAGATTCGGCAGGGTGAATTCCAGTTTCGATATCTTCTTTGGAGTCCCGTCCTTAACGTGCGCCATGTCGTACTTCAGATCGAAATAGCTCTTGGCGGGATTCGGATATCTATTGTACTTGCCATAGGCCCACTGACGCTCCTTGATGCTCAGTTTCGTGTCAGTCAGGTAGCGGGACAGCTCGTAGGGCATGGTCTTGAGGTCATAACGCATCTTCCGAGTTGTGTAGTAATTGAAGGCCTCGACAATCGAAGCCGGATTGAGCTGCTCTTGATAGCAGTTCGCTGATCGGCTGGTGGCGAAAGCGGTCGCCAACTCGCCATACGCAAGGAGTTTCTTGTCGCCAACGCCCTTGAGTTCCGCGATTGCCTTCAGCGCAATCACCGGTTCGCCTACGTCCTGCATACCGCGAAACAGGATGCGAGACAGACCGCGGTTGGCGATCAGCCATTTGAACAGTTCCTTACCGTCCTTGAACAGGCCCGTTCTGGAAGCGGTTTTGGCCTGAGCTTCGGTTCGCTCGAACTTCAACTCCATCGCCGCTTTTCCATATTCGCACGCACGCAGCACGTAGATCAGATCCGTCATGACGGCCGGGTTACTGATCTTCCCCGTCGAGATGCGGCCCAGAACGGCGCCCTTTATCCGAGCGGAAAGCTCGTCAAACTCGCCGTTCTCCACCGACCGGTTCAACTCCGAGAGAGCTATCTTGGACAACCAGGCGTCGTTGGCGAGGGCGGGCGAAACACCGACCCAAACACCTGCACAAAGCAGCACAACAACAAGAATACGCACACATTTCATCGAATAATCCCTTCCTACGGAGGTCCCATACAGCATTATCCGCCCTGGATACGACCGAATCAAGAAAAAGCAGCTCTCACGACGCCTCGGCGCTGGGTTCGGGAATTATCATCCAGAGCGCAAACATGACAGCAGCAATCAACGGCCAGGCGAGCATCGCCCATATCTGCGTCAATCCCTTTCCGGCGCCCCGCGCCGCGGCGGCGTCCCACGCCTGAGTCGCCGGGCACAGTCTCCACAACGTTTCGCTTACACCCGCCGACGCGAAAAACTCCGCCGACACGTACCATAACCACGGCAGTCCAATCGCAATAAACACGGAAGTGAACATCACCACCGAACCTCCAGGCTTACCCGAGGCCAGCCACACACCGCACACCCACGCCATCGGCCAGAGGGTGCAAACGTATCCCATTCCGCTAAGCGCATCCAAGGGAACCGAACCGCTCAACCACACCGCCGGAACGAAGAACGCCCCTGCGATAAATGTCCAGAAGAGCATTTCGACCACAGCATCGGGCCACCACCGCCAACCGCACTTCGAGGCGGTGCGAAACATAACTATCACCGGATACGCCAACAGGTAGAATCCCGTCTGCGCCACCGTCAGGGTTTGAACGGCGGGAACTAACCCCGGAGCGTATGGATCGCCCGAGCCCCTGATGCTCCCGGGCCACAGCCCAACAGCCAGCCCTATCAGCATCGTCGCAAGGTACACCAGCCCCGCCGGGCGCCAAACGGCATTTAAGACGCTTCCGGAGCCCGATGGTTCTTCAGCGATATGTCGCTTGGCGCCGAGGGTGGTCATTCATACGGATAGTCAAGCTGCAGGTCCAGTCCGGGTGTGTCGGCCAGTCGGCCGTTATGCCTGGAGATGTGAGTCCTGAGGGCTCTCATCTTCTGCTCGACCGATACGTTGTAGTGGTAGCGGCCTTGTGGAAATCGCCCGAACTTAAAGTGCGAATTTCCCGCCCAGAACGCCAGGTGCGGTAATGCAATGCTCCGCCGTCCGGCGTAGTTTCTGGCGTCCACGCGGAAGTTCTGTGGAACGCCCTTGCGAATATCCAGGGTCTTCAACAGACCGGCCAGTCGCAGACTGAATCCCGCCAGGGCCTTGGTTTTCCACAGTTGTCCGGGCGGAGGAGGCGCAGGGTCCATCTCATTATCAAGTTCGACGAGAATGTATTCTATGCTCCATGGTCCGGTGGCGCTTGGCGGGACGTCGGTCTTCTCTATGAAGGCTTCCTGTCGAGGCCTCTTACCGTTTCGACCGGGAATTATCGCAGTGAAGCGAGGCACATCCTTGTCGCTCAAGCGAACACCATCATCGTCAACAAAGTAGTACCGATTCCGCCAAGCCACCATCGCGGCGGGTTTGCGGAACTCACAGTCAACCCGCACAAAAGGTCTTCCGTCGGCGTCCCGTGCTTTCCGCACGGATCGCACTTTGCGCACCCACGGATTGGCCTCGGCGCGTGCGGCAATGCTCTGGGTGAGGTTAACGTCATCGTAGGTCGCCGGACCTTCTAACGCGAATGACTTGGCGATTCTGTACGCCAGTTCCGCAGGCATCCACGACGGACGCGTTGACACCTGCAAGCGCACCGGCGTGTTGCGCATGGTGTTGGTGGTCGCCCGAACGTGCGATTCAAGCCACTGCATTCCCCATCCAACCGCAATCACAACAGCGCACAGGACTATAATGCGTAGAACGACCTGCAAAGTCCCGACCTTGCGCTCGAGGCTTACGCCATCCCACCAGCGACGCACGAATGAGGGGCGAGAGGATTTGCGCGAAGTTCGTTTGCGAGTTCTTCCAGTCTTTCGTGGCATATCGATCTTCCTTACATCGTTTCCGCACCGGTCGGCGGGGAAGCTTGCTATCTGTTCATGGCCATCGCCACGATACCGTCAACCAGTTGTTCGAAGCTGATTCCGACGGCTGCGGCGGCTTTGGGAACCAGCGAATGACTCGTAAATCCGGGGATCGTGTTGATCTCCAGAACATTAGGCGTGTTATCGCTGTCGAGAATGAAATCCACTCTCGACACATCGCGGCAGCCCAATATGCGGTGGGCGTTTACCGCGTCGTCCTGCATGCGTGCGACAGTTTTTTCGTCCAGGCCGTGGGCAAACACATACGCGGTGCTCGCCTCATCGTCGTATTTGGCCCGATAGTCGTAGAACTCTCCGTCGGGCACGATCTCCATCACCGGAAGCGGCGAGTTACCGATGATCCCGACAGTGAATTCTCGTCCGGGCATGTAGTGTTCGAGCATCGCCCGACTGTATTTGTCGAGCAGGTATTCCATCGCTTCAGCACGCTGTTCGGCACTGGTTACGATCTTGACATCAACACTGGAACCGCCGTCAACAGGCTTCAGCACCACCGGAAGCGGAAGTTCTTCAAGCCACGCGGCGATCTGGCTGGACGAATGATACTCCTCAACGATCATCCAGTCCGGTGTGATCAGCCCGCCCCGCTTGAGTATCTGTTTCGTGGCGGCTTTGTCCATGCCCAGATGGCTGGCGCGTTCATTCGAACCGGTGTATCTCAAACCGCGATCTTCGCAGAGCGCCTGGACCTCTCCGGACTCTCCGAAATCACCATGCAGCGCTATGAAGACAACATCCGCACCTTCGCGGTCCAGTGCGGTGGTGTCCTGTGGCGAAATGTCGGCGCGCGTGACATGGTGCCCGGCCGATTCAAGACCGGCGGCGATGGCGGCTCCGCTGAGCAGCGATATGTCGCGCTCCGACGACGGTCCGCCCATCAGGACAGTAATATCCAGGGTTCGGGCTGTTTTTGGCAGTTCGATCACTACACCATCCTTGGCGGCGACAATTTCATCCATAAATCACCAGACTTCTATTTCCATCTCCAGGTATACCTGCGAATTCTTGTAAACGGTCTCGCGAATCGTGTTGATAAGTTTCAGCACGTCGGAAGTTTTGGCTCCTTCGTCGACGAGTATGAAATTCGCGTGCTTGTCGGAAACAAACGCCCCGCCGACCCGTCTTCCCTTCATACCGGCCCGGTCAATGAGCGCCCCTGCCGAGAGACCTCGGGGATTCTTAAAGATGCACCCTGCGTTGCGATGGGCCAACGGCTGGGTGTTCTTCTTGTATATCCATATCTGCTTGACCTGCTTGAGTATTCTGTGGGGATCGTCCTCGACCAGCGCGAAAGTGGCCGACAGTATGAACGGTGCGTTGATATTCGAACTTCGATAGGCGAATGCAAGGTCCGGACGATGGCGTGTGAAGACCACGCCGTCGGGGCCCATAACGTCCACTGACTGGATCACGCTTCCGATATCTCCGAAAGCTCCGCCCGCGTTCATTTTGACGCATCCGCCGATTGTCCCCGGAATTCCGGTGAGGCATTCCATACCGGCTAGTCCGTCGCGAACGCACCGCAGAACGAGCTTGCCCATATCGACGCCGGCGTTTGCGCGCAGTCCGTCTTCCAGAATAGTACTCTCGCGGAAGTAGTCCCCGCCCAGATGGATAACGGCTCCGTTGACGCCCGAGTCGTCGATCAGGACGTTGGCTCCGCTTCCGAGAACGTACATCGGTATCTCGTTCTCGCGACATCGCCTGACGACCTCGGATAGCTCCTCGACGGTCGTAGGTTCGATGTAATAGGTGGACGGACCGCCCAACTTCAGCCACGTTCGCGGCGCCAGGGGGTAGTCTTCCTTAACGATTTTTTCCAAGCCAGTGAACAATTTCATCAGCAACTTCCCAGACGTTTCCAGCCCCCATGGTAACCACGAGGTCTCCGGTTTCAGCGATATCTTTCAAATGCCCGACGATTTCCTTGAACGTCTTGAGGTAAATCGCCTCGCCTCCGTGCAGACGGATCTGCGCGACGAGGTCGTTCGATGAAATGTAATCCTTCTCGCGCTCGGAGTCTCGGACAAAATAAATATCGGGCACTATAACCGCATCAGCTTCGCCAAAACTGCGTGCGAAATCCTTGAGCTGGAAACGCGTGCGGCTGTGCTGGTGCGGTTGGAACACGCATATCAGGCGTTCGGGCCTATAGTAGTCCCGAATCGCTTTGAGCGTTACCTGTATTTCCGTGGGGTGATGGGCGTAATCGTCGATAATCGTGATTCCGCGATCCACCGTCTTCAGCGTCATTCGGCGCCGGGCGCCGGTGTATTGTTCGAGATGGCGGACGATTTCGTCGGCGTCAACACCCGCGTGGTGCAATATCGCGATGGCTGAAAGTGAATTATAGGCGTTATGCAGTCCGGGCAAGGGGACTTTCAGGCGACAGAATTCCTGCCCGTTCATTGTCACCTTCATTGTCACCAGACCGTCCTGGTGCTGGAGATCAACGCCCTGCCACGTGCAACTGTCGGACAAACCAAATGTCTCGACCTCGCAGGGCGTATCCGAAACGGTTTTCATTGCGTCGCGATCGTCACCGTTAACGACGAGAATACCATCGGGCGGGACTTTGGCGGCGAATTGCTTGAACGCTTCGATTATCTCGTCAATGTCCCGATAACAGTCGGGATGGTCTTCCTCCAGGTTGAGGATAGCGGCGTAGCGGGGCTCCAGGTTCAGGAAGCTCCTGTCGAATTCGCAGGCTTCAGCCACGAAATGCCTCCCCTTGCCAACACCGCTGGGCCCGCCAAGTTGGTCGACTGTGGCTCCGACAACAAAGCTCGGATCCAGTCCGGCGGCGCGAAGCACGTAAGCGACCATTCCCGTGGTGGTGCTCTTTCCGTGTGTTCCGGCGATGGCGATACCGGCGCCCTGAGCCATCATGCGCCCGAGCATCCGGCTGTACTTGACAATCTCTATCCCGCGATCCGCAGCAGCAATCAGTTCGGGGTTCCCCTCGTGTATCGCCGCCGAGTACACCACAAGTTCGCAGTCAGCGGGGATGTTGTCGGCGCATTGTCCGATACTGACATCCATACCCGCCTCCTCCAGGCGCGCCGTAGCGGCGCTGGAGGCCATGTCGGATCCGCTTACCACAGCGCCTCTCCACGTCAGCATCTCCGCCAGCGCGCGCATACCGCAACCGGCGATGCCGATCATGTGCACGCGGAGTCCGTCAAACGCGCCTCGGGCCGTCTCGGCTGGTTGCTGCTGATCTTGTCTACTCGTGTCGGCGCCTTCAGGCATACTCGTTCCGTTACCCTTCATCCCACCCAGTGCGCAATAGTACAAACGCCCGTCCCGCAGGGGGGCGCGGCACTTCATTCTATATACTCTATCGCCCTGCAGGGGCGAAATCCTTTAACCGGGCTATTGCCCGCGTGGGAATCCGTTCAGGCCTCTCGAAGCATCCATTCGGCAACGTCCCCAGACGCCTCCGGACGCGCCATAGACACAGCCGATTCCCGCATACTCTCCAGACGGTCTGAGTCGCCCAGAAGTCCGATAAGTTGATCGCGAAGCATCGCCGCATTCTCCGGTCCGTCGGCGGCGTCTTTGCATATGAGCGCAGCTCCGCAATCTTCCAATGGCGCGGCGTTCAACCGCTGATGATCGTCAGCGTGATATGGATAAGGCATTATCACTGAAGGAGTTCCGCTGGCGGTGAGTTCTGCGGCGGTTGACGCTCCGCCTCGACAAAGAGCAACATCGGCAGCCGCATACGCCAAATCCATTCGGTCACAATAGTCCAGAACGACCGACGGTATGGTCCGTGCGTTGTCGCTGTCGGCGACCTCCGTGATTTGAGACAGACCGGTCACGTGAAGCAACTGCCACCGATCTGCAAATTCGCCCAGATCATCAGCAAGCATAGCGACAGCTTCATTTATTGTCGCAGCTCCCTGGCTGCCGCCGTTTACGAGCAGCGTTTTGCGATTCGGATCCAACGAGAAGTAATCCACCGCCTGGCCGCGGTCGGCGCGGGTAAATCCGCTGCGGATGGGGCAACCAACAGCCCGGGCGCGGGCGGATATCGCCGGCGAGAACATAGCGGCGGTGGATTCAAATTGCGTAAACACCACGTCAACGTATTTCGCAAGATAGCGGTTGGCTTTTCCCGGTACGGCGTCGGGATTGAGCATAGCTACAGGTATGCCCAATTTGGAGGCCCGTTTCACGATTGGCGCGGCGGCGAATCCGCCTGTCCCCAGCACCGCAAGCGGTTTGAGATCTCGCAGCATCGCCCCAGCGAGTTTACCGCTCTTCCACCAGGAGGCGAGAAACCCCGGGACCGAACGGATGCGTCTGGGCAGGGGTTGGATCGGTTGAGGGACTATCGCATAATCGGTCCCGGAGAGCACTCGGCGATCTATGGGTCTGTTGCTGCACGCGAAAACTATCGCAGCATCGCTGCAGGCCTTCAGCACTTGCTCAGCCACCGCCAATGCGGGATACAAGTGCCCTCCAGTTCCGCCGCCGGCGAAGATGTACGTCGGTCTGCTCAAGAATACCGCTCCGATCTCCGGGCGAATGTCCCGGTGGAACCTGAAGGTAAGAATCAACTGGCGAAATGTAAAGGAACCAATGAACCCGTCGCGGGATTATCCGTCACGCGGTTGGGGGATTTTCTGTTGCTTGGCGCGCGCCGAGACCGAGACTATCAGCGATGCCGCGGCGGCGGTGACAAGCAAAGCGGTTCCGCCCACCGAGACAAACGGAAAACTCATTCCAGTAGGAGGAGCTGCAACCGTGTCAACAGCGATATGGAGGATCATCTGTATCGCTATCATGGCTCCCATCGCTCCGGCCAGGATGAACCCGAAACGATCCGAAGCATTTGTCGCGGACTTGCGGGCGAACCATATCCACAGTATCACCAGGCCCATAAGCAGCGCCGCCCCGACAAATCCCCACTCCTCGCTGAAGCTTGCGAAGATGAAGTCCGTGCTGCGTTCGGGCAGGTACTGCTGCTTTACGATACCCCTGCCCAGTCCCTTACCGAACCATCCTCCGGTCAGAATCGCAAGGAGGCTTTGGCGAGGTTGGTATGCGCTTGGATTGCTCAGGCACCATGGATCGACCATGGCGGTGATTCGCTCCAGCCGCTTGGGATCGCTCGTTACGAACCACCAGAACCCACCGGCTCCGGCGGCGATAAGCCCTGTCAGGGCGTACCATCGCACGCCGGCGAGGAACATCGTCAACCAAACCGCCACCGCCATTATCACCGCCGTGCCAAGATCCTGCGTAACGACCATCGCAAGACACGCTCCGGTTATAATCGTGGGCGCCACGAATCCCCACAAGAAGCTCCGAGCCGGAGTCCTCGCGTTAGAGTACCAGGCGGCGAGGAATATCAGCAGCGCTATCTTGAGCAGTTCGGACGGTTGAAAAATCCCGTAAGGCGCCGGAGCCAGTTTCAACCACCGCAACCTTCCGTTGCGCATGTGCCCCAGACCGGGAACATGAACCATCAACGTCAGCATTATCGCTATCAGCAGCACCACCGCCGCCCTGGCCGGCCACCTCGAGGAACCTCCGCCCAGCCAGCGATACCTGAAATGCCAACCGAAACACATGATAACCGCCGCCGCAACTGCAAACAGAGTATGACGCATATCGCTGCGAGCGTGCCATGAAACAGTGCTCGGAAGGACGCCTGCAAGGGCTGAATGCACCGCAACGATGCCAATGGCCAGCATCGCCAGCGTCACGACCACCAGACCGCTTCCCGATGTATTAACCGACAGCGGAAGGGTGACGTACTTCTTATCATTCCACGCCATTTATCGCTCCCGTTCTTCCAGGCCCGGAGACCGCCGCCGGAACGCTCCGGACGGTCGCCCCAGGCCGCATCTATCTAAGTTTCAGCGTCGCAATCGCAATCGCCGCAAAAATAATTCCCAACACCCAAAACCGTATCACAACTTTCGTTTCAGCCCATCCGCCAAGGTGAAAATGGTGGTGCATCGGCGCACAGCGAAATATGCGTTTGCCCGGCAGACCGGGTCCCGGACGCGTGAGTTTGAAGTACCCCACCTGCAACATCACACTGGCGGCCTCCATCACAAACACGCCTCCGATGAGCAACAGGAGCAGTTCATGACGAATCACGATGGCGATGTATCCAATCAAACCGCCCAGCGGAAGCGAGCCGGTGTCGCCCATGAACACCTGCGCCGGAGGCGCGTTGTACCACAGGAAACCCAGAGTCGCCCCAAACATCGCCGAACACAGCACCGTCATCTCGGCTGCGGCGGGTATGAACGGGAGGTTGAACACTCCGGCCCAATTCCGCACGCCCGCCAGCCACGACAGGACCAGCAACACCATCATCGCAATGCACACACACCCCGAGGCCAGCCCGTCCATGCCGTCGCTGAGATTCACCGCATTGCTCATACCGACCATCGTCAGCACGCCAATGATAATGTACGCAATCAGAGGCAACATTATCGGCATGGCGCGGAATGGGAAATAGAAATTGCGGGCCTCCTGGCTGCCGCGGCCGTACGACCACATGTAGATCGACAGCAGAACCGCCAGACCGATCTGGAACAGAATCTTCTCCCACGCCTTCAAACCGTCTCGCGTACCTTTGCCCGCCGAGTAACGCAGTTTGATCCAGTCGTCAACTCCGCCAAGCAAGCCCAGCCAGACCAGCGCAAACAACGCCATTCTGATATACATGTTCCCGAGATTCGCAAAGATCACCACCGAGACAAATATCGCCGAGACGATAAGTATCCCGCCCATGGTGGGAGTGTTGGATTTGTGCCTGGTAAGCCGATTCAGATCCGCATGGTCGAATTGCACGTGATCGCCCAACCGACGCCGAATCAGAAAGCGAATAACGCCCGGAGCCCAAATGAGCACGAGCAGAAAACTCAACACGCCGGCTCCGGTTATACGCAGGATCAATCCCTCGTACGGACCGACCAGATATTTGGTCAGAACGATTCCAAGCACCACCAGGATGATGCGAATCGCCACGTTCCTGTACAGTCTCTGAATCAACGCGGTTTATTCCTTCCCTGGTCGTTCGAAACCATCTCGTATGGCATCGACTAGGCGTTCCATGCCCATAGACCGCGAACCTTTGACCAATACGGCGTCTCCCGGCTCCAAAATACCGATTATTTCGCCCAGGAGGTCTTCAACCGACTCGAAGCTAAGCGTTTCAATGTCGGGACCTTCTGCGCCCATTGCAATATATCGACCCAGAGTCCCAACACCTATGAGCAAATCCACGTTGCTTCGCCCCAGGTTCAGACCAGCCTGGCGGTGGAATTCTTCGGCGGCTTGACCGAGTTCAAGCATATCGCCGGCGATTAGCACGCGGCGATCGGCTGGGGCGCAGCTGAGGACCTCCCCGGCCGCGGCGAGACTGGACGGGTTGGCGTTGTAGGCGTCGTTGATTACGGCGATCGAACCGGCTTGGACCCATTCCTGACGCATAGGCACGCCCGCGAAATCCGCCAGTTTCGCAGCCGCATCGGCCGGATCGACGCCCATCCGCTGCGCTGCGGCTATGGCGGCCATCGCGTTCAACGCATTGTGCGACCCGGTCACCGACAGCTCGGCGTGCAGGCGACCGTTTATTTCGAAAGCACAACCGCGTCCAACGGGGCGATAATCGCTCAATCGCAATTGGCATTGTTCGCTACGACCGAACTTGATCATGCGTCCGTCGAACGCTTTGGAGGCGTGGTTAAGTTCGTCGCTGTCGCCCCAAACCACCGCCAGGGCGTCGTCGGCGAGCATGCCCAGCATAGACGCTTTCTCAGCGGCTACATTCTCGATCGAACCGAGTTTCTCCAGGTGCGTCGGGCCAATCGAGGTGATCACTCCGATATTCGGGCGGGCCATCTTGGACAGATGACGAATCTCGCCCGGCGCGTTCGAACCGATCTCGCAGATAACGTAGTCGTCGTTGCGCATCACGCCCAGAAGCGTCAGCGGAACGCCAATCTCGTTGTTAAAACTCTTGGGACTGCCCGAACCGGTAAGGCTCCCGCTGAGAATGTGGTCGAGCATCCGCTTGGTGGTGGTTTTTCCGTTTGAACCGGTCACCCCGACAACCGTGGTGACTGACGCCTTCCTGCGATGCTCAACCGCCAGCATACCCAGCGCCTTGACCGTGTCCTCAACGGTGATCATACCGGCGCCGAATCTCCTGTCGTTTTCATCGGCCAGCCCCACCTGACATCCGTCGACATCAACCATCGCGGCGATACATCCGGCGTGTGAGGCCTCGGTCAGAAAATCGTGACCATCGAAGTTCTCACCGCGAATCGCGATGAACATGTCTCCGGGCTTGGCTGTTCGCGAATCGATGGAGACGCCCTCGATGTTGACGTCAACACCCTCGCTGCACCAACTGGCGTGCGTGCAACGTCGAATTTCGTCCATCGTCATAGGAATCATTGGTCTTCCTCGCGATTTCTGATTATCTCCGAAGCCGCCTGTACATCACTGAAATCAATGCGTTTGTCGTCGATCTCCTGATAAGTTTCGTGTCCCTTGCCCGCGATCAACACAATGTCGCCTGCTTTCGCCTGACCAATAGCCTGCGAAATCGCCTCCCGCCGGTCAACACAGACCTCGCAACGGTCCTGATGTTCGCTGTCCACTCCGGACATAACTTCGTCTACTATGGCTTGGGGGTCTTCACTCCTTGGATTGTCGCTGGTGACCACCACGCGGTCGGCCAGTTTGGACGCAACCTTACCCATGCGCGGTCGCTTCGTGCGGTCGCGGTCTCCCCCGCATCCGAAAACAACAATCAACCGGCCGCGTTTGATTTCATTAAGCGCCGTCAGCACGTTCTTCAGCGCATCATCCGTATGAGCGTAGTCCACAAAGATCCTGTAATCGGTGCTTCCGGAGACAGGCTCCAGGCGCCCGGGCACGACCGGGCTCGACGCAAGGGCCGATCCAATCTCACCGAGGTCCACACCCAACGCCTCGGCGGCGGCGATGGCGGCCAGACTGTTCATTACGTTATGTCTGCCGATAAGCGGGCTGTGGATCTCAACTTCCCCGCCCGCGGTCGAAACGCTGAAACCAGCTCCCGAATCGTCCAGACTGATTATTCGGCCAGCGCAATCACAGGTGCTGTCCAAACCATAGAATTTGACGGAGGCTCCGGCCTTTCGTGCGGCCTGGGCCATTTCATCCGCATAATCATCTTCACGGTTTATCACCGCCAGACCGTCCGGGCCAAGCGATTCAAACAGACGACGTTTCGCCCCAACGTAGTTGCCCATCGTCTTGTGATAATCGATGTGATCGCCGCTTATATTCGTGAAGACGCCCACGCGGAAGTCCATTCCGGCGGTTCTGTTCTGATCGAGAGCATGACTGGAGACCTCCATCACCAGGTGTGTTCGCCCGGCGCGGACCATTTCCTCCGTCGCCCGGGCCAACGTCACCGGATCCGGCGTGGTTGCGTTGGATTCCAGTCTGCGCTTTCCGGTCTCGTATCCCACCGTGCCCAGCAAAGCTGTCCGGCGACCTGTTGATTCGAGAATATTGTATACCAGGTGGACAACAGTCGTTTTTCCGTTGGTGCCCGTTACGCCCACGTTGACAAGCTCCCCAGCGGGATTCCCCGCGATCGCCTGGGCGAGGCGACCTAGTGCAATCTTACTGTCGTCAACAACCGCGCAGGCCACCGAGTCGGGAACTCGCGCCCCGTCTTCGCATACAACCGCCGAACACCCCGCCTCAACGGCCTGTCCGATAAAGTCGTGACCGTCGCAACGCGATCCCCGCACCGCCACAAAACACGTCCCGGGGCCGACCTCTCTGGAGTCATACGCCACTGCAGTGACTTCCGCCTGGCCGGATGAACTCTTCGGGACCAGTCCTGCTGATGTCAGCAATCTGTCAAGCTGCATAGTGTGATGATCTCTGTGTTGATAATACAGGTCGCCCGGGATCACCGTGCAACAAGCACGGCGAGAGCCCGGGCCGACGCTGGGTTTCATCCCTTTAGGGTCTTATCGCATCACCGCCCAGCCGCGGATGATGCAATACCAATGCCCTTATCAGGGGGTACTTTCAGATACGTTAATGACTTCTCCAACACCTGCTTTACGTACGGGGCGGCTACCGTGCCTCCGTAATACGCTTTGGAACGGTCGGGCCAATAGACCGATATCACGCACAGTAGTCTGGGCTTCTTGACCGGCGCTCCGCCGACGAAGCTGGCGGTGTACGCGCCGTCGGCGTATCCCATTCCTCCCGGACCTGCGATTTGGGCGGTCCCGGTCTTACCGAAGCTCGTCCAGTGCTCCATCTTGCACCGCTTGCCCGTACCACGCTCAACGACCTGCTGCATAACGAGACGGCATTGGCGGGCGACGGCGGGGGTGAAGACAGGGCGGACAACCTTGCGCGATTCGACGTGCAGGACCTTGCCCTGCGGATCGACTATACGATCGACCAGGCGAGGCTTCAGCAGCAAACCGTCATTAGCCACCGCCGAAAACGCCATCGCCAGTTGCAGCGACGTAACCGCCATCTCCTGCCCGAACGGTACGCGGGGCGTACTGTAGGTGTCCCAATCCTTGAGTTTGCGGATCAGCCCGGGCTCCTCTCCGGGAAGCGGGATATCGGTTCTTCGTCCGAATCCAAATTTCATGACCCACTTGTGCAGTGTCTTGTTGCCCATCATACCGCCGAGCTTGGCCATCAGCGTATTGATCGACAGGACAACTCCGTCGGTAACGCTCTTCATACCGTAACTTTTACCGTGGTCGGTGATCCTGCCTCCGCGAGGCGGTCTGTAGCATCCGTTTTCGCAGAATATCTTTGTGTCCCACGTTACGAGGCCTTCGCTAACAGCCGCTGCGGCGAACAGCGGTTTGACCACGCTGCCCGGCTCGAAAGGCATGAGTACGGCCCGGTTGGTCGCAATCGCCCCGGGTCGATTAGAAGCGTTCGGATCGAAATTCGGCACGGAGCACATCGCCAGCACCCGTCCCGTTGTTGGCTCTACGACCACCCCAACGGCCCAGGTCTTGAAACCGCCGTACTTGGCGACACTGGCGTTGAGCGCCTCCTGCAGATGGTTCTGAATAACAGCGTCGAGGCACAGAAATATGTGATTACCATCACGCGGAGGAACGCTTTTTCCCGGTTTGAGGCGTACGGCGCGGCGTGCGGCGTCGACCAGGATTTCACGCTTTCCGTCAAACGCGGTCAGATGCTTGTTCAGCGACAGTTCCAGACCACCGCCCGGTTTCCCGTCGCGCATCCGGAAACCCACCACGCTCCCGGCCAGCGTTCCGCACGGATATCCTCGCACCCACTGGTGCTCCACACCGATCGCCCGGTTCTTCAAAGCTCTCAGCGCGATCATTTGCCCGGGAGTGATTTCCCGATTCGGGTTTTCCTTGACCGGCGCATATTTCTTGTCGCGGCGCGCCATGAGCAAGTCCTGCACCGCCATGGGTTCAAGGCTCAGGGTCTGCTCGACACTGTCGGCAACCTCGGCGATCTCGTAATCATCCAACAGCGACGGATCGACAAAACATGTGGGAGCCTGTCTGCTTGTGGCCAGAAGGACCGGACGATTGTGTGCGACAGCGTATATATTGCCAATTCTAGCGGGGATTCTGATGACGTAGCTTTGCTGACGTTGGGCCATCTGTTTGGCTTTGTCGGAGTACATAGCCCGCATGTGCCACAGACGCCCTCCCAGCGCCAGCAGAATAAGAATCATGCCGCCAAAAACGACATTATGCCGCCATTTTGGACCAACTTGTCCTTCCATCAATTTGTCGTCCTACGAGTGTTGTTCAGTCTTCTTCGCTCCGCCGGACCCGCCAGACGCACCGGTCTGCGATCGGGGTCTATATTCATCCGCCTGGCGCGATCGGCGATTTGCTTGGGATTCGTAAGATACCCCAGTTTGCTCTCCTGCTGTTGTGCGGTGCGTCTCAGGAGGACATGCTTGGTTTCAAGCGACAGCAGTTCGTGCCTGGCGATGCTTTCGCATTTGCGCAGGTGAACCAGCCCTACTCCAATACCAGCCATGCACGCTATCACGAAACACAGTCGCATATGGAGGTCCTTTCGCTCTGTTACCGGTTAGTTGGGAATCACGATCTTCACGCCCACGCCAATGGAGTCCGGAGTCTGCAGTACGTTGCGGTTGGCGTTGAATATCTTCATTACGGCCTTGCGGCTCGGCGTGCGATAGAACTTGCGCGCAATAGCCGTGAGATTGTCTCCTCGCCGCGTGGTGTACGTCCGAACATTGCCCGACGGAATAACCAAACCGCGAGAACGCGCAAACTCCTCAGCCGTCATCTCCCGCCTGTCGGTTCTAACGACCGGGCCGGTCGGTTCGGTGCGCCGCCGAATCGTGCGCCGCGGGGGTTGTGTAGTTCCGCCCGTCGATTCGGGCTGTCGTCCCGGCGCCGGGCGCCGGGCGCCTCCGTTGGCGCGCGGACCCTGAGCTTCGGTCCGCCGCCGCGCGGTGAGGGCGTGCTCTTCGCGTTGTCGCGGTTGGATTTGAGGCGGTCGCGTAACCGGCGCACGGGCGTAGAACCCTCTGCCCGTGTTGTCCGTATTCTCCAGGGGCTCCTGGCCCACCGTCCCGAGTTCCGACAGCACAACACCAAAGAGGACGATGAACATCAATCCCACAATCAAACCTATCCGTGTTTCTCGTGTCATAGTCAGGGCTCCATCCCAATCCGTTATTGTTCTACCGCTGCGACCAGGCCCTCACAGACGCCCGCGGTCATTCAATTCTTTCCAAACATCTCAATTTTGCCGATCGGCTTCTATTGTTCACAGCCTGCTCGGCCATCGAGGCCGTCACAGGTTTCGGCGTGATAACTTTCGCACGACCGGTTGCCGCGTAGTCCCTGAAGGCTCGCTTAACTTTACGATCCTCGAGGGAATGAAAGCTTATGATGCAAGCCCTTCCCCCGACGTTAAGCACATCGGGCAGGACTTCCAGCAGCTTGTCGAGCGCTCCGAGCTCGTCGTTAACCGCGATTCGCAACGCCTGGAAGGTCCTCGTTGCGGGATCCACGCCTCGACCGGCGCGCCTGCGGGCCTGTGGAATTGCGCGGCGTACGATTTCGGCCAGGGCCTTCGTGCTGAGAATCGGCTTGGAGGTTCTGGCCCGAACAATCGCCCGCGCGACCCGGCGGCTGTAACGCTCTTGTCCATATTCAAATATCAAATCGGCCAACTGCCGCTCGCCCAATTCGTTCACCAGATCGCTTGCGTTGCGCCTGGTGCGGCGATCCATTCTCATGTCCAGCGGTCCGTCGGCCGTGAAGCTGAAGCCCCTCTCGGGATCATCAAGCTGTGTCGATGCGACACCCAAGTCCGCCAGAACACCATCGGCTCCGGCGGAGCCTGTCTCATCGAGTACGTCGCGTATATTTGCGAAGTTGGCCTCAAAGAGCCTCACCCGCGACCCGAACGGTTCGAGGCGCCGCTTGGCGAGGCGAAGGTTGTCTGCATCGGCGTCCATGCCTGTCAGACAACCTTCGCCTCGGTCGGCCAGCAGCAAAGCCTCTGCGTGCCCACCAAGCCCAACGGTGCAATCTACAAATGAAACCGCTCGCCTGCCGGAAGGAAGAAGCAAATCAACAACTTCCTGCAGCAGCACGGGCACGTGACCCATACGGTGATCCATCACCAGGCCACCTCAAGTAATCTCTCTCATGCAACAGCCTCGATGTTCTTCAACGCCGAAACCGCCGCTTCGGAAAAACCAACCCGGAAACGCCCATCACCCATCAGCCCCAGCCGCGTCAGCCGCCCGTCCAATTCCAGCAGGCGCTGCCGGGAATCGTCCGTCAGATTCTCCGGACAGGCTAACTCTTCTCGCAACTGCGAGAGACTCGCACCGGGGCTTCCCTGCCTCGATCGGCCGCTCTTGGCTTTCTGGGTAATGAGCATTCTGAGAGTCCCTTCTCGCTCCGGGTCAGATCCTTCAGGCCTGCGCTTACAATCTCGGACTTCCGTGTCCAATGCGCCGCCGGTCGTATCGCCCATCTGTTCTCTTTTCAGGACCGGAAAACCGCCCGGTCCGATAAATCTATTCATCCGCAAGATCGTCCGTCGCCAGGTCGAACACGCTTCGCGGCAGGGTGGCCTTCACATCATCGTACTGGGCGTCCCATTTGTCGCGAGGCCAGATCTCGATGTGGTTCCCGTTGCAGGAGAGCTTGAGCTCTTCAGCAACCACCGCGTATTTAATCGAACGTTCTGGTATTACGATTCGACCCTGACCGTCCGGCTTGACAACCTGCGCTATAGCCAACCACCTATCCAAACCCTGCTGCTGCTCGGTGGTCAGGCCCGATCGCTTCATGCTCGCAGCCAACCTGCGAAAATAGACGTCCGGGAACAACCACAAGTAACAGTCGCGACCGTCCTGCGGATCAGGGTCGGGAACCAAAACAAAGTTCTCGCCGTCACAGGCGGATATCTGCTCGCGAATTCCGGAAGCCACCGCAACTCGTCTCTTCGAGTCCTTTCTCGCGTCAAAATTCCCGATCAGTGCTTTCATTTGGGATAGCCCACGGTTCTTGTGGGATTCTTGTGATCCGACAGGGATACTACGCCAATAACAGGGATCGAACAACTAAAAAAGGGAAAACGGCACACTTTTTTTTCATTGCTCCTGATCATCGAATCATCTCTGTACTACTTCTAGAACTCGCTGTCCGGCGGGGCCCAACATGTTGGGGAATTCCGCCTATCGCGGTTAACGATATTTTATTGTTCGATCATGCGAGTCCCGCTCGCTTCAGCTGGACATAGCATCTGTCGCATGAACAAATCTCACACCAGCGCCGCCCAGCCGACAACTCTCACCAGGCAACGCACGCTGCGCATAAACCCACAACGGGGGTTATTTCGGTTTATCGGCGCACGTGTGAGTTTTTCATGAAATAAAATTCAGTTCGACATGACATGCAGGGTCGTCGAACCTGAGGCGGACCGCCGCGTTCCGGAGAATCCGGGGGAGGATGCGGGGATTACTGATCCCAATCAGCGTCAATTCGTTTCGGGCGGCGTGAGAGAGTCTCGGCCGCCACGTCGCTATAGAGCGTTTCGATGGCGTCGATCATCGCCGAAACCGGATACTGCGCCATAACCCGTCTGCGCCCGTATGCGCCAAGCTGTTTGCACAACTCCGGATCACAGCCCAATCGTTCGATTCGCTCAGCCAGACCGAAAACGTCTCGAGGCGCCGCAAGCAGGCCCGTGATGCCGTCGATGACGATATCTCTCAGGCCCGGAGCCTTCGTTGCGACAACGGGAAGACCGGCGGCCATTGCTTCGGTGGGGCTGAGAGGGTGACCCTCGGAGTTATTGGCGGTGGTGAAGATGTCAATGGCGCTTAGCACCGAGCGGACGTCGTCGACATAGCCCAGCAGTCGACACCGCGAACCCCCTTCTCCGTGGCGGATGAAGTTCTCTACGATTCGACGCCCGGAACCCTCGCCGGCGATGACTACGTCCATCGCATTGCCCCTGGCCGCAAGATGGCTGAACGCCGACAACAGCGTCTCGATCCCCTTGCCTCTGTCGATGCGCCCAACGTACCCGACCACAGGTTGAGAGTCGTCCACCCCCCACTGCTTGCGAAGACGCTTACGAGCGCCGGAGTCGGGCGTGAACGCTTCGACGTCGATTCCACTCGGAATCACATTGTACTTCTCGAGGGGCAGCCCGCTTCGCCCGCCGTGATACTCCTTCACCGAAGGCGAGACACAGATAATCCTGTCGCAATACCCGCCGAGGAATCTTGCGTAGGCGAACTGCCACGGTTTGAATCGCCCTTTGGCGTCGTGGACGGTGTGCACCAGATTCGGTACAGCCGCCAGACGTGCTGCGGGTCTTCCCGCCAGGTCGGCGCGAAAACCGTGGGTATGCACGAGGTCGGCCCGGCGGGCGCGAATCAAACCGGAAAGCCTGCTCAAGCGCATCAGCCCGAAAACTCCGCTTGCGTTTACGATCTTCACAGGCGTATCAGCGAGCTCCGGTAATTCAGCGAGCGCTCCGCCCTGCAATGCGATAATCGACACATCAAACCGCCGGCGGTCCAGGCGCGCGGATATCTCGCAGACCCGCCGTCCCGGACCAGTGGGTTTGAGATCGCTGACTATCTGACAAATTCGTATCTTTGACATCAATCCAACTCTTCTGGACCGAGGCGGCCGTCGGCAGGCGCCCCATGCACGGGCGCAACTGAGCAAAAACTCCCATACGGGCCGAATCCCCGCACGGGACTGGTCTTCCATCGACCCGCCGATCGGCGCCAACGGGACGACGCGAGGGTATAATATACTGCTATTCTCCGGCCGCCGCCACCATATCGTCCACTGTGGACACGGCTCCGCCGCACACTCTATCAGCGGCGCCGTAGTACACACGCAGGGTACCGTCGTCATCGGCGAGGACCCCGTTAGAGAACACGCAACTGCTGAAAACACCGTGGAGTTCGTAGGGAGCCTCGGGCTCGAACACCGGCTGGCTCGAGTGAGAAAGCACTCTATGCGGATTGTCAATATCGCTCAGCATGGCGCCAAGATGGTATCGACCGTCCTTGTTGGCTCCGTGAAAAATCTCCAGCCATCCCCGGGGCGTCTCAATCGGCACGCCTCCGCATCCGACACGCTGCGAAGCCCAGTTTCCGGGAATCGGGGCGAGCGTCATCTCGTGAGAACCCCACGACAGCAGGTCCGGAGAACGCGCAGTCCATATGCACGGATCGTTGAACTCGCTGCCGTAAGGACGATGGCGGCAGGCGTACATACCGCCGATCTTCCGCGGGAATATCACAACGTCCTTCTGGTATGGCGGAAACACCAAACCGCATTTGGCGAAGGTCTCGAAATCTTCGGTCTCAGCCATCATCACCGTCACACCGTGCGGGCTGACGGCGGTGTAGGTGATGTAATACCGGTCGTTGATAAATGTTATTCGCGCATCTTCGCATCCGAAGGCTTCGTATCGCGTGGTCGGCGTGATTGCGGGGGCCGGATCAAAAGTGAAACTCCGCCCATCGCTACTGCGGGCGATATGCAGATGCGACAAGCTCGAGAGCATCATTTTATCGCGATAGTAGCACCCTCGCCCGTCGCGTATCTCAAGGTCCGGATCGTCAGCGGATATACGATGGATTTCCTGCAGGCCTGTCTCGGCGTTATAGCACATGTAGCTGGCGTACCCTTCAACAGGCACGGGGCGTTGCCCCACGCGCACAAGCAACAGAATCTCGCCATTGAACCTCACGACTCCCGGATTGAGCGTACAGAGAACCTCCAGGCCCTCGTCAGTGGGCTCCAGATCGTCCGGGCTCAACAGGGGATTCGTATCCATCCGCTCAAGTTTCATACTCAATTCACACGCTCCAGACCGCCTGTAAATAGATATCTACGCTCCGGCCGCATATTGATGCGGCAAGGCGCAGGAACCATACAGTTGTTAAAGCAGTTATGCAAGGCGATTGCCCGGCGTTTTCTTGAGACGCATCCGCCCGAAGCCTCCACAAACGGATTCGCCTCCCTCGCTAACCGGGGAATCGCCCCTTCGAGAACAACGGCGCGTTCGCATCGCCTCTGCAGAAACGAGCGTCGGAGCGGTCAGTTGAATATCGTATGGAACTTAGCGCAGAACCCCGTGAGATATCCCGGTTAGATGCAGTAGTCGGCCACCGTCATTCCCTCAAGGCCTGACTATTCTTCCAGGAGATTCTGAAATGTGGTCTCATTGTATACTTCGTGGATGGCGCTTCCGGCGCGCTGCCACAAGTCTACAAAACTGCAGTGTCCGGCAAGCGGGCAGTCTCTGTTTCCACCGCAGGGCTCGCAGTCCACCGGAT
>JASLNT010000023.1 GCA_030745875.1 Phycisphaerae bacterium
ATGGTATTGCCCGCCCGCGGTCAGGGACGATCCGTCTTTCAGCACAAGCGTTTCGATGTCGGTGTTGCCTGTTACTGCAGCGCCGTTGATCACTTCCAACGTGGCGGCATTGGCGGTGATCTGAGTGATATCCGGAAACTCATCGGCAAACAACGTCCCCAGGGCCGCATCATGATCCACACGCAACGTTGCACCGGAGGCAAAAGTCAGTTTCGGGCTAACCAAAGAACCGTTCCCCATCGCCAGGCGTCCGCCGCTGTCAACAACGATTTGCGTGTCAGCACGAACCGCTCCGCCGTTCATATCCAATACGCCATTATTCGCAATCCGTACGGTTCCCGGCTGAAGATCACCATCGTAAGCCACGCCGATATTGGTCATTCCCGACGCTATTGACAGGCCCGACCCTTCCATCATGACCAGAGTATCGCCGACATTCATTTGTCCCAGTTGGTTGATCAGCACCTGGCCTCCCTCCCACACCGCCAACGACCCATGCACATCCAACAAACCGCCTGCATTAACATTGACCAAAGCCGTGCTGCCTCCGTTTCCCCTGTCGTAGTAACCGACAACACTCATGTTGCCTTCGACGGTCATGGTGGAAGTCTCAGGCGTCACGCTTCCAATGGTCACCGCACCGTGCGATCCGGTTCGCTGGCCAATATGGGCCGATCGACCGGCAAGGACACTCCCGCCGGCTTCAATACTCAACGTCCCGGCGCCCTCGCGTCCGATGATCAGGTCCTCATTGGCCGGCGTGATCAACGCCGAGCCGACCCCGCTGACGTCAATGTCGCCCGTGCCTCCCGCAGACCAGCCGGCGCCGATGTCGTGGCCTGTAAATTGCCCGCCATTACTAACCAACACCGCGCCGTGCGATCCGAAAGACATCCCCACGCCGGTATAACCGCTGGTCGTGACGGAGGCGTCCGGGCCGACAACCGCCACGCGCCCGTCATGACCATCGCGACCAATCCAGAGTTTGTAGAACGAGCCCCGGCCATCCTCAATCCGCAAAGTGTCGACATAGGGTCCGCTGATATGGTATTGCCCGCCCGCGGTCAGGGACGATCCGTCTTTCAGCACAAGCGTTTCGATGTCGGTGTTGCCTGTCACTGCAGCGCCGTTGATCACTTCCAACGTCGCTGCATTGGCGGTGATCTGAGTGATATCCGGAAACTCATCGGCAAACAATGTCCCCAGGGCCGCATCATGATCCACACACAATGTTGCACCGGAGGCAAAAGTCAGTTTCGGGCTAACCAAAGAACCGTTCCCCATCGCCAGGCGTCCGCCGCTGTCAACAACGATTTGCGTGTCAGCATGAACCGCTCCGCCGTTCATATCCAAAACGCCATTATTCGCAATCCGTACGGTTCCGGGCTGAAGATCACCACTATAAGCCCTGCCAACATTGACCATCCCCTCCGCAGTCAGAATCGCTTCCTCATTCAACGTCAACGACCCATAGACGTCCAGCAGACCATCGGAACGAACCCACACATCGACAGGTGAAGGAGCAGGATAAGAACCGACTGTTAATCCCTGTTTCAGTTCCAGTGTTGGTTGATCACTTGTGCTGCTAGCTGCGTTATCACCAATAATGACTGTGGCTCGGTTAACACCAAGAGATTGAACAGTAGCCGGCCCTTGAACTTCCATACGACCGCCGGTGGCGATTCTCAGGCGCCCTGACAACAGAATCCCCTCTTGCCCGACAACCTCCATCAATGATTTCTTGTGTCTGACGGCTATCGTACTGTAGCTAGAGCTGGACAATTGATTACAGCGGACCAAGCCGCCTTCAGTGATTTGCAAAACAGATGGTTGGTCAAGTCTCTGCGAAGATAACTTCAATAGCCCACCGATATCCCAGTAAGTTGGTTCTCCTTGCGAACTTGCGCCTGCACCGACGATCTCAACTGTTCCACCAAGTATGGCATCGCCATAGTTAATCCACTGGGCATAATCACTAAGTTTAACAGAAGAGCCGATCTTTCCCTCATAGGTTCTTGTATACAGTTTCGCCAACCACCCTTGAGCTACGATCCCCCCGGCATTCTTCAAAGTTAATTGATTGATCACGCTGCCATCGTCCAGTTGCTCAATGCCCAACAGTGTTGGCTTGCCGGCATCAATCAACAACAGTCCAGCGTCGGAGGAAAGGATATGAGCATTGCTTTTGATGCTGAGCCTTCCTTCACTCGTCAAACTTGTCCTGTCAAGCGTGAAATCATCGGCCTGTATCTCGGAATTCGAACTGATTTTCGAGTTAATTCGAATTGGAGAGAGATAACATGAAAGGGAGATACTCTGGGTTTTCAAGGTGCTTATGTGCAACATGTTTAATGAGCGAACAGAAAAATCCGAGTTATTAGTCCAGTCGCTATTAGTAAGGCTGACATCCAGGTTTTCAACCACCACGGAACCCGTACTCGCTTCGGCTCGATCACCGGCGTCATTTCTTTTGACTGTAATTCTGCCTCCGGGCCGGGTGGGACCTGCGGTAATCTTACCTGTGGTCAAAGAACTGAGAATGTTGAGGTTCGCCTCGGCCTCAATTGCAATCCCTTTACTGGTCAGAGAATCGACTGTGAACTGACTACTGTAACCCAAGTTAAGCGCACCGGTTATACTAACACTGTTATTGGTTGTGAACGTAGCACCGCCATTTTCCACCCCATTTTCCAACCGGAGGTCGCCACCGATATCGATGGGCAGAAACTCGATCGATACATTCCCACCATTCTTGACCTTAAAATCATTGCTGACAGTCCATTTACTATTGCCGGAGTATGAACCCCGAACGCGAATACTATTGATTTCGTTTTCGTAAGTTCCGTAAACATCCACACTACCGGTTTGGATCGATTTGACAGCCCCTGTCATGCTCGAACCAGCATAGATCTTCAACTTGCCGGCGACATCCAACTGGGCGCCCGGATTGGAATTGGCATAAGGTTCAAACTGCAATTGACCTATACCGCCGGCATCGTATTCGCTGCCGCCGATATAAAACGAGCCGGTTGATGTCCATTTACTGTCATCGGCCAGTATGACAGTCCCCTCCGATCCCTCATACCTGGCCAGATACACAGTGCCGGTCCGGAGGCTGCTTATTCCCATATTATTTGGATCACGGGCATCGACCAAACCAATGCCTTCAGAGCCAACGGTAACAACGCCTTCTGTATCAATAAGGTACCTGCCCCAAAGGTCCATCACGCCATTCACGCCCGGTTTGTTGCCAAGCGTGATATTACCTGAATACCGTGTGGGATCATTGAGATCAGCACCAACGACTCCGCCGTGGGAAACAAACAACTTACCTGGTCTCACATCCCCAACGTAGAGATGATCCGCATACAGTTTGGAATCGTATTGAACGTCCACCCAGGATTGAAGTTCAGGGTAAAGGTTGTCCTCCTCCGCAAACGCCCCAATACGGACTACCTTTCCACGTGCCTCGGATTTTCGCCAGACTTTCATAGCGCCGGTAATGTTGATATCTTTATTAACTTCCAGCCTGCTTCCAATACCATCTGACGCGCCGTCTAACACCAAATATCCCAGATGTGTTCCCCCTTTGTCTTCGTCGCGAATAGCCCACATATCAGATAGATAATCTGGAAATTCTCCACCAATGTTGAGATCCTTCCCAACCTCAATCCTACCATCGATTGCCCCCAGACTGGCTTGGATTAGTTCATATTCGGTAGGAGCAAATTCACTTGTTATACGAATAGGGCTTTGGATGTTGAGGTTTTGTGTTGTTCTTAGTAATGCATTTTCACCAACCGCAGCAGAAAAAAAACCCAGGAATTCCCTGTCATTGCTGGGTTGCATCATTGAAAGACCGACATGAATGTCTCCGTCTGCGGCATAATAACTACAGTCAGCATCAATAAGCAGAGAACCATCATGTATAACTGTGCGCCCCCATACATACATGGATGTTGATTGGCGAGAACCATCCGCCAATGTGTTACCACCTAGTCGAACGATGGAGTCTCTAGTGATATCTAAGCCAGTGTCACCACCAGCGCCGCCATCCACCATATTCAGTGTGGCGCCATCTTCTAACTCGATGATGCCGTTATTCATTACCATCTTGCCTTCTCTGGTTACAGCATCAGTGATATATGCATACCAAGCAGATCCTGATTCCGGGGAGCGTATATGAGGATCATCTAAATAAATCCATTCGCCCCAGACTTCCGACCATATCCATAACTCATCATTCCAGGTACTATGCTCATCCCATAAGCCAACTCTATCTGTCTCAAAGAAATAACCATCATTGTTGGCCAGAAGTGACGCCCAGCCATCTACCAGTTTTCGCGCAGAAGTGATATAGGCGGTATCCCACCCCCCATACTCGATCCAATACACCATACGATCCGTTAGATTTTGTTCTTTATCACGAATGGAGTCGGCATTTGCTTGTTCAGGCCAAAAACATAAAAAGAGCAATGTAATGACCAGAAAGAACCTCTTCATTGATCGGGGAACGGTCCTTCCGTAAGAAGAGGCGGGAACTCTGGAATGTAGACGCTGCATAACAACCTCCCACGCCAATAAACAAGGTTTATGGAAATTTGCAATAGCCCGAACCGTCAGTGAAGCCTTTAACACCCGCGTCCAACTGAGTTGATAAGGGGGTCACCCTCCCAATATCATCTCCTTGAACCTATTATGCATAGGTCCAAATAATCACCCGTCACTATCTCAATCTTCTCCAGAAACACAAAAGACCTCAATTAATATAGCAAAATGGCGCCATTGAATCAAGGATATCTGAATATATGAGTTATGCGTTCTCCTTCTGGACTTGCCATGGACACCAGGGTACGCGGCTGATGCCCAACGCAACACACCATGATCCACACACTAATCGGTGTCTCGCTTCTTCAGGGGAGCAGTATGCCCTCTCTCTGTAGTATTCTCCTATTCCCATTCCGCCATTTCCGTGTATTTCGCGCCTTCCGTGGTAGAATAACGGCGTTCGCCCGGGCTGTTGGCTTCTGATGCAATACGATTCAGGAATATACTATGAAACGAAGAGAGTTTATTAAGCGTATGAGTCTGGCGGCGGTTGCTGTTGGGGTTTCGAATCGTCTGGCGCCGGGCGCCGCGGACAAGCCCGCCCGGCCGAATTTTATTATCATCTTCACCGACGACCAGGGCTATCAGGACCTCGGATGCTTCGGGTCGCCGAATATCAAGACGCCCAATATCGACAAGATGGCGCGCGAAGGGATGAAACTCACTTCGTTTTACGCGGCCAGCGTTTGCACGCCTTCTCGGGCGATGTTGTTGACCGGTTGCTATGCGCCGCGCGTGGGCATGCCGGGCGTTATCTGGCCGGATGAACGAAAGGGGCTCCATCCCGACGAAGTGACGATCGCGGACCTGCTGAAGACAAAGGGGTACGCTACGGCGTGTATCGGCAAGTGGCATTTGGGCGGATCGCCCCAGTGGCTGCCGACTCGACAAGGCTTTGACAGTTACTATGGCGTTCCATACAGCAACGACATGACGTGCGGTTTTAACATCCCGGCGTCTGACGGTGTTGCGATTGAGCTGTCCGACAAGGTGAGAAGAGGCAAACGGCTGCCGATTAAGGGATCGCCCCTGGTCAGGGACGGGCGGATAATCGAGTTTCCCACGGATCAATCGCAACTTACTCGGAAGTACACCGACCAGGCCGTCAAGTTCATCAAGGCGAGCAAGGACAAGAAACAACCGTTCTTCCTGTACCTGCCCCACACGATGCCCCACACGCCGCTGGCCGCTTCGGAAAACTTCAAGGGCAAGAGCAAAGGCGGTTTCTATGGAGATACGATCGAAGAGATCGACTGGAGCGTGGGGCGGCTGATGGCGTGTTTGAAGGAAAGCGGTCTGGACGAAAGCACGCTGGTGATCTTCACATCCGACAACGGTCCGTGGCTGCAGAGGGGCAAGTCCGGGGGCAGCGCCCTTCCGCTGCGAGGGGGGAAGACCACGCTCTATGAAGGCGGGGTGCGCGTGCCGACGGTGGCGAGGTGGCCGGGGAGGATTCCAGGCAATACGACATACGATCAGATGGCCTCGACGCTGGACGTGTTGCCCACTATCGCGCGCCTGGCTGGGGTTGATTTGCCCAAAGGACGAATCATCGACGGGACGGACATGAGCGAGCAGCTGACCGGTAAGAGCAAGAAGCCCGTGCGCGATGAGTTCTACTATTTCTGGGACGATACGATTCGGGCCGTGCGCTGCAGGAACTGGAAACTCATGCTCGAAAACAAAAAAGGACGCCAAAAGGCTGAGCACGCGCTCTACGATCTGGAAAAGGACATCAGCGAGACAACGAATCTGCTCGAAAAGCACCCCGATATCGTCAGGAAGCTCACGAAGATGATCGAAGACAAACAAAAGGAAATCGACAAGAACGCCCGTCCGGCGGGGAGAACGAAGAAGTGATGGGAGGGGCTGGTTCTCCGCGTGGGCTCAGGATTGTCTCATGTGGGTGATATAACCGCTAGCAGCTAAGGCGGTTAAGGTGCTGTGAACTATCACGCGGTGTCAAGTGGATTGTTGAGGAAGCTTCGGGGCGGATCGTATTGATATAAGTAGTGTGTGGACAGTATGTTATGGCGGGACAGGGAGGTGAGTGTTTGCGATTGGGGGCTCGGGCGGCGGGTTCACGGTTTCGTCGCGCTGGCTGGTTTGGGCGGCCTGGAATTACATTGGAGCGGAGGTGGTGTGTGCATCGTAAATGCTGCTGCGACAGCCGCATACGCTAATCGCGCGGGCGAGTCATGCTGCCAGAGCGGTCGATCCCACGCCGACCGAAAGTGTGAACCATTTGTGAACCATGGGTCAAACTGAACTGCGTCGCAGGATGCGAGCGGTCTGCGCGGGGGTTGTCAGGCCTCGTGCGACTGCGGTTCTTGCGACGCGTGCGAGTGATCCGGGGGACTGTGCGACGGCGTGTTCGATCTGCTCGTTTGGGGCTCCGGTGCGGATCAGGTCGGCGAGTTGTCCGTCGGTGAAGACGATCCCGCTGAGAACGGTCCTGCCCGCCCATCCGGTATGCCCGCAACGGCCGCATCCGACGGGTTCATAGGACGAATTGTCGCTCTGCTGTTTGCAGTGTTCGCAGAGGAGGGGCACGGAAGCCTGTTCGATGACGGCCTTTAGAGTACCGCCCAGCGGCCAGGATTCGATGCCCATCGCCCGCAGTTGGGTTATTGCCTGGCGGGCGGAGTGTGCGTTGGTTCCGGCGATTACGAGGGAACCGTCATGTGCGGCTTCAAAGGCGTTGAGTGCAGTCTCCGGGTCGCGAAGCTCGGTGAGTACGATCGCGTCGGCGTCCTGGTGTTTGACTGCGTCGGTCGCGGTCGCGTAGGTTAGCCCGGCGGGGGGATCGATATGCAGATGTGCGACGTTGTCCAGGCCGGGCGTTGAATTCCCGCCGATGGTAATCACGCTGGCGCCATTGGTTTTTGTAGCGTTAAGCAGGGCCTGGAGCGCAAGATCGCGTCCGGTTCTGCGTTTGGATGCGACCAGTATCAGCCCATCGGCCTGGAGGAGTTTCTCGAGACGCGGTGCGGAACTGTCGTCCAGCCCCAGCAGCTCGAGGTCCGCCGTTGGGGAAGGCATGTGGATTACGAGTCTGGCGCCGCGGACGGTCGGCAAGGCCGAAAGACGAAGCGCAACGTCCTGCCCTTCGATAGTTTGCGTGAATTCCGCGGAGATCGGAACGGATAGAGTATCAGGCTCGATATCCGGATTCGCTCGTTTGAGCACGCATGCGACGATCTTCGTTCTGAGATCGTCGGTCAGGTTGCTATCGAAGTTAAGCTTGTCGCGCAGCGCGCCGTCTATCCGCAGTTGCAGCACAAGGCGGTCGCGGCCGGGCGTCAGGTGGATCGTCTGTGCGCCTTGTGCGGCTGCGTCGGCGAAAATAGCGTCGCATATCTGGTCGGCCTGCATATCCGGACGTGGAATCTCGGGCGGTTGGAGCGGGACTGTCACGCTGGGCGATTCATCGGCTGGGGCGGGGGCGATCGTGTTGAGCTGCTCGGGCGGCGGGGCGATCGCCTGGTCCGGTTCGTCATCTATTGACTCCGCGGGCGCAAGGTCGGTTACTGTTTCATCCGGGTCGTCCGGAGCTTCTTGCGGAGAGTATTCCTGACGCTCGGCGTCCTCGGAGTCGCCGCTTGTTGAGACCTTTGTGTATCCGGCTTTGGCGAGTACTTCCCCGAGATTGATACCCTGTTCGGTGAGGAAATCGATCAGGGCCGATTCCGTAATCCTGGTTGTACCGTCCGAAATGCGGTGGAATCTGAGCGAGCCGTTGTCCATCCATCTGGTAATCGAACCGAGTGTTGTGTCGAGCAGTTTGGCGATTTGATAGGTGCTGAAGAGTCTTTCGGTCATGATTCAACCTGTACCCGGCCCGCTGGCGCCTCCGCGTCCGCCGGTCCTCACGTTTTCCCGGATCACGATCCTCTTGCATGATCCTAGCGGCTGGCGGCGTTGTGTCAATACTTTCATCAACTCTTGCGCTATTTACATGTTCGTTTGCCCGGCATTCACCCGTTTTATACGTTCATCCGCCAGCACCCCGCCGCCCGCCCTGTTCTGTTGGTTTTGCCCTAACTCGTTATCGTACGCAGCATAATAGTCCCGCGAAAGATACGCAATGGGTACATGGCTCAAAAGATATACACTTTGCCGCAAAGAGAATGTGTTTTCCTCTCGCTCAAACCAGTCCGGTTCGCTAGTGTTTCTATCAGCGTAAGTGAGGTTGGGTCTGCAGACGGCCTGCAGTCGCCAAGCCGCTGAGCCCACACCGGTTGAAAGAAGAAGCAATAATCATGCGAAACCGAACCAAAACCATATTGGCCTTTTTCGCCGTGGCGATTACGGGCCTTGTCCTTCGCGCCGCTGAGCCTGCTTCCAGGCCCGCTCGAGAGAATGTGAAACTCCCCGGCCTGGTGATTAACTTTCGCAAGCGGTGTGTCGACGTCGATGCTTCGATCTGCCTCGATCGCGGGGCGCTCGAACTGATCGCCTGCACGAAGGGCAGCAAGGAGCACGAGTCGATCGTTGCGATACAGGCCCGGGCCGTGCACATTCACGCATCGCTCCTGATGCTCGGCGCCAATCCGGGCAATCCCGCCATGCAGAAACCGGTCAACAAACAGAGAACACGGTGGGTTCACCTTCCGCCCGCGGGCGATCCGGTGGAGGTCTTTCTCGTGTTCAAGAATAAGAAGGGCAAACTGGTCGAGCGTCCCGTCAGCGATTTTGTCGCCCCATGCGAGGGCGGGTCCGAGAAACCAGGCGGTGACAAGAAAGAAGTCAGGCTTCCTCACACCTTTCTATTCGTCGGATCGCTTCTTCGCAGCAGCCGTTCCGGCGAGCGCACGTACATGAGCGAGGTTAGCGGAAACGTGATCTCGATCTCGACCTTTGGCGACGAACTGCTCTGCCTTCCGGGCGTTCACGGCCAACAGGACGGATCGCTGGCGTGGCGGATCGACGCGACGGAATTGCCCAAAGTCGGAACAAAAGTCACCCTCCGTCTCCGCCTGAAGCGCCGAGTCGCTTCGACAACCCGCCCGAAATCGAAAAAGTGATATCAAGCAAATGATATTCCGCCTAAGCAGACCATGGAGATTAAAGAAACAGCATCATGAAACAGAAACAGATAATCAGCCTTGTATTGGTGTCCATGCTTCTACTTTGTGCCGGCGCCAGCGCTGCGAATAAGGCGAAAGGGGGAGCGAAGAGTTTCTATAAGGGTCCGGGGTTATTCTCCACCCGCCCGAGTGAGACCAAGTCGCTCCAGACAATCGACCGTTTCGGCCCGGTGGGCATGGGCATCGAGCTGCATCAACCTGCCTTCGTGATGAAGATCAAGAACATCGAAGAAGGTTCGCCCGCCGCAACGACCGGTAAGCTCAAGAACGGGCAGATCATCGAAACGATCAATGGTCAAAAGCTCGCCGACATCGACCCGCGCATGCAGTTGGCCCGGATACTCGGAAAGGCTGAAGCTACAGACGGCGTCGTCAAATTCGCCATCAAAGGGCTGCCCGAACCGGTCATCGTCAAGATTCCCGTGCTCGGGGCCTACAGGAAAACCTGGCCGCTGAATTGCCCCAAGTCCGACAAGATCGTGCGCCAAGTCGCCGACTATCTCGCCAAGCCCGAATCGAACAAAGGCATCGCCGGCATCGGCATGATCTTCCTGCTGTCCACCGGCGAGGAAAAGGACCTGGCCGTGGTTCGCAAGTGGGCCCGTAGCGTCGCCAATCGCCCGCACACCTACGCCTGGTATCTCGGTTTCGGCGGTATTCCGCTGTGCGAATACTACCTTCGCACCGGCGACAAGGAAGTGCTCGGAGGCATCCAGAAGTGGGTCAATAACGCGGTCAAGGGGCAGTATCTCGACGGCTGGGCCGGTCGTGGAGGCGTGTGCTCGGTCACCTACGGCAACGGGCACCTGAATGCCGGCGGGACCTCGGTGGTCACCTTCCTGCTGCTGGCCAAGGAATGCGGAGCCGATGTTCCCGATCACGCAATGCTGGGCGCGCTGGTTCACTTCTACCGATACGCCGGACGCGGGGGCAATCCCTACGGCGACGGTCGTACAGAAGTTGGTTTCGTTGACAACGGTAAGAACGGTAATCTCGCCTTCGCGATGGCCGCGGCTGCGTCGCTGACGCCCGAGGGCGAAAAGTCGGTCTACGCAGGGGCCCGCGACGTATGTGCGATGACCAGTTTCTACACCACCACCTTCATGCTGCACGGGCATACCGGCGGCGGTATTGGGGAAATCTGGCGCAGCGCCGCGATGGGCCTGCTGCACGACAAGAAACCCAGGCAGTACCGCGAGTTCATGGACAACCGGAAGTGGCATTACGACCTGTCGCGCCGCTTTGACGGGTCGTTTGGCATCCTCGGCGGCGGCGGGTACGACAAGGAACAGTGGGGAATGGCCTATCCGCTGGCCTACACCATTCCGCGAAAGACCATGCGGATCACCGGGGCGCCGCCCTCCAAGTTCTCGAAGAAATACCAACTCCCGAAACTGCCCTGGGGAACCGAGGCGGATAACGTTTTCGTTTCGATGGAGGCCGTACCGGACGCCAGCGGTAAGAAGCAGGACCTGTCGGGCGAGACTCTGTCGAGAGACTCCAGCATGCACTTTCTTCGCCGTTTCCACGGAGAGGATCAACCCAGCGACGACGTGATCCGCCAGTACATCCATCACCAGGACCACAACATCCGCTTCGTCGCCGCAAACAAGGCTCTGGGTATCAACAGCGCCTATATCGGCTGGCGCAAGCCCGGCGGCAAGCTTCGCAGAGAGTTGGTGATGGAGTTTCTGGGCTCGAAATCTCCACGGGTGCGTCGCGCGATGTTCTCGGCGATCTACGAAATTCTGAGACGGGAAAAACGCACCGAAGTGCTCACCCGCGAGGTATTTGACCTGGCGGTCGCTGCGTTGAAATCCCCGACCGAAGCGTGGGGGGTTAAGGACCCTGCAATCCAGATCATCGGTTACGGGCAGGCCGATTGGGTCGTCCCGCACGTCGATCTCCTGCTGGGCCTCCTCAAACACAACGAGTGGTGGCTGCAGAACGCGGCGCTTACGGCGCTCACGCCAGTGGCCGCCGACGAGCGGTGTTACAAGAAAGTGCTTCCGGCGATCGGCGAATTGGTCAGGTCGAATCAGCGTTCGGCGCTTACCATGGGCCTGATGCCGGGCATCCGCGCCAAGATCAAGGCGGGCGGCCCGGCGGTGCATAAACTGGCCATGGAGGCCCTGAAGGAATCCTACACTGGATATGCCGGCGTGAAGACCGCGCGCGGCGGCCAGAACATTACATCAGTCTATGACTCTCACCTTGAGTTCATCGCTAGTTCTCTTGCCGATGTGCCGGGCGGTTTGGATGTGCTCTACGAGGCTGGTCGGGCGCGGTTCCCCCAACAGATTCTTCCCTACAAGAAGTTCTTCTTGAACGCGGACCCCAGCAGGTTCGGGCCGAAACTCAAGAAGGCGATCACCCCGATCATCATGAACGAATTGATCCCCGAGTTCGTCGGAAGAAACCGGACGAACCTGCGGAAACTGGCTGGGGCCGAAGTGCAGTCTCCTCGGCCCGGCGGTTCGAGAGATGCGGTCGACGGATTGGCGAGTCTCTACGATCGGGCGGGGAAGAGCGAATTCGGCTGGCGCATGTTCGCTGATCTGCGCAACGCCGAATGGTCTTACCATAGCTTTGATCCGATTGCGGGGGAGCAGGTTCCGTGGGACCAACTGATCACGCGCTACCGCGAGGTGACGTTGCCCAAGGGCATGGAAAAGTGGTTTGCGTCTGATTTCAATCCCGCTAAGTTTGCCTGGAAGACGGGCAAGAGTCCGCTGGGACAGTATGCGGGCAAGCTTCCAAAAGGCCCGATTGTCAAATGCGGCGCCAGGTGTGTCGGACCGGGCTGTTACGGCGGAACGAAGATCAACACCTTGTGGGAAAAAGAGGTCCTGCTCCTGCGCGGGACGTTCAAGATCCCGCCGATACAGAAGGGCCATCGCTACCGCCTGCGCGTCAATGACGGCGAGCATGTGGGCTCGGGCGGCGGGCATATTATCTATATCAACGGCAAGGAGCTCATAGAAGTCAAACAGGGCAACGGCCGGGGCTCGGGCGGGCTGCCCAAAGGCGCCTATATCACAAAGGAGTTCCTCGATGACTTCCAGGGCGGGGAGGTGACAATCGCGGTCAAGACCTTCCTGCGGTTTAACTCCAAGTATAAAGTGAAACCGACCACGAAGACGCCGCAGGGCAAGATCAGCCTGCATCTCGAGGAGCAGAAACTTCCCCCCATGGGCGACGGCCTGGTGATGAAATCGGCTGCCGTGGTTCCCATGCTCTCTTCGACGTGGCAGGCCGTCCAGGGACTTGAGGAGCGGGATAAGCCTGCCGGCGACCAGGAATTCCGCTGGGGCGGTAAGTTCGTCATGAACCCGAGAATACGGGGCAGTTGGATTCTCATCGGCCAGGTGAAGACCATCGAGGAGTTCGATCCCAAGAGCAAGCCGAGGCGTGTTCGCGCTCCGTTCTCGAAGATGACGTTCAAGGACAAGGCGATGACCTCCGATCTCCTGTGGATGTGGTCCGGCGACACCCTGATGGATCTCAACAGGTTCCAGGCGCTGAAGATGCAGGTCAGGAAGATCGAGGGCGGCGAGTATCTGTTCGTCGAGGCCGGCGGATTCAGCACCCGGCACAAGCCGGACTGGAAATCACCGCTGTATGTGATGAAACGGGCCGGGGACTGAGTCAAATGACCAGATCGAAGGACGGTAGTGAAAGGAAAGCCATGAACGCAATTATGAACAGGAAGACATTATTGTGTGCGGCATGCTTGCTGGCGGCGACGGCGATGTGTCTCGTCAATGTATCGACGGCCGAGAAGGTCGCCGCCAAGGCGAAAGCAAAGGCTCCTGTCGCGGCTAGATCGGTCAAGGAATTGCAGGCGGACTTCCGGAAACTGCAGTTCGGCATGTTCATCCATTACAACATGGCGACGTACACGGGCGAGCAATGGGTTACGGGCTATCCGGATGCGTCCACTTTCAATCCGGGCGGCAAGGTCGATACGGATGCGTGGGCGGACGCGGCGGTCTCGGCAGGCATGACATACGGCGTACTGACGGTGAAACACGTCGGGGGCTTTTGCCTGTGGGACAGCAAATACACCACATACGACGTCATGCACCCCGACTGCCCGTACAAGAAGGACCTCGTCGCACAATTCATCAAATCATTCAAGAGTCGCGGCTTGAAGGTGGGACTCTACTATTGCTGGCGTCACCCGGGATTTGACGCAGGGAAGAATAAGGGAAAGTTCAAGGGCCTCCCGCCGGAATGCGATCCGGCGACCCATACGCTCAAAGAGCAGATCGAATTCCAGAAGAAACAAATCGTAGAACTTCTGACCAAGTACCCGGACGTGTTTTACATCTGGAACGACGCACTCGACGACAAGGTGATTCCCGCTAAAGAAATATTGCCCGTCATAAGATCCGTGCGCCCCAACATTATCGCCAGTTCGAACTGGTGGAGTTGGGGCAAGAAAGGAACGCCGTATCTGGACCTTGGCGTGAAGGAATTGAGGCACTTTCCGGAAACCAACAAGGCGCCGGGCGAAACATGCTGGAAACTGGAGCAAAAATGGTTCTGGTACAAGGGGTTTCGTTCTGGAAGCGCAAAGGGCGTCATGGGCAACATGGCCAAAGCGCATAGCAGGAATTCGAACTTCCTGCTGAACGTCGGCCCGGACCAGAAGGGCAAGATCATAGATTCAAGCATTAAGACACTGGCGGAAGTTGGGAAATTGTGGAAACCAATCGCAAACAGGGAGATTTCCAAATGAAGACTCAGTGCACACAGGGCATGAACAGGCTGGCGTACTTAACGGTAGCCATGCTGCTTGTCTCGCTGGGCGGACCGGCCGCCGCGGCGGAAAAAGGCGCCCCCGCCAAACGCGTGATATGGGCCGATAAGCCGGTGATCATCCTGCCGAACCAGCCCAAGCCCCGGAAGTACTTCCAGAGAATGTGGGACTCGTCGGTTTACCCCATCGGCAACGGGCGCCTGGGCTGCACGACCTATGGCGAGCCGCAAAAAGAGACCATCCAGTTCAACGAGGATTCGCTCTGGGTGGGCAATGAAGACTGCACGGGCGGCTACCAGCCCTTCGGCGAAGTTTACGTCGAGCTGCAGCACCAGAAGTTCAGCGACTACCGCCGCGAACTGGACATCAGCCGCGCCGTACAAACAATCACTTACAAATCGGGCGGCGTGAACTACAAACGCGAGTACTTCTCCAGCCATGCCGCCCAGGTCATGGTCTTCCGCTTCTCGGCCGACAAGAAGGCCTCTCTGTCGGGAACGATCTCGATGGGCAATCAACACCAGATCCCGATTACCGCCGACAACGGAACGCTCGTGATGAAGGGCGACACCAGCAAGTTCTGGTTATGGCAGCTTCACCTTGACAGACCGGATAAACTGCTGGGTAGCCGCCAATACGCCTCTAAGAAGAATATCGACCTCGATTTCGAAGCGCGGCTGCACATCGCCCACGAGGGCGGGGCGATCAGGAAGGTCGAGAACACCGTGGTCTTCGACAAGTGCGACAGCGTGACGCTCCTGCTGGCTGCGGACACCAACTATCTCAACCAGTGCGACAAAGGCTGGCGAGGCGAACATCCTCACAAGCGCGTGATCGCCCAGCTTACCGCCGCCGCCAAACGCCCCTACGCTGAACTGCTCGCCGAGCACATTGCCGATTACCAGCGCCTCTATAATCGGTTGTCGATCGACCTTGGCGATACGCCGGCGGCCGTTACTAAACTTCCAACCGACGAGCGGGTGAAGGCCTACTCGGAGCAAACCAGACAAAAGGACGTAATTGCCGCCGATCGTGATCTGGAGGCATTGCTCTACCAGCATGCCCGATACCTGATGATCAGTTGCTCGCGGCCGGGCGCCGGAGCCATGCCGGCAAACCTGCAGGGGCTCTGGCTGATCAACAAGTACCCGGCCTGGCGATGCGACTACCACACCGATATCAACCTGCAGATGAACTACTGGTTCGCCGACGCCGCCAATCTGGGAGAATGTTTCACGCCCCTGGCCGAATGGATCGATTCGATCCGGGAGGTGCGAAAGGCCGAGACGCACAAGGTCCTCAAGGTCAAACGCGGCTGGCTGATGCGCTCGGAGAACGGTGTTTTCGGCGGGTCGACGTGGCACTTCCAGAAGGGTGACTCGGCCTGGCTTTGTCAGAACCTCTGGGACCACTACGCTTTTACGCAAGACAAGGGATATCTCAAGAAATACGCCTATCCGGTAATGAAGGAAATCAGCGAGTTCTGGGTGGATCATCTCAAGGAGCTTCCCGACGGTACGCTGGTCGCTCCCGACGGCCGCTCGCCCGAACACGGTCCGGAGAAAGCTGACGGCGTCTCCTACGATCAGCAACTATGCTGGGATCTGTTTACGAACATGATTGAAGCAAGCGAAGTACTCGGCGTTGACGCTGACTATCGCAAAGAACTGACCGCAAAGCGCGCCAAGCTGCTGGGCCCGAAGATCGGCAAGTGGGGTCAGCTTCAGGAGTGGATGGAGGACATCGACGACCCGAAGGATAAGCATAGACACATTAACCATATGATAGCGGTCTATCCCGGGCGCCAGATTCATCCCACAACCACGCCGAAGCTCGCCGAGGCCGCAAAGGTCGGCCTGATCGCAAGGGGCGACGGCGGGCCGGGCTGGTCCCAGGCGTGGAAAACCTGCATCTACGCCCGGTTGCTGGATGGAGAGCGATCGCACACGTTGCTGTCGGGCCTGATGGCAAGCAGAATTTACGGCAACCTATGGGCCAGCCATCCGCCATTCCAGATCGACTGCAACTTCGGCTATCCGGCCGGCGTAAACGAAATGCTCGCCCAGTCGCACATGGGATACATTCACCTCCTGCCCGCCCTGCCGAAGGCATGGTCCAAAGGACATATCAAAGGCGTGCGGGTCCGCGGCGGCTATGAACTGGACATGGAATGGAAAGACGGCGTGCTGACACGGGCCGTCATCAGGGGCGTTTCAAACAGTCCCGGCAAGTGCGCGGTTCGATACGGGAAAGGTACGAAGACATTTGCGTTGGCGAGAGACAAATCTCAAGTGCTCAACGCTGCTGATTTTAAGTAGAACAACACGCAAACACAGCAAGAAAAGGAATCATGATGAACATCAGAATCAGGAATCTATTGACCCTTTCAGCACTGCTGCTGGCGGGGACTGTCGGTAGTACAATCGCGAAAGACGTCCCGGCGCAACTGCCCGATCCCGACGGAAAGCCCGGCGCCGCGACCAAGCCGGTTAAGGTCTACATCCTTGCCGGGCAGTCCAACATGGTGGGCATGGGGAGCCTCAGCGGAGCGAAGAATATGTACACCGGGGTCTACTTCAGCTCCGATCCCGCAGCGACCGATGGCGCTTTTCAGGTTTATAAAGTCGGCAACTACAAAGTTTCGCCATTGCGAGTCTTCCTGCCGGACGGTACAGCAACGCAAAAACCGGTTGCCGAAGGTCAACTCGAGGCTCCGCAGCACGGTGTCTATCAGTTGCACTGCGGATCCGGCGAGAGTTCCTACTGTGTGATGCAACTCGACGGGAAGGAAGTCTACCGCCGCGATGCCGGCGGCAAGCCGGTCAAACAGGACACGCCCCTCAAACCTGGTAAGCGCTATGCGTTCAAGATCAGCGGCTTCAAAGGCCAGCCCCTCAGGTTCTGGATGCAGAAGACCGACCTGCTGGGTAACGGAGACCTCGAAGCGGTGACCAAGCGCGAGAAGAAGTTTCCCTGGCTGATCGACGACAAGGGCGCCTGGACCGTACGCAATGACGTCTATCTCGAAGATGCGCGACTTGGCAAGGGCGGTTCGCCGTTGAGCGCGACGTCGAACGGGAAGACCATGGGACCGGAACTCGGTTTCGGCCACGTGCTGGGCGCGTTCCACGACGAACAGGTCCTGCTGATCAAGACAGCCCAGGGTAATCGCGCGCTGGGCTTCGACTTCCGCCCGCCGTCAAGCGGACGAAACGCCCCGGACAACACGTTTGAAGCGATCGAATACAAGCTGATGGTCGAGGGCGTGCGCAAGACCCTCGACAACATCGACAAGGTCGTGCCCGGCTACAAGGGACAGGGCTATGAGATCGCCGGATTTGTCTGGTTCCAGGGCCACAAAGACAGCTTCTCCGAAGAGTTGATCGTTGAGTACGAGAAGAATCTGGTCAACATGATCAACGATGTCCGCAAGGAGTTCAAAGCTCCGAAGCTGCCGGCCGCGGTCGCCACGATCGGATTCGGCGGACACAACATGCAGGACAAGTTTGTGCGTATCTGGAAAGCGCAGATGGCCGTCGGCGATCCGAAGAAGCATCCGGAATTCGCCGGAACAGTGACCTCGGTGGACATCCGCGGTTTCTGGCGTGAGATCGACGAATCGCCGAAGGGCGAAGACTACCACTACAATCGCAACGCCGAAACCTACATGCTGATCGGCGACGCACTCGGACGGGCGATGGTCAGGCTCCAGGGCGGAAAAGCCGAACCCCTCCCTCAAGCCGCCAGGCCGAAACCCGCGGCCAGGCAGGCGACCACCGAACCTACGGATCAGGAGAAGCTCGCCGCCCAGAAGGCCCTGGCGCCGATCATTATAGACGGTATCGCCGCGTCGTATATCGCCAACCCCAGGTACAACAAGGCCCTGCTGACCGAAGCCAAAGGCGAAAGACCCGCGCGTGCCAACCAGTTCCTGCGGGGCGCCATGTACGGATTGGAGAACTGCTATCGTGCGGCCGGGATTAGCGACTACGAATGGCGATCGTTCGGACCGGATATCAGGAAGGTCAAGTGGGACTACCACAGCTTTGACCCGAAAGAGACCAAGGACAAGACCAAGGGCGCCCGATACCGCAAAGTCACCTGTTCGGAAAACTGGTTCGCCGTCGATTTCGACGCCGCCAAAGCCGGCTGGAAGAGCGGGCTGCCCCCGTTTGGCCAGTTAGACGGCAAGCAGGCTCCGCTGGGCACGTGCGGTCCGGAAGGTAGTTGCGGGTGCGGAGTCACGCCGAAAACATTGTGGGAAAAGGAAGTTATTCTGATGCGCGGCACGTTCGAAATTCCTGCGTTGAAAGAAGGACATCGTTATCGCCTTGTTGTCGGCGGCAGCAACCACGTTAATTCGGGCGAGGGTTATGCGATCTACGTTAACGGCAAGTTGCTGGCTGAGTCGAAAAGCGGTGTCCCCAATCGACAGGGCGGCCAGCCGCGCGGCGGACACATTTACAACGACTTCCGTAACGAGTTCAAGGGCGGGAAAGTGACGATCGCGGTTATGAGTTTCCTGAGATACAACCACCCGCGTAAGAAACCTTATCCCCCGCGCGGACACATTACAGTCTGGATGGAAGAGCAGAAGACCCCGCCGGTGAAATAGGCGGTGACCGGTGACAGACTCGACCTTGACTGACTTGAGACGAATGCGACCACGCGGGTATGGTGATTGCCGACAGCATTGACCCTTCACCATCAAAGATGAAGAAACGCGAATTGAGACAGAGAAAGAACATGAGAACGAACACGCAAACTCGAATGGTGCTTACGATACTGGTCGGCCTGATCGCCGGTGTCACACTAAATGCTGTGGCCAAGGACGTTTCGGTTGAGAAACCCAAACCTGCAATCGAACTGGGCGCTCCGTTCTGTGACAACGCGGTCTTGCAGCGTCAGATGAAGGTTCCGGTCTGGGGCTGGAGCAAACCGGGCGTGAAGATCACCGTTCAGTTCGCCGGACAGAAGAAGACCGCCACTACCGGTAAGGACGGAAAGTGGATGCTCAAGCTCGACGAACTCAAGGCCAGTTTCGCCCCGGGTGAGATGGTCATCAGCGACAACGCGGGAAAGACTGTTATGCTGAGAAACATCCTCGTTGGCGAGGTGTGGATGGCGTCGGGCCAGTCGAATATGCAGTGGAAGGTCGGCAAGAGCAGTTGCAGCAAGCTGAAAGTCGAGGCGGTCGGGGACGGCAAGGTTGCGCCCATCCGGGAGTTCGAGGTCACCAGCGTCTATGCGGCGTTGCATCCGATTGAGCGGGCCACAGGCTCCTGGAAGAACGGCGACTACACTAACTACAGCGCCATTGCCTACGCGTTCGCCCACAAACTCTACGGGGAACTGGACGTGCCGATCGGAATCCTGAACTGCTGCTTCAGTCAGACCGCTATCCAGGCCTGGGTTCCGCGAGTGGGTTTCGCCGGAGCCAAGGACGAATACACCAAGGCGATCCACCAGAAGATTTTGGAGACCGACCCGACCACTCCCCAGCACCAGGCCGCCTGGGGCAAGTTCTACCAGAGCCTGGAAGACGCCATGAAGGAAAACGATGTTCGCATCAAGAAGGGCGAGCCCGCCAAAGCTATCTCGATCAGAACGCCGGGCAACCTGAACGGTAACCGCGACGCGTCGTGGATGTTCAACGGCAGATTGAACCCGGTGATTCCCTACGCTGTTCGCGGCGCGATCTGGAACCAGGGTTACGCCAACATGGGCGAAGGGCTTCCCTACTACAACAACCTGCACAGCCTGGTCCGCGGTTGGCGAATGCGGTGGGACCGCCCGGAACTGCCCGTATACTTCCACCAGTTCTACTGCCCCGGGCAGAAGGGCGGATGGAAGAACAATGATCCCACCATCAACGCCGTCGCGGAGATGCGTCTTGGGACCTGGTTGGCGCGCGACATTCCCAACACCGGTATGGCCAGCCAGATCGACATCACCGGTGGGATTCACTACTACCACAAAGCCGTCCCCGGCCGGCGGCTGGCGCTGCACGCGCTGAAAAACCAGTATGCAAAGAAGGTTGTCGCCGACGGGCCGATGTACAAGTCTTACACGGTCAAGGGCGACAAGCTGATCGTTGAATTCGATTGCGCCAAGGGCGGTCTGGTGGTCGCCGAGGCCGGTTACAACGCTGTTGGCAAGAAGAAGGACTCAACCGGTTTTGTCGACCCGAAGATCATCGAGGGCGGCGACGATCAGGTTAGACTCTTCTACCTGGCGGGTGCTGATCGCGTCTGGCATCCGGCAAGTATGAAAATTGAAGGCGACAAAGTTATCGTGACGTCGCCCAAGGTCAAGAAACCTCGCGGTGTTTCGTACGCCACTCAGGGCGTTGCCTTCCAACCGTCGCTTTACAACAAGGCGCTCCTGCCTGCGACGCCGTTTGTCTACTACGACAACAAGCTCGTGACCAGCAAAACCTGGCCGGGCGAGAAGCTGAAAGTCGCCGGTGTCGTGATCGATCCCAGTGCTATCGGCAAGGAGTATGAATACCGCAGAATGCCTCTCCTGAGCACCCAGTTCCGCGAAAACGGCGTCTTCCAGGCCGGCGCGCCGGTCACCATCTGGGGCTCTGCGATTCATCCCTGGGGTTATGAAGCCAAGGGCAAGGCGGTTATCAAGTTCAGCTTCGCCGGAATCGAAAAGACCATCCCCGTCACTCCCGGAATGCGCGAGTGGAAGGTTACCGTTCCCGCTATGAAACCCAGCGCCGAGCCCAAGACGCTGAAGGTCACCTTTACGATCGACGGCGAACTTGCACATGAGCGAGTGTGCGAGAACATCGTTATTGGAGATGTCTGGTACGTCGCAGCCCCGCCGATGACGGCCGGTGTTGACAGCAAAGCCAAGCCTTCCAGCGTGGTGCGAATGCTCGTTCGCAAAGCCAAACGATACAGCTTCCCCAGGGCAAGCCGCTACAGCGTGTGCGTCTCGACCACGCCGAAGAATCGCTTTGCCTGTCGATGGGAGGACGCCGGCGGCGTCGCGGCCGCACTGGGCCATCGCATCGCCGCAAAGACCGGCAAGCCGGTGGGCATTGTCTTTATGCAGAGCGGTATGTATCAGGTCAAAGGCCAGCCGGCGGTCAACCGTATTGGCCTGAAGAGTTGGATAAGTCCTGATTGCCTCAAGCTGGCCCCGAGCCTGATGGAAGACTACAAGGACCTGGCGGCCGTTCGCCCGGGCAACCAGTACTACAACGCCAACGTGCGACGCTATATCACAAGTTGGAAAAAGTACTGGAGCGAGTATGTCCCGCAGATGATGAAGAGCAAACAGGTCCCCGACGGTGTGACGTGGGGAGGGATTCTGAACCTTTCCAGTTCGGTCAGCAGCACCGCGTCGCAGGCCTACAATGTCATGACTCACTCGTTTACCCCCGCCGAATTCAAGGGGATCGTCTTCCTCGCCAGCGACGCCATGGTCGCCAAAGATCAGGGCGCCAACTACGGGGCGGAACTCTCGGCGTTGGCGAATTGCTGGAAAGCGAAGTTCGGCGGACAGGACCCGCACTTCTTCTACACGATCCCGAGCAAGGTGCTGGCTCCGAAGATCACCAAGCCCAAGAATATCAAGGGCAAGTCCGCCGCCTGCGAGATCGGCCGCTGGCTGACTGCGGAACGCGGTGACAAAGAAGGCGCCGCTGCGGCCGGCAAGCAGTTGATGGGCATTATAGATATGGTCGTAAATGAGACGTACAAATAGCGAAGCCCAATAATGAATAACGAGGCGCCGCACTGAGCATGAACATGTTGTCGAAGGAAAGAGCAATGAACAGGAAGACAGTATTTGGCGTGGTGTGTCTGCTGGCGGCGATGGTGAATGTGTCGTTCGCGGAAGACGCCGGGAAACCGGCGAGTGTTCTTGTCGACGCGACAAAGACCAAGGACATCAAGGCCTATTGCATTGATTTTAACTGGGGCGGGCGACGACGCCTGGCCAGGCCCGGTCAGTTTGGAAATACCGATCCGGCGGCGCATTTGGCGTGGTACAAGATGCTCGGCGTCAACGTTATCCAGACGTTCTGCGTCTCGACCAACGGATACGCATGGTACAAGAACGGTTTTGTTCCCGCCCAGCCGGGTCTTAAGCACGACTTCCTTCCGGAAATGGTGAAACTCGGGCATAAAGAAGGCATGCTCGTGATGGGATACTTCACGATAGGCTGCAATCCAAGATGGGGCGCCGAGCACCCGGAGTTGAGTTATCCGTTGAAGCCCAATGAGGGCAGCTACCACATTCCGTATACCGATGAGTATCTGGACTTCCTGTCAAAATCGATCAGCGACGCGGTGCGCAAGACCGGCATAGACGGTTTCATGCTCGACTGGGTATGGCAGCCCAAACGGACGACGCACTATCCGGGGCAGGTCAGGACGGTCAAACACAAATGGCTGGCGTCTGAAAAGAAACTGTACAAGCAACTGACGGGCCAGGAGTTTCCCGGTGAAGACAAGCTCACCAAGAAACAGGATCTGGCCTACAGCCGCAAGGCCATTGACCGCTGCTGGAAAGCGATCCGCAAGGCCGCAAAAAACGCCAATCCGAAGTGCATTATCTGGCTGACCAGCAACCATATGAACCACCCGCATGTCGCCGGCTCGGATATGTACAAAGAGACTGACTGGCTGATGAACGAGAAAGGCGACATCAAGAGCATCAACAAAGTCAAAGCCACCGTGGGCAAGCACACCCGCCTGATTACGTGCCTGGCCAGATGGAACGGTCAGGACGCAACCAAGATCGTGCCCGAAGCCTTAAAAGCCGACATTGGTCTGTACGGTTTCAGCGTTCCCGCACGCAAATCGGCCAAGGATCTGGCGAAATTGCTGGCTCGCCCCGTCAGTGAGTTAAGAGGGGACGATCGGAACATGGCGAGCCTCGCCCGCGCATATAACGGGGCAGCTATGGATACAGTCAGGAACGACAAGGGCCAGTTCGTGAAGCTCCCGAAAGACAGCGCAAAACCCAAGATGAAAGAGTAGTATGAAGGTAGTGTTCCACAATATCGTCGGTTTGTTGATCGCCATCGCATGTGTCAGTTCCACGGTCCATGCGCGGTTTATCGAGCACAAGGAGCATCACCTTGGGCCTACCGGTTTGTTCGGGATTACATTCCCGAAAGATATCAAGATCACCAAGGTGCAGAAAGGTTCGCCCGCCGACGGGAAGATCAAGGTCGGCGACGTGATCGTCGGGGCAGGCGGGGCTGCGTTCAAGGATAGTACGCGTCGCCAACTGGCTGACGCGATCGACCAGTCAGAGGCCAAACAGGCCGGGCGGAGGAAATAAACAGATACAAGAACAGAGAGTAGGCGCCGAAGTACGGACGAATCAACCAAGCAGAAAGACGTTAACAAAAGGACGAAAGACTATGAAGAATAGAGCATTATTTGCTGTGGTGTCGCTGTTGGCGGCGATGGTGATGAGCGTTACCATGGTTGCGGCCCCGGCGAAGGTCAAGACGCTGCCGGACCCCGACGGCAAGTCGGCGGACATGTCCAAGCCCGTACAGGTCTACATTCTGCTGGGCCAGTCCAACATGGTGGGCGCCGGCAGGATCGCCGGCGAGAAGGAAGGGACGCTGGAAAATGCGGTCAAGACCAAGAAGAAATACCCCTACCTTGTGGATGCCGCCGGCAAATGGACAGTCCGCAATGATGTCCGCAACGTACGCGTGATGAATAACAAAGGATTCAACAACGAGTGGATGACGATTACCGGCAAGACCATCGGCCCGGAGATCGGCATCGGGCATTACGTGGGGCATGCCGTCGATGCGCCAGTATTGATTCTCAAGAGTTGCATCGGCAATCGCTGTCTCGGCTTCGACCTGCTGCCGCCCGGCAGCGAGCAATTTGAGTTCGAGGAAAAGGGCAAGATGATGGTGCACGCCGGCTACAAGGGATTCGGCATTTGGGAAAAAGGGACGGCGCCGCCGACGAAGGGATGGTACGCCGGCACGCAGTACGACGCCGATGTCGCCGCCGCCAAGCGAGTCCTCAAGCAACTCGACAAGTACTACCCCGGCGCGAAGAAGTATGAGGTCGCGGGGTTCTTCTTCTGGCAGGGCGACAAGGATCGCTACCGATCCTACTGGGCCGAGCGGTACGAGACGAATCTCGTCCAGTTGATCAAGGCGTTGCGCAAAGACTTCGATGCACCAAATGCGAAGTTCGTCTGCGCCACGCTTGGGCAGACCAAGAAGGGCGCCGCGGGCAATGACGGAAAGATCCTTGAGGCTCAGTTCGCGGTTGACGGTAAGAGCGGAAAGCACCCGGAGTTCAAAGGCAACGTCGCCACCGTGTACAGCAACCCTCTCAGCAAGGGCGGGGCCTCCAACGGCCACTACGGCGGTAACGCCGAGACCTACATGAACGTAGGCGAAGCGATGGGCCAGGCGATGGTCGAACTGATCGAGGCCGACAAGAAATAGCCTGCCGATCCGACGCCCCCGAGACTCACCGCTGGTTAACCGCCGATCGCGGTGATAAAGAGGCCGCCGCTGCGTTAAACAAGGAGTTGCTGCGGTTTATCGATCAGATTGTCAACAAAGCGTATAAATAGGCGTGATGACGAATAACAAGAGAGTCTACTTAACCGAAAGAAGTCAACAGAAGGAAACAGATTCATGAAGAAGAAAGTACTATTTGGCGTAGCGTCTCTGATGGTCGCGGTGGCGATACTCATAACAGGCGTATCGGCGGCTGACAAGGCCAAGGCCATCCCCGACCCCGATGGCAAGCCTGCGAACATGAGCAAGAAGGTCAAGGTCTTCATTATCATGGGCCAGTCAAACACGCTTGAGATGGGCAAGGTCAAGGGCGATAAGGCGGGCACACTCGAAAACGCGGTTAAGAACGAGAAGCTCTACCCTTACTTGGTCGACGACGCAGGTAACTGGACCACCCGTAAAGACGTCCGCAACGTCCAAGTGATGGGCAGCGGTGGCCCGGGCAGGACGCGCGTCATCCGCAATGACTGGCTGACCGTTTCCGGCGGCAAGATCGGAATTGAGGTCGGTATCGGACATCACCTCGGTAACGCGCTGGATGAGCCCGTGATGATCCTCAAGAGTTCAATCGGCAATCGCGCCCTGGGCTGGGACCTGCTGCCGCCCGGTAGCGAAGGATTTGAGTTTACCGACAAAAAAGGTGTCACCTGGGTGCACCCCGGTTACAAGGGCTCGCCTGAAAAATGGAAGAAGGGTGAGACGCCGAAGAAGATCGGTTGGTACGCGGGCCTGCAGTACGATGGTGACGTCGCCCGTGCCCAGAATGTGCTCCAGAACCTAGGCAAGTATTACCCCGGCGCGACCGAGTATGAGGTCGCTGGCTTCCTCTGGTGGCAGGGCGACCGCGACAGCCGCAGCGCAGCGCTGTCCAGCCGATACGAGAAGAACCTCGCCCACCTCATCAAGACGCTTCGCAAAGAATTCAACGCACCCAAAGCCAAGTTCGTCTGCGCCACCCTCGGTCAGACCAAGAAGGGCGCAACCGATGGCGGCGGGAAGATCCTCAACGCTATGTTCTCCGTCGCCGATGGGAAGAAGCACCCGGACTTCAAGGGCAACGTCGCCGCCGTCTACACCCACCCGTTGTCGAAGGGCGGCAGTTCCGGTGGTCACTACGGCGGTAATGCCGAGACCTACATGAACGTCGGCGAAGCCATGGGCCAGGCGATGGTCAAGCTGATCGAGGCCGACAAGAAGTAGCCTGCCGATCCGAAGTAAGGAATATGAACGTAAGAAGGGTCAGACTTGCTCTGGCCCTTCTTCTTTTCTCTTAGCTATGCCGTAATCGGCATGTTCGGTGGTCGCCCATAGCGCATGACGATGTCAGCCAGTCATTCTCTGCCCATTGGCTGCAGGAGTTCTATTTTCCGTCTATGCCGCCTGCGTACGGGAACTTATCCGGCGGGGATATAGATCCTTCGGGGTCCCAGTATCTTCGTATTGCCGCGTCGCAGATCGCATATCCCCAGTTGATCAGCTGCCGTTGCAGGCTTTCATCAAGCTTCTTGAGTCGTGTCGGGGTGGCTGCCAGTCGTAATGCGTCGCTCTGCGGGCATGGCAAGGTATCCTGCAGACCGTAATCCGCTATGTTCGAGCGAATACTCCAGTATGCACCCAGGCGTTTTCGCGAGGTGGCCTCGGTAGTGTACGAATCCAGAAGCTGCCGTTTGCGGAGGCTTCGCACCTGATTGTCTACGATATTGAAGATGCGATAAGTATGAGACAACCAGTTGCGCCTCGGTCTGGGCCGGCCGGTCATTTGTCCGCCGGCATTGCTGACGAGGAGAGTCCGGTACCGCTTAAAGGCGGTCTCCAGTCCCAGATTATCGTAGACCCCTCCGTCGGTTAGGACGATGCGACGGGTAAAGGCTCCGCCCTTTTCGCCAAACGGTCCGAGGGTCGAAGGTTCAAACTCCTCCGGGTTGACCTTCAATATGACAGGGCTCAATAGTGGGGGGAAGGCTGATGATGCGGCTACGGCTTGAGCCAGCGGGACATCAGGATTCATAATCTGTCCGACAAGATAGTCGGCCATGTAAGGACGCGAGAATCGCCACAAAACTCCCGTCTGCACGTTAGTGGCGTTGATAACGAATCGCGGCCCGGCCTGGTCTGTTGGAAGATCCTGAAGGGACTTGCCCTTGAACAGATGCTTG
>JASLNT010000024.1 GCA_030745875.1 Phycisphaerae bacterium
GCTGGAAACACCGGCTGGCGCCAGCATCGACCAGGTGGTTATAGACACGATTTCCACACCGGAACCGGCGACAATGAGCTTGTTGGCGCTGGGGGCCCTGACCGTCATGAGGCGGCGGAGGGGCAGGCGAATCTAAGCAGAAGCTCTCTCTGCGGTCTTTTAAACCCGCTGATGGTGAACAGTTTCATAAGATGGTTTTCCGTCGCGTGGAACCGGTCTGGACACAAGGCGCGGGAATTCAGGCTTGTTCGATGGAGGTAGACAGTTAAAATGGTGGGACTGCATGTCGCAGTTCAAGGAGCCAATGGAAATATGGACCGCAACTCCCGCCGACTCACGCGTTCGATTCTATCCCTCGTATTGACAATGACCCTGGTCTCCGGCGCAATTGCCGATGATTGGCCCACTTATCGTCATGATCCCGGACGGACAGGCATCTCCGCAGAGGCAATCTCCATCCCCCTGTCGACAGGTTGGGTGTTTACGCCCCTTCACGCTCCATCGCACGCATGGGGCGACCCGCAGCCGAAAGTGGTGGAAGGGAACCTCGAACTGCCCCGAATGCGCTTCGACGACGTGTACCACGTGGCGGCCGTAGGAGACGGAGTGTACTTCGCCTCATCGTCGGACAACAAAGTGTACTGCCTGGACGCGAACAACGGGCGGATTCGCTGGGAGTTCTTCACCGCCGGACCCGTGCGCCTGGCGCCGACTGTAGCAAAGGGAAAGGTCTACATCGGGTCGGATGATGGGAATGTCTACTGCCTGGACGCCCGCAGCGGGCAGAGCAAGTGGACCTTCAAAGCCGCCCCGGGCAACCAACTGGTCCTGGGCAACGGTAAGATGATCTCGCTCTGGCCGGTCCGCACGGGCGTGATGGTTGAACATGGCGTCGCATATTTCGGAGCCGGCGTATTCCCGGCTGAAGGAGTGAGCCTGTACGCCGTGAACGCCGACACCGGGAAACTCATCTGGATGAACGATGGCTTCGGCAAGGGCGGGTTGGGCAGCGTCTCGCCCCAGGGTTATATCGCCGCCTCGAAAGATCGCCTTTTTGTGGCGTCGGGGCGTGCAATGCCCGCGACCTTCAACCGCAAAGACGGCAGGTTCGTGAAACATACGAAATTCATCTGGCGCCGCACAGGTCTGTTCGGCGGAACGTACAGCGTGCTGGCCGGTGATATGCTGTTCAACGGCACGGAACGAATGCTCGGCGTCAAAGAGGACAGCGGCAAGCTGGAGATGTCGGAAGAGGCGTTGCGCCTGGTGGTCGACACGGAGACGACCTACATACTCAACGGTTCCGAAGTCATCGCCCTGAACCGCGCCGAATGGACGAAGAAACGCGGTTCTCAGAAACTCTACGCAGCCGGCCAGAGAATCAAGGGTCTCCAAAGGCGGATCGACTACGACAAATGGGCGGGCAAACCTGGCATACCGACCAAGAGCCAGCAAGCCACAATGAAAAAATACGTCAAGAAGCGCGACGACGAACAGAAGGTATGGGACGCGTCGGTGAAGTGGCGCACAAAATGCGCCCACTCGGGAGCAATGGCGCTAACGAAGAATCTGCTGCTTACGGGCGGAAAAGGCGCGGTGTCGGCCTTCGATATCGCCTCGGGCAAAAGAGTATGGTCCGCAAAAGTCAACGGAAGGACCAAGGGCATCGCGGTGGCCGGCGGAAAGGTCCTGATAAGCACGGACACCGGTGAGATCTACTGTTTCCTGTCGCGTAAAGGCGGGAAGAACCTGAAGATAGCACAAACCGCCGATCCCAACGTTTTCCCGGCTGGCGGGTCGGCGCACCCCAGCGAAATCCAAGCCGCCGGGATCATCAAGGACTCCGGAGCCCAAAAAGGTTACGGACTGGTGCTGGGCGGAACGGGGCGATTGGCTTACGAACTGGCCAAACGCAGCGACCTGATGATCTACGTGGTGAACCCCGACGCAAAGACCGCCGAGGAAGCCCGAAAACAGTTGTCAGCCGCCGGCGTGTACGGAACGCGCGTCACCGTCATGACCGGTCGACTCGACGCTCTGGGCTTCAGCGATTACTTCGCAAACCTCATCGTTTCGACGAAGCCAGCCACCCCGGCAAGTGAGCTGCTCCGCATGCTCAAACCGTGCGGCGGCGCGGCGTACGTCACAGTTACTGACAAATCGAAGCGTGCGGTCTGGTCGGGAGCGATGGAAAAGGAACTGACGAATCTCGGCGAGAAAAGCACGTCAATCGCAATGACCGATTCGGGCGTGAAAATCAAACGCGGGATCCTCAACGGAGCGGGCTCGTGGACGCACGAATACGGTGAGGCGGGCAATACGAGCTGCGGAGACGATCGGATCGTTAAGGGGCAGATGAACCTCCTATGGTACGGAGAGCCCGGACCCGGACGCATGCCGAGCCGCCACGCATCGGCGGCGGCTCCGCTGGCGTTTGATGGGCGAATGTTCGTTCAGGGCGAGAACGTGATAATGGCGTTCGACGCGTACAATGGCGTGGAACTGTGGAAACGCGAGATACCCGGGGCGATCCGCCTGGGGTTGAAGACGTCAGTGTCCAATCTCGCCGGAGGAATGGGCAGCCTGTTCGTCGCGGTCAAAGACAAGTGTCTCCGCCTCGACGCCGCATCCGGACGAACGCTGCGAACGTACAGTCTCGAACCGAGAAACAGCAAGGCCCCCCTCGTCTGGAATTACGTGGGTTGCGTGGGCGACACGCTTTTCGGAAGCGACAGCGCCAATCGCATATTCGCCATTGACGTCAAAACGGGCAAGCGCAAGTGGAGCCATAAGGCGTCGAAACTAATGACCGTCACCATAAGCATCGGCGACGGACGACTGTTCTTCGTCGATCGCAGCGTCACCGAAGCCCAGAAGGCCGAGGGCCTCAAAGGGCAGCCCGACAAGAACAAGGTCTACGTCGACTCGCGCGGTCGACCGATACCTCCGGTTCGACTCGTCGTATGCCTGAACGCCGAAACCGGCAAGACCGAATGGAACAAGCCCCTCTTCATCGCCGACTGCATCCCGCCGGTGACCAAGGCCCACGGAGACATAACGATGATGTACTCCAAGAACGTGCTCCTGCTGGCCGGTCAACCGTGGAACGGGCACTTCTGGCGAGATTTCTTCGCGGGCAAATTCTCCCGAAGAAGCCTGATCGCACTTTCAGGCAAAGACGGAAAAATGCTCTGGTCGGGCAACAAGGGATACCGAAGCCGCCCGTTGATAGTCGGCGACAAGGTCATCGCCGAGCCCTGGGCTCACGATCTGAAAACCGGCGTGGAGGAAACGCGAAACCACCCGATAACCGAAGTCACCGCCAAGTGGCAGTTTGCCCGCCCGGGACACCATTGTGGAAACATCGCGGCCAGCCGCAACGTCCTGTTCTTCCGCTCTGGAACGGCGGGCTACTACGATCTGGAAAGCGATTCGGGCACGGTGCATTTCGGCGGTCAGCGCCCGGGCTGCTGGATAAACTGTATTCCCGCAAACGGGCTCGTCATGATGCCCGAGGCGAGTTCCGGATGTGTATGCCCGGATTCAATGCAGTGCACAACCGTATTCGTACCGCGCACAGCGGGCACGAAGTGGGGAATGTTCAGCGCGCCGGGATCAATGACCCCGGTTAAACGCCTGGCGGTCAACTTCGGGGCGCCGGGTGATCGAAAAGACTCCAGCGGAAAGATATGGTTGGCGTATCCGCGGCCATACAAGGGGCGACTCGTAATGGATCTGAAGATCGACGCCAAGTTGCTGAAGGGCGGAAGGTATTTCTCACGCAACTCGGACTTCCTGAAGATCGCCTCCCCCACCGCCCCGTGGGTCTACGCATCGGGAGCAATAGGCGTCACGAAGTGTGCGATCCCCCTGCTTGCCAAGAACGACAAGGAGCAGTTATACACCGTTCGCCTCCATTTCGCCGACCCGGACGCAGCATCAGCCCGCAAACGCATCTTCGACGTATCGCTGCAGGGCAAGGCGTACCTGAAGAAATTCAACATCGCCTCGGCCGCCCGGGCCAAAGGCGGCGGGATCGTAAAGGAATTCCGTGGGATAAGGGTCACAAAATCGCTTGAACTGGAACTCAAACCCGCCGACCTGACAGAAGAAGGAACCAGCAAGTTCCCACCGGTCATTTCCGGCGTAGAGATAATTGCGGAGTAACACCATCACAGCACGTTCGACCATCCTCGCCTTGTTTGTATTCGCACTGGCGGCCGGATTCGCATCGGCCGACGGTCTGATCGACAGCCTGAGCGAAGACGACACCGCCCCGGCTCCGGATGAGTCGCAGAAGGTCGTCCACCGCACCGCCGTCGACAAGACCGGTGTGCGGACAACAGACATCACCCTGAGCAACATTGGGCAGACGGAAGTAGGAATGGACGGCGCGGTTCTGGGGCGCTGGGTCTTCGAGATCCAGTCCGCCCGCACAACCGGGCGATACCGCCCGCTGACCTGGCGAAACGACAAGTGGTACGGCTCGACGTACTGGGGCGGACCGGACTGGACGCGAGTGGGCGCCGACTGGCATCATCCGGGAATCAACACGCCCGCGGTAAGATGCTTCCGAGCCCCCGCCGCCGGTGCAATCACTATATCCGGACGCGTTTTCAAAGCCGACACCAACAAGGGCGGCGGTGACGGCGTGAGCCTGATGGTTCGACACAACGCCAAGACCGTATGGGCCGCCGCCATCGCCGGAAACGACACAAAGGGCCACGATCCGAAACTCACCCTGACCGTCGCCAAGGGCGATGCGGTTCGCTTCATCGTCCACAAACGCGGGCGGATATTCTACGACACAACGCACTGGGACCCGCTGATAACATACGCTTCAGGAAAGACTTACCAGGCGTCGAAAGGTTTCTCCGCGGGCAACACAGCCAGACCGCCCTGGTCGTATGAAATGCAAACCGATGCGAGCGGGAAGACTGGTCCGCCGCGCGTACACGCCTACACAAGCGACCTTGGTCTGCTGGACGCGGCGCCGCTGCCTGGTTCGCCAGTGACGCTTTCCCGACAGAAAGGCCATCAGCCCGCCTTCATAATCTCAGACGGCGATGACGCAAGCGGAGTCGTTTTTGCGGTCTCGCCGAAATCGTTCTGGCAGTTCGATATTGCTCGAACAAAGACCGGACGCCTCGACGCTACTCTCGTCATGGAAGGAATCAACCGCAAGCTCGAGCCCGGCGGGTCGATTGTCGCCCCGCAAGTTGTCCTGGCGCCGTACAAAGGGACCTGGACCGCAGGCCTCAAACAACTGGAGCGGTTGCTGAGCGTGAAGAAAGCGGTCGCCGAGAGTTTTCTAAGCGCGCACAGGCGCATGACCGGAACACCGGGCAAGCCTACCGATAAACCGGAACTGCTGCTTTGGACTATGCTGCAACTCGATTGGCGAAGGCAGGACGGGAAGGACTTGAAAACCGCCGCCGGGAAACATCTGATTCTGGCGAAAAGGCTTTTGAGCGACCTTCGCACGGATCGGCCGCGGGACTTCCTGGCGACCGAAGTTAAACAGCTAGACCAACTCACCGAAAACGACTATCTCCGCGTTCGATGGCTCAAACGCAGCATCGCACTGTCCAATCCGCTGATGGATTTCGGACCGCTGCTGTTCTGCAAGCGGGCGCCCACCTCGTACAGCCATTTGGTTATGCAGTACTTCGGATGGCGGGCGCGCCCGGGCGGAGGGTTGTTTGTGCTGAAAGATCCGGGCCGTTCGCTGGCGGTTCGCGACATTCTCGACGGCAAGCTCGAAGGCGGAAACGTGCTGGCTCCGCGTCTGGATTACGGCGCGAAGAAGGTGGTCTTCTCGTACGTCCCCTGCGACGCCAAAACGCCGACAGATCAACGATCCTACGACATATACGAAGTCGCCATCAATCCTGAAACGGTGTTCGAGTCCGGAGCCAAAAGCCTCAAACGCCTGACAAACGATTCGCATGAATACCTCATGCCCACCTATCTGCCCGACGGCGGGATCGCCTTCAGCTCCACCAGACGCCGCGGATACGCCCGATGCTTCGGCGGTCAGTTTGGCACCAAGTGGCACGTCTACACAATCCACCGGATGGACGCCGACGGGAAGAACATCACCACCCTGAGCTACCACGACACCAACGAGTGGTTCCCCGCGGTCGCAAACGACGGGCGCCTGCTTTACTCACGCTGGGACTACATCGACCGCGACGCGGTGACCCACCAGAATCTCTGGTCGATGCGACCCGATGGTACGGGCCCGATGGCTGTCTGGGGCAACGCGACTCCTAAACCGCACTGCACGTTCCAGATCCAACCGATCCCAAACAGCAGAAAAATCGCATTCACCGCCTCGGCGCATCATTCGATAACCGCCGGTTCCATCGTCGTGGTCGACCCCTCGCTGGGGCGAGACGGTCAGCACGCCCTGACGCGCATCACTCCGGAAGTCCCCTTCCCCGAAGCCGAAACCAGGAACATCCCGCAATACTACGCGGCGCCCTGGCCGCTGTCTGAAAAGTACTTCCTGGCCGCCTACAGCCCCCAGTCGTTGGTCTGGGAGCCCGGAGCAAATCCCAAAAACGCCCTGGGCCTGTATCTGATCGACGCGTTTGGGAACCGCGAGTTAATCTATCGAGACCCCGATATCTCCAGCACGAGCCCGTGTCCGCTGCGCCCGCGCAAACGCCCGCAGGTGGTCACGGGCAACCTTCCGACCAACCCCCCGCCGACGGGCGAAGTGATGATGCGCGACATATACCGCGGCCTGGGCGGTATCAAGCGAGGAACGGTCAAACAGTTGCGAATAATCCAGATACTGCCCAAGACCACGAACCTGGGCGACCGCCCGGCGGTCGGTTTGGCGAGAGAGGAAAACGCCCGCGCGATTCTGGGGGCTGTCCCTGTCGAGACGGACGGATCGGCGCGATTCCTGGTCCCGGCTCGCATACCGATACTGTTCCAGGCCCTGGACGCCGACGGACTGGCGGTGCAGACAATGAGATCGCTCACATACCTGCAACCGGGCGAAAGTGTCTCCTGCATCGGATGCCACGAACCTTTCGAATCCGTGCCCGCGACCGGCAGGACAATCGCAATGGACCGCAAAGCCTCGCGGATAGATCCGGGCAAACTTGGCGGCGGGACATTCTCCTTCATGCGAGTGGTCCAACCCGTGCTCGACAAACATTGCGTTGAGTGTCACCCGGGCAAGAAGGCGAAAAAGAACATCGACCTGACATCGACACCGCACAAAGGGTTCACCAAATCCTACTGGTCGCTCTGCGGAGACAGGAACTTCTGGGGCGGCGGAACGAATCCCAGGAACGCCAAAGAAGCACTCGTCCCGCGCTTCGGCGGACGAAACGTGATCCAGACCACGCCCCCGGGCGGGATGTACGGCTCCCCCGGAAGCCGCCTGATGAAACTGCTGCGCAGCCCCAAGCGACACTACAAAGTGAAACTCTCCGGAGACGATATCCGCCGTCTAGCCGCCTGGATCGACTGCAACGCGATCTTCTACGGCGTGTACGATCCGAAGGAACAGGCCCGGCAACTCAAGGGCCTGGATGTTCCGATGCCTGAAATCCAATAACGTTTGGAGAACGCGAGTATGATCGACGAATGGGATTTGACAGCCACCAACCTGCACCGCATTTCGCAACGTGATTACGAGGTCGCGGTCCTGCCTGTCGGGGCTGTCGAGCCGCACAACCGCCATCTCCCACAAGGCCAGGACTTCCGCCACACAGCCTACGTCGCCCGCGAATCGTGTCGCATCGCCTGGGATCAGTGCGAATCGGTGATCTGCCTGCCGACACTGCCCTACGGGGTCGACTGCAACCTGATGGCGTTCCCGATGGCGATTCACGTATCGCAGACAACGCTCGACGCGATGGTCCGCGAGATCATCGGATCGCTGCTCGTTCATGGAATTCGCAAGATCGTGATCCTGAACGGGCACGGCGGGAACGATTTCACACCGCTGATTCGACAGATTCAGTGCGATCTGGACGTACACGTGTTCCTGTGCGACTGGTGGACCGTCGGACGCGACAAATACGATGAAATATTCGACCGCCCCGACGACCACGCCGGACAGTTGGAGACCTCGGTGGCGTTGGCGCTGTATCCGGAATTGGTCGAACAGGATACGGCTGGCGACGGTAAGACCCGCGAGTACCTATTCGAGGCTCTCCGCGAAGGATGGGTGAGAACTTCACGCCGTTTCGACCGTCTAAACGATCACTGCGCCTCGGGCGACCCGACAGGCGCGACTCCGGATCGCGGTAATGCTTATCTGGAGCTTGTGTGCGGGCGAATCGCGAAGTTCCTTGCCGAACTGGCCGGCACGCCAATCGACGATATCTTCCCGCATAAGTAACTCTTGTATCCGCACTCGCTGGGAGGATAATCTATAGTATTGGACATACGCCCAAACGCGGACCAGAGGAAAGGTAATAACAGATGACAACCAAACGCACATCCCGACGCGACTTTCTGAAGACCGCCGGCGCCGCGGTCGCCCTGCCGATGGTTCTCCCATCATCGGTTTTCGGAGCCGAAGCTCCCAGCAATCGCGTGACCATCGGCTGCGTCGGCGTGGGCAGAATGGGCAGGGGCGACCTCGGGGCGATCATGCGCGTCAGCGGAGTGCAAGTGCTGACCACCTGCGACGTGGACTCCAACCGCGCCGCAAACGCAGCATCCATGGTCGACAGCTATACAAAATCCAAAGGCTGCAAACCGTGCGGTGATTTTCGGGAAGTGGCTCACCGCAACGATATCGACGCAGTGCAGGTCGCCACGCCGGATCACTGGCACATCCTCCCGGCGCTCGAGGCGGTAAGGAACGGCAAGGACGTTTTCGTCCAGAAGCCCCTGAGCCTTACAATCGCCGAAGGCAGAGCCCTGGCTGACGCTGTCGAGCGTTACGAACGAATCGGTCACATCGGAAGCCAGCAACGATCCGACACCCGCTTCCGCCACGCCTGCGAACTGGTTCGCAACGGGCGAATCGGAAAGCTCCTCCGCGTGAAGGTCGGCTTGGGGATAGATCCGGGCACCACCGTCCAGCCGATCATGCCCGTACCGAAGAATCTCGACTACGACATGTGGCTCGGACCGGCGCCGTGGAAACCCTACACGGAAAAACGCGTGCACCCGGAGAAGGGTTACGGGCGGCCGGGCTGGTTGAGGATATCCGATTACGGCGCCGGAATGATCACCGGCTGGGGCGCACACCACATGGACATCGCCCACTGGGGCATGGGCATGGAAAACAGCGGACCGATCCGGATAGAAGGCGCAGGTGCGTTCCCAACCGACGGGATATGGGACGTTCACGGGAGGTTCAGCATAGACTACGTCTATCCGGGCGACATACCGCTGAGTTGCACTGACACAAGCATAAACAAGCAAGGCGTCCGGTTCGAGGGCGACGAGGGCTGGGTCTTCGTAAGACGAGGCTTCATCGACGCACACCCGAAATCGCTGCTGAAGGCGGTGATCGGTCCGGAGGAACTCCACCTGTATCGCAACTCGGACCACAAGAAGAACTGGATCGACGGCATTCGGCTGCGAAAGAAGACCGTCGCACCCATTGAAAACGGACACCGTTCATGCAGCGCCTGCCTGCTGGGCGACATAGCGATGCGCACCGGACAACAGCTCAAGTGGGACCCCGCGACAGAACGCTTCACCAACAGCGAAGAGGCCAACCGCATGATCGACAGACCGATGAGAGGACCGTGGAGGCTTTAGTCTCGCGCAAACAAACGCTATGAAACTAGCCATCACACGAGTTGCTGTTATCGGGCTGGCGATCGGTCTGATGACGGCCGCAGGATCCGGAAAAAAGACTGACCGTCCGCTCGGTGGAGTTATCGCTCCGCCTGCAGACGTTGTGAAGTCATTCAAACTCGACCCGTTTTACAAGAAGTACGTAAGCGCATGCGGTGTTGCGGTGATAGGTTCCGACAAGGTCTCCGACTACGCGTTGCTGGAAGCGGCGTATCTGATCAACCACATGCTTGACGGACGCCCCGACATCGCCAAAGCAATGGTCGCCAACAAGGCCCGTATGGTTGTTATGGGAGTAAACGAGTTCACCACCGACATTCCCGAACACAGCAAGCTTAAGCCCAAGGGTTTCTGGGACAAGCGTGCAAGAGGACTGGGCGGAATGCCCCGCCGCCCGGCCACCAGCTGCGGAGAAGAGAACCTGCTGCGATACAAGGGCGACCCATACATCACCGAGAACATCCTCATACACGAATTCGCCCACGGCATGCATCACCTGGGCCTGAATTTCGCCGACAAGACATTCGACAAGAGGCTTAAGGCAACCTACGAAAGTGCGATGAAAAAAGGTCTGTGGAAGGGCAAATATGCAGCCGGAAACCGCGCCGAGTATTGGGCCGAAGCCGTACAGTCATGGTTCGACACTAACCGCAAGCCCGATCACGACCATAACCACGTCGACACGCGCAAGGAACTGAAGGAATACGACCCCGGTATCGCCAAACTGGTAGCCGAAGTCTTCGGCGACAAACCGTGGAAATACGTCCGCCCGTCGCAGCGTAAGGTTCGCGGACACCTCAAGGGTTACGATCCTGCGAAGGCTCCCAGATTTTCCTGGCCGCCGAGAGTGCGCAAGGCCTGGGCGGAATATCAGGCTCAGAAAAAGCGCCCCGACAAGAAGAAGTAAGATATTTCACGATGTCTCCCCCCAGCAACTTCCCGCACATCTGACGCACGATTCACAGTTACTGCTTGCCAAGCTTATCGAGTTCAGCCGTCGCTGTTTTGGCGGATTGCGTTTTGGGGTACTTGGCGATGAGTTGCTTGAGAACGGCTTTTGCCTTCGCCTTAAGACCGGCGTCAATGTAGTTCATAGCAAGGGAAAGTTGTGACCGGGCTCGGTCTTCGTCGGTTCGTTTTGGGCGGGATGTCGGTTTGGATCCGGGGTGGGGAGCTTTATCGTCCGGATTGGCCTCAGAGCCTGCACCCGCGATCTTGGATGTTTTCCCATCCAGATAGGCGAACGCCGCTTGCCAATACTCCGGAGGAGGAGACGAATGCCCCATTCCTTTCACCTGAACGTACACACAGTTCTTCACTCCGCTTCTTATGTAGGCTTTATGATTGGCTTTGGTCTGCGGCATATTGGCGTCGGAGTCGCCCGTAAGAAATACGTAACGGTTCTTCCTGACCTCGGTCATTCCGGGAAGGACCGCCCTGGTTCCCAGGAAACCTCGCCAGTATTTGTTGCCCTCCGCTCTCACATTGCTCCAGTAATTGCATCCGATCGAGTAGATGGCGCCTGTGATAGTCTCCGGGTATAGGGGAGCGACCATACTCGAAATGCGCCCGCCGCCGGAATCGCCGCAGACATAAACCCTCTTGTGATTGATCTTGTAGCGTTCTTTCACAATATCAATCGCTCTAAGAGTCAATGCGATTCTGTGGGTCGTTCGAACGTTATTCCCGCTATCTCTTGAAGCAATGTAAATCAGATTCCCCTTGTCCATCAAACGTTTCCATCTACCGACCCCTGTGAACGCCCCGCCTGCAGGAGAAACGTAGACACAAACACCAGGAAGTTCTTCCTTGTCGCTTGGGGGGACGTATACGTCCCATGAATAATTACCGGCTCGCAGAGAGTCATTGTTCGCTTCGTATTTCCACTTTGATCTCTTGCATATGTCGCGGATGTACCTGGGGTCTACTTCCTTTTCCGTTACGACGGATGTTCTGCCTTTCTTGCTCGCCAGGCTGCTCTTGCTGTATTCAGCGCGTCTATCCTCCGCCCGAGCGTCCGCCGGAACCGACACCACGGCAATCCACAGCAGTATCCAGGCGATCAGCCGTATTCCTTCGGTCGTCGTAGTAACTCGCATCGTCATGCGCCTTTCGGATCGGAGCCTCGCCGGGATCGAACACGGGCGAACATTCACGACCCCGAACCATACAACAAATACAAAACAGAAGAAAGGGCCTCCCCGTCGCTGGGAAGGCCCTTGATTCCTGGGGTCATGTGGTCTATCTGCGGCGGATCGGGCGCGGGCGTCCGGACGTGGGTTTCGGCCGCGGCGCCGTTATAGGCGCCCCGGCGGCGCTGAATGTCTGGATCCACTCGGCGCGGGGCGGTGTCTTTCCGCTCTTGAGCATCTCGCGCCATTTTTCGTCTGTCAGGCGGTCGCTCATCGGGTGCTTGAATTCGTGATAGCTCAGCGTGGGCCCGGCGCCGAGGACTAATCGCCCGTCGGGCTGGAGGTAGCAGACTACCGTCAACTCGACATTGCCCGTGCCCTCTTCGAGGCACTTCTTGCTGTTCTGGTCGGTGTGGACATCGGCGATTATCGTGGTCTTCATCGACTTGCTGCCGCTGATCTCTTTGGAGATTTCCTGGTAGCGCTTCCAATCCTTCTTCGCTCGGGCCTCGTCCATTTCCTTCTGGAGTTTGGGGTCCTTTACGCGAATCTTCTCCAGGGCCTCGCCGAAGTTGCGGATGTACGCGTAATCCTGGGCGGTAAGCTCCTTGTGGGCCAGTTGCTTTTTGGCGATATCAAGTAGGCGGGCGATAAGCGTATCGAGCGCCTTGAGGCGGTCGACGGCGACCGGTTCGAGAACTTTCATGTCCTTCAGTCCGGCCAGCGTCATCCGCGTCGTCGCCAGCAGGCGGGCGTAGAACTCCGCCGTCGGCTCGACGTAGCCCTCGACGGGCTTCATTATGGGTCCGCGCGGCTTGGCGGACCTGGCCATCTTCATCGTGTAGCTCTGCTTGGCGTAGAGGATGGTGTCGTGGCGAAGCTGCGACCAACTCGCCAGCGCCGTCGTCATCGACTTGTCGGCCCAGGCGTCGGTTCTCATGAACGTTGGGTAACCCTTGCCGTATTCTTCCAGCAGCGGTTTCAGCGCGTAAAGCCACGACCAGTACGCGTTGCGGTTCCAGTCGCTGTGGCTGAGTTCGGCGAACTCCTTCTTCAGCGCGCCGAGCACCACGTCGTACCGCAGATTCTTGCCCTTGGCCAGGTCGGTCCCCGTGCCGTAGGCGTCGTCGCCGAGCTTGTTGAGCCAGAACTCGGCGCGTTTGGAGCCCATGACGGCCATCACGTCCAGCCCGCGCGGGAAGCAGCGGTACGGGCCATCGTCAGTGATTACGCAGGTGAACATGTCAGTCCGCCCGTTATTGGGCTTGCCCACGGTGGGCGTCACGAGTTTGCCCATCATGTACGAATCGGGGATGTAACGCTGGCCCATCAGGCGGAAGCCCGCGGACTTGTCCAGCGCCTCGACGAGTTTGTCGGGGTTCGGCCCAAAATATGTGCCTTGCCCGCCCGTTCCGCCGTAGATCGCAGGCGGGTTGAACTTCGCCAGTTCGACCTGCACCTTTCGCCAGTTGTCCTCGTCGGCCAGCATGCCGATGCTCATCGACGCCCCGGTAACCTTGCGAAGCGAACTTTCGTACTCCGCCAGCCCCAAGTCGTCAGCCAACCCCACGTAGAACGCCGTCACCGTGTACACCCTCTGCCATATCTCGCGGGCGCTGCGTCCGTCCTTTACCTTCCCGCCAGCCAGCAGCTTGACTATGTGCGAAGCGGCGATGGTCTGCGCCTGACCTTCTTCTTTCGATACCAGGAACGGCTGATCGTTGGGCCCGAAACTCTCGCCGCCCTTGAGAATAAACGCCATCCGCCCGAACCACATCATGCCTTTGAAGTAGCGTTTGAGTATCTCGCTGCGGGTGTAGTGGCCTCGCGGGACGTACTGGGAGAAATCCTCGGCGTAGCGGAAGAGCGGCCATTGCTTGCTCGCCGCCATCGGATCGGGCCAGAAGCCTTTGTGGGCTTCCATTTTGGCGATGACGGTGGCCACGTCGGCGGCGATGGCGGCTGGGGCGTCCCATTCGGGATTGAGGCATTTGTATCCGATCGCCGCGTACGTCCAGGCCTTCTTGAGTGCGATCTTCTCTATGGGCTTGAGATCTCCAGCCGCGTGGGCCTTGCCCAACTCGCCGACGAGGAAGTCGGCCAGTTGGCTGATGTCGCCGTAGAACTCGCGTTCTTCGATGTCCTTGAGCGTCTCGTCGAACTGCACGTGATACAGGTGCAGCAGCGTGTCGGTGGTCACGAAGATCGGCACGCCGGATATCTTGAGCCCCTCGTACGGCTTGGTGATATCGTCTTTGGGAACGGGCTTGTTGTTCTTGTCGCGCAAGGCCGGCAGAGGCGTAACGACAAAACCGTTGGCCTTCAGCTTAGCCAGGGCCTCCTTGTTCAGACCGAGCTTCTTTGTCGCCTCGTCCCAGTTGGCGATCTTGTTCGGCGTAAGCGGAAGCGTGTAGGCGGGGATCGACGGTTTGACGTCCACGTCGACCGGCTCGTAGAACTGCCCGAATTTGCCCGTAAGATCGGCAACGTGCTTCTTCGGAGCCGCGGCGCCTTCAGCTCCAAGCGCCTCACCGGGTCCGCCGCTGACAACGCCGGAATCGTTAACCAACTGGACCAGCCCCGCCAACACCACCACTCGCGTAAACGCCGCAATCCTGTTCTTCCTGATACTCATCGTTTCGGTTCCTTTCGGTTCGATCCGCCCATCGGCGGTTTCTACAAAGAATCGCGTCCCCAAAGCTCTAGCCTCGCCGGACGGTGTTTCGACGACAAACGGCTCGCCTCCGGCGAGGTCGCGGTCGATCTGAACGTACAATTCACCGGCGTCCAGGCGAACGCGGCGTGGAGATACAACAGCAAAGTCAGCAGTTCCAAGAGGCTCGACCAGACAGCCCGCAGCAAGCGGCCGGGCGTTATTGGAACGGTTTGGCCCGTCAACGCCCGGGCGCCATATCATCACGGAGATGACAACACACGCTGCAGCGGCCATTGTCGCAAGACGCGCCCAGGGCAGCGGTTTGGCGGTTTCCAGGCGGCGGAATTTCCGCGCGATCCGTCTGGCCAGAAGCGGTGACAGACGACGCGGTTGCAGCGACTGCAACTCGGCTTCGATATCTTCGAACTCTCGCATATCGTCATTCATTCGACCTGCTCCTGCTGGAGACCGGACCGCATGGACGTCAGGGCGTAACGGTATCGCGATGCGGCTGTGTTGGCGGAAATCGTCAATGCCTGGCCGATACGCTTGAATGTCAAACCGCCCCATATCTTCATGATGACAACTTCCTTCTGCTCGTCCGGCAGTGCTTCCAGCATTCTTTCGATCATCTCGCGACGCTCATCGTGTTCCTGCGTGTGTTCGAATAAGCTTTCATCGTCGGCCGGTCCAGCCAGTTCTTCTCGCCTGCGGCGCCTGGCTTGGCTTCGGCGACGGTCCATGGCGGCGGTCCGAACACACGCGTACATATACGCCCGGGCATTGCGCGCAGAAGCCCTCTTCGGCCAGAAGCGCACAAACGCATCCTGGACTACATCCTCAGCTTCCGCATGACTTTCAGTCCACTGCCTTGCCAGCAACACCAGCGCCGGACCATGCTCATCCAGCCACGCGGACCACAGCCCGTAGTCGTGGTCCATCCAGAATCCTTACTCTTCACTTATAAGACGCCGAAGGGCGGGACATTTGTCTATCATCAGGAAGAAAACCGCCCCGGAATTGCTTTATGAGTAGTTTCACGCCCCTATTGTGATGAATTGCGGTGTCCGTGGCAAGATCACGACCCGAACGGGGTTGTTGTTCCGCGCGGTTGTGCGCAGTACGGGACCTCACCGGAGCCCATGAATGAAGCGGAGAAGGCAGGCCCGAAGAATCGCCGAGCGGCAAGAGCGAACTGCTCGCCGCTGCGACTATCTGTTTCGGCGTTTTCGAAACAGCCCAAACGCGCCAAAGCCGAGAAGCACAATCGTTGCCGGTTCGGGCGTTGCGATCGCTTCCACGTTCGGAGCCGATCCGCCGACGCCCACACCGAAATTGGCTCGCTGCAGTACGAAGTCCGCCAGGTCCACGCGCCCGTCCTCGTTAAAGTCGGTGCGCCAGTCGCCGACGGCTCCGAATGCGGCGACCATGGCGTTGTAGTCATCGTCGTCCACGTCCCAGTCAATGTCCGTGTCGCCAGCCAGCATTCCAATTACGCTGATCAGTCCGTCGGTGTAGAGTTCCGAAGTATCCCATGCTTTCCGCCCCGCCAGTACGGGCAGTTCGATCGAGCCGAAGGAGCCTCCGCCCGACGAGTCCCAGGCGAGTATCTCGAACTCATCGTCGACCTCCGGGACAAATCCATTGATCAACTCGACCTGCAGCGTTCCGCCGAGCGTCAGGCTGCCGCCAACTTCCAATGCATCGTACTGGTCGCCCCGAATCGCCCCGCCGATCTCAATCTTAAGGTTCGCCAACGGGCCGAATACTACGTCGCCGGCAAAACTCAACGCAGCCGGGCTCGACCCAGGCGTCAGGTCGGCTTCGAAGTACGTCGTACCGGTCCCGGTGAACACGCCCGAGCCGCTGACCGTCCCGAAGAATGTCGCCGAAGTGTTAGCGCTCGTACGGAACTCGCCCTGGTTGTCCACGTCGTCCCAGAAACTCACCGTCCCGCCGCCGGAAACAACCACGAGCCCGGCCGCCTGGTTGTCAACATCGCCGTAGACGTGCGATACTCCGCCCGACAATGCGACCGTACCGGCGTTGATGGTGCCTCCGTCGGCTATCAGCGTTCCCTGCCCGGTAATCAGGCCGTCTGAGGTGTTTATCAGCGTATCGGTGAATTCAACCGTCCCGCCGACGATGTTTATGCGCCCTGCGTTAGTGTTTCCAGCTCCCGTCAGACGCAGTTGATCTCCGGTGGCCGATCGCACCTCACCGCCCGAAGCGTTGCTCAGCGGCGCCGAGATTCGCCCCTCGCCATAGATCAGACCGCTATTGTTCAGCACGGCGCCGTCAAGCAGCCCGCCGTCCATCGACAACACGCCCGAGGCCGCTATATTTACGTTATTCGTCACATTCACCGTCTGGGGCAGGCCCAACTGCACGAAATCGCCCAACTGCCCGCCGGTCCCTATCGTCAGGTCATCGTCGGTGAGGGAGAAAGTCCCGCTGGTGAAGACAAACGAGCCGTTATTAACCAGCGATCCGGTCGAGAACGCCCCGCCGTTCAGCGCCAGTGTGCTGGCCGAACCGATCGTGGTTGTCTGTCCGACCACGAGCGTCTTGTTGGAGTTTATGATCTGGTTGTCGCCCAGCAATTCGCCCGAGCCGACGGCCACGTCGCCGCCAACGGTAAGCGAGCCGGAGGTGAAGTTCAACGTACTGCCCCCGTCTTCAAGCATCCCTGCGATAACGCTGCCGCCGCTTATGTTCAGCGTTCCGTCAGTCCATATCTTCAGCACACCGGCCACATCGACCAACCCTCCACCGTTTACCGTTACGACACCTGTTCCGCCGTCGTCGGTGTCCGACCCGCCAATATACAGACCGCCCGAACACGTCCAGGACGACCCCGAACCGCTGACCGTAACCGCACCATCTCCCTGTGTCCTGCCTCCGACGACAGCGAGCGTATTGGTCACCACACCGCCATTGGCGATATCCAGTACAGCCTGCCCCGAGTTGCCGACAACCAACTGGCTCGTATTCGCCCACGTACCGGCGTCGACCGTCGCCGAGCCTGTCGAGCCTCCAAAATGACCTATACGCCCTGTGGTATTGCTCACCACCCCGCCGTCAGAAATTATCAGATCACCGGGCCCAAAGCTGCCTACATACAGATAACCGCTGCTCGACCACGTGCTGCCGGCCCCGCTGACCGTCATGCTGCCGACGGCGGTGTTGCTTGAACTGATGAAACCCGCATCAGCGATGACATGTCCTCCGTTGCTGATATTCAGCGCACCAGTGGCCGAAAACCCAACGTGCAACAGCCCGTCAATGTCCCACTGACCGTCATCAACAACCACCAAACCGTTCGAACTGGAGTAAGAACCAATATACGCGTCGCCGCTGTCGACCTGCGAACCGCTCATAATGTTCAACTGGCCGACCTCATTGTATCCGACTCGCAAAGCGCCTGCGATGTCGCCTGTGGCGCCGTTGATCAGTTCAAGCGTAGCGCCGGCGACACCGTCCACCTTAACCTCACCGGGATCAGTAAGCGTCCCGCTGTTAATCGTAAGCATTCCGCCGGTCAGGCCCAGCGCCCCGCCCTCGGAATTATCCAAAGATATCGTCGTCACCTGCCCGCCGGCAACATTCAGTGTGCCGGTGGCCCACAGTTTCAACGTGCCGGCCACATCCACAAATCCGCTATTCACGTCCAACTGCCCGCTCCCGCCGCCAACAAGGTGCGAACCGCCCAGATAGGCGCTGTTCCAGATAAGCAGGGACGAAGCGGCGCCGACCGTCACCAGGCCCGTCGAACCGGTATTGCGACCGACATGGAATTCGTTAGCCGTGACCACGCCGGCGTTGAGGATGTCCAGTGTAGCCGAGCCATAGTAACCAACGTGCACATACTGTTGGTTGGTCCACGTTCCGCCATCGACGCTTACGGCACCGCTCGAGGCGATTGCCGAGCCAATAAAACCAATCTGGTCGCTTATCTGACCGCCGGCGTTGATATTCAGCGTGCCCTCGCCGTACACTCCAACGGTCAAATGGCCGCTATTGGTCCATGTACCCGCATCGACCGTCGCAACACCCGTACCGTCAGTCGTATAACCTATAGACGCGTGCACATTGCTGACCTGCCCGCCGCCATCGATATTCAGCGTGCCGGAACCTTCGTTTCCGATTCTCAGATCTGAGGAACTCGTCCACGCGCCGCCATCGACCGTCACTCCGCCGGACGAGTCGATCTGGTAGGCTATATAGGCGTCCGCATTGGTCACCTCGCCCCCATTCGTAACATTCAGCGTTCCCCGGCCTTCATCACCGACGTACAGATCGCTTGAGTTCGTCCACATGCTGTCAGCGCCAGTGACTGTCGCTGTACTTGTCGAGAGATTAAGATCGGCAATACTACCCACGGTGTTGCTAACCGCGCCGCCCCCGGAAACCGTTAGTTCAGCATCGCCGTACTGTCCAACGTGCAAAGCCCCGGAAGTGGTCCACGTACTGCCTGCCCCATTGACCGTAGCACTGGCGACCGCGGCGGGCTGAAATGCAATTGTCCCATAGCTGCTGTTGACTTGCGAACCGCTGAGAATATTGAGTTGACCGGCGTCATTGTATCCAATCCGCAGAGCATTACTAATCGCGGCCGTGGCGCCGTCGATAAACTTAAGCATCGGGTTGCCGACGCCGTCAACGTCCAACTGGCCCGGATCAGTCAGCGCCCCGCCTTCCACCGTCACCGTTCCGCCTGTCAGCGAAAACACACCGCCCTCGGAGTTGTCCAGAGCGTCTGTGATCACCTGACCGCCGCTAACGTTCAGCGTCCCGCCCGCCCATAGTTTCAGCGTGCCCAGCACGTCAACCGTTCCGCCGTTAACGTCCAACTGACCGGTCCCGCCGGCAAGACTGCTCGAACCGCCAAGCCTGACGTCGCTCGAAGATTCCCATGACGAAGCCGCGCCGCTAATCGTAACTAAACCGACCGAGTTGGCGTTTCTACCGATCTCCGCGATAGTGTTGCTGACCTGTCCGCCGTTGCTTATATTCAGCGTTCCGTCACCGTTGTGTCCGACGCGAAGAGATGAACTGTTGGTCCAGGTTCCATTGTTGACCGTTACGCTGCTGGTCGAAGAGTTGTTGTAACCAATGTATCCGACGGTGTTGCTGACCTGTCCGCCATTCTTTATCGACATCGTGGTGTCACCAGTGTGCCCGAGATACAGAGTCGAACTGTTCGTCCATGTCCCGTTGTCAACCGTTATATCACCGCTCGAACCAGGGTTGCGAGCGACATACGCCGTAGCGTTGCTGACCCGGCCTCCGTTAGTGATATTCAGAACACCCTCGCCGGACAAACCCATGTTCAGAATCGAACTGTTAGTCCACGTTCCCCCTGCAACCGTAACTGTGTCTGACCAACCGAAGGCGTAACTGATATATCCAATCTTGTTGCTGACTTCTCCGTTGGAGCCGATGTACAACAGCCCGCCATTCTGCACAGTCAATCTGTCAACGGCGGCTAGCGACATCGGCTGGACTCCGGTGGCGATCCCCAACGATCCGCCGCTAACTGTAATGTCGTCGGCCAGGTCGTATGTGAACGTCCCGCCCGCGGCAAAGAAGTCCACCACGCCCTGTTCTACAAACACACTGTCGGTCGTCCGGTCGCCGCCAAACGCCACGGAGTACGTTCCCGGGACATTAAAATAGGCCACATCGCCCGGCCCGGGAGGAGGGGAAGCGCCTGTCCACCTGAAGGCCTCGTTGAAAGATCCGTTCCCTGGGACAGTCCAAAAGTAGCTCCCGCCGAAGAGACGCACAGGGGCCGCGAAAGTCGCAGAAAGCACCGCAACGGCGACCAGTGAAATGACACTTCTACTGCGAAAGGTGTTGAAACTGCACATGTTACGCACTCCTGTCTCCAGAATGAATGTCAGCACAAACCCTCCAGGGCACACTGACAGCTAGACCATCCTCATCAAACTAATACGCCTTCCGTATACAAATTGCGTTGGGCGCCGGTAAGCACAACTACCCGGAACCAACCAAAGTACGGCAATTGTATCGTTTAGCTGGGGATTATCAAGAACAAAGCCCGTCCTGAACGACGTTTCACAACTCTGGTCAGCGTATTGACCTGCCCGGTTTGGCGCGGTATGATACCGGATTCCGCACCCATGGCTGAAATAAAGAAGACAACCCGGAAGACTGCAAAGAAGGCGTCGAAGAAGGCTCCACGCAAGAAGACCGCCAAGCGTCAAAAGAGAACCAAGAAGGCTGCGGCGCCGCCCAAAGGTGATGCTGCAGCGGCGGCAGAGGCCGTGAGGCCTCGCGAGATCGTGGTTCTGGGCGCCAGGCAGCACAATCTGCGCAACGTGGACGTCCGAATCCCTCGCGACAAGCTGGTTGTGATAACAGGCCTGAGCGGATCGGGTAAGAGTTCGCTGGCGTTCGACACGATCTACGCCGAAGGGCAGCGAAAGTACGTCGAGAGTTTGTCCGCGTACGCCAGGCAATTCCTGGAGCAACTGGCCAAACCGGACGTCGAGCACATCGAGGGCCTGCCCCCCACCGTTGCAATCGAGCAGCGAGGCGGGAGCAGCAACCCGCGATCCACGGTGGCTACGACCACTGAGATTTCAGACTACCTGCGATTGCTGTACGCGCGGGTGGGCAGCCCGCACTGCTGGTTCTGCGGGCGACCCATCACCAGCCAAACCGTCAGCCAGATGGTCGACGCGATCATGGACATGCCTGAGGGAATGAAGTTCATGGTGCTCGCGCCGATAATTCGCGGGCAAAAAGGACAACACGCCGAACTGCTCCGCCACGTCCGCCGCGAAGGATTCGTCCGAGTGCGAATCGACGGAGAAATCGTCGACCTGCGCGAGATGACCGAGATCAAGGGCAACAAGAACAAGAAGCACTCGATCGACGTGGTGGTCGACCGCCTGATACTCAAGGAAACCGTTCGCATCCGCCTGTCGGACAGCCTCGAAACTGCGCTTAATCTGGCTGGCGGGCTGGTGACTATCTCGCACGAACCGTCTGACGACGACACGACGAAGAAGACACTCGAACCCGCCGATCCGGACAATCCGTACGCGGACTGGACCGACCAACTCTTTAGCGCGACCTACGCCTGCCCCAAACATCCCGAAGCCAACCTGCCCGAGTTGGCGCCGCGGATGTTCAGTTTCAACAGCCCCTACGGCGCATGTGAAGCCTGCGACGGACTGGGCACGATCCTTGAATTCGACGCCGATCTGATCGTTCCTGACAAGACCATCTCGCTAAGCCAAGGCGCCATAGACGCCTGGCGCCACGGTGGGAAACGGATGAACATACTCTACAACCGAATGGTGCGAAGGTTCTGCAGGCACTACGGCGTGCCGGCGAACGTACCGTGGGAGAGCTTGTCCGACGAGGTCCGCGATCTGCTGCTGAACGGAGACCCCAACGGGAAATTCGAGGGCGTGGTACCGAATCTCACGCGCAGGTGGCAGAACACGGACAGCGAATTCGTCAAAGCCAAACTCCACTCGTATCTGTCCGAACATCCCTGCACGCAGTGCGGTGGAGCCCGCCTCCGAGCGGCGTCGCTGGCGGTGACTATCGACGGGAAGAACATCAATGACGTAACGTCAATGAGCATCGCCCAGGCCAGGGATTTCTTCGAATCGCTCCGCCTGGATGACGAGAAGGCCCAGATCGCCGAAATGGTCGTACGTGAAATCCGCCACCGACTTGACTTCCTCGTTGGAGTCGGGCTGGACTACATATCGCTGAGCAGGAAGTCGGCGACGCTTTCGGGCGGAGAGGCCCAGCGGATTCGCCTTGCAACCCAGGTAGGAAGCGGGCTGGTGGGCGTTTGCTACGTTCTCGACGAACCGACAATCGGACTGCACCAGAAGGACAACCAACGTCTCATCGGAACGCTGGAACATCTGCGCGATATCGGCAACACGGTGATAGTTGTCGAGCATGATGAAGAGACCATCCGGTCGGCGGATGAAGTTATCGACATGGGACCGGCCGCCGGAAGGCACGGAGGACGGGTCGTCGCACAAGGCTCGCTGAAGACAATCTGCCAAACCGACGAGTCAATTACGGGTAAATATCTTTCCGGACAGATGGAGATCGAGCCCCCCCAGCGCCGGCGGCGTATGGCCAGGAAACGCAGCATCGAACTGCGGGGCTGTCGAGAGAACAACCTCAAGAACCTCAGCGTAACGTTTCCGCTGGGCGGGATTATCTGCGTTACGGGCGTCAGCGGATCGGGCAAAAGCACGCTGGTGAATCTTACGATGCTTCCGGCGCTGAAGCGTCGAGTACACGCGGGCAAAGACCGCCCGGGGCAGTTCGACAAGATCCTCGGTACGGGCAAGATCGACAAGGTCATCCAGATCGACCAGTCGCCGATCGGACGCACGCCCCGGAGCAATCCGGCGACCTACACGGGCGTATTCGACGCGATCAGGCAGCTTTTCACCAAAACTCGTGAAGCCAAGATACGCGGATACAAGCCCGGGCGGTTCAGCTTCAACGTGAAAGGCGGACGATGCGAAGCCTGCCAGGGGCAGGGAACCAAGCGTATCGAAATGCATTTTCTTCCGGACGTTTACGTAACCTGCCAGGAATGCAAAGGCGCCCGGTACAACCGCGAAACACTCGAAGTTCGCTACAAGGGAAAGAACATCGCCGACGTACTGGCGATGCGTATCGAAGAGGCGTTGGGTTTCTTCGACGCCTTCCCGAAGATCAAGCAACTGCTCAAGGCCCTTAACGACGTGGGTCTGAGCTACGTTGAACTCGGGCAGAGTTCAACCACGCTGTCCGGCGGCGAGGCCCAACGGGTCAAACTCGCCAGCGAATTGGGCAAAACTGCAACCGGACACACCCTTTACGTACTGGACGAACCGACGACCGGACTGCACTTCGCAGACATCCACAACCTGCTGAACGTGCTGAACCGCCTGGCGGACATGGGCAACACCATAATCGTCATCGAGCACAATCTGGACGTGATCAAATGCGCCGACTGGATTATCGATCTCGGCCCGGAAGGCGGAGACGCCGGCGGACAGATCATCGCCCAGGGGACCCCCGAACAGGTGGCCCGGTGTGTGGAATCGTACACCGGGCAGTTCCTGGCTGGACACCTTCCGGGCGCAAAACGCAAACGATAGCGACAAATCGTCGCCGGTGATTGTAAGTTTTGCTTGCTCTTGAACGCTCACCGGGTATAGTGTCTCGTTCCGTTTTGCATGCAAACCGGCGCTTACACGCAATGCGGGCCGCGCCCGGTTCGATCCGATTTTGAACGTATGACAAAAAACCCCTTCGGGAGGCAAACTATGCCGGCGTCAAAAGCAGAAGACATTAGAAACCTCGTACTCCTCGGTCACGGCGGTTCGGGCAAGACCACCCTTGGTGAGGCTATGCTGCACCTGGCCAAGGTCACCACCCGACTAGGTTCGGTCGACGACGGTACGAGTCATCTGGACTACAGCGATATCGAGAAGGATCGCAAACACTCGATAGATCCGGCGATGGCGTATTTCGATCACGCCGGGACAACAATCAACATTATCGACGCACCGGGCTATCCGGACTTCATCGGAGGAGCAATCAGCGCCTCGGGCGGAGCCGACATCGCCGTGATCGTGATCTCGGCGCCGGCGGGAATCGAGGTAAACACCCGCCGCATGTTCAAACTCGCCCAGACCAACAAGATGCCCATCGCCATAATCGTCAACAAGATCGACGCCGAAAACGTTGACAATGAATCGCTTCTGGCCCAGATAACCGAAACTTTCGGACAGGCCTGCAAACCGATGAACCTCCCGGCCAATGGAAACACCGCCGTCATCGACTGCTTCGCAAACGATCAGGGTGAAAGCGATCTTGGAGACGTAGCCGATGCTCGCACCGAACTCATCGACAATATCGTTGAGGCGGACGAAGAACTGATGGAAGCGTATCTCGGTGATGAGGAACTCACCGCAGCGCAATTGTCGTCGGCAATGTCCAAAGCCATGGTCGAAGGCACGGTGGCGCCGATCCTGTTTACCTCCGCCAAAGCCGACATCGGCGTGACCGACGCACTTGACGCGATCGCAAAGTACTTCCCCTCACCGGCCGATTGCACCCACAGACCGGTTATGATCGGTGACGATGAGGAAGCCGAAGAAGTAGAAGTATCCGCCGATCCCGCCAAACCGCTGATCGCACAAGCGTTCAAGGTGACCACCGACCCGTTCGTCGGAAAGCTGGCGTGGATTCGCATTCTGCAGGGCTCGGTCACTCCGGAAGCAACTTACTATCTCGGCGACGCGAAGAAAGCCGCGAAAGTCGGACACCTCTACAAGGTTCTCGGAAAGGACAGCAAAGACGTAAAGTCCGCCGTCGCAGGCGACATTATCGCCCTGGCCAAGGTCGAGGAAATCACCCCCGGAGCCGCCCTGCACGACCAGCAGGGGCCGATGTGCTGCTCGATCCCGGACGCTCCCACACCGATGTTCTCGCTGGCGGTGACGCCAAAGAAACGCGGTGACGAACAGAAAATCTCCGAAGCCCTTACAAAACTCAGCCAGGAAGATCCCACATTCGCATACGCTCGCGACAACCAGACTCACGAAACCGTGATCTCCGGAATCGGCGACCTGCACCTGCGGATACTCCTGATCAAGATGAAAGAGCGATTCGATCTGGAAGTAGAGACCAAGCCCCCGAAGATCCCATACAAGGAAACGATCACCGGAAAAGCCGACGGGCACCACCGCCACAAGAAGCAGACCGGCGGATCGGGGCAGTTCGGCGAGGTCTATCTCCGAGTCGAGCCGATGGAGCGGGGCGAAGGTTTCGATTTCGTTAACGATCTGTTTGGCGAATCCATCCCGAGACAGTACCTGCCCGCCATCGAAAAGGGCGTAAAAGACGTGCTGGTCAACGGCGCTGTGGCGGGATATCCCATGCAGGACATTCGCGTCAGCGTCTACGACGGCAAGCACCACCCGGTGGACTCCAAGGAAGTAGCCTTCCGCGCCGCGGGCAAGTGGGCGTTCATTGATGCCGTCAACAAAGCGCGACCGGCCATCCTGGAACCCATCGTAGACATGGAAATCTCAGTACCAGCCGACTTTATGGGCGACATCGCCTCGGACCTCTCCGGACGTCGCGGACGGATCATCGGACAGGACATGCTTCCGGGCAACCAGGTCGTTGTAAAGGCCCAGGCGCCGCTGTCGGAAGTCATGCAGTACAACAGCCAACTCCGCTCAGTAACCGGCGGACAGGGCTCTTACACTATGGAGCTCAGCCACTACGAACCGGTGCCTGGAAACGTCCAGCAGCAGTTGGTGGCGGCTATGCAGAAGGCGAAAGAAGAAGATAAGTAGCACCGCCGACCGGACTACGGAAAAAAATCTCGTCCGCGTACTTGTCAAAAAGACGATAAACCGCTATAGTACGTGGCTCGATTGTACGATACTTAGAGATTACTGGAGCACGACATGCCTCGCGTATGCCCCTTTACAGGAAAGAAGACGACATCCGGACGAACCTACACTCACCGCGGTAAAGCCAAATACCTCGGCGGTGTCGGACGGAAAATCACCGGAAAGACCAAACGCAAATTCAAAGCCAACATGCAGCGAGTTCGCGCGGTGATAGACGGTAAGGTCGTAAAGATCAACGTCTCAGCCAAGGCTATCCGCAACGGTCTGATCGTCAAGCCCCCCAAACGCACGTGGAAGCCCCCGGTCGAATCCGTGGAATCGGCCGAATAGCTCCATCCCGAAACATAAAAAAAACGCGCGACTGCTGATGCAGCCGCGCGTTTTCATGCGCCGTCTCATAATGTAATAACCCAGCGGGTCAGGGAATGATCCGCACAGGCGTGTTCAGGGGCAGTCTTTTGTAGAGTTCCAGAACGTCCGCGTCGTCGAGAGCTACGCATCCGAGCGTTCCGGTGCGTCCCTCGCGCTTGCCGTGGATCATGATCGCCCCGCCGAGTTTTGTCTGCCATGGCGGTTTGCGCTTGTTGTTTATCGCCTCGGTGATGCTGCTGTATTGCGCCGCCGTTATAAGGCCCTGTCGCCGGCCTCGACGGGCGTCTTCGATATTCGGATAGCTCAGGCCCATCGAACGGGTGTATGGCGTCTGCCCGGTGGTCTTGCGGATGCAAATGTAGAAATCACCCTCGGGTGTCTTGCGATCGCCTTCTATCTGTTTGTCTCCGCGAACGGCTCCGGCTGCAATGCGATATGACTTCACGCTCGCATCACCGTCGAAAACAGTCAGGCGAAGAGCACTTTTCTCAACAAGAATGCTGGGCGACATCAGCGGTCCGAGCGGAAGGTCTTTTGAATCGACCGGTGCAGGCTTAAGCCACGCAGTCTTCACCGGAGCCTTAGGCGCAACCGGTTGGGGCGGTTTGGAAACCCTTGTTGCGGTCGGCTGCTTCTCGACCTTGGATCCCGCAGTTTTCGGGCAACCAACCAGGCCTGCTTCGGGCGGATTCATCTGGTAACTCCCCGCCGAACCGGTCGGCTCTTTGTGGGGTCGGTTTGCAGGAACCGGAGGGGCGCCTTTATCGGCGGGCGCAGCGACGTGGTCGACCGGTCCGGGCAACAGTGAAACAATAAACGATCGGGAGGCGATAACAACTCCCGCCATCACCAGCAGTCCCGCCCCGCCGGACACCAGGTAGTACAACGTTCTTTTTCTCATTCTCGATCAGTCCCTGATCACGCCTAAACAGCCGCCCGATAGCGCCTTACTGGGAGTATTATCGGCAGATGGGTGAGTTTTCGCAAATGATTCTAATGCGCGGTGATCGACATCACGCCGATCGTCACCGCCCCGTTGTCAATTGTCCTTCGTTGAGGTACACTCCGTGACAACCATTTACGGAGTAGATTCATATGAATGTCAATAGAACGCTTATTGCAGAAGTACTAGCCGATGTTGAGGTCGACGCCGAAGTTACCATTGGCGGATGGATCCGGACTGTCCGGGCCTCCAAGGGCGGTTTCAGCTTCATCACGCTGAACGATGGATCGTGTATGGATTGCATCCAGATCGTCGCCGACAAGGATCTGGACAACTACGATAATGAAATATCTCACCTGACGGCAGGTTGCTCGCTGCTGGTGACAGGCAAGGTCGTAGAGAGCCCGGGCAAAGGGCAACGCGTTGAACTGCACGCAAACCAGGTCCGCGTTATCGGTCTGGCCGACGCCGAAAAGTACCCCATCCAACCCAAACGCCACACCTTTGAGTTCCTGCGCACCCAGGCCCATCTCCGCGCCAGGACCAACACATTCGGAGCCGTAGCGCGCGTGCGGTCCGCGATGGCGGGGCTCATACACGACTACTTCCAGTCTCGCGGGTTCCTGTACGTCCACACGCCGGTAATCACCGCCAGCGACTGCGAAGGCGCCGGCGAGTTGTTTCACGTGAGCACGCTCGACCCGGACGCCCTTCCGCGAGACGAAGCGGGCGCTATCGACTACTCCGAAGATTTCTTCTCCCGCCCGACGTATCTGACCGTATCGGGTCAGCTCGAAGCCGAGACTTACGCCTGCGCCCTGGGCGACGTTTACACGTTCGGACCCACGTTTCGCGCCGAAAACTCAAACACGCCCCGACACCTGGCTGAATTCTGGATGATCGAACCGGAAATGGCGTTTTGCGATTTGCAGGGCGATGCGGACCTCGCTGAAGATTTCCTCAAGAACATCTTCACCGGAATCCTGAACAAATGTCCGTCCGACATGGAGTTCTTCAACAAGCGGATCGACAAGACGGTTATCGAAACGCTAACGCACATCGCTGAAAGCCCGTTTGAGCGAATCACCTACACCCAGGCGATCGAACTGCTCGAAAAAACCGACTGCAAATGGCAGTTTCCGGTCTCCTGGGGAATCGATCTGCAGACCGAACACGAACGCTACTTAACTGAGGAAACGTTCAAGAAGCCGGTCATAATCACAGACTATCCATCCTCGATAAAACCGTTCTACATGCGTCTCAGCGATGACGGTAAGACGGTGGCGGCGATGGATGTGCTGGTGCCCAAGATCGGCGAGATCATCGGAGGAGCCCAGCGTGAAGAGCGAATTGACGTGCTAACCGAACGGATGGAAGCCCAGTCGATGAACGTGGATGATTATTGGTGGTACTGCGATCTGCGTAAATACGGAACGGTCCCGCACGCGGGGTTCGGCCTGGGATTCGAACGGACGATCCAGTTCGCCACCGGAATGGCGAACATCCGCGACGTAATCCCCTACCCGCGCACCCCAAGATCCGCCGAATTCTAGGCCCGCTCCAGACGACACTTGAACGATACAACTGAGGCATCCGGGCGCGTCAGGCGTCCTAACTGTACATAATCACCGGCTTTGGCGGTTTGCAGTTGCCCGACGGAGCTATAGAAGCGATACTGGGGTCTTCGGGTGGTTAAGCATTGAATCCGACACCCGATTGGATATGAAGGGTCACGCTGCAAAGATGAAAGTTGAACTGCACCTTCACACCAGCCGTTACAGCGCGTGCTCGATCGACACGCCCGAAACGCTCATGCGCAAGCTTATCGACGCGGGGTACGAAGCTGTCTACATAACCGAACATGATGCGGTATGGTCCGAAGGTGAAATCGCCGAACTGCAGGCCGAGTTCCCCGAGATCCTGATATTCCCGGGCGTGGAGCTTTCGCTGGGCATACACGCCTCAATGCACCTGGTGGTGCTCGGAACGACCGACCCGGATTACGCATCTCTCAGATACGATCAAGCCACCGCGCTGGAGAAAGCTCAATCTCACGGAAATCTAACGATATTGGCCCATCCGTTCCGCTGGTCGGGCGGGGCGGCGTTGCTGGACAGGTGGCACGTACCGGACGCTCTGGAATTCAGGACGTGCAACCACAACGCAGAGATGGCTGAGAAATCGCGCTGCGAGTCGAAGAGATTGGGAATAAGACTGGTCAACTGCGGAGATGTCCACGCTCGCCAGATGATAAACAGATTCTGGATCGAAACTCACGTCCCGCTCGTCGAGGCCAACGATATCCACGACATTATCGTGAACGGGTTATACGATCTGTGCACTTACGAGACTGGCGATCGCGCGCAATAACCGGAGATAATCGCAACCAGACGCCCCGCTTACCCCCGATCTACCGCTGACGATAGATGATTCGGCCTTTGGTCAGGTCGTAGGGACTCATCTCGACCAGAACCTTATCGCCGGGGGTGATACGGATATAGTGGCGACGCATCTTTCCAGAAATGTGCCCGATAATCTCGTGGGTGCTCTCGCCTATCTCGATCTCCAGGCGGAACATCGCATTCGGCAGGGCCTGTTTGACAACGGCCTCAACTTCAATAACGCCTTCTTTGGCCATAAACCTTCCTTCTATGCACGCACGCCCGAATGCGTAACAAAAAAGCACCGGACGGCGTCTCGTACAAGTCCAACTATACTAACGATAAACCGGCTGTCAACGAAGTAAAATGTTGCTTTTCTCACCACTGGGGTTGATGTCGACCGATCCTGCATATTGACACGGTCCGACGAATATCCAATCATAGCGTACTAACGACCCCAAACGGAGCCGCATAAAACCATGAGCAATGCAATAGATATCGATCAGGTCCGGCACATCGGCGTGCTAAGCCGCATCGAGCTGGACGACGACCAGGCTCGCGACCTGGCGGGACAACTCGGCGCAATCGTCGAGTATTTCGGAAAACTCAACGAACTGGATACCGATGGTGTCGAGCCGATGGCCCACGCTGTGGGAACGCACAACGTTTTGGCTGAAGATGCTCCGCTTGCGTCGCTGAGCCCCGACGAGGCGTTGGCTAACGCGCCGGCTCGCGACGGTGATTTCTTCATGGTTCCCAAGGTGATCGGCGACAGCTGAACACAAATGCACCACCACGCACAGCAGACGGAGACAATAACGTGAGCAGCATAGTTGAGCTTTCCGCAGTTGAACTCGCCGCAGCCATAGCATCCGGTGACATATCAGCCTCTCAGGCCCTGGAAGCGTACCTTGAGGCGATCGAGAGAATCGAACCGCAAGTGGATGCCTACAATGAGGTTCTGACCGATCACGCACGCACGGCGGCGGCGAACATAGACGCCGCACGCGCCGCTGGCGAACCGCTGGGACCGCTGGCGGGCGTTCCGGTGGCGATCAAAGACAACATGTGCACCGCCTACGGGAAGACCACGTGCTCGTCGAAGATACTCGCCGATTTCAAAGCCCCCTACACCGCAACAGCCGTCGAGAAACTCCACGCCGCAGGAGCGGTCGTGATCGGAAAGACCAACCTCGACGAATTCGCCATGGGCTCGTCAACGGAGAACAGCGCGTCAAAGGTAACCCACAATCCGTGGGACCTGGATCGCGTACCGGGCGGATCGTCGGGAGGCTCGGGAGCCTGCGTAGCAGCTCGCCTGGCTGCGGCGGCTCTGGGCAGCGACACGGGCGGGTCCATCCGGCAACCGGCGGCGTTCTGCGGGGTGGTCGGCTTCAAGCCGACCTACGGCCGTGTCAGCCGATACGGACTGGTCGCCTACGGATCGTCTCTCGACCAGATCGGACCGATGACCGTGGACGTGCCCGACGCGGCGATCCTGACGGGAGTTATCGCCGGACACGACACCCGCGATTCAACATCCGCAAACCGCCCGGCCGAAGACTATCTCTCCGAAATCGAAACGCCGATTGAAAATCTGCGAATCGGACTGCCCGATGAATTCTTCACCGACGCACTCGACCCGCAAATCGCCCAGGCGATCGCCAAAGCCGCCGACATGTACAAGAGCGCCGGAGCTGAAATCGTTAACGTTTCACTTCCGCACAGCCGCATCGACGCCGACGCAGACGGCAAGCTCAGTTCCTACGCGGTGGCTTGTTACTACATCGTCGCAATGTCGGAAGCTTCGAGCAACCTCGCCCGGTATGACGGCGTTCATTACGGGCACCGCACCGAAGAGGATGTCGAGGGCATCGTCGAGCTGTTCTCCCGCAGCAGGGCCGAAGGCTTTGGGCCCGAAGTTATCCGGAGAATAATGCTGGGAACCTACACGCTGTCCAGCGGGTACTACGACGCTTACTACAACAAGGCCCTGAAGGTCCGACGCCTGATCAAGAACGACTTCGACAAGGCGTTCGAGCAGTGCGACGTGCTGCTCTGCCCCACCACCCCAACAACCGCCTTCGCAATCGGAGAAAAAACCGCCGACCCGCTGACAATGTACCTGGCCGACATATACACGATTTCGCTGAACCTGGCCGGCCTGCCAGGTGTTTCGATACCAGCGTGCCTGGGCTCGGACAACCTTCCGGTGGGTATGCAGTTGATCGGACCGGAATTCAGCGAATCGACCATCCTCCGAGCCGCGAGAATGTACGAAAAGATATCCGGAGTCACGCGTCTGATCCCGGAAATCGCTCGAATATGATAACTCCGCTCGAAGAAGATCGAGAATCCAATGACTGACAATAACGACATCGTAAAACCGATCATCGGCCTGGAAATCCACGTAGAACTGGCCACTGAGACCAAAATGTTCTGCCGCTGCCGCAACAGCTTTGGAGATCCTCCAAACACCAACGTCTGCCCGGTCTGCATCGGTATGCCCGGGGCGCTGCCCGTGATGAACGCCAAAGCTGTCGAATACTCGATACGAGTGGGCCTGGCGCTCGGGTGCGAGGCGCCGGACTTCACCAAGTGGGACCGCAAGAGCTACTACTATCCCGATCTGCCCAAGGGTTATCAACTCAGCCAATACGACCTGCCCCTGACCGTCAACGGGCACATTGAGGTGCTGCTGGAAGACGGGACGACCAAGGATATCCGCGTGCTGCGAGCCCATCTCGAAGAGGATGCGGGCAAAAACATACACGACAATCCCGCGCACACCGGAGTAGACCTGAACCGTGCGGGCGTACCGCTGCTTGAGATAGTATCCGAGCCCGACATGAACTCCGCCGAACAGGCCGTCGCCTACGGACGAGCAATGCAACGTCTGGTGCGATGGCTCGGGGCCAGCCACGCCAACATGCAAATGGGCCACATGCGTTTCGAGCCCAACATCAACCTTCACATCACGCGTGACGGAGTAACGTTCAAGACGCCGATAATCGAAGTCAAAAATCTCAACAGCTTCCGCGCTCTGGAAAATTCCATACGGTTTGAGATCGATCGCCAATACGCACAGTGGACCCAGGACAACTCCTACACAATGGAGAACTTCCCCAAGCAGAACCGCGGTTACAATGATGCGACCGAACAGACGGTTTTCCAGCGAGGCAAGGAGGAAGCCCACGATTATCGATACTTCCCCGATCCCGATCTCGTGCCCGTACTGGTCGACGACGAGTGGCGAGACAGAATATCCGCATCGATCGGCGAGTTGCCTCTCGCCCGCCGCGAGCGATATATCGACGAGTACGGAATGACATTCAAGGAAGCCGACGCCCTGACCATGGACCCCGCCACCGGGGACCTGCTGGATTCGGCTCTGGCGGGCGGCAGCGACGCTAAGCGATGCGTCAACCTGCTGCTTGGGCGAGGGGCGGCGATCGCCAATGAGCGACGATGCACGATCGCCGAAACCGGGATCACCGCCCTGCAACTTGGCCAACTGGTTCAAATGCTCGGCGCTGGGGAAATTAATGCAACCGCAGCGTCCAGGATATTCGACATACTCGTCGACTCCGACAGCGCCGCCAAGGAGATAGCCCAGAAGGAAGGCCTGCTGGCGGTGACCGACTCGGACGCGATAGAAACCTGGGTGCAGGAGGCCATTGACGCCAACGCTCAGGCCGTCGAGGAAATCCGCTCGGGCGGGAAGAAATCCCAGAAGGCATTCGGCTTCCTGATGGGCCAGGTGATGCAGAAATCTCGCGGAGCGGCGCCCCCGGCCCGAGTGAAGGAACTTCTCGACGCCAAACTTGGACAATAGTCAAAGATTTTGCTGGCTTTTGGAAACCAAAAGACGATATTATCGCGGTAGTTATAGGCGGGCGACATACGGCACGAGGCGGTATGGCCCGATAAAATCATTGTAGCCTCCCACCATCGCACTAGTTATGTCGTGTGTGGGAATTGCTGATGAGGAGTTGATCCAATGGCACGCGTGGTCCGACGACGCAAAAATCCTCTGCTTCCAGTCTTGTTGATTTTCGTTTTCCTCTTTCTAATCGCCGCCGTCATGGCGACGCTGTTTTACAACGGCGGGCAAGAGGACGCCAAAGGCAGGAAACTGGCCAATAGCATACGAAGGAAAATCATCTCCGACTCCGAGATGTCCGATCCTCCTTTCAAGCAGATAATCAGCGAAAAGGACAAGGACCGCGACGCCCCGACCGTTGTCGCCGAACTCAATAGGCGAATCGCCGAGTTAACCGACAGAGTAACCGGCACGAAAACAACCGCCGCCAACGCCATCGAGAAGATCGAATCCGTCGTAGGACAAAACACATTCATTCTTGACGCGGTTAAGACGGCGCGTGAGGCCACGGCCGCCGAATCCGCCAAAGTCAAAACACTCGAAGCCGATTACAAAACCCTCGCCACCAGCCAGCAGGACGCTGTCGCGGCGTACAAGGCTCTTGAGGAACAGTTCAAAACCAAAGCCGCCGCACTCGCCGAAGAAGTACGAACGCTAACGAGCGAAAAGACAGAACTGGTGACCGCACACGCCGCCGCCATGAAAGCTAACGATGCGACGTGGCAGGAGAAGATATCCAAGCAGGCCCAGGAGATCGACACGCGAATCGCGCAAGTCAGCAAACTCACTGTCGAGCGAGACAAACTCAAGGTCCGCAACGGTGTCCTTACGGATCTCCTGAGGGACAAGAAGAAGACCAAGCCAATTGACCTGACCGTTCGCGAAGCGGGCAAGATTAAGGAAGTCATGCCCAGCCGCGACGTATGCTTTATCCCGTTGGGCTCCAAGGACCGAGTCGTTCGCGGAATGACGTTTCGCGTCTACGGGCCCGAAGGCATTCCAACTGACGGCGACGGTCACAAAGCGTCGCTGACCGTGATCCGCGTGTTCAACACCATCAGCCAATGTCGCGTCACCACGATCGACAAAGACGATCCGGTGGCGATCGGAGATCCGTTCGCCAACATCGCGTTCGACCCGTCCCGCCCACCGGTGTTCGTCGTGGAAGGTCGCTTCGACCTCAGTGGAATGGGAAGACTGACGGAAACCGGAACCAAGGAAGTAATCGCCCTGATCAAGCGATCCGGCGGGAAGGTCACCGAGAAACTCTCCGTGGATGTGGACTTCGTGGTCATGGGCCCCGAACCGTCAAAACCGGCGGATCTCGAAGAAGACGCGCCCGGTCCGGCCAAGAAAGCACACGAAATTCGCATGGAAGAGTACAATCGGTGGCGTACGACTCTCGACAAGGCCATCGCGCTGAATGTCCCGAAACTCAACACCAAGCGATTCATGACCCTGACGGGATACGATTCCGTTCAGGAATACAAAGACTAGCAACTGAACTGATCGTGCGGCGATCGGGTGATTCCGTCCGATCGCCGCCTTTTCTTGCGCAATGTTTTTTGCAGCACGAAACACGCACAAGTCACCACGTAAATCCGGACGGTGACAAGCCCCGCCGCCGGACAAGAACAGAAGGCACAAATATCATGAAACTGTCACAGAGAATCTCAGCCGTCCCCCCCAGCGCCACGATCGCAATCACCATGCGTGCGAAGGAACTCCAAAACAGCGGCGTCGATGTCGTCAGCTTTGGAGCGGGCGAACCGGATTTCGACACCCCGCAGTTCATTAAAGACGCCGCGGCTGAAGCGCTGCAGACAGGCGACACAAAATACGGACCGAAGTCCGCCGCAGCGCTCAAGGAAGCTATCGCCGCCAAACTCCAGCGGGAAAACAACCTCCCCTGCCAGGCCAACCAGGTAGTGGTCACCGTTGGAGCCAAACACGCCATCGAACTGCTCTGCCAAGTTCTCCTGAACCCCGGCGACAAGGTGCTCGTCCCGTCGCCCTACTGGGTGTCGTATCCGGAAATGATCAAACTCGCTTGTGGAGAAACAGTCGTCCTTCCGGCGGGGCGAGACAACGGTTTTAAGATCACGCCCGACCAGATACGCGACAACGCCGCAGGCGCCAAGGCGATAATCCTTAACTCCCCGAGCAATCCCACCGGCGTGACGTACACGCCCGAAGAACTCTCTGAAATAGCCCGCGCCGTTCTCGAAACTGACCTGATCGTCATAAGCGACGAGATATACGAGAAGCTCATCTACGGTGACGCTAAATTCGTCTCATTCGCCTCGCTCGATCCAAAGCTTCCCGAGCGAACGATCACGGTAAACGGTCTGAGCAAGTCGTTTGCGATGACCGGATGGCGTCTTGGCTGGTTGGCCGGTCCGGCGGAAGTGGTTGACGGCGTCCGACGCTTAATGAGTCACCAGACCACAAACCCCGTCAGCTTCGCCCAAGCCGGAGCCCTGGCCGCATACACCGATCCCCAATCAGACGGCGTCGTGGAGCAAATGCGACAGGAGTTTGAGAAACGCGGAATCCACATCGCCCAGCGACTTAATGCGATCGATGGTGTCGAATGCATCGAACCCACCGGGGCGTTTTATGTGTTCCCGGATGTGAGCGCACATTACGGGCGTACGCTGAGCGGAGTGGAAATCACCGGTTCGATGGATCTGGCGAAGGCTGCGTTGGAGTCGTCCAATGTAGCGGTGGTGCCCGGAGCCCCGTTCGGTGAGGACAACTGCGTTCGCCTGAGTTTCGCGACCAGTATGGAGCAGATCGACAAAGGAATCGATCGGCTCGCGGAGCTGCTGGCCTAGGCCCCGCCCGCCCGGGGAAGCTCTTACGTTTTGTTAGCGGCCTGGTGCATCTGCCAGAGGCTTCGCCAAGTGGCGGCGGCCCGATCCATAAGGCCCATATTCTGCAAACTCAGCGCCAGGGCGGCCCGCACCTGCGTATTGTCGGGCGCACCTTCGGATGCGGCTTCCATTTCCTTGACCGCCAGATCGAACTGGCGCCGGTCGGTGTAAAGCAACCCAAGGCGATAGTGCATGTCCACGTATTCGCTCTTGATGTCGAGCACGCGTTTGAACGTCTCGATAGCTTCATCGCTCTGACCCAGCTCCTGCATGCATACTCCGAGTTTAACCAGGGCTCGTACGTATACAGGGTTGATCTCCGTGGCGATTCTGAACTGTTCCATCGCCTCTCCGGTGCGATCTTCAGCCCTGAGCAGCACGCCGTATCGATATCGCACGTCGGCGTGTTTAGGTTTGCGACTGACTTCGGCGGCGTGGCGCTCGATCTGCATGTGGAGCAGGTCGTCGTTGTCCAGTGAAACATCAGTATGCGGTCCCGGTTCACCGGCCTGGAAACTCTTGAGGAACTCATCGGCGACGGCGGCCTTCAACTGCAAGCGGGCCATTTCGGTCATAAGGAGCGAAGTGTTGGGCTCTATGGAGGCCGCAAGATCAAAGCTATTCATCGCCTGCTCGACATCTCCGGAGGCCGCCTGGGCGACGCCGAGCCCGACATAGCTGAGCATCGCCTTGTCGTTAAGTTCGGCGGCGTTGTGGAAGGCGTCGGCGGCCTGGTCCCATCGCCCGCAAATCAGGTGATGGGTTCCCAGCTTGACGTTAGCTTCAAGGAATTCGGGCTGGATATCCAGCGCGATGTGATAGTGTTTCAATGCGGCTTCATCGTTGCCTGTCTCGTTGTAAAGATCTCCAAGACGAACGTGCAGATCCGGGAATTCGCCCTGCTGCTGGAGCAGATCATGGAGTCGCTCGATAGCCTCCGGCGTTCTTCCTACAGCTACCAGAGATTCGACCTCGTCGTCCATGAGCGACCAGTTTTCCGGTTCGAGGGCGATGGCGTTTTCGTATTCTTCGATGGCCTGGTCGTACTCTCCGGCCCGGTGATACAGATGAGCCAATGCGACCCGAACGCTCGTGTCGCCCGGTTTGGCGCCGCAGAGAGCCTCGTACTGGACTATCGCCTCATCGACATCTCCCAAAACAACAGCTATCGCCGCCAGCCGCTCCCTAGCGGGGATGCAGCCGTCGTCATCGGCGACGATGTCGCGATAGTACTCGGCGGCTTTGTGGGGCTGACTGAGCTTCTCGTTACAGAATCCTATGGCGAACAGCACGGCGGACTCTCCGGGATTGTGCTGGTTGGCAATTTTCAGTTCGTCCAGCGCAGCAACGGGATCGCCTGACTCGTCAAGCGCACAGGCCAGGGCGAGTCTGGCCGCGTGGTAATCCGGTTTCAGGCGACAGGCTCCTTTCAGTTCGCTCACGGCCTGGTCGAGTTGCATTCCCCGCAGATACGCCAATCCCAAATGGAACTTCAGATCCGGCCAGTCGGGATGCTCTTGGCAACAGGCTTTCATCTCTTCAATACCAGTGGCCTGGGGCGACCAGAAATATCGATCGAGCATATCGCTGATATCGCTATTGAGTCCCTTACCAAGCAGTTCCAATATATGGCTCATCCGGTGTTCCCTCCTCAAGCGGCAAGCGAGGCCAGCGCCTCATGTGCTTGAGTGTAATCAGGCTTAAGTTCAAGCGCGCGCAACAGGTGATGTTTGGCGCGATCGGTTTGTTTGCACTTGTTCAACAGACTGGCGGCGTGAACGTGCACGTCGGGCCAATCGGCTCCGCATTCGATAGCCCAGGCGATATGTTCGCTCGCCTGGTCGGCATGGTTGGTTTGTTCGCAGATATCCGCCATCTGCATTCTCGCCCGCACGTACTTCGGATTGATATCCAGCGCCGCCCGTGCGTGGTCGGACGCCCGGTCAATATCGCCAAGTCGTTCGTGAGTGACGCTGGCGTAGTAGTGCAGGTCGGCGTATCCGGGGTGGTCTTTCAGCGCTATCGCCAACACACCAGCCAACACCCCGAACAGATCATTGTCTACTTCGCTCTCCGGCAGATTCAGCAGCGCTTCGGGCAGAGCTGAATCCTTCGTGATATACCTCGCCAACTGCCTGGCCGGCGTGCTGTCCTGCTCGCTGGGAGATTCAGGCAGACGCAAGACGAAACGGCTTCCGGACTGGTGGACTGCGTTGGCGGCCATTGACAGTTGCCTGGCGACCAGCAGATTGTCGGGTTCCAGATCGAACGATCTCTGAAAACAGCGCAACGCCTGGACGCAATCGCCTTGAGCTGCGGAGGTGAGGCCCAGGTAAAAGTGGGCCGAAGCATTGTCGCAGTCGTACTGAACGGCTTGGGAAATATGCGTAAACGCCTCGGCGAATCGTTCCTCAGCAGCACAGAACAGACCGAGTTGCAGTTGAATTTGGCTGTCGTCGCCGAAGGACCGGACGGCTTGATACAGCGACATAAACGCCTGCTCCTTCATTCCCGCCCGCCATTGGGCTTGCGCCAGTTTCCGCCACTCAACCGGTCCGCCGTTGGGTTTGGCGACCTTCTCCATTTCTCCAGCGCACTTGTCGAATTTCCGGTTCCTGGCGTAGCACGCCAGAAGATAGGCGCTGAGATTCGCCCGTTGACCTATCGCCCGGGCCGCAGCACTGAGGTGTTCTTCAGCCAGCGAGAAGTCAGAAGTTCGCATCGCCTCGATTCCCAAGGCGCGATCGGCCATGGCGCCGTAGTAAACCGCCATCCTGCCGATCGGACCGGGATGATCGCTCAGTGACTTTAGAAGTTCTGCGGCGGCTTGATAGTCTCCCCGCCGATACCGCAGCATACCGTGCGTATACCGTGAGATATCGCTTGATGCGGACCTGGACGAACCGGATTTACGTTCTCTGCGAAACATCTCTCTGGGGAGCCTCCTACATCTCCTAGAGGAGTTATCGGCAGAGTTTGAGAGGCAGTGAAATAAGCTATTCCCCAATCTGAGACGACGGTGGGACTAAGCCTGCGCAAAGCGGTAGCGCATTATTGCAAAATGAGTTACGCGAACAGAAACACGGTGTTTTCCGCTAGTAGGCCCCACGCCCACTGAGGACAGCGGGGATAGTCTGCACGACTATAAGCAGATCGAGGAGCAGCGAGCGATTCTGGATGTAATACAGGTCCAGTTCGACCCACTCGTCGTAGGCGACTTCACTTCGACCCGATATCTGCCACAGGCACGTCAGCCCGGGCTTCACCCGCGTGCGCAATCGGGCGCGATCGCTGGCTTTTTCAGCTTCAGGCTGCCAGAGGGGGCGCGGACCGACAATCGCCATCTCGCCCTTTAGAACATTCCAGAACTGGGGTAATTCGTCCAGACTTGAGTTTCTCAGGAATTTGCCTATGGGCGTCAGGCGCGGGTCATTGGCGATCTTGAATACAGGTCCGTCCTGTTCGTTCAGGTCCAGAAGAAAATGCTGATCGTTCTGGGCGCCTTGGCGCATCGATCGGAACTTGTACATCGTGAACGGGCGGCCGTCGAGCCCGATTCGAGTCTGAGTGAAGAACACCGGACCCCGACTGGTGAGTTTAACCAGAATCGCCACCACGCCCATAAGCGGAGCCAACAGCACCAGCATCGTTGCAGCAACAACAATATCCGCAGCACGCTTAACGATGCTGTAAACATGAGTGTCCTGAGGGATAACCGGCAGAGCAACAGCCGACTTGGCGGGCTCGGTTCTGGGGCGTCTGGTACGGGCGATATCAGGACTGGCCCAGCGACCGGTATCGAGCGTGGGCATATTTCCTGCAATACTGCGAGTCATTGGCGATCCTCCAACTCCGCGATCATTCGAGCGCCAGTCGGTAAGTACGTTCCATCAAATCAGCGACATCACTCCACGATGGTTTCAGAAAAATCGCTGAACGAGCCCGATCTCCAAGGAAGCGCCTGTCAGGCTCACTTCCTAAGTATCGGCACATCAAAGCCGCGAGTTCATCAACATCGCCTCCACTAAAGTATACACCAAAATCGCCCAAAACACTCACATTTTCCTGTATTCTCGTAGCTAGAATGCACCGACCATATGCAGCGGCCTCCAGTAAAACGAGGGACATGCCCTCCAACACGCTGGGCTGAACTACAATTGCAGCGTTGCTATAGAGTTCCGCTAAATCGTCAGCATGCTGCAAACCCAGGAAGACGGCCCGATCGGGAGCGTTTCGTCGACATTGGCGCCCGTACGCTGTGCCCGCGAAGTCCCCGACGACGGCAAGCTTGTAGTCGGGCAAATCCCCGCAAGCTCTCCGCCAGGCGCTGAGAAGCACATCCAATCGTTTCTCCGGTTCGATTCGCCCCACAAAAAGAGCGTATTTGTCCGGGCTCAGCCCCCATTTCGGGTCGCTGAGCACCGGTCCGGGCTCAACCGGTTCAACGGGGCGCACAGAATTGGGAATAAACGCGACATCTCGTCCGAAACGTTCGGATAATTCCGTCGCCAGCGGCTGGGAAACGGCTGTCACGCGCCTGGCGACTCGCATCCCGACCCGCAAACCGAGATTGAGCATCATTCTCGCCGGGAGCGACCATTTGTCTCGCCGCCAGTCAGCAGCGTGCACAGTGAAAACAACCGCCCGCCCGGTCAGCGCGCTGGCCCAGCTCCACAAGGCCGGACCGGGCGAATGCACGTGCACGACGTCAACGTCGCGCCGCATGGCGTCCCATACAGCCGTCGCCGTATGGGAAAAGGTCTCCAGGTTCTTGCCCCCAACGCCTCGGGTCAGAATAACTCGCCCACCGGTCCAGGGCGGAGCGTCACGGAGGTAGTCCCGGCGTCCGTAGACGATAATCTCATGCCCGCGCGAAGCCAGTTCGTCGGACAGACACTCCACCACGCGTTCAGCCCCCCCGCCGCGCGCCGGGAGGCCCCGCAAACCTACCATCGCAATGCGCATCGGGCGGCGGCCTCCGTGTAGAGTATTTCGAGGCGATCCGCTATGAGTGCGTGATCGTGGCGAGCGGACGCAAGTTCTTTGCCCGCCCGTCCCATACGACGCCTGGCTGCAGCGTTCGACAATACCTGCTGAGTAACGGTGACAAGCGAGTCGATGTCATCAGGCTTGAACAATCGCCCCGTCCGCTCGTCATCGATCCATTCCCGCAACGGTCCGCGGTCAGGCACAATCACGCATCGACCGGCCAGCATCGCCTCCAGCATTGTCATAGTCGAATTCTCCAGCCAGCGACTGGTCACTATCACCGCAGCGGAACTATGCATCAGGGCGCCCACTTCATCGCAGGAAATGTGTCCTGTGAAAGTAATGTTATCGAGCCCCCTGTCCGAAGCATCGCATTTCAGTTCGTCCAACATCGGACCGTCTCCGGCCATCACAACATCAATGTCGTCGACACGCGCCGCCAGATCGAGCATCATCTCAGGAGCCTTCTCGGGGCTCATCCGCCCGGCAAAGAGCACTTGGCGCGGTTTCTCCTTGTTCTTCTTCGGCTTGGCGGGAGTTGACACCATGTTTCGCAATACGATCAGTTTCGACCGCGGCGCGCCGATGTTCCGCATAATCCGGCGCATGAATCGAGTTGGGCAGATGAAGAAATCCACCCAGCGAAAGTAGTTTCGCGTCAGGCGCGAGACATAGCTTTCCACAGCCGGACCAGCGCCAGCCAACCCCGAGCACCCCCTACCGGCCGCATGAAAATACTTGTTAGGTTGACAGCGCATGCAATGAACCCCATCGCGCGGACGCAAGAAGTGCTTTGCCGGACACGCCATTCGGTAATCGTGCATCTGCATCACAATCCCTATGTGACGCCTGGCGAGCACGGGCAGGATCGAAGGGGTAAGATGGTGGTATATGCTGTGTATGTGAGCGACATCGACTCTGCAGCGCTTCAGCAGCTTCTCGAGTTTGTCCGCGGCTTCGGCGTTGTGGATCATTCGCGGTAGGTTCAAAGGGCTTTTCGATGCGGTGAAATCGAAGAATCGCGGCATTTCCGGTTCGTCGCCCCCGCGTACGGTCCCGAACTCCATCACGGTGTGCCCGGCGGCTTGCTGGGTGCCGACCATCGCGCCAATGCACGCTTCAACACCTCCGCCGTAACCCCAACCGGGCAGGAATTTGTCGATATGCAGGATCCTCACGCTGCGCCCCCCCGACCTTCATCGCCCCGGTCGTCCGGGGCGAGATTCCGCACGCGGAACAAGCGCAGGTGCGCCAGCAGTTTGTTCCACACGATCCAAGCCAGAACGCTTAACCACCTGGCGCGGTATGTGCTCCGGGCCGTGCAAATCATCCAGCATCGTTCGGGGCAGCGTCGCACAAACTCCATGACTTTATCGACTTGCGGACCGGTCCATATCTCCGAAAACTCCTGGTCAATGATATTGCCCATTTCTTTTCCGCGAACCGAGCAACTGTAGACCTCGCCGTCGGCCTGCAGAAAGAACATGTCTCTAGCCGCGCCGCAGCGTATCTCCCACAGACGTCCGGTTAGATAATGGTATGTCTGCCACGCAAAATGCCCCCGCAACCAGTTCTTTAAGCGCCAGGAACGCAGGCGAGGCGCGATGATCCGCCCGAAGGCCCCCGCCAACCACGCGGGCGCCCGTTCGATCGCAACATCGTCGGGCTCCACGCCCAGATGCGTTCCGGCTCCGTGTGCTGCGACTACTCCAAGCTCCAGACCGAGTTTGTCGGCTAGACGAGCCACGTCCGTCAGTTGGTCAAGATTCTCGTTGCTGAGCGTCATGCTCAGACGGATCCCGCGATATCCGTCCGCCCCGAGTCGGTCTATGAGACCCCTGGCCCGGTCGTATGCCCCGCTTACGCCCCTTATGCGATCGTGGGCGGCCGCAAGACCGTCCAGGCTCACGGCGAGGCGAATATCCGGATCGATCCGTCTGAGTTCGGGCATCTTCTCTGCGATGCGATCGGGCAGGAAGGCGTTGGTCGATATTGTGATAACCGCCTTCGGACATCTCGACCGCGCCTGGCGAACAAAATCGACCAGATCGTCGCGGAGGAACGGCTCCCCGCCGGACAGGTTGATTGTCCTGAGCTCGATGGGCAGTTTGCGCATGTGCTCAGGCAAAAGGCGATCGGGCGCATCGCCTTTCCAAATATTGCACATTACACATCGTGCGTTGCAGCGATGAGTAACAGCAACCACTGCATCATGCGGGGTTCTTGATTTCGGAGACGTCACGTTGATATATCGGCCAGATCGCGCCCCTTGCGTAACTTTCGAAGCACATGAGCGGGTCAATCGCGTCGGACGACTGATCCGCCCATCCGAGATAGTCGCATTGAGAATTGAAGTCCGGCTCGAAAGAGAATACTCTGGGGGAGTTGTCGAGCGGCGCATATTAAGAGAACAAGAGGAATAACATCCATGAAACAAAGCAGCATATTGATTCTACTATCGCTATGTCTCGGTTCAACGGCCCAAGCCGCCGACAAGGTCTACCAAGCCAATCCAAAACCGCCCACTGACGGACTCGTCGGCGCCAACTACACCCCTGCGTATGCGGTAAACCAGGTTCAGCTCTGGCACGATTTCCGGGCGGATGTGATAGAGAAGGAATTGGCTGCGGCCAGCAAGTATTACGGGATCAATACGCTGAGGGTCTACCTCCACAACATCAACTTCGACAAGGAGAAGGATGTCTTCCTGGCGAACATCGAGAAGTTCCTGAAGATCTGCGCCAAACACAATATCAAACCGGGCTTCTGCTTCTTTGACGATTGTCACCGTCACGCGGACATCTATCTCGAAAAGCCGACTAAGCCCATCAAGGGCTACCATAACGGTCGCTGGGCCGCCAGCCCCCAGGACCGCGACCGCGACCCCAAGAAGATCGAGAAGTTCAAGCCCTACATCCAGGAAGTAATCCGCCCCTTCAGGAAAGACAAGCGCGTGTTGTGGTGGGAGATCTTCAACGAGCCGAGAATTAAGAAAGGGAATTTCTCCGACACTCTCCGAAGGGAGGGCTACAAGTGGGCCAAGGAAGTCAAACCCGTCCATCCGGTGCTGGCCTGTTGGAATGACAACGAAGCCACGGACATAGTAAACGCCCACAATTACAGGTGGGGCTCGGGAGGCTGGGACCGACAGGCTGACATGAACCCAAAGAAAGGCACGGTTTTCACCGAGGCTGGCGCACGATGGTATGCGCCGCGGCCGAGCAACGGCGAACCGTGTGAGATTATCCACTGGCTCGAAAAACGACGCGCCGCGGGCAAGAGCGCCCCTGGCGTGTACCTGTGCTGGGAACTGCTGGTGGGGAACTCCAACTGCAGGTGGTACTGGGGAACCAAACACGGATCACCGGAACCCACGGTTCCCTGGTGCGGGCTGATGTGGCCCGACGCCACACCAGTGTCATTCGCAGAGTCCGAGGCATGCCTCAAATACGTGACGGGAAAATGCAACGCGCTTTTCTACGATAATTTTCAGGACAATCCCCAGACCGCATCCCGCGCCGGATGGAAGACTTTCGGGTCCGGCGGCGTCAAAGGCAGCGGCGTGTTGAAAGTTGCATCGGGATCCAAAAAGATCGCCGGTGATCCGGCGTGGAAGGACTATGTGCTTGAGGGAGTCGTTATGCTCAAAGGCCAAACCGGAAACGCCGGATTGGTCTTCCGCGTCAACAAACCGGGCGATCACAGCGACCAGATGCAGGGGTACTATGTCGGCTTCGATACGAAGAAGCTCTATCTTGGAAAGATGAACAACAACTGGAAACCGCTGGCCGAGTTCGATTTGAGCAAGCTCGACTGCAAGGTTGCCCCCGGGGTTTGGAACCAGATCAGGGTCGCGGTCAAAGGAAATCGCATCAGGGTGTGGTTCAACAGAATGCATCCCTCTTCCGACCCGAAAAAAGGGCTGAGAATAGACGTCACAGACAAAGCATCGCCGGTCCTTTCGGGCGCTATAGGCGTGCGGGCTCACGGCATGGACGCCTGGTTTGACAACATTGTGGTTGTTCCTGTAGGCATGGTCGGGCGTTGAGAGAATGCTAAAGGATGAAGCTCCCGGAGATTCGGATGCGGCGGTTGGGCCCACTCGATCGCGACGCGTAAGTTCGCGGGTTTCTCTGCAATGCGACCGGACTGGAAAGCGTTTGTTGATAGTGAGATAATAGATGATATGCATACCCCGCGTCAGGGGGAGCAAACCAGGAGATCGACATGCCTTACAGGATGACAGTTGCGGCGGTTTCTTCGATGCTTGTTGTTGCGATTGCGACACTGCCGACTAACCGCGCCGAAGCAGCCGGACCGAAAATGGTCGTCACCGCCTCTTCAGTGCATCCCGGGAATTATCCGGCGAAATACGCATTCGACGGTAACGCGCGCACACGATGGGCCTCGCGCACACCAATTGGCCGCAACGGCGAGTGGCTGCAGATCGATCTGGGCAAGTCTTTCCCGATCAACGACATCTCGATTCGCTGGGAAACCGCACACGCGACGCAATACAAGATACTGGTGTCCGACGACGGTAAAACCTTCAAAGTAGTCCACACGCAAACCGCCGGTAAGGGCGGAACAGAGAAGATCTCGGGCCTCAATGGCAAGGGGCGTTTCGTCCGTCTGCTGGCGACCAAAGCCAGTTCTCACAATCTCGCGTCGATATGGGAGTTCAGTATCGGCGGGATCAAGATCGCCAAAACAACCACCGCCCCGCCGCCGGAGCCCAAACCAATTGACGCATCAGCATTGACGAAACTCGGCGTGAAGGAAATCGTTTTCGCAGCACGCGAATGCGGAGCCGACGGACACTGGTACGCAAACTTCGGATACTACTCCTACGACTCCAAACGAAAACTCTTCCGCAAGGAAGGAAGGCTGTGCAAACTCGACCTGGCCACGGGCAAGATCACGCTCCTGGTCGACGATCCGGAAGGATCGGTGCGAGACCCCGCGGTTCATTACGACGGAAAGACCATCGTATTCTCGTGGCGTAAGAGCGGGACCGACCCGTTCAATCTCTACCAGATCAATTCAGACGGAACCGGACTCAAGCGGATCACCAAGACCCAGTACGACGATATCGAGCCGACATTCCTGCCCGACGGGAAGATCATGTTCGTTTCGAGTCGAGTGAAACGATGGGTCCAGTGCTGGCTGACGCCGGTTGCGGTGCTGCACTACTGCGACGCCGACGGTAAGAACATCCGGCAGATATCGGCGAATGTCGAGCAGGACAACACCCCCTGGCCGCTTCCGGACGGACGAATCCTCTACATGCGATGGGAATACGTGGACCGCTCGCAGGTCGACTACCACCACCTCTGGACGACCAATCCCGACGGGACCGGGCAGATGGTCTACTTCGGGAACATGCACGCAGGGTCAGTATTCATCGACGCCAAACCGATTCCAGGCACGAGCGACGTGCTGCTGATCAATTCGCCCGGGCACGGAGGCAACGAGCACACCGGGGCGGTGGCGATTGTCAGCGACAAGAACGGGCCAGACGACAGAGGTTCGATGCGGAATATCACCAGAAACGGGTATCGCGATCCGTACGCCATATCGGCGGACACCTTCATCGCCGCACGCAGGCGAGACCTGGTGATGCTGAATCCGCGAGGCCAGACCACCACAATTTACACTCTCGACAAGAGGTTCGGAGGGGGTTGTCAACTGCACGAACCGCGCCCGCTCATCCCCCGAAAACGCGAGCGGTTGCGTCCGCCTCGCGTGAATCCTTCGATGGCGACCGGGCAACTCATGCTTATGGACGTCTATAACGGGCGGAACATGAAGGGTGTCAAGAAAGGCGACATCAAAAAACTGCTGATCGTTGAATCGCTGCCCAAACCGGTGAATTTCACAGGCGGCATGGACCCGATGAGCTACGGCGGGACATTCACGCTGGAACGCGTACTGGGAACTGTGCCTGTCGAGGAAGACGGATCGGCGAACTTCCTCCTGCCCGCCAAACGAGCGTTCTTCTTCGTGGCGTTGGACGCAAACAACAATTCGGTAAAGCGGATGCACAGTTTCGTCAGCGTAATGCCCGGAGAAATGACCAGTTGCGTGGGTTGTCACGAAGAGCGTAAGAAGATCGTCAGCAATCGCCCCACCGGCGGACGGCCTCAGGCGATGAAACGCACCCCCAGCACAATTACGCCCAACAAGGGCGTGCCCGACATTTTCGACTTCCCGCGCGACATCCAGCCAATACTCGATAAACACTGCATCAAGTGCCATAACTCCAAAAAGCAAAACGGCAGCGCGATCCTGACAGGCGGACGCGGGCCGATCTTCTCAACCAGCTACTTCACGCTCACGTGGAGGAAACAGTTCACCGACGGGCGGAATATCGCCGTAGGAAACCGCGCTCCGCGAACTGTGGGCTCCGGATCCAGCCCGATCATGAAGAAGATCACGGAAGGTCATAACAAGGTCAAACTCTCCCAGCAAGAGCAGGACACGATCAGATACTGGATCGAGGCCGGGGCGCCGTATCCCGGCACGTACGCAGCCCTCGGGTGCGGATCAATCGCCGGATACCAGCAGAACCGCCAGGTAAACACCGACCGCGGTTGGCCCGAACTGAAACCATACCAGGCTGCGATCAAGAAACGCTGCGGTTCATGCCACAAATCCCGCACAAAGCTCCCATCCAGCATTGCCGACGAGTTGGGAATGTCGTTCTGGCGGTTCAACAACAGCGACCCGCGCCTCAAATACAGCCGCCACCGCCTCTTCGACTTCACCAATCCCGCCCAATCGCTACTGCTGACAGCCCCGCTGGCGGAAAAAGCCGGCGGCCTGGAGCCTCCGAAGAAAACCAAAGACGGTAAGGACATTCCCCGTTGCGAGAAGGTTTTCAAAGACACAAACGATCCGGACTACAAGGCGCTGCTGGGTCTGATCGCAGCCGGAAAGAAGAACCTGAACACCATCAAGCGATTCGACATGCCCGGTTTCAAACCGCGCCCGGGCTACATCCGCGAGATGAAGCGATACGGAGCCCTTCCAAACTCGTACGACAGGGAGAAGGATTCGATAGACACCTACGCAGTCGACAAGAAGTATTTCGAATCGCTGTGGTACTACCCGCCCGGAACCAAGGCTCCCAAAATGTTCAACAACGTCAAAGGCGGTTCTGACTGATCGCGCGCAAGAGGCGGTCGAAGCGCCCGACCATTGTTGACAGTTCGTACCGCCTGAGGCGCTGGCGGGCGTTGGCGGTAAGTTTCGCGGCCAGGGATTGATCGTCCAGAAGCTTCTCCATCGCATCAGCCAGAGCCTGCGGAACGCCCGCTTCGGCGCGGAGGCCTTCTTGCCCGTCGATTAGCATTTCATCAAACGCGGGAATGTCGGAAACCGCGACAGGCGTTCCTGAGGCAAACGCCTCGAGCACCGCGATGCTGGATACTTCACCCTTCGTCGACAGGACAAAGACATCCGCCGCCGCCAGCACGCCGGGAATGTCGTCTCGATGACCTGCGCAGATGATCGTATCGTCCAGGTCCGCGGCTTTGATCTGCGCGCTCATTTCCGCCGAATCAGTACCCCGCCCCGCCAACACGATGCGGAAATCGCCCCGCCTTTGTTTCAGCAACCGCCCCGCCGCCAGCAAGGTCTCGAAATCCTTGTCGGGCATAACGTTAGCGACTTGCACTATCGTCTTAACGCCCGCGGGCACACCAAGATCGACCGGGCTTGCCTCAGCGAACCGAGTCGGATCGATCCCGTTGCGAATCAGCGGGGCACGGCGTCGGGGAAGTCCGAGATCGACAAGCATTCGTCGCTGGGCGCCGGTGATGCAGACAACCGATTGCAGCAGACCCATCTTCCGATAGCGCCTGAGCCTGGGAACGAAATTGCCCGACTGGCCTTCGGGGCGAGAGTGACACCAGCATATCGTCGGGACGCACCGGCAGGCCGGAAGTCCGGCGAGAGTTGAATAAAACAGAGCGTCGCGAGGGGCCGTTACGCAGATCACTACATCGATTCTGCGGCGTCTGATGATTCTCGCCAGGCGCCACGGGCCCAGCGGATCGCGTTTGAACTTCGCCAGACCGTCGTAAACAACGGCTCCGGTCTGACGCAGCGGCCCGGCGAGCTCGCCGCCGCCTTTTACCGCGGCGGCGACAAACTCGCAGGCTCTTCCATGCAGGGCGTCGATCAGGCGCAACGCCGTTGTCTCGGCTCCGCCGGCGACGAATTTTGACATTACGACAAGTACGCGCAAGTCAAACTCCCGCTATGGTTGTCTCTGGATCCGCAGCGTTTATATCTGCGAACACTTAAGCGGTTTGAGGAAGTAGTTGTAGATCTTTGAGACCGTGCCCGCATACAGCTTCATGCCCCGCATCTTCTTCCACACCGGGTGTCCGCCGAAAGCCTTCCAGTGCTCTCCGTGGGCCTTCCTGTCCGGAGCCGAAAGCATGTACGTCAGGTTCGGCACGTTTCCGCCGATGAGCATCTCGCCGAAGAAGACCGGAGCCAGCTTCGTGTCGCGCATCACCTGCGTCTCGCCGTTGTTGAACATGTGAACCTTGCGGCGAGCAGCGTCTTCGTTGTGGCTTTCGTAGACACGGACTTCGAAGATACGGTCCTTACCGGCCTTGGTTTCAGCGGGCAGTTCGAGAACGGGAATGCACTCAAAAGCCTTCATCAGCCAGCTCTCGATGCGATTGTACATGGGGTCCTTCTTTGAACCGACCAGGAAATCCTTTGCTGCGGCCTGGTAGGCCGTGTCGGCCGCCAGTTTCCCGTTCAACGCCGTCATCAAGTCGAGCGTCTTGTAGGGTATAAGCGTCCACAGCGTCAGATCATCGCCCTCGCACAGTTCGAACACGCCGACGCGATCGATCCCCAACCGGTTCAGTGCCGGAACCAACGCCTTGGCGAAGTAGTCCTTGATGATGGCCTGCTTCTCGGCGCTCGGAATGCGATAGGCCCTGAGTTCATAATACTCCTGGTGTTTGTGGTCTTTCTTGCCTACCGGGCCGCAAGTTCCACACTTGGCTGACGCTGATGAACCCGTCATCGTAACCGCAGCAGCAGCGGCCACCGAACCGGTAAGGAAACTTCTACGATCGATCTTCTTCTTCATAATTCAACCTTTCCTAAGATGTTGTTGTAGCTTCGTATCTCACGTTGTAATGCGGTCTGTCCCGTACGACTGACAATCAATCGGCGGAATCATCCGAATCGGTTTTCTTGTCTTCAGGAGGCTCGGCGAGAGTATAAATAACTACGTCGGCCCGGTCTTCATCAACCGGCCGAAGCTCCCTGGCGTGGGCGTTTTGCAGGCTGATCGTCAGTATCTTCAGGTCCGGATTGAGATCGAGCAGATACTGCACCGTACCACCGTCGAAATCAGTATGAAACTGCCCGACAAGGTGAATCACTCTAGCTAGACCGCCGTCAAGTCCCTCGACGATCGATCCGGCCATCGTAGCGTCCCATAGAAGCTGCGCCCGGAAGAAGGTGCTGAGGTCCGGCTGGCGACGGGACATTGGGCATCGGGCTCGTGCGGGGCATTTCGCCGGCTGTGTTGTTGCAGGCATCGTTGCGGGCCTTGTGGTCGGCCTGGTCGCGGGCTTGCCCTTGCGCTTAACCGGCGGGGTCGAATGGTGACTCATTTCCCCCATGAATCGCCTGGCGTACGACCCGGTCAATATGCGTGAGGGGATAAAGTATCGTTTCCTCTCGGCTGGAGGATGAGCCCAAAGCACCCCGTATCCCTGCTTGCGGGCCTGGACGACGTATTGTCGCGGGGCGTTGGCGGCTATCAGGGGCAGGCGTGCGTCGCGGGCGGCGTCGACAATCGGTTGATACCAATCGTCCCATTTGCCCTTGGCGGCCCAATTCGCAGAACCGGTTTGCTCTACGAATTCGGCCTGTGATATCTCACCGGCCAGATACGCATCGACAATGCGCTGCTCATCGCGCTCAAGCATCTCCATCGACACGCCCGCTGGCGGAGCAAGGTTCATCGCATCAGAAACCAGCGCCAACTCGACCTCGTGGGCGACCGCATCTCTGTGCTGCTCGCCGACAAGGATCACGTCGGCCCACCGCATGGCGTTGCGAACATCATCCCATGAGAGGCTTCTGGCGGTGTGACCGGAGAACATCGCAAGCCCGCGAGGCGCTGAGAGCTTTCGAGCGGTCGGAATCGCCCCGGATGCGCCCCCGTCGGTTTCAACGAAGAAATGAGCCCTGCCGCATCCTCCCGTCGCGACAATAACCACCGCCCCCACCGCCGCAAAAACCATTCTCTTCATGAGTTTTTTCATGCTCAGAACAATAAGCCAAGAGACCGCAAAATGCAACAGTCGCCCCGCAGCGGTCGGAGCGTTATCCTCGTATCATTGAGGCAATTCGACCGCCAAGGCGAGAAAACAGTTCAGCGACTATACCCCAGGCGTAGAGCAGATTGCTTTTCTTCCCCATCGCCAGGCCCCAGACGGTGTGCAGCAGGCACGTCCCTGCAAACTCGTATCCAAGCAACAACACGGTTCCGGCGCCGCTGTCGTTACACTCGCACGCGGTGTGCAGGGTTGACGATACGAGCATGCGGCCCATCCTCACGCGATCGGGACGCCCGCCCGGGTGCGGATCGTGCAGCACGGTCAGATCTTCTGCGAGGAACACCGGGCGCTCCACTGCTATGCGGAACCCCAGGTCGCGGTCCTCACCCAGAACGTATCCGCAGAAAAACTCGTCGTCGAAGCGATACTCCCCCGCGGCCTCGCGACGCATCGACATCAGACAGCCCGACATCGGTTTTCCGGGCGTCAGTCGTGCTCTGAGCTTTGGTCGCAGAGCTACGTAACGTGCGCTGCAGAGGCGCGGAGCCCAGCGTATCTCTCCGAGCATCTTGGCCAGGAAGTTCCACAATCTGCGACCGAATCGACTCTCCGCCGGAGGCGGGACCGGTCGAGCCCCAATAGCGGCAATCGCACCGACCGGATCCTGATCGTACATTTCAACCAGATCGGCCAGACAGTTCTCCGGCGGGATCACATCGTCGTCCACCATCACCAGTATCTGACCCGAAGCAAGCTCCATACCGCGGTTGCGCGAGGCGCTTGCCGACGGTTTGTCAGTGCGATATTCACAATATTCAAATGCGACGCCGGCGGATGTTATTGATTCGCCAAGGCCTGCGGGAAGCTCCTCCTGTCCGTCATTGACAATGACTATTTCATCGGGCGATCGTCTCTGAGCGAGCAGCGCATCGACCGTTCGCGCAAGCGAGTCCGGGCGATTGTGAGTTGGGATGATAACGGATACTCTCGTCACGGGCCGCTCCCCCCGGTGAGTTTTCCAACGGTCTTGACGCCCGCGATCAACGTTTTCTTCTGGTCCGTCGTGAAAACCAGCGGGGTCGCTAGCATCACCGCAACTGCTCCGCCCCATCCCGCGACAGCCGCCCAGGCGGGCAGGAGCAGTATCGCAGGAAGCAGGAGAACGCCCAGGGTGCTCCAGTGCAGGCGTACGCGTGAGGCCAGGAGGAATACCACCGAGACTAATCCAACCCCAATGAACATTCCAACACCTGAGGCGTATGCTGCGCCGATGACCCCGTATTGCTCGATCCAAATATTCGCCAGAAGAACGTTGGCTGCTCCGGAAACCATCGCAGCAGCCGCTATCACCGCAGGGCGCTCGCGCAGGCGGGCCACCATCGTCATCAGCGCCATGAACGCCACCGCCAGGAAACTCATCATCAACGGTCCGACAAGCCCCACACCGCAGTGGTATTGGCTTTTCAGAATCCGAATCCAATAAGGAGCCGTCGCATAGATGATCACCGCAAGCGTCATTATCGCTATTGCGATGCCTTTGTAGGCGGTCTCCAGGACATCCATCGCCTTGTCGCGGCGGCCCGACTCCCATCTTCGCGCCACGTGCACAAACAAAACGGCCCATGCGGCGTGGGCCAGCAGCACAACAGGATGCGCCAACCGCATGAAGACGAAGAACACGCCGGCTTGACTCTTGCTCAATTCCTGATGGCTGTAAAGCATGTAGAAGCTAATGTACGAATTAACGCTCCACAGCGCAGTGCCCAGGACCGAGATCAACCCAAAGGTCACCAAGCGGGCAAACAGGTTCCGCGGAAGCTTCTGGGCGGGTATCGGAGCCCGTCTGTCGACATGTCCGGGACGGGGCGTCTTGCGTCTGTCAGGTCCGCGACGCCGACGGCCGCCGGTGTGCACAATACCGAAATGCAGAAACCCCCAAGCCGCAACCAGAGAAATCCCAAGCGATACGGCGTGAGTAAGCAACGCTGCAGTCGCCGTAGGCCAGAACCACAGCACCCCCACCGCCATCACGGTAAACAGAACGCTGAAGAGTATGTGAATAACCGAAACGATCCTGTAGACGCGCATGCCCTTCAGGAACGACAGCACATTAAGCTGCAGAGCCCACAACATCGCATTAACCAAAGCCAACCAGCATATCAACACCTGGTGGTCGCGCGTCACGCCGGACACGCCCTTGCCCGCCGCGATCACAAGTGAGGTTATATGCTCGGCGTTGACCAGGAGTCCGGCTCCGACCAGCAACACAAGCCCCAACACGCCAAATCGCATTTTGCGATAGAACAGATCCGTTCGCCCACGGGCCTCAAAGAGTGCAACGTACCGTTCGGTCCCGCTGTCGGTTCCCAGGGTCATCATCGGACCGAGAATCGTAAAGAGCATCACGCCAAGCCCCCAGAGCGACATATGCTCCGGCGCCAACATCCAAGCCAGCACCAGCACCCTGACAAATCCAAGAGCCCGCTGCAGGATGGTTACCGAGACGTGGATCCCCATCAACTCACCCAGCGTGCCAACGCGGTACAGTCTTCTTACAACTGACAAATGGCGTCTCCCTGCGGGCGTTCAGGGCTCAGGGGCGAACCTGCCTGCCATTGGTGACATCGATCGGGTGAGGTTCAAGCAACCGGTTATAACCAACGATCAAACCGGCCATCGACCACAACAGCACGCAACTCGGTATCTCCCAGAATATATCCCGGAACATACCGCAAACAATGTAGTTCAACATGATTATCCAGAACGCGACGACAAACTCGCGCGACACCCACCCCGACGCATTTGGAGGGATCTTGCGGTACAGGCTCACTGACTCCCTGAACACCGCGATAAACACCGCCAGCAACCCCACAAGACCGATAAGACCGGCCTCGGAAACCATCGTGAGGAACACGTTGTGCTGGGCGACCATGACAAGGCGCAAACCCGAAAGAGACTCCGGGTCGCGGGGCATCTGGATCTGGTGATCGATGAAATGTCCGAAACCGACACCCGTAAGCGGATGGGTCTGGAGCAACTCCCACGCCTGAGCCGCCAGAATCCTACGCGCGCGGATGGGACCTTCCTGCGCAACGCCTCCGCTGCGACGGTCCGTACCCGACAGGTTGCCCCAGAACACAATCGCGCCGATGGAAATAACCATCGCGGCGACGGCGAGTTTCAATCGTCCGGCCCGTCGTCGTTCGGCCCACAGGAACCAGACAATTCCGCACAGCAGAAACGCCACATAACCGGCGCGCACGCCCGTGAAGAAGATGGCGGGCGGAATCAGCAGCAACTGCACGCCTATCGCAATACGATACAGCCCGCGAATCCGGCGGATGCTGAACATATTCATGTAGAACATCGCCACGAGGAACGTGGACTGCGCACCGGCTCCTCGGAACGGACCGCGTGCGCGCTCCAGGTCAATCGCCTGGTTCGCCGCGACAATATAGTCCGGCCAGATCAGCGAGTTGGCCCAGTGCATCCCGGCTCCGTAGGCGAACTGAAGGTAGCCTATGTATAGTGCGTACCATCCGAAAACACTGACCAACACGAACGGCCAGATCGCCTGGTTTTCCTTGCTGACAACGTTGTACACCAGACAAAGCATGATGAACGGAAGAAGGAACGCTTCGAAATATCTGTAGTACGGAGCATTCCGAAAAGCGCTGACCTGGGCGTACCAGCCGAAATTATTGGCGTTCCAGCCCAAATACAACACCAACGCCAGGAATATCCAGAGAGCCTTGCGATCGAAACGCCACATTCCCCGCCGCAGGAAATAGAGCAGATACGCCATCGCCGCACCAATGAAAATCAGACGCGGAGGACTCATCGTGGGGAACCCGGGTATCTCGATCTTCAACGCGTCCAGGTCGAGACAACCGTACGAGAAAACCCACAACCACGTGAGGACCATCACGTCCCACCGCGCGATCCAGTAAGCCAGCAGCCCCAGAACGGGAATCGCCGCCAAAGCCCATGGAATTGTATTGGGCTCGACCATCGCAACGCCAAACGCACCGCCGACCAGCAGCAGCGCTGCGGTCAATATCGCCGGATCGTTTTTCTGCTGGGCCAATATCGTCATGCGCGCCTCACGCGGATTCACTTAACTCGCCGAACGAACGCTCGAGCGCCACGCGCCACATCGCCCGGTAACCGGCGCATCAGCAGATCCGCCAGCCGACGTTATACTCTCTTATACAAGAACCGCGGGATCGGGTACGTGCGAAGGTTCATCACCATGCCCGCGATCTTCCCGCCTCCGGCCTCCAGGCGCTTCTTCGCCTGGCCGACAGCCTCTCGCGGGGTCTTTTCGGCACGCGCTACAAGTATGACGTCCGGAATGGTGGCCGCGAGTATCTGGGCGTCAGGGTAATGATTCACCGATGCGGTATCGACGATGATGTAATCGTAGCCCTCTTCGAGCATTTTGAAGAATTCGCGGACGCTATGACTCTTAAGAACGTCAAGGCTGCGCCCGGCGCCCTTTCCGGCGACATAGACGTCCAATCCGCTTGAGACTCTCTGCGCCGCAGACGCCGGATCGAGAGATTCGGTGATAATCTCGCTAACGCCCGGACCGGGCTTGAGTTTGAGAATCCGGTGCAACATAGGATCGCGGAGGTTGAAGTCAACCAACGCCACCCTGTCGGCCCCTGCGGGCAGGCTGCCCGCCAGCGCAAGGGCGCATGCGGTGGTGCTGGCGCCTTCCTGGCGGACAGCGGAACACAGCAGGACCGCCTTACCGGTCACCTTGCCCGAATAGAACACCGACGCCCACAAGCTGCTGAAGACGTCTCTGGCCTTGGGGCTCAGCGTCGCTTTGGCCGGTTGACCGTTCGGTATTGCCTGAGCGGTTGTCTGGGTCATTTAAACACCTCCCTTGGTGCGAATCATTCTTCGCCCGAGTTTGGGTATGGATGCGAGCACCGGAACACCGAGATATCGCTCGGCGTCGTCAACGCCCTTGAGGCTGTGGTCGAAGTGGTCGGCGCTGAATGCGTAAATCAGCGACAGAATGAACCCGCCGACAACTGCGAGAATCAAGTTCAACAACATGATGGGCTTGATGGGCTTCTCCGGATCGGGCTGCGATGCGTCGCCCAGAACCGTCAACAGAATCGCCACGTGTGACAACTTGGCGGTCATGGCGTTTTTCACCCTCTTCTTCTCGGTATTGTATCTGGCTTGAGCCGCCTCTTTCTCCGCGGTCAGGCGTTCCCAGAGGGGCATAAGCACCGCAAGCTCCTCCAGGCGATCCCGCTGGGCCTTGACGCTGGTGTTAATCTTGTCGCGTTTGGCGCCCAGTGCATCCAGGGCCTGCTGGGTCCGCGTCAACTGCTTCTTGAGTTCGTTTCTGAACTCTTTGCGGGCGGAAGCCAGTTCCGACCTGGCGGTTTGCAGTTCCTTGTAGTCTTCGGTGTATCGCGGCGCCAGAGAGTTGATAGTCAGTTTCAGCGTCAGTATCTTCGTTTCCAGCGCCCTTACCGACTGGTTGGACAGCATGATGGAATCAGGGACGGCGATCGCGTCGTCATCGTCCTGATCCAACTGGGTCTGGAGAGCGCCCTTGATCGATTCGAGGCCCGCGATTGTTTCCTCTATGCTGGTCATCTCTCCGGCGTAGGTGGTGGCGAGACTGGCCTTGCCCGTACCGAATCCGCCGCCGCGTCCAGCCATATGCTGCATGTCCAGCACATCGGCCTGAGCCTGTCCGGCGATGAATTTGTTATAGGCGGCGTCGGCCTGGTCGAGATCGGCCTCAGCGGCGGCTAGCGACTTGGCTGACAGGAACTTCGTCGCAGCGGTCGAACGCTCCCATTCGAGTTCCGCGGATCTTTGTTCGTACGCGGCGACAACGTTTGACGCCAGATCCCGTGCACGCTTAACGGCGAATTCCCGTGAGTCTTTTCCGAGCTTGGCGGCCTTTTCACGTTCTTCCGGCCAGCTCACCTGGACTCTCAGAGTCTGCGTGAAGGTCGCGTCGGGTCCGCCGGGGGTAACCACCGACAGCCTTTGTCTCAGTTTGGCGATCTCGTCGGCGTTGGCGGTGGCGCTTACGAATTCACTGACCTTCGTATTCCAAGCCTTCAAGGCTGCAGTCCACGCCGCCAGCGCCGCATCGTCATCGCCTTCGGGAAGGTCCGGCGGGCTGGAGCCCTCTTCCAGTCTCAGAAGGGCCGATCCCAGTACGTGGTCGCTGGAGATCAACGCCCTGAGGGTCGAGATGTACAGCACGACCTCGTCCTTCATCGCACCGGGCGTATCCAGCGGGCTCGAGAGCTGCCCGTTGGGTTTGGCTAGCAGTTGCACCTCGCTCTGGTACCACTTCGGCGCGCGCCATGTCACCACGACAGCCGCAGCCACCACCAGCAGGAAGATGACAACCATGCCCAGGAACCGTCCGGCGATTACCCGGATGAGCTCACGTAATGTTCGATCAGATCTTACAGCCATGTTATACCTCTCAAAGCCGGTCCGCAGCAGGTCGCCTAAGGATTCGGACCAAGCCAGTCCACCACGTCAGTGGCGGTGTAGGTGAACGAGTGGTTTGTCACAGCGCGGATACCGCGTGTCCAGACCAGTTCGATGTAATCGGCGCGTTTGGCTATTTCGGAAGTCGGAACGTAGATCACGTCGCCGTCCTCCAGCCATATGTCATATCTGTGCTTCGACGAATCGGCGACAACAGGCTTTCCGCAGGCCCTTTCCCGATTCTCGAGCAGTTGAAAAACGTTGATGATGGCGATTTCCGGTTTCGGCAGGTGCCTGCGCCTCATGAGCGTAACCATGCTGAGTTCGGCCCGTCCGGGAAGATATCCCCCGGATTGGGCGATTGCCTGCAGCAGTGACATTTCGCTGACGGAGGTCGACAGCTCCGGTTCGTTAAGCACGGCGCCGGGCGACTTGACTTCTCCGAAGACAAAGACCCTCAGCGGCGCCACGGATTGCACGTTGACGGTGACTTCGATTTCATCCAGACCGATATCCTGATGGGCCTGGTTCAGCACTTCGTGAATCTCGCTGGCGGTCCTGCCCGCGGCGCGGACATTTACGATAAACGGCAGCGACATCGTACCGTCGGGAGTAACGGGGACGAGTCGACTTTGCCCGCGCGGAGACGTGGTGATCGCCTCTTTCAGTTCGCGGATCTTAACGTTGGATTCCTTGAAGCTGACCGTCAGCATCGGGTTCTTGAGGAATGCGGAGTAACGCTTGGTAAGTTCGGCGTTCAGTTCATCGATAGTCCGCCCGTAAGCTTTGACCGGACCGACGAGGTCCAGATGAAGTCTCCCGTCGGAATGCACCTGCTCGACCTGATCGAGGGTCCGCTGGTACGGGAAGCGGATAATGATAATGTCCTGCACCTTGATCCTGTAGATTTCATTCATCTGGTGGCGGACGTGATAGATGACCTCCAACGAGTCGCCTTCCCTCAAGCGGTACTGCCTGCGGATAATCCGGGCGACCGGAGCCTCCTGCGGAGCCCAGTACTTGTTAAGGAACTGAGCGGGAATCTTGGTCGTACTCGGAGGGGGCGGATCGGACGAACAGCCCAAGAGCATCATGACCGCAACGGCTGCGACCCCGCAACTCCACTTGCACGTTTTCATAGTCTCACCTCACCGTCACAAATGCATCCGCCTGGTGTCTCTTGACGCTGTTGAGCGCCCGGGCGGCCTGCTGATAGGTTCCATATCTGTTGACGACAACTATATACAATGGTCCGGACTTACCAAGCACCGGTCTAATATCGGGCGCCAATCCGCCGGCGCGCAGTTTCTTAACCAACACAGCGGCCCGAGCCCGGCTGCCGAAAGCGCCCGCCTGCACCGTCCAGGCCGTCGCGTTCACACGCCTGCTCGACCGCCGCGCCAACTCCGTGTTGGCGAAATACTCAACTACCTGGCGGAATTCCAGTTCCGCCTGCGACCACAGGCCTCTTCGCTGAAGCACGCAGCCCAAACGATACCTCGCATGGTCGCCCGGAGGCTTACCGACCTCGATATCGGCGACCGCTTTGCGATACAAATCTTCCGCAAGAACCATCTGACCGTTGTCGAAAGCCATCTGCCCGAGCGCCAGTCTCGCATTGGCCCGCACGTCGGCGTTGCCGGAGCGACTTACCGCATCCTGCAGATCCATCTTGGCCTCGGTGGTTCTCGAAAGCGACAGCTTGGCCTTACCTCGCAGGTAATAGGCCCTGCCTGCTTCTCGTGTCCCGCCGAACTCCAGCAGGAACCTGTTGGCTTTCTCTATTGTGCCAGCGTAGTCCCGGCGCACAAGACTATTCTGCGATTCTGCGAGCAGTCTTCTGCCCCGCTGAGGCGCCGCACCGCCGCAACCGCACACAACCAGCGCCGTTGTGAGACATACGGTACATATAGTTGACGCTCTCCAGAGCATTCTGCAGTCGTTCCTTCACAGCATACCGACAACCTCGGGCACAATATAGCCCTGAGACCACAGATATAGCCTTTTACTGCCTTGTCGGCAAGTGATAATACGAAACTTGATTATTTATTACCACCGCTGCAACAGACCGATAGAGCCCGCAAAGCATTCCCTCCAAGGAGCTTCGGCCCGAATCGTACGGCTTGGAGCTCGTCGGCGGACACCGCAAAAATCATCCAGACAGCGTAAAACAGACGCATGAGCCCCCGCGCGAGGCGGAAAACTACAACAGATAACCCGCCAGACACCCCGCACGCGCGTATCTAACCATAACCCGCCGTTGGGTTTCGGGGTATTGCAGACAACGGGCCCTCCCGAGAGCCTCCCGAGCGAGAACTGCGTTGACGTCACTGCGAGACGCGATACAATCATTGGAAAGGCCCGCATCGGAGGCGGGCGCAAACTTGTCAGGAAAACCGTGATCGACGAGATTACCACCAAACGGATTGATTGGGTCGACAACATGAAGGCGATTGCGATATTCCTCGTAGTCGTCGGCCACTATTTCACCGACAACACTCTCCCGGCGCGCGCCTACATCTATTCGTTCCACGTACACTTGTTCTTTCTTGTCGCCGGGCTGCTGTTCTCGCAGAAAGATCAGGGCTCTCTCCGAACGGTCGTCGCCAAGCGCATAAGAACTCTCGCCGTCCCCTACCTGATTTTCGAGTCGCTGAAATACGCGTTCTTCCTCCTGCGCAGGCAATTCGGCAGGACGCCGGACCTGACTATCGGACCGCTGGAGCCCCTGTACCACATCGCAACGTTCCAAGCCAGTTGGTTCCTCGGCGTCCTGTTCGTTGTGAGCGTAGTTTATTACCTTATCGCTCCAAGGATTAAAGGCTACAAGTCGTTCCTTGTTCTGGCGGGCGTTTGCACGGGCGTTCACTACGCACTGGCCGCTTACCCCCAGGCCAACATTCACCTGAACCTTCCCCGATGCTTCACCGCGATGGTCTTCTTCGCACTGGGCGCGGTCGGCCGCAAGCATCTTGTCAGCGACGCTCCGCTGAGATTCGTAAAGAGGAGACCCTATGTCCCGGTCGGCGTGCTGGCGGCGAATATCACGGTGTTCTGTTTCACCTACGCAGCGTACGGCGGGTCAGCGATCGATATTAACTTCTCGCGGAATTACCTCAGCTTCTACGCGCTTTCGCTCAGTGGAATATCTTTGATCTACATCGCCTGCAGGTTCATCCCATCCAATGCGATCCTGCGATTCGTGGGCGCAAACACGATATTGATCTACCTGATGGAGGCGTACCCGCCGGCGATTATTCGACGGTTCACGCTCCAGGCGTTCGGAGTTGACAATTTCGGATCGATCGACCTAGGCTTCGCCTGCCTCTACGCCGTTGTCTCCATCGCGATACTGTCCCCAATCATAATGCTGATAAACAGGTTCGCGCCCTGGGCGGTCGGGCGCAAACCCGCGCCGCGTGCAACGGCGTCAACGCAATAGACGCTCTCAAAACAACAGCCCACAAACAGCAATTGCTGCCTGTGGGCCTGTTGGTGTCGTTTCAGTTGTTGTAAGCGACTAGAACATCCCGATGACCTCTCCGTCGTCGTCCAGATCGATTCCCAGGAACGCCGGTCTGCTCGGCAGGCCGGGCATCGTTCTCATCGTGCCCAGCAGCGGATAGAGGAATCCCGCTCCTGCAGAGGCTCTTACCTCCGCCACAGGCACGGTGAATCCGCTCGGAACGCCCTTGAGCTTCGGGTCGTGACTCAGCGAAAGGTGCGTTTTCGCCATGCACATCGGCAGATTGCTGAGACCGGCCTTCTCGTATGACGCTATCTGGCGCTCGGCCAGTTCGCTGTAGCTTACGTCATCGGCGTTGTAAACTTTCTGGGCGATAGTGAGGATCTTGTCCTTGATCGACATGTCGTCGGGATACAGCAGCTTGAAGTCCGACGGTTTCTCGCACGCGGCGACAACCGCCTCAGCCAACTCGCGGGCGCCCTCGCCGCCGTGCGTGTAATGATCGCTCACAAATGCGCCCTCTCCGCCGGCCTCGTTGACCTTGTCGCGGACGAACTCGACTTCGGCGTCGGTGTCGGTCGGGAAACGATTAACCGCAACCACAACCGGAACGCCGAACTGCCTTGCTATCTCGATGTGACGGGTAAGATTGCAGATGCCCGCCTCCAGGAGGGGCAGGTTCTCTTCGGTGTACTCGCTGGCCAGCGGCTTGCCCGGGGTGACCTTCGGCCCGCCGCCGTGCATTTTCAACGCTCGAATCGTCGCCACCATCACGACGCAGTCGGGCTTGAGCCCCGAAATGCGACACTTGACGTTGAAGAACTTCTCCATGCCGATATCGGCTCCGAAGCCCGATTCGGTAACCACGTAGTCAGCCAGTTTCAACGCGATCCGGTCGGAGACTATCGAACTGTTTCCGTGTGCGATGTTCGCAAACGGTCCGGCGTGCACGAACGAGGGCTGCCCTTCGATGGTCTGCATCAGGTTGGGCTTGATCGCATCCTTCATCAGCACGGTCATCGCACCGGCGCACCCGATATCTTCAGCCGTCACCGGCTCGCCGTCCTTATTCATCGCCACGATAATATTCCCAAACCGCCTGCGCATGTCCTTCAAATCAGTCGCCAGAGCGAGGATCGCCATCACTTCCGACGCCACTGCGATATCGAAGCCCGTGTCTCGCTTCGGTCCGTCAAGCCAATTGTCGCTCGTGCCCGTCTTGATGAAACGGAGCGTAGCGTCGCAGATATCCACAACGCGACGCCAGGTGATTGTGTCGGTGTCTATATTCAGACGGGGCAAACCGGTGGCCGCCCACTTCTCATCATCGCTGTGCTCCTCGTGACGCACGCGCGAATCGATAGCGGCCGCCATCAGGTTGTTGGCGACTCCCACAGCGTGAATATCGCCCGTCAGGTGCAGGTTGAACTCCTCCATGGGGATTACCTGGCTGTATCCGCCGCCCGCGGCTCCGCCCTTGATCCCGAACGTCGGGCCCATTGACGGTTGGCGAATGCACAGGAAGATATCCTTGCCGATAAGCCCCAGCGCCTGGGCCAGCCCGACCGCGGTGGTGGTCTTGCCTTCGCCCAGCGGGGTCGGCGTGATAGCCGTCACGTCGATGTACTTTCCATTGGGCCTGTCACTCAGGCGGTCGAGTATGTCGAGTTTGACTTTGGCCTTGACGTCGCCGTACGGCTCGAGTTCTCCGGGCAGGATTCCGGCCTTCTCGGCGATCTCGGAAATGCAGATGGGTTTGCATGCTCTGGAAATATCGATATCGGATGGGACTTTCTTGCTCATGATTGCCTCTTGATGTTTACGGGAATGTGAAGATATTGAAAAGCCTATAGAAACATTGTAAGGATGGAAAACGTTCAAACACACTAACACACGCCATCCCGATATGGCGATTGCAATAATCTAAACGCTCCGGCGCGGAATGTCCAGTACACGAATCGGAATCATCGTGATTCGGAATGTCTAATCACCAAAAGCTCAGAAGCAAACACGGTGACGACAACAGAATAACCAATATGGACCCGCACCTGCCGCGGCAGGCGGGGATTTGCAATTGGACGTGACTTTCCTTCTCAGGATGAATCCGATAGACTCGCCCGGAATGACAGGGAGATTGCTATGGTTCGTCTAAGGACAATCAGCTTCGCGCCGTTGCACACCGGATGTGAATTCGCCCCGACATTCAACCGCAACAGGAATAAGGACCGTATGCAACAAACGCTAACCGCGCTGGAAACAGCAATGAAGAATCTCACTGTCGCTGTATTGGCGATCGTCGTCTGTCTGATTGCGGGATGTGAACCGGGGGGCGATCCGGGACCCCCGACTGCGAGAATCGAGAACGTAATTGATGAACACTACGGAACGAAAGTAGATGACCCGTACCGCTATATGGAGAACGTCAAAGCCCCGGAAGTCCGGAGTTGGATCAAGGGGCAGGCCCGTTACGCAGCCGGAGTGCTTTCCGCGCTGCCGGGAAGGGATGCGCTGCTGGCCCGGCTGGTTGAACTTGACTCAGGCAGAGCACATAAGATACGCGGTCTGGTCAGACTGGCCGATGGAACGCTCTTCTACACGAAAATGGGCGCCGGCGACAACATCTCAAAGCTCTACGTTCGATTCAGCGCCGACAATCTGGACAAACTGCTCATCGATCCAGAGAAGATCCCTTCGGTTGGCAGTCAACACTATTCGATAAGCACGTACAATCCGTCGCCTGACGGGCGGTTTGTGGTCTACGGACTAGCCAAGGGAGGCTCCGAAGAGACCGTGCTGCACGTTCTGAACGTCCGGACCGGAAAGGACCTGCCCGATACGATCGACCGAATTGAAACTGCCTACAATTACCCGGCGTGGTCCGCCGACAACAAGGGGTTCTTCTATTGCAGACGCAGGAAACTCGCGGCTGGCGCGCCGGCGACTGAGGTGTACAAGAAGAGCAAGGTCTGCTATCACAAACTTGGCGACCGGCAGGGTGAAGATAAGGACATCCTGGGCTGGGGAATATCTGAGCTGGTTAAGCTGGGCGAGGCGGATTTTCCAAGCATTTCCATTCCCGCCAACTCTGATTTCGCGATCGCGAAGATAAAACACGGCGACTCCAATGAACTGACGCTATACGCGGCGCCCGTGAAAACACTTCTCAGCGCGGATATCCCGTGGGTCAGGGTGTGCGATGTTGAAGACGAAGTCACCAGGTTCGCCGTCCTTGCCGACAGCATCTACCTGAAGACCGCAAAAGACGCCCCGCGATTCAAGGTGATAAAGACCTCGCTGAACAATCCGGACATAACGAAGGCCCGCGTGCTGATTCCGGCAAGCCGGAGCGTCGTTGACCGAATCGAGGCCGCCAAAGACGCGTTATACGTTGTCATCAACGACGGCGGGGTCAACCGAATCGCCCGGATGGAGTACAAGGAGAACGCGGCTGTCAAAATGCTGGAGCTGCCCGACAACAGAGGCGGTTACATTGTATCGGCCAGCCCGCGATTGGCGGGAGTTCTGGTGTCTACAAGTTCCTGGACGAAGGGGAGCCTCATATACTCCTTTGATCCGGCCAGCGGTGAGTTCACCGATTCGGGCCTGCTGCCCAGGGGCAAGTTCGACGATCTGCCCGGATTCGTCTCCACTGAAACGAAAGCCAAAAGCCACGACGGCGTGATGGTTCCGTTGTCGATAATTCACAAGAAAGGGCTGAAACTGGATGGCGATAATCCGACGCTCCTGAGCGGTTACGGCGCGTACGGTTTTTCGAGCAACGTCCGCTTCAGACCGTTGAGCATCGCCTGGCTGGAAAGAGGCGGGGTGCTGGCGGTGGCTCATGTGCGCGGAGGGGGCGAATACGGCAAGGAGTGGCATCATGCAGGCCGAATGCTGACTAAACCCAATACCTGGAAGGATTTTATCGCCTGCGCTGAATACCTGATAGAGAACCGATACACTTCGAAAAAGCGCCTTGCGGGGCAAGGGGGCAGCGCCGGAGGGATCCTGATCGGACGGGCCATCACCGAGCGCCCCGACCTGTTCGCAGCGGCGATATGCAGCGTAGGCGTTATGGACGCGATCCGTATGGAAACAACGACCAACGGCGTGCCCAACATTGCTGAATTCGGCACGGTGACCAACGAAGACGGTTTTCGGGGCCTGCATGCGATGAGTGCTTATCATCACGTTAAGGATGGCGTTTCGTATCCCGCGGTGCTGCTGACGCACGGAGCCAACGATCCCAGGGTGGAGCTGTGGATGTCTGCGAAGATGACCGCCAGACTGCAGGCCGCGACCAGCAGCGGCAAACCGGTTCTGTTCCGAGTTGACTACCGAGCCGGACATGGAGTAGGATCGACCATGAGACAAAAACTGGAGCAAACCGCAGACAAATGGTCGTTTCTGTTCGCTCAGTTTTAGCGCGCCGAGCCGGGCGCGCTTTGAATATCACGTGCTGAATTTCTGGAGGCGATTGGCTTTTCCGTCGGCGACTATCACCGCGCCATCGGGACACGCGTGAATCGAGTGGGCTGTCAGGAACTGCCCTTTCCCTGTTTAGATTACTTACACATCCTGCGTTTCCGCCGCCGAACCAGCGCCAGCCCACCCAACGCCAGCATCCCCAGCGTCGCCGGTTCCGGTGTCGCAGTTATCTCGGGATTGCCGCTTAGCGGCGATTCGACACCGAATCCGAAGTTGCCTCGCATGATGACGAAGTCCGCCAGGTCAACCCGCCCATCCTCATTGAAGTCGGTTCGCCAGTCTCCAGCGGAGCCGAAGACACTGACAAAAGCGTCATAGTCGGCATCATCGACATCCCAGTCGATATCCGTGTCGCCGGGCAGCATACCGATTACGCTGATTTCGCCGGTGGTGTACATATCCGAAATATCCCAGACCTTCCGCCCGACGAGATCGGGCAGATCGACCGCGCCGAACTCCGCGGCGGCCAGGGTGTCCCAATCGAGTATGTCGAACGTGTCGTCAACGGCCGGTGCGAACTCGTCGATCAGCACCACCTTCAGCGTCCCGCCGGGCGTCAAGCTGCCGGCTACGGTGAGGCGGTCGTATTGGTCGCCGCCCGCCAAACCGCCGAGTTCAATTTCCAACGAGGAAAACGGGCCGAAAACCACATTCCCGCCGATGCTCATTTCAGTCGGGCTCGAGCCCGGCCTCAGGTCGTCCTCGAAGTACTTCGTGCCCGGACCCGTAAGATCGCCCGATCCGGTCAGCTCCCCAAAGAAGACCATCGAGCAACCGCCGCTGGCGCGAAGCTCGCCGTCGTTGTTCACATCGTCCCAGAAGTTCAGCGTCCCCCCTCCGGAGATAACGACCAGTCCGTCGGGTCGGTTGTCGAGATCGCCGTGCAGGTGACTCACGCCGCCTGAGAATCCTATCCCGCCATCGTTGGTCAGCCCCCCGCGAGCGATCAGCATTCCCTGCCCGATAATCAGGCCGCCGGTTTCGTTACTGAGCGTATCGGTGAACTCGGCGACACCGCCGGTGATGTAGATATCGCCTGCGTTCGTGTTGTTCTCGCCTGTGAACAGAAGGTAATGAAAGCCCGCCGCGCGCACCTCGCCGCCGGACGCGTTGGCCAGCGTCGCGCCGATCTGTCCGTGTCCGGAAAGCAGCCCGGTGTTGCTGAACGTCCCGCCGCCCAGCAGCGAGGTGGCGCCGTCGAGTTCCACGCGCCCCTCGTTGACCACATTTCCGGCCGTCAGCCCCCCGCCGGACAGCGACAGCAACGAGCCCGCCTCGACCGTAACGGTGTTGGACACGCTGAGCGTCTGGTCCCTGGACAGTTCGACACTGCTTCCGAACGGACCTGCGGCGCCGATGGTCACATCGCCGCCGGTTATCTCGAACGTACCGCTGTCGAACATAACCCTGCTTCCCTCGGTCAGCGATCCGACCGACAGCCTCCCGCCCGAAAGCGTCACGGATCGCAGGAACGTCGCCTCGCCGGTTATCACGAGCGCCATGGTGGTCTCAATACTGGGCCACTCGCCGAAGAACAGTTCCACATCGCTGCTCCCATCACCGACGGTAACGTCACAGTTGAACTCAATGTTGGCCCTGTAGCAGTTCAGGATTCCGCCTATTGGCCGATGGGGAGGGGAGGCATCGTCTATTTCTATCGGCTTCGGTACGGAGAAGATGAGCGTACCGTCCAGAATGGTGACCACACAGCCGGCGCCGATTCCCAGAATTCCGCCTACGCTGAGCGTTCCGCCATTCTTGATCTCCAGCGTAGCCTCGGCATCCGCATCCCAATAGGTCCCCAGAATCACGTGCCCACTGTTTGTCCACGTACCTCCATCAATTATGACCTCGCTCGGCAAGTCGCCTCCTTCTACAACGATAGTCCCCTCCGTACTGCTGACCTCCCCTCCATTAATGATCTCTACTGTCCCGCCCCCGGAAACCCATAGCCCGTCGCTATTGGTCCACGTCCCGCCGTCTACAACAACTCTACCAGTTCCCATGTAGCCCTCGGCGACGACCCCGTAAGTACAACTGACGTGCCCGCCGTTCCTGATCTCCAACGTGCCGGCGCCTATCCTTCCTATTCCCAGGCCGCCGCTGTTGGTCCACGTAGCTCCGTCAACTATCACGGAGCCCGTCGAGCCGGATAGTTCGGCGATATGGGCTGCGGGGTTGTTCAGGTTCGCGCCACTGGTTACATAAAGCGCCCCGTCGCCATAGTATCCGATCCAAAGATCGTCGGAACTGCTCCAGGTCGACCCGGCGCCGCTGACGGTCACCATACCGGTTGATCCGGATTGGTAACCCACGTAGCCACCGGTCGACAGCACGGTCATGCCGTCTGAAATCTGCATTGAACCGTTCCCGCTGTAGCCGGCGCCTATTGAACCCGAACCATCTACGTCGAGGTTCACGGTGATATTCTGCCCGGGCTCGTTCAGGGTCAAGGTCTTAACCAGACCATTCTCAGCATCGAAAACAAGGTCCACATCGCTGACTAAGCCATTGGAATTGATCGTGCCCGTACCGCTCAGATCGCCCGTAGCACACATGAGCCCGCCGGTAGTAAGTGTGCCATTGTCAAAGTTGATCGCGCCAGTCGATCCGGGACTCCACGCCACGCGGGTATCTCCACTGATCTCCACCAGGCCGCCGTCAGTGATATTCAGCGTAGCGGAGCCGTCCCAACCGACATAAAGGTTGGCGGAATTGACCCAGGTCGATCCCGTGCCGCTGACTGTCACCACACCCGTACCGCTGGACGATGAGCCGATGTATGAGTTGATGGATCCAGTGTTGCTAACGGCCCCGCCTTCGGTAATGTCCAGCCTGCCGTTGCCTAGCAGACCGATGACGAAGGAACTGCAATTACTGCTCCAAGTGGACCCCGCTCCGCTGACCGTCACCACGCCCGTGGAACCCGAATATCTCCCGACACGGGTTTCACCCCAAATACTGCTGACCTCCACGGAACCGCCGCCAGCGATATTAACTGTCCCGTCGCCGTAGTAGCCGACCGCAAGTGTCTGATTGGTCCAGGTGGACCCGGCGCCGCTGACCGTCACCACACCCGTGCCACTGGACCTATCACCAATGTAACTGTACATGTTCCTGACGGCGCCGCCGCTGTTGATGTTGAGTGTGCCCTCTGCGGCGTAGGCTACGGTCAAATAGCTGAAGGCGGATGTCGCGCCGTTGATCACGTTCAGCACGGGAGCCGCCGAGCCTTCGAGGACGAAATCCCCCGACGGCGGATTGAAAGTCCCGCCATCGACAGTCATTGCGCCTCCCGTGAAGTTCAGCGTCCCGCCGGCCGAGTTGTCGAAGGAACCGGCCTTTACATGACCGCCGCTGATGCTCAGCGCACCGCCCGGCCAGAGTTTCAACGTGCCGCTAACATCCACGAGTCCGTCGACGACGGTCAGTTCGCCCGTCCCGCCGGCCGCCGTATTCGATCCGCCGATATACAGACCGCCCGCGCTCGTCCAGACCGAACCCGCATCCTGAATCGACGCCGCGCCAGTCGTCCCGGCAGCGGATGCTATGCAGGTGACCAGACTGCTGACTTCGGCCGCCCCGCTGATCGCCAGCGTGCCGCCGTCCGGCGCGTAGTAATCGGTGAGCTGGACGATTCCGCTGTTTCTGACAGTCATCGTGTTTCCGCCAGCCCAATCGAACGTCCCGCCGGCGGACTGTGTCAGTTCCCCACCGTTGACGTCAATGTCGCCGTTGGCGTTGAACGCACCGACGTTGATGTTGATCAGGCCCGTCTCGTTGATAGTTGTCGTTCCCGCGCCGGTGCTGAACTCGCCGCCCGCCAGAAGATTCAACTCACCGGTCCCTCCGCCGGCCGACCCGCCGACATCGAGCGCCGAAGCGCCCAACTGGGTAACGCTCGATCCGTCGACGGTCATCGCACCATCGCCGGCTCCGCCGGAGCCTATAGACACAGTGCTCGCTGAGAGCGCCCCTTGCGAAGTCACGTTCAAGACCGCACCGCTTCTTACGTAAAGGGCTCCGGAAATCCGCAATTCGGAATCCAAACCTGTCACATCGATGATGCTCCCGGCAGGTGTTGTCAAATCGCCTGTGATGTCCACCAGACCGCCGTCCTGGACAGTCATCGTCTTTTCGCCAGCCCAGGTCAATGCGCCGTCGGACTTGATCAGGTCGCCTCCGTTGATGTCAATATTGCCGTTGGCATTGAATGTTCCGCCGGCGATATTGATCACCCCCGTCGTATTTACGGTAGTGGTCCCCGCGCCCGTATTGAACACACCACTGGCCAGCACGTTCAGCGTGCCGGCTCCGCCGCTGGTGAGTCTGCCGACTTTGAGCCACGAACCACCCGACTGACTAATCCTCGAATCGGCGCCGGTGACCGTCACCGCACCTACGCCGTTGGTGCTGCCGGCGATCTGGAGACTCGCCGCATCGACCTGCGAGCCGCTCTCAACGTTCAACGTGCCCACGCTACCTACAAAGCTTGAGTACCCCACCAAGAGCGACGAAGCTGTGAAATCGCCCGCACTGTCTTCGCTGAACGTCAACGCACCTTCGTATCCGTTGAGTCCAAGATAGCTCGTGCCGGCGTCCGCGGCCAGCGACGTGTCGGCGCCGTTAACGATTACCGTACCGTCGCCGACGGCGGCGCCTATCATCACGTAACCAACCGAGACCCCGCTAGCGTGGTCGATACGGAGCGAACCGTCATCATGGACGCTGAGTTCATCGCTAATAGCAAGATCCAGCGGATTGCCCGTATCGCCCACCAGAAGGCGGCCGGAGTTGGATATGAAGGCGTTGTCTAGCGTGTATGTATTATGCTCGCCAGCCTCACTGGCGAACGTGACCTCGTCGGCCTCTACGGTCAGATTCTGGTTCGTCCGCGAGTTGTTGAACGTGACGATGTACGAGGCAATCGGATCCAGGTCGAGAGCGAACACTGCGCTGTCCAGCACGCCGGGCGATCCGACCGGCAGCCAGTTTCCGCCCGTGCCGAAAACACCCCCCGCGTCATTGTTCCAATTATGCACCTCGGCCGCAAGGTCCTGCGTCCCGCCCAGCAGAACCGCCACTGCGATGACCGCTCGAAACGCTGCGCCGACGATATACCTTTGCCTTTTCATTGCTGCATTTCCTTCACGACAACTTGACCACCCCGAATCCGGGAGGCCATATAACGCCAATTGGATGTGTAAAACGTAAACCGTCTAAACAGGGGAACTTGGCCGGTGGTGGCCTTAAGGTGGTGCGGTGAGCGAGAACGCCCGTGCCTCGTTTCGTCAAGAATAGCCCTCACCGCTCCCGAAGCAGGCTAGAGCATAAAATAGTATACCAGCACATCCGGATATCACCAAGGGAATAATGCGATGCATTACGCTGCAAAGCACCTCAAAACAGACCTGACAAAAGAGCGACTTTCAGCAAGTTTATGCGCACCTTTTGGTTCAAGTCTCCCCACGCTTGCAGGCCATTCGGGACAGTTCCTCAAATCATCCCGAGCCATAAACGATGCTCTTTGATAATAGTATTGTCGATTATGGAGAGGGTCTTAAGCGCGCGGCGCCGGGCGGGCTTTGAATATCACGTGCTGAATTTCTGGAGGCGATTGGTTTTTCCGTCGGCGACTATCACCGCGCCATACCTCCTGCTATCGGAAGGGAATTCAAAGACAGCCACATCATCACAGGACGCATTTGAAGGAACAAGGATGGACAACGTTGTAAATATGTAGTACATACAAGAGAATGGTTGGATCCTATAAGCCTCTGATGCTAATACAGTTTGACTCTACCGCACTAAACGCGGGACATCGTAGGGCGCTGCGCGATGTGCTGGCGGCAGTTGAGGGATTGGAATTGCAGACCTTCACGGCACGCGGCAGCGGCAGCGGACTGGTGTCGCGAATCCTGGCATCAGGCCGGGGAGTCCCGGTGTTGGTGGCGGACGACCGCTACACGATGCCGCGGCAGGCGCCCTGGTTGCTGGAACTGGAGTCGAAACTCGCCGGAGAACCCAAGGCCAATCGTCCATGGCTGGTCTACATCAGTTCGCGGCTGCGTCGCAAAGGACAACTGCAGGCGGAAGTACACCCATTGATTGCCGCGCACGTCCACAAAGACGGCGATGGACGCTGGATTGATACTCTCATCGACGAGTGCACTTTCCTGCTAAAACAGAGAGAGCTTCTCAGCTCGGCGCGTTCTGACGCATCCAGCCACACCTTCTCGACGGACGCAGCTGGGCTTATCGGAACCTCTCCGGCTTTCGTACGGGCAAAAAAGGGGCTGATGACCCTGATCTCCCGAAACCCGGCCCTCTTCCTGTTCACGGGACCATTCGGGGCCGGCAAGCTACACATGCTGCGATGTCTGTGGGGCCGGCAGAATCCTAACGCCCCACTGCTTTGCGTCTCGGCCGGAGCGTTCTACAAGGACGCCTACAACGGGAGAAGGCACTACCGCCTCTCCGGAGGGAGTGACGGCCTCAGGCAGTTGGATATCTACCTCGAATCCGCCGATGACGGCCTGCTCGTGTTGCAGGACATTGAGAAGCTGCCCGTCGCGCTGCAGGATGAACTGGTTGATCGACTGGACTCGCGTTACGTATTGGACGGTAAAGACGATGACCGCTTCACCAGCGCTCGTATGCAAACGAGCTACGGAGACGAGGGCGGGATGAACGTATACACCACTCGCGTTGTCTGCATTTCCTGCCTTTCGCCAGAGGAGTTGACTGGACGAAAGCTCCTTTCGCAAAAGCTCCAGGACAGGATTCGCAACAATATCGCGTCTATGCCCTCACTGGAGCAACGAGACGTGGAAGATATCGCCCTGCTGGCCGAGCAGTTCGCCCACAGCGCCCGAAACAGCATGGGAAAAACCTCTAACACAGACGACATGGATTCTGCATTCACTATCGCTGCGGCGAAGAAGCTGTCACAAGCCTGTTACCCTCACAATGTCGCCGATCTCAAAGCCGTCGTCGAAAGGGCCGTCCGGGAATCATCGACATCCGACAATACGATCCGAGCATCAGACCTGATCTTACCGACAGGCTCGCCGGAGAACGATTCGCTGAAGCTTGACGACGTTGTCGCCAAGGCTCGGCGCATGGCAATTAGCAAGGCTCTCGAACGAACCGGGGGCAATCTGTCCAAGGCCGCCGAACTGCTCGGCAAGGACCGCACGACGATTCACCGTCTGATGAAGTCCCTCAACATCACTGTCTGACGGGCTCGGCGTGCAAAAACGCCACACCCGCACACACCCTTCCATTCAGAAGTGCAACACTCGAGAGCCGGTTGGACTCGCCGCCCCACCACCCCACTTGTGCAATTGCCCGCAAAAGATTAACCATTGATACGGATCGAGAGAAGTTCTCTCACCGAACCGTCAGACATGATCCTAAGGAGAACGCACATGACACAGACACCCAACAGCAGCGACAGCACACCATGCCCAACCGACGAGAGTCGGAGCAACCGAACCTACATTCTGTTCGAAAACGCCGGAACGGCGGATTTTTTCGCCCTGTTCTTCGTAGGCTTCACCGACAAGGCCGGCGACGACAGGACCATGGGCATGTTCGGAAGCGGGTTCAAGCTCGGCATCGTCGCCGCACTGCGACAAGGCCTTGATGTCCTGATGTATATCGGGCGCAAGAAAGTCACGTTCCGCACCATCGCCCGCAACGTCAAGGGGCAGGAGGTCAAGCAGGTCGTATTCGTGTGTGAGTATCCTGACGGCACGGAGGAGGAACACAACACGAATCTGACCCTGGGCTATGGCGCCAAGGACTGGAGGAACCCATGGTGCGTCTACCGCGAATTGCTGCAGAACTGCCACGACGCCGATCCGCACGGGTACAATATTGTAGCCGGAGTCGCACCTCAAGGCCGGGAAGGCTTCACGCGCGTCTTCCTCAAGGCCACTCCGGAAGTCATGGACATCTACCGCAACATGGAGATGTACTTCCGCGAGGAACGCCAGGCTTACTTCTCATGCGAACAGGGACGGCTTTACCCCAAGAGCTCCCCGGAAGGCTGGACGTGGTACTACTGCAAGGGGATGTACGTCCTACGAACGCATGATCATGGTATGTTCGACTACGATCTGTTCCATATGCCGATCAACGAGTCTCGGGATGCAAGCACAGACAACCTCTACGCACACGTACTGCAGCTTCTCGATGAGACTCGTATCGAGACCAAGATCGAGGTGCTGCGATTCGTTACCGACAACTACGACAAGGGCGTCAGCACGCTTGAAGGCTCCCTGCTGTGGACGGCGACGCGACATGGATTCCGCTGGGCGCAGGCATTCCGTGAGGCTTTTCCTGATCACGTCATCTGTTCGTTCTCGGCGGTGGAGTATGAATCCATGGTCCGAATGGGTCGCAAGACAGTGCGACTCAACCGCGAATTGTACCGCCTGTTGGCCTCTCATCGCATCAAAACGGCCGAACAGGTATTGCGGGATGAGGAGGAATCCTCTCGGGAGGGATTCGAGCCCGAGGGCACGCTCAAGGACAACTTCAACACCGCATTCAAACGCATCGCCGACAAGTTGCCGGAGGTCAACCGCCTGAACATAGAATTTGTACGCTTGCCTCGCAGCGAACGCAACGTGAGCTTCATCACACGCAGCCGCGGGCGCGGAGCCTACCAGTTCAGCGAGTCACTCCTCAGGTCCGGACCCAAGGCAATCAGCAAGGCATTGATCGATTCGCTTGCACAAACCCGCAGCGTCTCAGGCCGGTGCGACCTGGACTTCGAAAATGAACTGTTGGGCATGGTGCTGGAGTGCATTGACTAGCTTTGGTGAGCGGAGAGACGGCATGGTTGCGATAAATCGTCCTGATGATGAACTGTATGACGACGCGGTTCGTGTTGTCTGTGCGGCCCGAAGAGTCAGCATCTCGCTCATACAGAGGAAATTGCGGGTCGGTTACACGCGGGCCACAGGTCTCATGGCGGAACTGCAGCGACATGGCGTCATAGGCCCGCCGACCACCGGCTCGCGCCAACGAGAGCTTCGCATGCCCAAGTCGGTCATAGACCGTTACCTATCCGCACAATCCTCTGTCAAACGCGGCGGCGAAGATCCGTCACCTTCAACCGCATCACACGAAGACGCGCCATGCTTAAATCACGTCAAGAAGTGGGCCGCACGCCTCTTCTGGATCCTATCGGCCTGCTTCGTAACGTGGTTTCTGACGCACCTACACGGGGGCATTGGGGTCAGTCCGTAAGGGAAAAGAACCGGGTCAGGGTAAAAGAACGATAACCACTTATCGGCCCAAGAGATAAAATAGTTCTGACCTGCTCTGTAGAAAAGCTCCGCAGGCATGATGATCATTATATTGTGTGTGATCGCAAGAAGCATCAGTTCTCTGCACTGCGACCAGTAGCTTCGTCCATTCAGGGCGCTGCCCAGATTACGTTTGATCATTGAGAA
>JASLNT010000025.1 GCA_030745875.1 Phycisphaerae bacterium
GTCAGCGACGGGATTGTTCAGCGTCGGCGGGTCGGGCGTGGGGTTGACCGTTACGGTGAACGTATCTTCGGTCCATGCGCCCAGGGTGTCGGTCGCCCGAATTGTGATGTCCGTCGAACCGTTCTGGTCAGCGAGATACGACAGAGTAAGCTGATCCACATTCATGCTGACAGCGACCAATCCTGCGTCGGTATTGCCCGTAACCGAAAGCGTAAACGTATTCAGGTCCGGATCGGAGAACGTAGCCGACAGGTCGACAACGGTGTCGACCGCATCCTCGTCTACAGTCACGTCGGCGATGGGATTGTCCACGACCGGTGAGTTGTTGATCGACGCATAGGCGCCGGGATCGGGCGTGCCGGCAATCCAGTTGGCCGGATCGTCGCCCCAGCCGTTGATCGGCGTACGTTGCAACGAATCGCCCAAACCGTCAGGCGAAGTCGCCCAAGGCGCCAGATCGTCGTACCGGACCTGGTCCTCAAAGACGTGCGGAACAAAATCAGGCTCCACAGCCGTTGGTGAGTCAGGTCGCTGCAGCGTTATGCGATCCCCGCCGTTGTCCAGCACTCCACGGTAACCGCCCGTCAGCGGAACGCTCGCATCGATGCCATAGTGCAATCTGAAGTCAGCAACACGGGCGGCGTTAACGGGGGCGTTCGGGTCGAAGGAAAGAATGACCAGCATGCTCTGGGCGCCAATGGTTGTGCCCGGATCGAATTCCATGTCGACCCCGCCGCGAAGACGCCAATCGGCAAAATATTGAGGACCGCCGTGCGGGCTGTTGGCGAAGGCGGCTAGGGGAATTGCTTCAGACGTTGGGTTGTACAGTTCAATGAATTCCAGATCGCCCGGGTCCACACCGCCCGGACCGTCCGGATCCGGCGCGTTATACATAACCTCGCTGATTATCACCGGACCGACACGCGGAAAACTGTTGGCGGCGCCCAGCGTGAGCGATGTCATCGGATACAAATCGCCGACACCGTTATTCCATCGTCCAAACGACTCTCCGTTGACAGCTCCGATAAACTCGACGTGGTCCACGAACGACAACAGCTTGCCAGAGACATCCGCCTCCAGCAGCCAAACATCATCGCCATGCGAACCGCTGAGTGCGAAGTCCTTCTCGCCCGGGCCGCCAAATTCCGTAGCATAGTCGACCTCAAAAGCCCCTTCGAAGTAGTGCCCTTCGTAGAAAACAGCGTAACCGCCATCGGGAATAATCGTCCCGGGGGGAATCTCGAACTTCGCGTAGTCACCCCCGCCGTCGCTAAGGAACCATCCTCCAATATCGATCGGCGAACCCGTAGTGTTATGCAATTCTATGACGTCGGTTAATGGTTCATCACTGTGGGTTATTATCTCGTTGACGACCACGTCTGACCGCGGTCCGGACCCGGCGAATCCTGGGGACCCGCCGTACTCGCTGCTGGATCGCCAGTTGGATCCGTCTGCGTAATCGCCCTGAAGATCGATCAGTTCCAGCGAACTTCCTCCGCCGTCAGCACGATTCGGCCAGGCGCCAGCGTCATTATATACGAGCTCCTGAAGCGTAGCCTCGACCGGGTGGCCGAAAGTAAGCATCTCACCGGAATTGTCGAGCGACCCGGTGAATACGCCCATAACGTTGAGACCCGTCCCATAGCGAGCTTCGAACGCGGAGAGATTGGCGACGATCAGCGCATACTGACCGGTGGGGAGGGTCGTCTGCTGTCCGGACGATATAGTAACCTCCACGCCCCGGCTGAACTCAACGTCAAGCAAATCGATCGTGTGACCGGTCGTGTTGTACAACTCGATGAATTCGAAGTCCGAGGACTTGAAAGGCAGGTCTCCGACCTGCTGGGTGGCCAGTTCGTCGTTAGTTGGAGCGTGGGGATTGTAGTTGATCTCGGTAACAGTCAGTTCGCCCGCTGTGGGCGGGTTGATGTAGTACGTAGCGTCATTGAGAGCACTCCATTCGCCATTGTCGTAGCGGCGTGCACGCACGCGAGTGGGCTGGGTCAGAGTTATGTTCCCTCCGCTGTACTGCGTTCCGTTGACCGCGCCGCCGGAAGCTCGCGGGTCCGTCCCGTCGGTGGTGTAGTAAATCGTACCAGCACCGCTGGACATGCTCAGCAGCGCCGCATGGGAAATCTCTCCGCCGTGCTGATAGGACCCGCCGATCCTGAAGACAGGCGCATCGAGGTTCGGATATAGACCGGCGCCGCGGAGGAAACCGAGCAGCACGTTGGTGCGCTGGGGGAAATACTGGTAGAGCAGGCGGTCGCGTTCGGCCACCCATTCATCATCGCGGGTATAGGGATCGCTGGTTCGGCTGGAATCGCCCCACCGAGCCGATTCGCCGACAATGGCGCGATCGATGAACGTAGCCAACTCCTGGTATCTCGCCGTAGTCGCCGCAGGCGTAAGCACCCCTCCGTTGAACAGGTGCATATGCGCACGATCGGCAAACTCAACCTGGAACTCAAGAAGCGACCGGAGTCCGGCGTAGATATTCGAAGGTTTGTTATGCTGATTAATGCCTGTCCGATTGGATCCGGTTATCGACTCAAGTATGCGTTCGGAGTCCCAACTGATGAACTTCCATTCGGCAAGGTCCTCGCGCTTGCGAACCGAGTACCAGTTGTGATCGTCCCAGTCCTGGTTTCCACCATAGAAATTCACCAGCATGTAGTCGATCAGATTCGGAATATCGACATACTCAGCCACGCGATCGTAATCGACAGGGATCTCATCGGATCGATTCTGCGTCTCGATCCACGCGTCAGCCGTGCCATCGACGACTTTTCGCGGATAGGAGTTCAGCGCATCGTAGTCTTCCTTCACACCACCGAGATAGCTGGAGGCGAAATCGGCGTTAGCTCGCTCGACCGGGTTGTACAGCCCCCAATACAGCCCGTTGATGTAAAGGTGAACGAACGTACCGGCCAATCCGATCTGGTCCATATCCAGTTGGGTCTGCCTGATCCACTCGTCGCGAATATACTGCGCCCGATTCTCCTCGCCGCCGCTATGCCTATGCCACGTATTGTTGAACCCTGCGCGGAGGATAATCGTATCGAATTCGTCAGTGGCGTCCTCGCCGAACAACGGATATCGCAGCTTCGTATCACCGTAATCCGACTTGAACAGAAGACGCAGCGTGTGTTTCTCGAAACTGCTGTTTCGCCCGACACCTCCGTAAATGCGAACTCCCGCATTTTCCTGGAACATTGTCGTGCTGTCCCCATTGATCATCTCAACCGATACGGGTCTCTCCCAGCCAACGCCCGACCCGCCGGTATTGCTGTATATACCGCCCGCCCCGAAGATATCATCGATATCCATGACAAGCGACATCGTAGGAATAGACTTCAGGTCATCCTTGATCGTACCGCTGTACAGCGGATTGTTGACCACGTCGGGATCCATCCCGTATTCCGACGGATGCGAGCCCCAGGACGTTGGAAAACCGGTTGGGTAATCCGGCTGGTTTATGACATCGTCGAGGAATATGTAGGTGTGCGAATCAACGTTTGTGGGCGCATGATCGGTCTTTATGGCGACCGCGCGCACGACAGTCGTCGTGCTGATCGGGATAGGCGCCGCGTACAGCGTCGCATCGCCGTCTATTCCGCCATTGGACATAAGCGGGCTCGCACCGTTTGTCGTGTAGTATATCTGCGCGTCCGCCGTGTCACTTGTGATAACCAGATCGAACGGATCGATGTAGAATCCCCGGTCATGGTCGAACTCGGTGTCCTCCACATACTGCCACCATTGGTCAGTATTCGTCTGATTCGGCGTGGCGACGGCGAAGTGTCTCGGTACTGACGCATCGCCCGTGGCGACCAGTTTCGGTCGGATCAAGAAATCAGCGGGATCAGCCGCGGCGTTCAGCCCGTGGATGGTAAGCACGTTGGCGCCTTCCAGAAGCAGGTTCATGCCAACATCGATATCTTCATAGACAACGGCTTGTGAGTTGCCGTGAACGGACGTGGCGGACGAATCCCACGCCAGGGCAAGCGGAGCGTTTCGCTGGGCGATCTGGACGCCGTTTAGATACGCCACAAACCCATCGTCGTACATCATGCCAAGCGTCAGCGATCCAAACGCTGAGAGATCGTCGGATGCAACAAACTCCATGCGAGTCCAGATTGAATCATTGACGCCCTGCATCTCGTCGCTCACGTCGGTCTGGATGACATCCTCAAACTCCGACTGATTGTCGCTGAAGCCGATGCCCGTAGTTGTGTCGAGGACCACACCGAACGGCAGGATCACGTCCGGATTCTGCACGCCTTTGGTGGATTCGTCGTTCGGATCGAAGTCAGATTCGGTATCGCCGTCGGACTGTCCGGATCTCCGCATCAACTCCCCACCGATGAGCGGACGACCGAACAAGCGTAAGTCGAGCCCCATATCCGAACTACCCGTATTAGCCTGGTGAACGGAGACGGCGATCGTGTGCGTCCCGGCGTCGAGATCCGCGATGGAAAGCGTCCTGGTTTGTGTCTCGACGTTAGTCCCATCGGGATACGTATGGTTAATCGCGAAAACCGTGTACGTGTCGGTCGCAGTGGGCGAGATATTGTTCCTCCCCACTTCCACGCCGTCAATGTAGATAAAGGCGCCGTCGTCGCTTAGAATCTCAATACCGACCTCAATCATCGGATCGTCGAGAACAAAATCGCTACGAAAATACCCCGTGTAGCGACTACCGCTGGGAGGCGTTCCTATGTTCGTCCGAACCGTCCCGTAGTCGATTGATCCAAAACCCAAAATCGCCTGGCCGGAATTGTCAAACACCGGTCCGTCATATCCCGCCGACATCATCCACGTGCTGTTGAAGTCGGCATCCGACAAGGCTGGATCCTGACCGTCCAGGGGGTGCATGTAATTCCAGACGGATCCAAACGCAATTGCGTCTTGCGGGGGTTTGGGATCGCCTCCGCCGACAAGATCCACACCATCGCCGCGCCACTGTTCGCCCACCGTGATATTCGAAAAGCCGCCATAACTAATATCCAACGAGGCGATCTGCGCCTCAGTGTAACCCCATACCGCAAAGTCCACGATCTCGCCTAGGTCATCGATCACCATCGCCCAGCCGGGCTGGTCGATATCCCATAGAATATTCCCGCCCCAGTAGTTGTCGCCTGGATCGTCAGTGCGATACATCACCTCGCCCGGGGCAAGGGAGCTTGGCAGGGCCCAGACATCGGCGTCGACACTGTTGATATCTCCGCCGACCGCATCGTTAAGAAGCACGGTCCAGTTCGTGGAGTCCACGGCGGCGGCCGAAACGTTCTGGATTTCGACAAAGTTCGGAACACCCGTGTTGATTTCACTTATTACAACACCGGCGGCTCCGAAGAGCATCGAGTCGGTCCACGTTGAGTCATCGAAATCGGCGGCAGTCCAGCCTTCGCTGACTCCCGGGTCGGGCATGTCGGATGCGTCACCGGCGGTCGGCACGTGATAGGCGACGGGATCACCCTCTCCGACCAACGTATCCCACCAAGCACTGGACAGGTGGATTCCATACGAAACATCGGTAAACTGCCGGGCGTAATTCTCGTATCCGTGAACGAGCACACCAGCGGAGTCGGACAGCATTGCGTCCTCATTCTGCCCGCTGTCGTTTGTGGACAACTTGAAGTTGGTGTGGTAGTAAGTTCCATCGTCGTACGGATAGTCCAGATCATCCTGCCCCGATGCGAAGACCAGCATGCGTTCACCCGGATTGAGAGTGAGGTCAATTGATCCGCCGCTAGGGAAAGCCCACTGGGTTAAGTCGTTAGCATTGTCAGTAAGATGCCATCCTGTCAGATCCACCGCCGTATCCGTCGGATTATACAGTTCAAACCAGTCAGGAGAGTTTCCGGCGCCGTCAGTGGTCGTCGTGTTGTTGGAGGCCATGAACTCCGAGATAACCACCGATCCGCTGAGAAGCAGACGCGGTTCCAGCGACTCAAGGAGCGGCGCATCGCTATAACTTCTATTAGAATTATTCATATAATTCGACTGCCTCGCTATCAGGGAAGAGATGCGCCTGAGCATAGAATGCAAGGTTGCGCAACTGACCGTATCTCCGAGTAGATCTATCTTCGATTGTACCACATTTACCCGTCTCGTAAAGGACTTTTCGCCTGTCGGGCGCCGTCATCGACACCATCGGATTCCAACGGTGAGAATCTGGCGGTCCGGGGATACGCCCTGTAATTGTCGCAAGCGTCGTTAGAATCGCTCCAAAGCCCGACAATCGTGGCGACATGATTCAAGGAAAGTGCAGCCGTTGTCGCATTGATGACGCCGGACTACCCTTCTGCGTATCATTACCGCTGGCAAGTCGATTATCCAAAGGGCATCGACAGCGATTTGCAGCACCTGGACATGACCGCCGAGCTGAGTTCGGAGGCCAACGCCCCCGATTGATCGTCAGCGTTTTTCACCGTTGACGTAGACGTTAAGCTTGCTCTTGTCGATCACCACAGTTACGTTCTGCCATACGCTTGGTTTCAGTACGCTGGCACAGTCTTTCTGGTACGGTCCGATGATTGCCCGCACGCTCAGGCCCGGCCAGGCGTCTATCAGAAAACCATCGCGCTGTCCGGGCGTGAGGTTGTCGAGTATGCGACCCTTGTCGTTCTTTCCGGGCTTGATCCACACCTCGAAAGACAGTGGAACTTTGAGGTCGGCGGACTTGATCGACAGAGTATCTCCAACCCTCGGAGCAAGCTTGCACGTGATGACGTTGTCGGCAGTTACCTTTTTCTTGCGATCACCCTTAACTATAGCTCTGATTCGGTCAGCGTTGAGCAGCCCCCGAAAAATCGTCACCCTTCCAATCTCACCCGCCAGTTTGTTAGCCCCCTTCTGATCCGATCCGATCAGAAGGGGATGTTTATTAGACGGTATCTGCAAGCCGTTGCTGGGGATTACGTTCTGGCGGGCCGAGGCCGTGCTCTTCACAGGTCGAGTAGCAACTTGTGGTTTGTAGACAACGACATCTTTCCTGCGGGCTACGGGATCTATGCTCCAGTTCACCAGTTTCCCGTCAACAACTTTCCCGCTGATGGTCGTCTTCTTCTCCAGATGGAGCTTGAAGTCGGCGTCCCAATCGCTCGGCCAGGCCGGAAGCAGCAGTATCTTGCCCGCGGCTTCCTGCACGAGCATGCGCTGCAGCGCGGTGGACCCTGCTCCAAAGTGATCAAGATCCGGGCAGGAATCGGGCCTGGCGCTTCCATAGAGCGGGAAACGACACTGTTTGGAGGCGTTGCGGTAGCGGTGAATGAGGCCCTCGGAGGCTTCGGCGGCGTTTCCGGCGTATGCCCAGTGGATTTGATCCTGCGTCCAACACTTGTAGCCGAACGCGTTCTTGTGGGTCCGGTGCTGCATGGTCGCGGCCACGATGTCTTTCGTGCCCAACCCCAGCCCGAAACAGCGGAACGGAAAAACAGGATACAGCAGACCGTTCTCTGCGTTCTTCTTGACCTGCCATTCCCTGGCTGGCGCGATGACTTTGCGTCCGTCTATTTCGAGCAGGAACACCGGAGGGATCTCGGCACGGAAACGACGCCAGTTCTTCTGGTCTTCGTCCGTACCGGCTTTCATTGCAAGCAGTTCATCCAGACAGAACTGCAGGCCCGCGATATCGGGCGCCGGATTCACTGCAACCCACCAAGTCTCCAGCACCATCGCCGGATCCAGCCGTATCTTCCCATCGGCTTCGCGCTGATAATGCTTATCGAAAAACAGCAACACCTCGCGGGCAAACGGAACCAGTACTTCATCGCGGAATTTCTTGTCTCCAGAATACTTAACGTACTCGGCCATCATTGTCACGGTTTCCAGGCCGCACGTGAAATAGTAGCTGTGATAATATCCCTTACCCTTATTCTCGCCCGGTTTGGTCTTGGGCGGTTTGCCCGATCGCCCGCAATCCCGCTCCCCGCCGGTAGGTTCAACATTCTCACGGTAGTAGGCTCCCTCGTGTCCGAACCAGGCCTTGGTGATCGCCTTGCGGACCGGCAGCATCTTCCAGTAGTAATCGAAGAACGGCTTCATAAGGTCGCCATCACCGCTCATCAGCAGCGGCCAGTAAAGCAACCGCTGATTCTGGTACGTGTATCGTCTACCCCAGTCGCGGTTGTCTCCGTGGATCATATCACGTCCACGTAACGGTTGGGTGAACAGCCCGCCGTTGAACTTGGCTTGAATTCGCCCGCGACTCTGGCAGGCCATGATGAAACGGAACACGTTATAGCTCTGCGCAACCAGCGCCGCACCGTCTTTTTCGGTGCGCCTCCCGGTCGGAGCCTCACCGCTCAGTTTCTCCCGCTCTGCAGGGGGCAAAGTATTGTCTGACGCGACAATCCAACTGCGGTCCCAGAACGCCTTCCACCAACTGCAGTGCGCAGCGAAGTCTTTCCTTGCATCCCCCTTCCGGGCCGCCTGACGTTCGATCGACTCGATCCAGTCCGATACCTTGGGTGTCTGTTTGGTCAGTGCGTGAATGCGAATATCAAAACGCTTGCCCTTGCCCGCCAGCACGCCGCCCTTGAGCGTCAGGTCCGGGCTTTCAAGCAGGTTCCCGAACGTATTGAAGCGATAAGGGTCCGGGTGCTTCGATATCATGTGTTCGACATCGTAGTACTTCATATCGGCCGCATATGTGCTGCGATCGCCCACCGCAAAATACCACAGAATATTCCCTTTCCGCTCCAGACGCACATCCTGGGTGACGTTCTTAACAGGAGCCCTGGAACAGTTGTACCTGCAGTCGTCGATCCGCTTCCACAGCTTCGGTTCGGCGGTGACGGCAACCTCACTTTCGGAGTTTATCTCCACGTGATATACCGGCCGGTTGGCGTCAGCCCAAACACGCACGCTCACCCCATCGGCGTCTATGCGAATCGAACCGGTCGTCAGGTCGAGTGTCTGGCGAAATAGTTTGCCTTTCGCGAAAGGGTTCGGATTCAGCGAGACGCGAACACGCCCGGTCTTAAAAATGTCACCGTTATAGGTAAGCGCATCGTTCTTCGCCAGTAGAAGGTACAGATCGCCGTCTTCTATGGCGCAGACCCCGGCCGCAATGTCTCCATTGCCCAGCGGCATCTGACCGGTATCGTCTTTAGACGGGCTGTTCCATGTTACGTTGTAACGAGCCATCGATTCGCCAACGACAACCGGAGGATGCACCACGCACGAAATCCCCAGAACTATAAACCATGAAAACACTCGCACGCTCTTCATAGACAGATACTCCCTATGCGCAATTCAACACTCTCAATTCACGGTAGATCCGAACTCAGATGCAGCGGTTAAGATTGAATCGAGCGCTGCAACTCGGGCAGATCAATTCTAAACGCAACGCATCGCCGTCAGCCTCGCGTACGAACGCCACGTGGAAACCGTTCGTGTAGTCGCAGCGAGGACATGCGTGCAGTTCGCCTGCGACCTCAATAGGTTCTGCTCTTGTATCGTCGGCAGCCATATGGTGTCTCCGCGGTATATGATCAACGCCGTCTGGGAACTGGTTGCGGGGCGACAGGATCAGTGTGCTTGTGATCGGCGTGGTCGTGATCGGCGTGGTCGTGTCCGCCGCCTTCCATAACCGGACCGCTGCTGGCGCGAAATCCGAACATCGGTATGATCATGCTCATTATGGGCGACCCGCCCTTCATGCTCGCCGTAACGGTGACTTTGGTTCCGTCGGAGACGGCTTTGATGCTTTTGACAAACTCCGCCATTGGTTTGAACATCGGCATGCGTTCGGCCTGCTTGGACAGTTCCTTTCGTCCTTCAGCCATGTGCCCGTCAAATTCCTTGACGGCTTGGGCGATCTTATCGGCGTCTTTCCCGATTGCTGTCAGTTTGAAGTCTTGCACGCCCTTGGTGATCTTTGAGGTCATCGTTAACGTATCGAAGGGAGTGAGCAGCGAGGCTTTGCGGTAGGTTTCGGACATTCTTGCAGCCGCCCATATCGGTGCGGTGGTGTCCACTGTCTTGATGAGCTTGCCCATGTCGACGTCTGCGGTCAGGGCTCCCTTGCCCGCCTTCACCGCGGTTATCATTTGGGCGATGGGCGTGTTGGCCTTGCGCGGGCCGGCAACCAGCACCAGGCGGTCTGACGACGGAAGGAAGACGGCGAATTCACTATCAGGCTTGAACACTTCAACACCGTTAACAGTTTCGGTATTGCTGCGCCCAGCCTGCAAGAGCATCTCTCTCAGGGCCTTAGTGTTGTATCGCCCGCGGGCGATGAGCACCACGAAACCTGTGTTATTTCCGACATTGTCGGCGACGCCGATGGTGACTGCGTCTATGCGAACATTGCCCACGTACCCGGCGGCGGAAGCTATCATTGAGGTAAGCTGCGGAAGCACGTTCTGTGGAGTCTGGCCCCCGCCCATATTGCCCATCGCCTTAATGGCCTTGGCGATATCGACGGGTTTGCCCGGGGGCATAATCGCCTGCCCGACCACACCGCAACCGGCGGGCAGAAGATAGACATCTTTCAGGCGTTCCCTCACCGACAGACCAGGACGCTTGAATTCCTTACCTTCGATTGCGGCGATTGCGGCAAGAGCATACTCGGCCTCAAAGAGAGTTTTCGACTTCAGCAGAGGTTTGAGTATCGCAATGGCGTCACGTTTCTTAAGTTCGCCAAGCGTACGAATAGCCATCAAACGACGCACGGCCGGGCCTTGCACGCTGGCGTAAAGCTGACTGATGAGATCCTGGACACGGGCGGCCTTTTTGGGCTTGCCCTGCGCATCGCGAGCGGCCTTTTCCAGATGCGGCATGGCTGCAAGTCCTATCGCCTTGATCTTCGTCGCCGCGGCGCGGGCCTTGGCTTCATCATCTCCGATTAGATCCTTGGTCAGCGCAGCGGCCGCGTCGGCGTCAGCGGCTTTGAGTTGCGCCTTCATCGCAGGAACCGTCACCTCGACGCTCTGCAGCGCCCAGTAGGAGTTCGTATCAATATAATCGATCAGATCGTTCCCGCCGCCACCGCCAATAAGCACCATCAACAACATCATCGGGTTTGCCATCATGATATTTTCCTTTCAACAGCCTAAAACAACGTGATAGCGCATTGTCCCGCAGCGCCCCTCCAAGGTCAAGACGATAACGTTGCCTCCACACCGGACAGACGGCGGATCGTTACTATCATCCATACTACGCCCACGCCAAGACCGAGATAAACACCCAAATGTATCTGCCACACGGTAAGAAAACGCCCAGCGCGCTCGGGACCGAAGAGAATGCGCAATTCCTCCAGGAAGCCCATCGGATCGAATCGCGCACCGGCAAGCGGAATCACCGCAGCAAAGATCACTGCAAGCAAAAACGGACGCCACGAAAGCATCGCGGCCCTTGGTAGAGATATGCTCGTTTTGGCGAGATTTCGCACGCCCACAAAAAGGCACAAAGCCCCCGCGATCGCCCCGGCGGAGAAACCGGCCTGCAATCCGAGCAACATCGCACTCCAACGGAGCCCCTCGGCGGGCAACTCCTTGCCGTAGACGAAATAGTCGGGCGATATCGATGACGTCACCATGTCAGTCAGCGACCCGAACACAGCTCCCGCACATCCGGTCACCAGGATAAAGAGATACTCTTTCCATCTTGTCGACCGGGCGCGACGATACCAGGCATCCACACCAGCCACGATTGACATCAATCCGACCAGCGCGGCAATTCGAATCCAGAATGGTATGTCAGGCATATCTACCCCGCACATGTGAGGCTGCACGTAGTGAAAACCAAAATCACGATGTAACCCATCCTTTGAACGCAGCCATCACGCCGGTGGTCCTCTCCACGGTCGTTTTAAGCTCTTCGATGGCGGGCATTCTTCTGTCGGACGCCAGATGCGAAGCGGCGTCTTTGAGATCCTTTATGCCCTCCAGAGCAAGCTGCATCGATTCAAACAGCACACTCTTCAAGCTTTCGCCGTATTGCTCCTGCTTGATCGTGTTTTCAACTGTGTCCAGTATAGAGCGCACACTGTCAAGCATTTCCCGCCAAAGCGTTTCCGCATCGGGAGGCGAATCAGACTGGGTCATCTGCGTTCCTTTCTCGCTTGCTAATTCACACAGCAACTATTGCTCAATCGTACAGACAACTCGGAAGCCCGCGTTATGAACGCGTTGCCAACTCGGGTACGCCAGTCGAAACGCCGATCTGCACCGCTTGGGCCTGTCGACCCACGATCCGCCCCGAAGAACTCTGCGCCCCACCGCTGTGGGCGAATTGCGATCGTCGGGCTCGGACCGGTACGGTCGATATATCGTCTGTGTCCACTCAGCTGCGTTACCGTGCATATCGAACAGGCCCCAGGCGTTCGGTTTATACCGCCCCACGGGTGAGGCGGCCACCATTCGATCGTCGAAGTTCGCGTCGCAGATGATATTCCCGCCATATACCGCCGACAGCAATACGCCCTTGATCCCCTTGCCTCCGACAGCAGTAATATTTGACTGCAACCCCCCGGTGGGATTCGGACGTCGGGAAAGGGATTCATCGGCGAGATTGGCGTAAGTCGAGAAATCCGCATCGATCGAACCAAAGGAAAACGCTCCGGACGAGCCGGCCCGGCAGGCGTATTCCCACTGGGCCTCCGTGGGCAGAGAGAATTCCATCGACGTCGCCTTCGACAGCCGCCTGCAGAACTTGTCGGCCTGCTTCCATGAGACGCGCACCGCGGGCGATCCAGCCCCATCAAGCGACAGACCCGGTCCGTCCATGCCTACGAAACGCTTGGTGAAGCGCCCCGAGTCGTGTTTGGGATCAAGACGTCTGAACTGCTCGTTGGTGACCTCGAAGGCGCCCATCCAGAAGTCTCGTACGATCTTCCGACGCACCAGCGGGCGTTCGTCGGGCGAACCCGCCGCATCTCCCATAACAAACTCGCCCGCTGGAATCCTCACGAGTTTCATCACAATCCCCCCGCCGAGATCAACTGTCTTTTCTACGGGACCCGAGGCTTTTTGGCGGGCCTTGGCTTCCTTCTCGTCGAAAGGCCATCCTGAAGCTATCGGAGGTTCCGCTGACGGTTCATCTATCTTCTCGGGCGAGATTGGTTTAATCTTCGCCCGCGCAATGGTCGCAGTTTGCTCCGGATCGATCTTCGGCCCGCCGTATAGCTTGCTAAGCTCATATCGTCGCCGATCGGCTCGGTTGGGAATCGCCCCCACATCACCCCAGGTTCCATGACACGGCCCGTTCAGGTCGATCCAGGTGACAATCCTATCCCAAGCCTGTTTGTCCAATCGCACATTGTGATGTCCCTTGCGCAGCATCTGGACAAGTTCGCTGGTGTCGGCGTGGTATTCGCCCGGAACGAGCATTTCCACGTCGTCCTCAACGTTCACGCGACGGATGTACGGCAGCAACGCCTCGTAGGATGGAGTGTAACGAACGTTGGCTCCGCCCCAGGCCTTCCGCAACGCGGGATGTAGGCGCCTGGCGGACAGACTAACCAGAGGACGCCCCTTATACCCCTTGATCAGGCGTTCGGAACGAAGATCAGGAATCCTGCGTTCGTCCTTTCTACGCCCCCCATCGTGACACCCCGCACAATACTTGTCGAGCGATGGCTGGATGTCCCTCTCAAAATCCAGCCCACGAGGCGGACCGTACCACTGCTTGATCTCCACTGGAGTCTTTTTCGAGGCGATGTCGCGACGAGGGAGCGGAGCCTCTCTCGATCGCTCGTGGCAACCGACGCAGGATACGACCTCTCCGGGCATCGCCGCAAACCAACTTCGCATGAGTTGGACAGCCTTGCCTTCGGCATCCAACGGTTGGACGCATAACGGCGTGCCAGCGGGTATCTTGAACGACGCCGAACCGTCAGCATAAACTGGAACCGTGCCCAGGATGCGCATTACCTCCCAAGGTCCTCCACTGCCGATCTTGTCCGGACCGGCTAGACCGGGATAACCGTAATGGTAGGCGACAATTCTCAACCGTTTGATCGTTCCTCGCGGCACACCGGCCAGACCGCCTCCGGCGTAGATATCCTGCAAATAGCAAACCGCGTCATCACGCGTAAGGTCGACCTTGTCGGGAATCGCAGGAGGAATCGGAGTCTTCCGCATCGGGATCGGTTCGAACAGATCGAATCCCCTCGCAGCGTGGAGCGGTTCTATATTGTCGAACACGTCAACCAGGTATATGCTCCAGGATCCCTTGGCGTGAGTCTGGGCCGATACGATGAAATATTTGTCGCTCAGCGGATATGGATGTAGGAATTTGGGCCATGATTTCTCGACGAGCCTGTCGCGAATAATCGGCTTGACCGCCTTACCGCGTCCCGGGATCCGCTGAACTACGCCATCGGCCTGGCGCGTGCCCTTAGTGAGATCAAGCAGCACGAGTTCGCCCATCCGCGGAACGCCGTGATACCCCGAAACTATCGCAACTATCTTGTTCGGAGCCCCGGGGATCCCACGCGGAAAGTACAGCGAATTCGGCCAGTATGAATTACTACCGTACAGGGCTCGCTGGCCGGTTCCGTCCGGGTTCATGACCATCAGCGGACGCAAGTACATGTGCATCGGACCGGTGTAATCCCAACGGCTGAACACGACCTGCCCGCTGGACAACACAGCCGGATGCAAATCAAGGTCCTGGTCGAAGCACAACTGGCGAACCTTACTTCCGTCAGCCTCCATCTGGTACAGCGCACAGGCCCGCTGTTTTCCATGCCAACACGGCACGGCGTGCCAGGATGCTGTAGATGCAAATACAATCCGTCCGTCAGGAAGATAGCAGGCGTCGAAGCTGTCGACGCCGTCGGCTCCTTTTGACACCCGTCGCAGACTCCCGCGGTCAACCTTCAGCTCGAATACCTCCCACGCCTTCCCGATCGGCATGGTGAATAATAACCTATCGGCATTGAAGTGAAGGTCGATTTCTCCCACGTACCGGTCACCCTTGGGGCGATACAGCGTCTTGAGCCTCCCCTTCGGTCCTACAGGCGATAAGACGGTGATCTCATTATCGTACCCACCGGGCTTGATGCCCGAATTGCACATGTGATTCACCGGCAGACCGAGTTGTCCCGCCCTGCGTTTCAGCAGTACGAGCTTGTCAAAATCCAGAAGCGGATTAGCGAGCAAAGCCTCACTCCGAATCCGGCGAAGTTTCACGAGCATGTCCGCCGCAGCCTTCGGCGTAACCTTGCCCTGACGCAGCATCGTGCTTCCAGCCGCTTTGAGTTTATCGAGTTCGGCAAGGAATCGACGACCGGAAGGATACTTCGCCCCGAACGATGCGGTTAGATCTTTTACCGCAAGTCGGACGGCATCGATGTCGAAACCCCGCAACTCCGCAACCGCGTCGACTCGCGCCCCACGGGCGCCTATGGCCCGCCCGCACATCGCCGCAAGCGACACCGCTGCAACGAGGAAGACACCCTTGCTCGTTATTCTCGCCATGTTCTTCACGGAGTTCTCTCTCGATTTGCATTGTAGCGCCTCGATGCATCCGAGTCCACTACGGAGAAACACCGCAAATCGCAGTTCCCGATCAGATCATTGTCGATTCGGCCAGCACGTCGACCAGCAGGCTGTCGGTGTCGAGCGATGCGTCTGTGCCTTCGCCCGAATCTTCGCCCAGCAAGACGTCGGTTAGTTCGAGCTCAACACTTGGCTCCGGAGCGGGTGACGCGGTCGGAGTCGACAGGTCGACTTCGCCAACCGCTACCGACAGCGGATCCAGTGCGGCGGCCTCGGATGTCGTAGAGGATTCGGCGAGAAGGTCGGCTTCGGGAGCCAATGCGGGCGCCGGAGCGGCGGCTGCAGGCGGAGCGGGGGCCGGGACGGTCGGTGATTGGACTTCGTCGCCGAAGCGGCTTCGCATTAGCGCAAAGTCGCGCAAGCCCACGCGGCCGTCTCCGTCGAAGTCGGATGCAAGTGCTCCGATCCCGCCGCGCTGGCCGAACTGGCTCTTGAATGTATCGTACTCGGCCTGGCCGATCACGCCGTCGCCGCTTGTCTCGCCGGCGGC
>JASLNT010000026.1 GCA_030745875.1 Phycisphaerae bacterium
AGCGGGATGCGATGGGACTCACCCAACGCCGAAGGGATGATGGCGTTGGCCGCTCTTGACCAAACTGGCCAGTGGAATGCCTACTGGCTCCTGCAAAACGCCCTCGCAGCATGATGCCAGAAAAACTTCTCACACCCCCCGAAACCGCAGTTAATCTTTAGCTAACGAATCGAACATGAAGCGGCTAGAATTACCTGTGGTCCCGCCCGCGAGTTCGCCCGACCCGGGACGGGAGCGAGTATCAATGTAATAATGGGCTCTAAGGAGTACATGTCATGAAATACGTCATCTCAGCAATGCTGTTGACCGTGTTCCTAACAGTCGGATGCGCCCAGAGGCGCATGACGCAGTTTGAGTACGGAGATATCCGCCTGGAAGTCAGGGGGCGCATCAAACCAGGTCCGACGGTGGCGATGACGGACTTCAAGCCCGGTGTGTACTACTTTCTCGACCGGCCGCCTCAACAGGTGGAAATCGAAGTCAAGCTCCTTGAGGTCAACCGGCGCGATCAGAACATACTCGGTGTGAGTTGGTGCACCGGCGCGGATCCGCTGATCGCCGCGGGCAGTTTGATAAACACGACCCCCAGGACGTCTCCGGCGGTTATGGGCGGTGTGATCAACATCGGCGTGGGCGGCGGTCGGAGCCGCGGAGGCTGCACGCACGGACCGGAATGCACAAAGTGCGGTTCGTCGCCCGGAGGCGCGGGCGGAGGCATTAACTTTCCGGTGATTGCAGGCCGCGAAGGCGACAAGAACACGAACATCACCTCCATTCTCGCCACTTTCAATTTGAACAGATTGCTCGATAGTATGGAGACGACCTACCTGGCGATTGAGATTGAAGTCGCCCGGGCGGCAAACGGCAACATCATAGTGCAACCGATGCTCCTGCCCGTAAGAACGGTGCTTGGCGAGAATCCGCCCACTCCGCCGGTAAAGAAACCCTCCACCACGGTACTCCTGAAGGAGGATCAAACCATCGTTATCGGCGGGCTCGTCGAAGACACCGAAGAAGAGATCAAGAGCAAAACGCCAATCCTGAACGACATCCCCTATCTGGGAAGGTTGTTCAAGTCAAATAACACCAAAATCGAGAAAAGGAACCTGATTATTTTCCTCACACCGCATATCATAGTGCCCAGGGAGTGAGGTTCTAATGGCATTCAAACGACGACGATTGCGGGCGGCGGGTCTTGGGGCGATTGTAGTGTTTTGCGCGGCGGTGGCGCATGGGGCTTCGTGGCGCGACTACCGTCGCAAACCGGACGACTGGTTTCGCAGCAAGGCGGGGCTCGCGGTGACAAGGAACATTCTGTCGTGGCAGTCGGTTCGGGGGGATTGGCCTAAGAACACCGACACGATGACCCAGGCGTTCTCGGGCAAAACCAGCAGGATCCGGGGCACATTCGACAACGGCGCCACGACTGACGAGCTGCGTTTTCTGGCAAGGGCGTTCGCTGCAACGAAAGCTGCCCGATGCAAACAGGCGTTCGTAAAGGGTCTGGATCATATTCTCACCGCCCAGTATCCAACAGGCGGTTGGCCTCAGAGCAGCCCGCCCGGAAGAGGCTACCCCAGGCACATCACGTTCAATGACAACGCGATGGTGCGATTGATGGAGTTGCTGCGCGATGTCGCCGAGTCGGATATTTACAAGTTTGTCGATCCCGTCCGGCGTAAGAAAGCCAAACTCAGTTTCAACCGCGGTGTTCTGTGCATTCTGAAATGCCAGGTCCGCGTCAAGGGCAAGCTGACCGCCTGGTGCGCCCAGCATGACGAGCGAGACTACAAACCGCGTCCGGCGCGCACGTACGAGCTTATCTCCATCAGCGGATGCGAATCCGTGGGCGTTGTCCGATTGCTCATGAGCATCGAGAATCCCAACGAACACGTCGTCCGCGCCGTTCAGGGAGCAATGGAGTGGTTCGAGTCAGTGAAGATAACGGGCGTCCGACAGGTTACGGTCAACGGAGACAAGAAGATCGTCAGAGACCCCAAGGCCCCGCCCCTGTGGGCGAGATTCTACGAGATTGGGACCAACCGCCCGATATTCTGCGGCCGCGATGGTGTGAAGAAACGCACATTGGCTGAAATCGAGCACGAACGCCGCAACGGTTACGCGTGGTACGGAACCTGGCCGACCGGTCTGGCCTCGACCTACTCCGCCTGGAAACAGAAGTACATCTCAGCGAAGAAGACCTCCGACAAATAGAAACTGCGACTCGTTCTTACCGGGCGTTAGCGGGCGGACGCCGACACTGTTTTCACCCCCCCCCCCAATCGCTGCGTTTAGTGCAGGGCTGATGTTCCTATACTCTCAGGGCCTGCAGCGCGGCGAACCTCTCCTTGTTTCCGGACACTACGACGGCAAGCAGGACAATATCTATAACGCCTCCGACGGCGCCGCCCATAACCATACCTATGCTCATCAACGATCCCAAAGACAACGCCACCACCACTTTCGCGATCGCCATTACTATCCCCAGGCTTGCCGCAAGGCAGAACATCCCAGGGGCGCCCGGCCTGATTCGCAGCAGCCATATCGCAGCGAAAATGTAGAAACCCGATAGGAGCACAACAAGCGTTCCGCCGATCCTGCACCAGGACTCAAACCACTCGGGCGTGTCGAACATACCGGAGAACATCCTGAACACTCCCCTGGCCGGCGGCTGCACGTCGCGGCGCCTTGAAGCGTCCTCTTCAAGGGTTTGCTCCATGTGCGCCATCATTTGCTTCTGCTGGGCCATCGTAGTCGGAGCCATTATCAACTGCACCCCGCCAATCAGACCGAATGCTCCGAAGATGATCCCCAGTATTCCAACCACCCTAGGCCAACTCGGCGGCCCGGAAGCAAGCGGAGGGACTAGTCTGTCATGCTGGACAGGCGGAACGGGAGGCGGACTCAAAGGTATTTCAGGCGGTTGCGCGGTGGACATAACCATTGCTCCTGTTTGGCAATTCATACTACCAGGCCGGGCTGACCGACATCCCGGTGTGAATTATCACCCGATCATTCTACCAGCCGCCCCACGAGGAGCAACAGCCTATTGAGACTACCGCAGCATCCCTCACTCAAATGTAAATTCAAACAACCCGGCGTAAGCAAAGGAAGAACAGTTCGCCGCCGGGTCGCAAGCGCGTCACGGGCGCGAAACATAATCACATGTACTACTACGCTGAGTACTCGGCGCTTAGACAACGGAGCCAAGCTCTCTCGAACTTAACTGCTTCTCGACCGCAGTGTCCCCAACCAGCGTGCAAGCTGATCAGCGAACGACATGGGTGACGTATCCATCTTGGGCCATATCCTGAGCGCACCATCGGGATCAAGTTCTTGTTGCGATTTTGCCAGCAACCTCAACGTATCGGGATCAGTCACGTTTGTTAGGACCGCTACAGGTATATTGGATCGAGTCGGACCATCCAGAATCACTCCGTCCAGATCATTCGGTTGTATGAGCTGCCTGTAAAGGAAAATCCCGGTCTTCAGGCCCTCATTATGTTCCTCATTTTCGATGTATTTTCCCGGCGCCATCATCATGTCCAGGACCACGCAATCCACCGCAAGATTGGGGTCCGCCAAGCGGACAAAAGCATCGACAGCATTGTCAACGACATCAACATCAAAATCCTCCAGTTTGAGAGCCTGGATGTAGTACTGCATTGCTACGGGTTGGTCGTCTATCAATAAGATTCTCATATTCGCAAACACTCTCTTCTTAGCGCTCATATCTTCTCCTCTGCAGGGTTATGAGTTTTTTTCGATGGAGGAAATCTCAATTGTTCCGGCAGGAATATAACGATTTCCGTTGGCGGGTACGATCTACTCACGCTCACGTGTCCGCCATGGGCCTCGACGACCCTTCGCACTATCCACAAGCCTATACCATCCCCGCTAACATTGAACTTGTATGCGGAGGGTCCCCTGACGCCCTCCTCGAAGATTCTCTCCAGGAGTTTCTCGTCGATTCCCGAGCCCCAGTCCCGGAATATCAGATTCCATCCGCCAATCACGTGAACGGCTTTGATTTCAACACGGAATTCATTGCTGTTATCAAACGCATACTTGATTGCGTTCTCAAGGAGATTGAACACGACCTGTTGAAAGCGCGCCTTGTCGACATACAGTGGTGGAAGCTTGCTGTCCCTGACGTGTCCATAGTTGATCCTGCTTAAGTCAAAGCCCCGCTCGTCGAGGAGGCTCCCCACCTGCCCAACAGCCGGTGCTATAACATCTCCTATCAGAAACACTTTCTGCAAACGATCAATCTCGACAGTTTGACCTGGTCGTAAGAAAGCCACCTTCCCAAGAAGCCCCGCCATCAAGTTCATGTAATCCTCTATATTCTCCAAGTACTTTCTGGAGAAGCTCCAGGAGTTCTTCTTCATCTCATATTGCATGAACTCCACAGCGCCGCGCGTCACGGCAATTGGCAATCGAAGTTCGTGTCTGAGGCGTGTTCTTGCGCGATTTCGGCGTTCGGCGCTGAGAAGTCTCACCAAGTGCGGACTCAAGGCGGTCTGGATTGCTTCGATAACCATCTCGTCAGTAACGGAGAAGAACCGCGAAGCCACATCCCACTGATCAACCTTCCCACGACATCTTATTACTCCAATCACATTGCCCAGCGTATCACTGATAGGAACCAACATTACACCGGGAGCCTCACCTTCAACGACCTCCAGAGGATTACGATCGGAACTCTCGTCTTCGGCGGACGATCGACTCACGACAATTTCGTTTGACCTCCACGCCTGTCCGACGAGCCCTATTTCTTCCAGCTCATAGTAAACATCCGCAAATCTGGGATCGCCTTGCAGTCCGGTGGTTGCGGCCAGTTCCAAGCGCGTCCCAAGGGCGTTGACGAGAAAAACGGAGGCGCCCATACATCGGGTATGGATAAGTATTCTCTGGAGAGTCCTGTCGAGCAGATCCGCAACTGTCTCGGCCTCACCAACACTGTAGTTGATTTCATCACTTGCCCGGGCTCGCATAATCCCCCAGATTCGTTCGACCGCGATAGCGACGTGCTTGCAGAGAGCGTTCAGTTCTTCCGCCCGCTGCCCCGATGGCGGTTCGGACGTGAATGCATTTATCAGAAGTTCGGGTTGGTGAATACTAAAGGTGTTAAAGACCGGAATAGCCACCATAGTATCGGCCGAAATATCCTCGATCAGTGAGGCATCTTTAAACTCACCAGTCTTGGCTTTCTTCTGAAGTCCGGTAACCACCTTGATGTCCCAAGCCCTGTGCAGCGCTTGCCCAGCCAGTGAGTCCGATATGCTGAATTCAAGAACTCGGGGTCTTGGGCCTTTTCCAATCGTTACAGGCCAGTAAGACTGCAATATCACCGTATCGGTGTGCGGACTAACCTCCCAAACCGAGCAGAACTCACAATTAAGGAGATTCGCAAAGCACCGGGCAATAGTTGCGTAAAGATAATTGATATCGCGACAACTGTCCTGCGAAAGAACATCCAGAATACTCGCAATCTCAGGGGTATGTTCAGTGAGCCCCTTCATCGGCTTGGCTAGCCCATCTTTCAGGAAGGCGCGAGGTTTCTTTCTTACGCTCTTTTCCGGTCCCTTTCCACGCCACCATCTGAAGGATATCTCGGCGCTCTCGGCAGGCGATGTCTCAGTATGGTCTTGCTCCACAATGATCCATCCCTTGAAATTCTCCTTCAGCCATTTCCGAACTTTTCCGAGCGGAACATTGCCCCGACCAAGTTCTGTGAACCCCCTGGAGAAAGTCCCAAACGAACGGCCGTAATTCGGGCACCAGTCCTTTAAGTGCACTGCGACAACTCGGTCTTTGGTCTGTTCCAGAACTCTGATAATATTGTCGCCCGCCAACCAAAGATGCCCCGTGTCAGGAAGAAAACCAAGTTCCGGGTGAGCCTGCAGGAGCGGGGCTGCTTTGCTGAATCGATCAATACGATTGAACTGCTGAAGGTGGAGGCCCAACTGGTAACCATTTTTCACGGCAAGCGCTGCAGCGTCGGCGTCCCAATCATTCATGAATAAATAGAGTGGTTTGGTCTGCAGTTTGTTGCAGTATCTGATTCTGTCTTCCAGAGAACCGCCCGCCATTCCCAGGAGCTTCAGACCCCTCTCCCGCAGTTTCTCTTCCAGTTTTTTGGGCGAAGGCAAATCCTTAGGCGCCTGGGCGAAGTCCACCCCTTCATATCCGATGGCTTTGATTTGCTCCAAAGCCTCATCGATATCCTTTATCTTGTCGCCCCACATGAGCGTCTGAACACCGATTCTTAACTTGTCTTTAACTTTCACCGCCATAGTTGACTCCCCAAGGCATGGTTACTTGCGGCGCGTCCCGCCGAGAATAGTCTCAGTGACATATCGCACTACCGAACTATGGTATTTTACCGTTGTAGGTCTGCTTGCGTCAAGAATCCCCTGGATTTTCTTTTGCTAAATCTTGTGTGTAAATGTGGTTCTATGTTTCCGCCGGGAGCGGGCGAACCTACCGGTAAACACCGTACTGGCGGACGGTGTCGAACATCGCCAATACGTTTTCTACGGGGGTTTCTTCGAGGATGGTGTCGTGGCTGGCGCCGGCGATGTATCGGCCGCCGGGCATCATTATATCCAACACTTCGCGAGTGTTGCGGCGCACCGTTTCGACATCTCCATCGATGAGTACATGGTGAGAATCTATACCGCCGTTGAAGACGATCCGCCCGCCGTACTTGCGTTTCAATTCCGCCAGATCCATCCCGCGACAGGAAGGTTGGACCGCATGCAATGCGTCGAGCCCCGCGTCGATCATTATTCCTATGAGCGGCTCGATGCCTCCGCAGCAGTGCAGCATCACCGGTAGTGAATAATCGTGTCCCAGATCGATCAAGCGCTTCAGGTGATCCAGAACGAATCGCTCAAACATATCCGGGCTCAGCAGCGGGCCGATCTGGCTGCCGAAATCGTTGCCGATGAAGAATATGTCGATGTCGTCGCCGGCTGCGTCGAAAATGCGGCGGCTGACTTCGAAGTAGTAGTCCGTCATGTGCTGCATCACCGCGTCGACAAGTTCGGGCGACTCGTACATCTTGATGTAGAAGTTCTCCATGCCCAGAAGATCGATCGCATCGTGAAAGAACGGAGACCAGTCTCCGCCCAGAATTGCATATTGACCGTCGTAAGCTCGGGCCTCGGTCCGGATGGACGATACGTCCCGCCACGACGGGTCCGGCCAGGCGTACCTGCGGACCTGGTCCAGCGTAGCGTCAGCCAGCGGATGACTGGTCGGTTGCCCGTACCCGAGCCCCGTCCGCTCGACTCCGAATACGGTGCGGAACGTGGCGTCGTCTGAAAGAGGGAAGTCCGGCCCGACATACGTGCTGAACACGCGCCTGAAATCATCGCCAAAACGCACGCGTAGTTCTTCGTCGTCAAGGGAGAGTTCGGATTTGGCTTTGGTCCAGAACTCGTCGGACGCACCGCACCACATCGCTACTCGATCGGGCTGCTCATGGGCGAAAGTGCTGAGTACTCTCTGTCGCGAATTCATCGATCCGCCCTCAATCCAGATGGAATATCTCTTCCATGTCGACCCACACTTCATCTCCGCCGGTCTCGGCGTCGGCGTCCTTGAACATCGGAGTAACCAGCGCCCACCACTGCTGCGTTGTCGGATCGGCCGCCATCTTCGCCATGTCGGCCTGGAAGTCCTCGCCGACATACTCGACATACGTAAACAACTGTCCGTCCTTGTGGTAGATCGAATAATTCCTGAGATTACACGCGGTGATCATCTCCAGAACATCCGGCCAGACGTCAGCGTGAAGGCGTTTGTATTCCGCATACTGGTCAGGCTTGATCTGCGCGACCCATCCGAATCTCTTCATAGCCGCATCTCCTGAATTGTGCGAGCGTCCGAACTACGGTTTTCCGCAGCGCAGCGAGAACGCTTTGTGCAGTTTCCTGGTCCGTTCGTTGTCGGTCGGTTCGTAACCGAACCGTTCGAGATCGAGAGGGACCTGGGCTTTAGCGAGTTTCTTCCATCCGGCGTTGGTCTGGTGAACGAAAATCGCGGTCGCCAGCGAGCCGGTCCGCAGGAGCGTCTTCAGCGTACGCTTCCAGACCCAGGGCTCTTTCGCGGCGGCAAGACGCATTTCATAAATCATCTCGTCGAGCCGTTGGGCCGACATCCTGGCCGGATCGTAGACGGTTTCAACAAAAGTATATCTTTCCCAGTCTTCGGGGTAGTTCGTCGCGTGTATTCGCCCCTCTTCCATCCAACGCTTGTAGAGTTTCGTGCCCGGAAGCGGGGTAAGGTTGGTGATCTGCATAATGTCCACGCCGATCTGAACGCCTTTAAGGGCGGTGTCGGCTACTACGTCTTCGGTGTCTTCGTCGGCGCCCATGATGAAACATCCGAACATCGCCAGCCCCGCCTTGTGGAATCCGTCTATCAGTTGACGGTATTCCTCAAGCAGTTTGGTGTTCAGGCCCTTGCTGTACGTTTTGAGATTCGCGGGATTGAACGTCTCGAGCCCCACGAGCATGGCGCAGCATCCGGCCTTTTTGGCGAGTTTGAGGCCTTCTATATCGCGGCCCATGTTGATGCTGGTCTGGCTGAACCAATGGCGCTTCTTACCGCGTTTGATAATCTCGCGCATCAGTTCCTTGGCCCAGTCGGCGTGTTTCTGGCCGACACCGTAAAAGTTGTCGTCCACCACAAACATGAACGGTTTGTCCGAGCTGTTCCACTCTTCGATGATGTCGTCGATGGGCCTTCGCCTGATCTCGCGTCCGTTAAACAGCGTTACGCTGCAGAAGTCGCATCCGATCGGGCAGCCGCGAGAGGTCTGAATGCATCCGATATCGTACTTGCCGTTTATCGGATCAAGCCCCTGGGCGGCCCGACCCAGACCCGACGACAGGTCCGGAAGGGAACCGTTGTAGCGTTCCTTCAGCTTCCCGGAAGCGGCGTCTTCGATGATCTCCGGCCAGATCGCGTCGCACTCGCCAACCGCCACCGAGTCGAAATACCGGGCGGCCTCCTCTGGAACGGCCCAGGCGTGCGGACCGCCCATTATGCATGGGAGATTCCGCTGGCGACAAACGCCCGCCAGTTCGTACGCCCGGGTCGCACCGCTGGTGTAGGCCGTCATTCCGACAAGGTCGTAGCGGTCGGGGGTAAGCAAATCGGCGGTCTGCTCAGCTCCGAATATCTCGTCGATAATATCGACCTCGTGCGGGTCGGGAACCAGATCAGCCAGCACCTGCAAGCCCAGTTGGGGCATGAACGTACCGGTGGTGTGGTACCCCTGACAGCGTCGGGCTATAGGATTGATCAGGGCGATTCTCATAGGCGTCTTCCAGGCAAGACCAACAATCATGCCTATGGAGGGCGGGTTTGCAAGGAATCTGTGTCGAAAAAAGGGGGCGGAAAGAACGAGCTCGGATTCTCTGTCGCGAAAAAGCGCCCGCCCCTTTTCTTCAGATCGCCTGGCTGATAGCTTTGTCTATCGTCTCCAGAATTTCGGCGGGGCGCGATATGTGCAGCCACTCGCCACCGGTCAGATTACCGCGATCTGTCTGGAAGAACAGCGTGCCAATACCTCCCACACGCTCGATGAGACCGGTGGTCAGCATGGCTGTCTGGCGGATATCGGTAAGCGAGCACCCTACAATCGTCACCTTGATCGCCCCTCGAATCCGCAGCACTCTGCGATTGGTCAGCACGTAAAGCGTTCCGGCCCATTGGCAACAAGCAGCCGCCAGCCTTCCCAACGCCAACAGACCGCAAGTCAGTTCGATCGTCTGCGGTGCAAAACCCAGGGGAAGCACGCGTCCAAGATAACGCCCGCCAACGGCAGCCAGCGCCAGAATCGCCAACATCCGAACCGATGTAAGCGGTACGAACCACGCGCTGGGCTTGACCGTGAGCAACACCAACTCTCCCTCGCCAAGCAAATGCTGCAGCGCCGCCTCGCGGGACACCGACACCGGTTGAGACGCCGACGGGGTCATTCCGTTCCCTCCTTCGATCCGGGCGGATCAAGAACGCAAAGGTCTGGAAGACCGCGGTACAGATCGTCGTAGTCCAGACCATAACCTACTACAAACTCATCGGCTACGTCAAAACCGACAAAGTCGGCGTCCGGGCGAACCACCGACGCACCGAGATCCTTGCGAAGCAGCACGCACGTGCGCAGGCTCGCCGGATCGGCTGCCGCAAACCGGTCCAGAAGGAACGTCATCGTTTGACCGCTGTCGAGGATATCGTCGACCACAAGCACGTCCCGCCCGGTCAGATCTCCGCTGGGAGGAAGCGTAAGCTGCGGGCCGCGTGATCTGGTTGAGGCGCCCGGATACGAACATACCGAAACAATATCAAGGCGGATCGGCATGGACAGGTTCCGCATCAGATCCGCCAGGAAGATAAATGCGCCCGTCATCACGCCCACAATCATAATCTCACCGGCGCCGTAGCAGTCGGTGAGTTCTCCGGCCAGTTCGCAAATGCGGGAGGCGATCCGATCGCGCGGAATTATGACCCTGAGCCCGTCGCCTGGATTCGAACCGTCAGACCCGGCGCCCGCGGATCCTGGGTGAAATGTATCGGTTAGGTCGCCCATCGACCGAATCCTAACCGCACAAACCCGCAAATTCAACATCAACGCGCCAGCGTATTGTAACCAAAACGCCGACGATGCGTACTATACTGCAGATGTGCTGCAAAATTGGCTTTGACTCCACGCCTGCAGCGGATATAAACAGGCGGTACGAAAAACACTCGCAAGGACGGCTCGACCGCACAGTACTTGAAAGGAAACGGATCATGCGAAAATTCAGCGTTGCTTTAACTATCGGCTTGATATTGACCTCGGCGTCGGGTCTCTACGCTCAGAACAAGGCCGCCGAGTCGGTGCTGACGCATATTCCCGCGGGCACGACGGGATATGTAGTCGTAAACAACATCCAAAACACCGTCAACACCGTGGAGAAGTTTGCAACGACTATCGGCGTGATGCCCCCCAAGCCCGCCGACGCCCCCCCGGTAAGCATGATTCTGCAGTTGATCCGCCAGGGAGCCAGACTCGGTGACGGATTCAATCCCAACGGAGATGCAGCCATCGTGCTGCTGGATCTCAAGCAGTTCGGATTCAACCTGCCCGGATTAGTGGAAAGCGGAATAGCGGGCAAGGAGCTTGACGAAAAGAACGCCAAAGCGATAGCCGACGGCGTCCCGTTCGCCATCTACGTTCCCGGTTCGAGCGTCGAGAAGGTGTTCGGAAACTACGAAATCACCAAGAACGGCGGAGACTTCGACACTGTCCAGCTCAGAATGGGCAAGATGTTCGCAAACCAGATGGGCAGCTACGTCGTCCTGAGCCCCAACAAAGCCGCCCTCAAAGCCATCGCAACGGCCGCCAAGAAAACCACAGCCGAACTGGCCAAAGCTGATGCGGCGATCATTAAGCGAAATAACATCGCATATCGCGTCGACTTCAAGCTTCTGGCGCCGACCGTCAGCGCTGTGATGAAGGCCGTCGGAAAGCAGGCGATGGAAGAGGAACCGGGCATCGGGGCGATCCTGAACATCTACACCTCGTTGATCGGGCAACTCTTCGAGCAACTCGACTCGGAATCCGGCGGAATAAGAATTGAAGATGCGGGAATAGTAGTCGAATCGCTCGACACCGCCAGGACCGGAAGCACAATCGCCAAAGCCTGGACCGCAATGGGCAATGTCAAGACCAAAGGCGGAGCAAGCGTGCTGGACTCGCTTCCGTCCTTGCCGTATGTCCTGGCGGCAGGCTCGGCGGGGCAGCCTGGCGCGGGCGGAAGCGCGGACGCCGTGGGGGGCATGGAGTTCATAAACAAGCTGATTGACGACGTGATGAAGATAGAGCCTCTGGCGTCGAAGCTGACCGACAAGACCAAGGCGAAGACCAAGAAGACGATCGCAGCGTTGGTCGAGCAGGTCGGCGAGGCGCAGTTCGTCGGCGGCGGAGCCCCCGCGGGCAACGGCATGTTCGGTTTGGCGTGGTCCATCAAGTGCAAGGATTCGGCCAAACTCAAGGCGCTCATCGCCGACCAAGCCGACCTGGCCCAAACGTTCATAACCACGCTCATCGACGACCCCGACGTAAAAGCGCTGAAGATCACTTACAGCAAGGGCGTTGAAAAGATCGGCGACATTCCGGTCGACTCGGTGGAAATATCGCATCCCGAGATGCTGAAGATGAGCCAGAAAGAACGCACTGAGATGACCAAGATTCTCGGCGAGGACAAGATACGCTTCCTCATCGCAGCTCCCGACAAGACGACGGTCGTCGTAACGTTCGCCGGCAGCACCGCAATGACCGCCAAGGCGATCGCCGCATCCGCCGGAAAGGGACCCATTCCCAAGGCTCCGGGCACCGCGGTGGCGATGAAAATCATGCCCAAGGACCCCGGCATGCTCTTCTTCATTAACATCGCCAACCTGCTGGACGTTATCCGAACGGGCGTGGCGGCGACTACTTCGGACCCCGATCAGCGTCAGATGATGACCGCAATGATCCCGCAATTGCGCTGCAAAACGCCGATCGCCATAGGAGCGAAACTCAAGGACAACACCGCACACGGCGTGCTGTTCATACCGACCCCGCTCATCCGCGAGATCGTCCCGAAGATCCAGCAGGCGCTTATGATGTTCATGATGGGCGGAATGGAAGCCCAACCGCAGGGCGGTAATAATGGTAATGGACCGCCTCCCGGAGACTTCTAAGAGATAGTGTCAGCATATCGCGGGGCGGTTGCATATTGGCGACCGCCCCGTTTTGCTGCGCGTTGCGCCCGGGTGGCCTGCGAAATCGAGGGAGACTACTGGAGCCTATCGACCAGGTCTGTGAGGAATCCCTGCACGACCGGAGGCGGTATCTTAGACAACGCCGGCTCGTCGCCCTGAACGATCTGGAAGTACTTCACCGCCTCCATACCGAGCTTGTAGAACTTCTTCAGCTCGGCGGCATGCATCGCTGCGCGTTCGAGATTCCCGTCGGCCATGTCGATGCAGTAGTTGATAACGAAGTGATGCAGATCCTCGGACGACAGATCGTCTCGCTCCGACAGAGGAACCGGCTCGCCTCCGCCCGTGTTGGCGATCAGATCTCGCTCCTGGGCTCGCAGTTCGTCGACCAGCTTCTGGTGTTCCTGCTCTTCGGTTTCATCAAGCGGAGCCAGGTCCAGAATCTCGTCCTCGCTGACGGGCATGGGAATGTACGTGCTCTGTTTGCAGAAAGGACACTTGCCCCGCTTCCCGCCGACAGTTTCCGGTGCACTGATCTTCTTGTGACAGTGTTCGCACTTGAACGTGAGCGCCATTTTTATTCTCCAATGACCTTCACCAAAACTCGTTTGGAACGGCGTCCGTCGAACTCCCCGTAGAATATCTGCTCCCACGGACCGAAGTCAAGACGCCCGTCGGTAATCGCTACAACAACTTCCCTGCCCATTATCTGGCGCTTGTGGTGGGCGTCGCCATTGTCCTCGCCCGTGCGGTTGTGGTGATATCGCTCCGGAGACGCGTCAAACGGAGCCAAATCCTCCAACCACCGCTTGTAGTCTTCGTGCAGTCCGGATTCGTCGTCGTTGATGAACACGCTGGCGGTTATGTGCATGGCGTTGACCAGCACGAGCCCCTCGCGAACGCCCGATTCGCTCACAACCCGCTCCACCTGCCCGGTTATGTTCAGAAAGCCCATCCGGGCCGGAACGTTGAACCTGAGATACTCCGTCTGCGATTTCATTTCTGCTTCCTTCTCGGTTTCCGGGCGGACAATTGTTTGCGACGCTTCTCCTCGGCCAGACGCCGGGCCTTATGCTCACCGCCCATACGGGCAAGAGCCCCGATCAGTATCACCAAGCCGAATATAAGGACAATACCGACCTTGTTGGCCATCATCATCCTGAAGCGGAAAAAAATCATCGGCACGCAAACCATCATCACGATTACCGCGATGATGATCAGATTGATTGTAGGAATGCGTCTCATGGGCATGGTGTCCGCTTGGGGCGAACCTCTCGTCCGCCGATCACATATAAGACTATCATACAGTCGCACTGGAATTCTACAACCATCCGCAATAGGATGCTGCATCCATGGCCATCAGAGACCTGAGAGAAATACTGAGCAGCAGCTTCCTGCCGCGCGTCCGCCAGCCGAGTTCGTACATCGGACTGGAGGTAAACAGCCGCTGCCCCGACGTAAACACCGCCGAAGTCACCATAGCGATGGCGTTCCCCGACGCGTACACAATCGGGATATCGCATCTCGGCAGCCAGGTGCTCTACAACGTGCTGAACAACCTCCCCAAAGTCGCCTGCGACAGAACGTACTGCCCCGATCCCGCCTCAGAAATCGTCCTGCGCCAGGCCGGTATTCCGCTGTTCGGATGGGAGTCGCGCGCCGCGGTCGGTGATTTCGATATTATCGGGTTCTCGCTGGCGTACGAAATATGCGCCACCAATATGCTTACGATGCTCGACCTGGCTGGCGTGCCCCTGCTGGCGGCCGATAGAACAGACGAACATCCGCTGATCGTGGGCGGAGATTCAATGGCCGACACGCCCGAACCGCTTGCCGACTTCGTGGACCTGTTCGTGACCGGCGACGGTGAAGTCCCCCTGCCGAAGATTGTGGAGCTCGTGCGAACCGCAAAGAAATCCAACGCCGGACGTGATAAAATAATACTCCAAGCCGCCCAAACCATCGAAAGCGTATACGCGCCAAGCCTCTACAAGCCCCGCTACAACAATGATGGAACGCTGGCCGCCCTGGAGCCCGCGCGCGACGACCTGCCGACAACAATACATCGGGCCTACCTGCCGAATCTCTCGGACTCCCCGCCGATAACCGCCCCGCTGGTCCCGGTCGCCGAAGGCGTGCACGACCGGGTGACGCTCGAGATCATGCGAGGATGCCCCAACGGCTGCACATTCTGTCAGGCTGGGTTCGCCCGCCTGCCGGTGCGCTTTCGCAGCGTCGACGAGATAATCGAAACCGCCAAATCCGCAATCGACGCCACCGGCTACCGGGAAATATCGCTGCTGAGCCTGTCAACCAGCGACTACCCGCACCTTGGCGAACTCATCGACCGCCTGAACGCCGAATTCACACCGCGAAACGTATCGATCTCGCTGCCCAGCCTTCGCGTCAACAGCCAACTCAGGGAGCTCCCCGCTCTGACCTCCGGCGTGCGGAAAGGCGGGCTGACCATCGCCCCCGAAGCCGCCCTGGGACGCATGCGAAAGGCAATACACAAGAACATCTCCGACGAAGACATGCTCGCCGGCGTCGAAGCCGCATACCGCGCCGGTTGGAAGAAGGTCAAAACGTACTTCATGGCCGGTATGCCCGGCGAGACCGAAGACGATATCGACGGGATCTATCATTTGTGTAGACGCCTGTCGATGGCGGGAAAGAGCATTATCGGACATCCGGCGTCAATCTCAGCCAGCGTTTCGTGGCTCGTACCGAAACCGCACACGCCGATGCAGTGGGCTCCGATGCGCGACTTCGACTATTTCATAAGCGTAAAGCATCGCCTGAACGACATATCAAGGCGGTCGGCGGTGAACGTCAAATATCACTGGATCGAACTCAGCATACTTGAAGCCGTGGTCTGTCGGGGCGACCGTCGAGTCGGCGCCGCCATCCTGTCAGCCTGGAAAAAAGGGGCGAGGATGGACGCCTGGCGGGAGCATTTCAAGTACGAGATATGGTGCGAAGCCTTCGAGGAAACGGGCGTCGATCCGGCGTTTTACGCTCACCGCGAAATATCCGCCGACGAACTGCTCCCCTGGTCCCACGTCCAATGCAAACACACCACCGCCCGTCTAAGAGCCCACTACGAAGACATGATGCAGATCCTGGACGAAGAATAGACGTCCTGCTACCAGATGATTTGAGAAGCATCGAAAACCGGACCGTCGGTGCAGCAGAGCTTGTATGACCAGCCTTCCTCCGCTTCCGATCTGGTTTTGCATACGCACGATTGACACGTGCCCATACCGCAGGCCATGTGACGCTCCAGAGACACCTGACAGGCCACGCCGCGCTCGATGCATATCTCCGCGACCGCACGCATCATCGGTTCAGGACCGCATGTGTAGACCACCGCGTCGTCGGCGGGATTCGCAAGCCCGTCCAGCCAGACCGCCAGCGGTTCGGAGACGAACCCCTTCCAGCCCAGCGATCCGTCGTCGGTGGCGATAACCGAGTCAACGCCAAACTGTCCGAACTGAGATATGCTCGCCGACGGTCGCCCGTCAGCCGCCGCCTCAACCCCCGGGGCAAGCGTCACAGGGAGCATATCCGCCGATCTGGCTCCGCAGAACGCGACAGCGTCTTTGCCCGCTGTCTGCATCGCCGAGGCCAGATAGATCATCGGAGGTATTCCCACCCCCCCGCCGACCAGAGCGGCGCGCGGTTTGTCGCCGCTTACCGCGAAAACATTGCCCAACGGACCCAGCAGGCTTATTTCGGCGTGCTCGCGCGCCGTGGCAAGCCATTCCGTGCCCTTGCCCACAACGCTGTAGATAATATCCAGCTCGACGTCGAATTCCGTATCCCGCCTTCCGGCAAGACTCAGCGGGCGACGCAGGATCGGCTCACCCTGGGTAAGCTCGCGACCTGTAAGTTCCGGCCAGCCCCCGTCGGAAACCGCAACTTCGGTCCAACCGGCCTGCGGGCCCGGAACGCGACACTGCAACTGAACGAACTGACCGGGTTTTGTCTCGGGAAACTTCCTTCCGCCAAGGCGCAGGAAGTAATGCCCGCGACAAAGCTGCCGGTTGGACAACACTTTCATCACAAAAGTTCCGCGAGGCGATTGTGTTTCGGATGCGACGTTCATGCCCCGATAATATGTTGGAATGAATCAAAAGGAAAGCATCGGGATTGACACTTCATCTCCGCCCATCTACCATCGACCGCTGAAGGAGTCTAAAAATGGCCGCCAAGAAGACGAAGAAACAATCCAGCAAGTCGTGGCAAGGCCGGCTGACCGCAGACGCCGACGCCCAGACCGCCGCAATGCTCGCCTCGCTTGACGTGGATTTCGCGCTGTGGCGATACGATATCGTCGGATCGATCGCTCACGCCGAAATGCTGCATAAGTGCAAGCTGATATCACGGGCCGAACTGGCGAAGATCAAGTCGGGACTGAAATCCGTAGCCGCCGATCTCGAAACCGGGAAGCTCAAACTCCGCATCGAGCTTGAAGACATACACATGGTCATCGAAAAGGCGCTGATCGACCGCATAGGCGAGGTCGGAGGGAAACTGCACACCGGACGAAGCCGCAACGACCAGGTCGCAACCGATCTGCGACTGTGGGCTCGGGACGCCTCGGATAATCTGTCCGACGCAATAACCGCCCTGCAGACCGCCCTGCTCGCCAAAGCCGACCAATATTCGCACGTGGTCATGCCCGCATACACCCACCTTCAGCGCGCCCAGCCCACGCTTGCCGGACATGCAATTCTCGCCTACGCCGAGATGCTCCAGCGGGACGCAGACCGGCTGGCTGACGCTCGAAAGCGAATCGACATCTGCCCGCTCGGAAGCGGCGCGGTGGCTGGGACCTCCCTTCCGCTGGACCGCAAGCACACGGCGAGAACACTGGGCTTTTCCGACATAACGCGGAACAGCATCGATGCGACGTCCGACCGCGACTTTCTGGCTGAGCTGTGTTTCGCCTGCGCGATGATCGGAGTGCACCTGTCGCGCTGGGCTGAAGACTGGATAATCTACTCCTCCGTCGAGTTCGGAGCTGTCGAGCTCAGCGACGCGTACTGCACGTCTAGCTCGATGATGCCCCAGAAGAAGAACGCCGACACCCTGGAGCTTATCCGAGGCAAGAGCGCTGCGGCGATCGCACAGCTAACGGGCATACTTACGCTGATAAAAGGCCTCCCCCTGGCGTATAACCGCGACCTGCAGGACGACAAGCGATTCGCCTTTGCAACCGTAGGAGCGATCAGCCAGGCGCTGTCGGTGGCGGCGGGGATCGTAGCGACCACCAGGTTCAACGAGTCGAACATCGCAGACGGCCTGGATGCGGGATTCCTGGATGCGACCGCCCTGGCGGAGTATATAACCGCCAAAGGCGTCCCCTTCCGGACCGCACACGGGATCGTAGGCAAACTGGTCGCCCAGGCCGAACAACAGGGCAAGACGCTGGCGGATATCCCGCTGAAAGACCTGCAGGCCGCCTGCGACAAGATCGCTCCGGACGTATTCAAACACCTCGGGGCGGCTAACGTGGTGAAGCGATACTCGCCCGAAGGCTCCGCCGGAGCCAGGCAACTACGCAAGCAACTGGCGTTTTGGAAGAAGAAGCTCGGATAAGATGCGCGAGCTGGAGTTCATAGAGTGGATTCAGGGGCGAAGCAATTTCGACGCGACAAAAGTGCCCGTCGGACCGGGTGACGATTGCGCGATCGTCCGGCTGGGCGACAAGGACCTGCTGGCGACGACCGACCAGGTGCTGGACGGAGTGCATATTGTTTTGGACCGGCACGGGCCCCGAGCCGCCGGACGGAAGGTGATCGCACGCAGCCTGTCTGACATAGCGGCGATGGCGGCGATTCCGCTGGCGGCGGTGGCGACCGCAACGCTGCCCGGTGAGTTTCCGGCGACTGACGCCGAAGAGATTTATCGCGGTATGCGGGAGATCGCCGACGAGTATCACTGTCCGATAGTAGGCGGGGACGTCGCAAGCTGGGACGGTCCGCTGTGCCTGACTTCCACTGTATTCGGGCGCCGTGCGGGCGTAACCGGCGGGGTTGAACCGGTGGTCCGCAGCGGGGCGAAGGTCGGCGACGCGGTCTGCGTGACCGGTGTGCTGGGCGGGGCCTGGAAGTCCAGCAAACATCTGGAATTCACCCCCCGCATCGCAGAAGCGGTCGAACTTGCCATAAGCTGTCGCATCCGGTCGATGATCGATATCTCAGATTCACTCGCCCGCGACCTGCAGCATATATGCACGGCATCGGGGGTCGGAGCCGAAATCGTCGCAAACGACCTGCCGCTGAACCCCGATCTGACCGGCGATCCGAGCGACGCGGTGAACGCCGCACTCCACGACGGTGAGGATTACGAACTCCTGTTCACCGTATCGCAGGCCTGGGCCCGGAAACTCTGCGACCGCCAGCCCCTGACCGTTCCGATCACGCGCATAGGAACGATCGTGCAAGCCCGCGGCCTTACGCTGATCAGTTCGGATGGGCGGAGAAGCGATCTCGAACCGATCGGATGGGAGCACGGAACGTAAGACTAATGGAAACTCACGAAACCAACAGCCCCGACGAGACCTTCGCGTTCGGCCGCCATTTGTCCGAGCGGTTTGGCGTGGGCGACTGCGTTGCGATGACAGGCGGGCTGGGCGCGGGCAAGACCGCCCTGGTGCGGGGCATCGCCGACGGACTCGGGTTGCTGGACACGCGCCTGGTCTCAAGCCCGACCTACGTGCTGGTCCAGGAGTACCTGGGCGCAATACCGATCTTCCACCTGGACCTGTACCGCATGACCGACCCGCACGCCGAATTAGCGGACCTGGGGCTCGAAGAGATGCTCGAAGAAGGCGTAGCGCTGATAGAATGGGCGGATCGAGCACAAACCGCCCTACCCCGCAGCAGGTGGGAAATCACGATTGAAATCACCGCAGAATCGTCACGACGATTTACGGTGACGTGTCTGAAGTAATCAATGACGCGAATGAACGCGTTTGCGTGTTGCTCGCGTGGAAACGTTTGTTCGATCACCCTGAATCGTGAATGCTCTTGATGCCCGTGAGCCCGGGTTAACCGTTATTTCGCTTCGGAGCTTTTAGAGACAGAACCGCGCGAAACCGCAAGCGGTTTGGATGTGATGTGCGAACAAACATGTTTGCGTCTGACGTGCGAACGAACGTGTATGCGTGTTGCTCGCGTGGAAACGTTTGTTCGATCACCCTGAATCGTGAATGCTCTTGATGCCCGTGAGCCCGGGTT
>JASLNT010000027.1 GCA_030745875.1 Phycisphaerae bacterium
GGCTTGGGGGTCATGATTCCATCCAAAATTGCAAGGTTTTGAAGTTCCATCCTCAATACCCTTGCGATTATATCACAACCAAATCGCTATTTCATCCTTTGCTTATAGACTCAAAACACTTTTTCAGGGCCGACGAATTAAGCAACCGTGCATATGTGCGGTTGTTTTTTTTGTTGGAAACGGGTCTAATCTCGCCCAACGCAGACAATGATCTTCTTTCGACAGGAAGAACGCTCAAGGAAGCATGAAAATGGCATTCCAGAGAAAAATCGACGTCGGCACCCGCGGGCATGGAGATATCCACGACATTACTGATCAGGTGACGCAAATTGTCGCCGAATCGGGCGTGACGATCGGGACGGTCCACGTGTTCAACATCGGGTCGACGGGAGCAATAGGCACCATAGAGTTCGAACCTGGTCTCGGACGCGACCTGCCGGAGGTTCTGGACAAGTTGATCCCTCCCAGTAAGGACTACGGCCACGAAGAAATGTGGCACGACGGTAATGGGCATTCGCACCTTCAGGCCACTTGGCTGGGACCATCGCTTACCGTTCCGATTACGGATGGGCGCCCGGCGTTGGGGAGGTGGCAGCAGATATTTCTGCTGGAGTGCGATATACGACCTCGAAACCGTAGCGTAGTGGTGACTGTCAGCGGATAATCAAGACATCGAGGCGGCCAGCGGGAAACGCATGACTCCAGACCCACACAAACTCACCAGATTGACAGACGACCCGTGTCTGGCTCCGTATCTGGATATCATCAGGCTCCGCACGGACCAGGCGACGGACGTAGAGCAGCGAGTTATCGCCGGGCTCGATGACCTGGCGGGGTTTGCACGCGGGCACGAGCATTTTGGAATGCATCGCCTCGGCGACAATTGGGTTCTCAGGGAATGGGCTCCCGGCGCTGACGCGATCTTCCTGATCGGAGACTTGTCCGGGTGGCGGGAGGCTGAGGAGTTCCGCCTGCATCGGTGCGGTGTCGATGGTCAGTGGGAACTGTCTGTTAGCGATCGTCTGCTGCGGCACGGAGACCTTTACCGCCTGAAGGTGCATCACGCCGGTCACCGGCTCGATCGCATTCCTCCCTGGGCTCGCCGTGTTGTCCAGGACGACAAGACGAAAATATTCAATGCTCAGCTCTGGGCTCCGGAAGAGAACTTCCATTGGCGTTGCGAATCTCCCAAGCGACCTGAATTCGCGTTGATATACGAAGCTCACGTCGGTATGGCCCAGGAGTTGGGGCGGGTCGGAACGTACGATCAGTTTCGCGCTGACATACTCCCTCGGATCGCCGACGCAGGTTACAACACGGTGCAGTTGATGGCGGTGATGGAGCATCCGTACTATGGATCGTTCGGTTATCAGGTATCGAGCTTCTTTGCCCCCTCATCGCGATTCGGAACCCCAAACCAACTTAAGGCCCTGATCGACGAGGCCCACGGAATGGGGCTGCGAGTGATAATGGATCTGGTCCATTCGCACGCGGCGGGCAATCCGGTTGAAGGCCTGTCGGAGTTCGACGGGACCGAACACCAGTACTGCCACGCCGGAGCCCGTGGACGTCACCAGGCGTGGGGATCTCGATGCTTCGATTACGGTAAGACCGAAGTCCTGCACTTCCTGCTGTCGAACTGCCGCTTCTGGTTGGACGAGTACCGCGTTGATGGATTCAGGTTCGACGGCGTCACTTCGATGTTGTACCTGGACCATGGAATCGGCAGGGCTTTTTCGGCGTTCGAGGGCTACTTCGACGACACTGTGGACGGGGATGCGCTGATTTACCTTACGCTTGCGAATAAGCTCATCCACGAGTTGCGTCCTGATGCAGTCACCATAGCCGAAGACGTCAGCGGTATGCCCGGTCTGGGCGCTCCGATAGCGGAAGGCGGTTGCGGATTCGACTATCGTTTGGCGATGGGCGTTCCGGACCACTGGTTCAAAATTGTCAAGAAGCTGCCCGACGAACAATGGGACCCGGGCGCGCTGTGGGGCGAACTGACCAACCGTCGCAGCGACGAGCGATCGATAACCTACGTCGAATCGCACGACCAGTCCATCGTCGGTGACAAGACGATGCTGTTCGAACTGATCGACTCGCAGGTCTATACGAACATGGGCGTATGTGACGAGCACATGGCCGTCGTGCGGGGCATAGCCCTGCACAAGATGATGCGCCTGGCGACTGTGGCGTCCGGCGGCGACGGATACCTGAACTTCATGGGCAACGAGTTCGGGCACCCGGAGTGGGTCGATTTCCCGCGTGAGGGCAACAACTGGTCATATCATTACGCTCGCAGGCAGTGGTCCCTTCGCGATTCGAAAGACATGAAGTATCACTTCCTCGCCGATTTCGACATCGCGATGCTCGAAACGGTCGCGTCAAGAACCGATGTGACCTCCCGCAGCCCCGAGCACCTCCTGGATCACTTTGATGACAAGATCCTCGCGATGCGCCGCGGGCCCCAGGTGCTCGTATTCAATTTTCACCCAAACAACTCAGTGGTCGATTACACTCTCAACGTTGAGCCCGGTGAGTATCGGCTGGTGCTGGACACTGACGAATTGCGTTTCGGCGGGCAGGGACGCCTGCAGGCACATCAGCGATATCTCACACATCCGGCGGCCGACAACGACGCGCACGGCGTGAAGTTCTACCTCCCATGCCGCACCGCTCTTGTGATGGAGAAGATGTAGGCGGTTGGAGATCTGGTGTTTTGTGGCGGAGAAAGTGGAATTCTGGCTGCATTTGGGCTAAGATTGAAAGCAGACGTTATCGCTAGGAATACCCAGAAGATCATTGGTGCGGGAGAAAAACACTGTGGCGAACAATATTGATGAAGTGGACATCTGTCCATTGCTGCTTGAGGAATTACACCACTATCAAGCCGAGAAGGAGAAGGTCCGCTCGGTGGTGGGGCAGATTGGCGGCAGGGGTTCGAGGAAAACGGAGATGATAATTAACATCACGTTCGTTCTCGCGGTGCTGGGGCTCTTTGTTTTTGACGTCATAAGTCACGTATACCACGTAGCCGAAGACGTACTTCCTCCTATGCTGGCCCTGTCGCTCGGCGTGTTCCTGGTGTCGATTAAAATTGTATGGATGATCCACCGGCAGTCGAAAGTCGACCACTTCCAGTTCTGGATTCTCAACTCCATCGAGTATCGCCTGAACGACGTATCGTCGCGCGTACGCAATATCACCACAGCGATTGAGACGCTAAACGGCGTCGACGAACCTCCCGACATAGGGGCGAACTGACCAGCGGTCAGGAATCGCCAAGCTTGCCGAGTTGTCGTCCCCAGATGGTCAGCCAAATCGTTACTATCACCACCGTAAACAGGATCACCTTGATAACGGCGACGAACATCAGCATGATCCAGTTGATCTGAGCCCAGGTGACCTCTCGGCCCCACAGAACCCGTATCCATTCGGGGCGAAAGTGCTGTATCGCCAGATTTCCCAGCCAGGCAAACGAAACCCAAAGCACTGCGATGAGAATCGCCCACCATCCCGCTGTTGCGGCTGTCCGAACGCGTTGTGTGAATGTTCTGGTCATTGAATGTCTCCCTGATGGAAAGCCTTCTGCGCGATTCATCGGCGGATACGGCTGGTTGGCTTGAAAGAAACGGTTCTCTCCGCGGGTCGGTGAATGTACGATATCGCCAATGAAGCCGGTCAAAGCAATAGTGCTTAGGCGCCGGAGACGAATCGGCCGATAGAGACTCGCACTAACGCCGCTGCCTGGGAGGCAGGAGAGTATATTGTGATCAGATGCATGACGGGTGTTTTTTTGCTGCTGACTATTCCGCTCCAGGCCGCCGGGCCGAAGATCGAACCGCTGTTCCAAACTGTCGATCTGAATGTGGGGCAGTCAGCCAGTGTCAAACTCAGCGGTGGTAAGACCGTTGTAGTCAAACTGCTCGGACTGAAAGAACAGCGGTGCGAGATGCGAGGTGCGGTGCGTCGGGCTGTGGCGACTGTGGAGGTCGACTCGGCGCGAGCCGAACTGGTCTGCGCGACATACAATCTCCCCAAAACCGTGGGGCCCGTGCAAATCGATTGTCCGGTAACTCGCGGATACTGCAACAATCTGGATCGGAAGATCAACGTATGGGCGATGGACAAGGACGCTCGCCTTCGTATCTGGCTGGCCGGGTCGCCATGGATCCGCCCCGGTACGTTCGCCTATCCGGTTAACCAGCGCTGGTTCGCTTCGGACACGCAGATGGCTAACGATCCGTGTTACGTTAACGCCTGCGACGTACCGGGCAAGAAACGCATCTACTATCATTATGGACTGGATTTCGGCGGGGTCGAGGGGGCGGTGAGCGTGCTGGCGGCCACTGACGGCGTGGTGGTCTCAAGGGGCGGTAAGACTGTTTCGGGCAAGTATCCTCCGCAGGTAAAGGCCCGCTACGATGTTGTGTATATTCGCGACGACCGCGGATGGTACTATCGCTACAGCCACCTGATGAAGATCGATGACTCCCTGCAACTCGGGCGGCGAGTGAAAATGGGCGGTAGGATCGGCAAGCTGGGAAAAGAGGGCGGCAGCGGGGGCTGGTCGCACCTGCATTTCGACATTGTCATGCCCCAGCCGTCGGGGCGATACGGCATTGCCGACGGATACGCGTTTATCTTTGAAGCCTACCGTCGCCAGCATTTCCCGAAGATGATAGCGGTCGCCCGCCCGCACCTGGTGGCCTGGACGGGCCAGATGGTGACTCTGGACGCGACACGCTCGTGGCACGCGGCCGGGGTCAAGCACATCGCCGGCTACGAATGGCGTCTCAGCGACGGTTCGACGAAAAGGGGCGCTGCGGTGCGTCACAAGTACGACAAACCGGGCCACTACAGCGAGATCCTGAAGATTACCGATGACGCCGGGCGCGTCGCCTACGATTTTGCGGTAGTGCAGGTGTTCGACAAATCCAGACCGCTGCCCGTACCGCCCGCGATACATGCGGCGTATTGGCCGACAATGGGGCTGAAGGTCGGCGATGAGATTACGTTCAAGGTAAGATCGTTCGCACTGAAACCTGACGAGGGGCGGGAAGCCTGGGATTTCGGCGACGGGTCCAAAACCGTTTACACGGGATCGGACGGCAACGTGAAGAAGTTGGCCAGAGACGGATACGCAATCACGAAACATCGCTACGCCAAGGCGGGGTGCTACATCGTGAGCGTATGGCGCACCGACGCTAGCGGCCGGAAAGCCGCCTGCCGACTCCTTCTGACGATTGGGACTTTGAAATCGCCAACTGAACGTTAAGCATATCTTGTGCGTCAATCGCAGAGCCTGCATCCTTGTCGGGGAACCAGGGCGGATGTATCATCGAGTTCTATGGAGCCTTTGAGAGTGTTGATAATCGGAGTCGGATCGCGTGGGACGACTTATGCGCGGTACATTCAGAAGCATCCCGAAGACGCGGTTGTGGTCGGCGTGGCGGAACCCGGAGAATTTCGGCGGAATCGCATCGCTGAGATGTTCGATATCCCGGATGAGAATCTGTGGGATGACTGGAGCGGAGCGGCGTCCGGGCCGCGAACTGCCGACGCGGTGATTATTGCGACGCCTGACGCACTGCATACCGAACCGGCGATTGCGATGGCGGGAAAGGGATATCACATCCTGCTGGAAAAACCGATGTCGCCCTGCGAGGCCGACTGTCGTCGGATAATCCAGTCCGTTGAAGACCGCGGAGATATCCATTTCGCTGTCTGTCACGTGATGCGATATACCTGCTACACGCAAGTGCTCAAGGGTATTATCGACTCGGGGCGGATCGGGCGGGTCGTAAATGTTCAGCACCTGGAGCCCGTGGGATACTGGCACCAGGCGCATTCTTTTGTCCGGGGGAATTGGCGGAAGGAGGACGAGTCGTCGTTTATGTTGCTGGCGAAGAGCTGTCACGATGTTGACTGGCTTGGCTATATGGTGGGCAAACCGTGCAGGCGTATTTCATCCTTCGGGTCGTTGCTGCACTTTCGAAGAGACAACCAGCCTGAAGGCGCCGCCGACCGTTGTGTCGATTGCGGCGTGGAGGCCAACTGCCCGTATTCCGCTCGGAAGATATACATGGGAATGCTCCAGGCCGGTCGGACCGACTGGCCGCTTGATGTGCTGGCTGGCGAGGTGAACGTCGAGACTATAACCGAGGCGATTCGGACCGGTCCGTATGGACGATGCGTTTATGCGTGCGATAACGATGTTGTCGATCACCAGGTGGTGAATATGGAGTTTGACGGCGGGGCGACCGCATCGTTTACGATGACGGCGTTCAATCTTGCAGGCGGGCGGAAAACGCGGATACACGGCATGCATGGCGAGATATACGGCGATGGGCGGATGATTACCGTGACGGACTTCCTCTCTGACCAGAGTGAAACGATAGACACATCCGCAAGCGAGGCGACAATCTCCGGCGGGCACGGTGGGGGGGACGACGGGATAATGGCGGCGTTTCTGGGTGCGGTGGCGTGTGACGATCCGTCAAGGATACTCTCGGGCCCGATCCAGACGCTGGAAACGCACTTGGCGGTGTTTGCCGCCGAACGAGCCAGGCGCAACGGTACAGTCGAGACCGTGTCAATCTGATTTGATCAGTCTGGCTTCAAGCAGATCGATATCCGGCCAGGTCTTTACTGCATTGGCGGCCTGGTGGACGAGCGGATCGATCACGTGGGCGAGGTATTTCCCCTTTGCTGTCCGGGCCATGTTGAACAGGACCGCCCAGTTCAACCCGTCGTGCCTGCGAACCAGCAGAGAACTGCTTCCTGCGAAAGCCCCGGCGTGCCACGTGTTGGCCTTGCCATCTGTCCCCACTGGGCGCACGCTCCAGCCGAGGCCGTAGTAGGCGGCGGCTTTGTTTGCACGGGGGCGTTCGAATGTCGCTGCGATGCTTTTTGCGCTCAGGATGCGGCTGGTCTTGGGAGAATCGAACTCGCGAGCGAACCGTACGAGGTCTATCGCAGAAGCAATCCATCCTCCGTGAGCGTCCATCGCCTCGACATGCATTCCCCCGTATTGCACCGGTACGCGTCGTCCGAGCGGCGGGAAGACAGAGGGGCTCAGGCCTTTATTGCGCGTGTGGTATGTAACCTCGCCCGGAGCCCGCTTTGCACGCTGCGATCGGGCGATACGCATTCGCGTTACGCCGATCTTCGCCAGCACGTGTTTGCGAACGTATTGTTCGTAGGTCATTCTGGTTTTGGCTTCGATCAGGCGACCGAGCAGGCAGTATCCGAAATTGGAGTATGCATATCGCTTGCCCGGGTCGAAGTCCAGCGGCGCGGTCAGCATATATCTCGCTACTTGCCTGCTGTCGGCGGGCGGAGTTGCTCCAAAAGCCGCCGCGATCTTAACCGGGCGGAACATCGGATCTCCGCTCTTGCTGCGATCCCATCCGCCGGTGTGCAGCAGCAGTTGGCGGACGGTGACCTTCTTCAGGCGAGGATCGATCTCGCCCTTACCGACTGGTTTGAGCTTCAGGATATCGAAAACGCGATCGTCCAGACGCAGCTTCCCGCGATCGACGAGCTGCATAATCGCCGCCGACGTGATCGGCTTCGACAGCGAAGCGATTCTAAACAGGCTGTCGGGCTTAACTGCGTGTCCAGAGGCGGTGTCGGCGTATCCGAATCCTCGAGCGTAGATGATTTTACCGTTGCGGACGACCGCCAGCGAAGCCCCGGGGATGCGATGGGTCTTGACGAACGATGTCATCAGGTTGTCGAAGCTCTCCAGCCCTGCGACCGCCGGCCCGGTGACCGGAAGCCGAGCCGGAGCAGTATCCGGAAGCGTCATCGCCAGCGTTACCAGCAGGAGAAACTCCATAGCGTTCATTTCCGGATGCAGTACAGCTTCTTTGGCGTTCTTATCAGGAGGCTCCCGTTGGCGGGCGCTATTGTCGACATGCAGCCGCTTGCGCCCATGTTGATCTTGCCGTCCGATATGACTTTAAGATCGGTCCCGGCGGCCAGGATTGAGACTTCGCCCGCCATGTTCATACAGTATATTTTGTTGTCGGCTCCGGTCGGCGAGGCTCGCCAGATCGGCTTTCCAGTCAACTTCTGCTTCCAGTGGACGTTGCCTGACTTCGGATCGACGCAGGACAACGTCGCTTTCCTCTTGCCGTCAAGCACGTACAGCAGCCCCTTGTAGTACAGCGACGTGCAGACGTCCGGCGCCGAGCCCTTGATCGTCCATGCGACTGCGGGCTTGCCTCCGGTCTTGGGCGGAGTTATCGCAAACAGCCCGTCCGAGCCGCGAGGCCAGGGCAGGACAACCACGCCGCCGGCGACCGTAACGCTTGGAATCAGGCGCCAGCGGGTTTCGCGAGCGTCCTTACCATAATCGTATCGCCAGAGTTCTTTCCCGCCGGCGGCATCGCTGCAGGTTATCAGATCGCCGCCGGCTACTATCACGCCCTTGGATCCGCCTGTTTCACAGGGAAGCGGTGAGCCGTACGTGTCGAATGCTTCTTCCTTCGCAGGCGTGTGCCTGATCTGCTTCCATATCTCCTTGCCGCTGGCCGGGTCGAGAGCGATAAGGTATGACTCGGTGCGGGTCTCGCCTGGCGCTTCCTTCCTTACGCGGGCCGGTTCGCGGAGCAGCGAGACGAACAGTTTGCCTTCGTATAGCAAGGGGCTTGAGCTGTATCCGAATTTAACGGCGAACCGACCGTACTCCTTCTCCAGCTTTCGCGACCAGACGACCTTGCCTTGGAAGTCCAATGCTGCGATGTCGCCGGTTCCGTACAGGAAGTAAACGGTCTTGCCGTCCGTTACCGGCGAGGGGGTGGCCATGTTGTTCCGCATGGCCTTGCGTCCGGTTCCCAACGACTTGGACCACAGCACCTTGCCTGTATCCGCTTCAATGCAGACGGCGCGGAGTTCTTTGAGATCATTGGCGGTGGAACTGAGAAAAATGTGCTTTCCCGAAACCACAGGCGTCGCCGAACTGGGTCCCGGCAGGTCGGTCGACCAGGTTACATTCTTTGTTGTCGACCAGTCGTCAGGCAGGTTGGTCTCGTTGCTTGCCCCGTTGTATGCGGGCCCTCGCCAATGCGTCCAGTCGCCTCCCGGGGCAAGCCCGCACGTTATCGACACGAGAATCGCAAGCATTACACACAATCGAAACTTCATATCCGTCTCCAGTTTGTGTCAGGTTCTGGGTTTGTGGGGGAATAGGGGGGTGAGGGTTTGTGCGAGAGCCTTGAGTTTGGCCGTTTCGGCGGGGGTGACGGCTCGAACGCCCGGGGCGATATCGAGCGCGAGTTTGTGGATCTCCACGCTGGCGGGGGGGACGGTGGCGGTCAGTCCGCGGCTCATTGCGAATCGCAACGCCAAGTCCGCCTCCGTGCGGTCGTGAGTGGGTTCGTACCACGTACCGAATCTCTTTCTTCCGGGATCTCCCCTGTTCCATCTACGACGGGCGAACGTCTTTATGCCCAGCACTGTGGCTCCGACGGATTTGGCTTTCTTGACGACTTTGGGTCCGAAATCCGCCTTCAACCAGGAGGCGAAGTTGATCGGGAACAGGATCGAATCGAACTTGAACAACTCCATCGCCGCCAAAGCCGCCTCCTCAGTGTGGGCCGAGAAACCCAGATAGCGTATGCGTCCGGCTTTTTGTTGGGCGATAAGGTACTCCATTGCCCCGCCCTTGGCGAATGCGGCTTTGACGTCCTTCCGCACGTCGCTGAGCACGTGGAGTTGATAAAGGTCGAAGCGGTCGGTGCGAAGTCGCTTAAGCGACCGTTCGAACTCGGTTTTCGCTCCGGCTGCGTCGCGCATCTTGGTCTTGCACGCAAGGAACACCTTCTTTCGGTAGGGCTCCAGCGCCGGACCCAGCTTGATCTCCGCATCTCCGTACGCCGGAGCAACGTCGAAGTAGTTGATTCCGCGTTCGAAAGCTTCGGCGACAAGTTCGTTGGCGGGTTTCTGCTCCAATTTGCGGAGAACGAGCCCCGGGAAACCAATGATCGACAGCTTCGGTCCGTCCTTACCGTAAGTGCGTTTGGGGAAGTCGGCGACTTTCGCATCGGCAGCGAGGGTTGAAGTCTCGCCTATCGCGACTGCGGTTGCTCCGAAGGTCGACGCTTTGATGAACTCTCTGCGTTTCATTGGTCAGTCCCTTTCGATTACGGAGATTGAGTTTATGTGGGCAATTAGTATAACGCTCCCAAGACGTCAATGGTTGTCAATTTTGGGGATTCCATGCGCGCAAGAGAAAACCCCGTATCCGAAGATACGGGGTCTTCTTTATAAGATAAACAGTGTGATGTCGTCGCCGCTTTACCGTCGCCGGTAGGCGGCAATCCCGTGAGGGACGTTCGAGGATGTGCTGACCATACACCGTGCAGATTGCTCTGCTCATGCGGGGGGTTGCCCTTGGGAGGGTTTCCCGCATCGGTATTCTAGTTAATCCACTAGAAAGGAGGTGATCCAGCCGCAGGTTCCCCTACGGCTACCTTGTTACGACTTAGTCCCAGTCACCAATCTCACCTTCGGCACCGCTGAATTACGGCGACTTCGGGCGCTACCAGCTTCCATGACTTGACGGGCGGTGTGTACAAGGCTCAGGAACACATTCACCGCGTCGTAGCTGATACGCGATTACTAGCGATTCCAACTTCATGGAGTCGAGTTGCAGACTCCAATCCGAACTGGGGCCGGTTTTTTCCGATTTGCTCCACCTCGCGGTATCGCTTCAGTTTGTACCGGTCATTGTAGCACGTTTGCAGCCCTGGGCATAAAGGCCATGAGGACTTGACGTCATCCCCACCTTCCTCCGGTTTGACACCGGCAGTCTCGCTAGAGTCCCCGCCATTACGCGCTGGCAACTAACGACAAGGGTTTCGCTCGTTACGGGACTTAACCCAACATCTCACGACACGAGCTGACGACAGCCATGCAGCACCTGTGCACGTTTCACCCGAAGGCAGCCGACCTAGTTTCCCAGTAGGCATTCGTGCATGTCAAGCCCAGGATAAGGTTCTTCGCGTTGCATCGAATTGAGCAACATGCTCCACCGCTTGTGTGAGCCCCCGTCAATTCCTTTGAGTTTTAGCCTTGCGACCGTACTCCCCAGGCGGTGCACTTAACACTTTCGCTTCGGCCGAGAGTCGCGTCAGAACGCCCTCGACCTAGTGCACATTGTTTACGGCGTGGACTACCGGGGTATCTAATCCCGTTCGCTACCCACGCTTTCGTGCCTCAGCGTCAGAACAGATCCAGTTGCCTGACTTCTCATTTGGCGTTCCGATTGATATCAACGCATTTCACCACTCCACCAATCGTTCCGACAACCTCTATCTGTCTCAAGACTTGGGGTTCGCTCTGCAGTTCCTCGGTTGAGCCGAGGGATTTCACAAAACGCCTACAAGTCCGCCTACGCACGCTTTAAGCCCAGTGATTCCGAATAACGCTCGGGCCCTTCGTATTACCGCGGCTGCTGGCACGAAGTTAGCCGGCCCTTCCTTTGAGATTGGTCATTGAGTTCCTAGTCTCTGACAGTAGTTTACACTCCGAAGAGATTCATCCTACACGCGGCATTGCTCCGTCAAGCTTTCGCTCATTGCGGAATATTCGTTACTGCAGCCTCCCGTAGGAGTCCGGACAGTGTCTCAGTTCCGATGCGGCGGGTCATGCTCTCACACCCGCTACCCGTCTTTGGCTTGGTGAGCCGTTACCTCACCAACAACCTGATAGGATATTCCCTGCTCCCTAAGCGATAAATCTTTGATCCGGAGACCACATCGAGTATTACACCAAGTTTCCCTGGGCTATCCTCGACTTAGGGGTACATAGAAATATATTCCTCGCCCTTACGCCACTTTATGCACTTCCGAAGAAGCTTTAATCGTTCGACTTGCATGTTTTAGCCATGCCGCCAGCGTTCAATCTGAGCCAGGATCAAACTCTTCAATTGTTGTTCATTGAA
>JASLNT010000028.1 GCA_030745875.1 Phycisphaerae bacterium
GCCAGGATTTCCTTTTTCTTCTGCTTGATCACGTTCCTCTGCCTTCTGTTGCGTTTGATGCCATCGACGACGTCGAGTGCGGCCTGTTCGGCAGTTGCCTTGACCGATGCGTCAGCGAGGTAGGTTTCCAGCACCTGGAGCGAGTCGAACTGGCGGACGTTTCGCAGTCCGCTGATGATCCGATTCTTCGCGTCAGCACTCTTGGCCAGTGGTACGATCTTCTTGTACATGCCCACTCGCTTGCGGGTGTCTTCCTTACCGGTGACCTGGATGTATCCCCTGAGAGCCAGGATCTTGTCCTTATCGGTCGCACCGCTTTTCGCTATATCGAGCAGCGTGTTGGCGGCTCCGGTGTCGGGCCAATTCATCAGTGCCCGCATCGCGGCGGTCTTGATGTCGGCGTCGGAGGACTTTATCGCCTCTTTCACCGTGGCGATCGCCGCGTTTCCGCCGGTGGCCGAACTGATGGCGATAATCAGCATCTTCACCTTCTTGTCGGCGCTGGCGTATTGCGGTCCGATAGAGTCAAAGCACTTGCGCTTGTCACCTGAGTTGGTGCAGATGTTCTTGATCGCGTTTGTCGCCGCGGCCAGGACCTTGTCGTCCTTGATCTTGACGATCTGCTTCATCAGCGACTCGAGATCCTTGTCGGTGGCCAGGTTGCCCATGGCGCTCCATCCGGCGACCTTCGTTTCGATGTTTCCACTCTCGACAAGCTTGATGATGTCGGCAGTTACGGAGGTGCATCCCCTGCGCTTCAGGGCGGTGATCGCACCGGGCCCGAGCTTGGGATCGCCGATCAGTGACGCCAGGGTGGTGTCGACAGCTTTGTTGTCGATGATTCCCAGGGCGGCTACGGCTTTCTGCGAGATTCCCTGGTCATCATTGTTGGTCAGTGCGACCAGCGGCTTGATGCAGTCGGTGTCGCCGATGCGTCCGGCGGTCTTGTAAGCCGCGAGCTGCACCTCCGCCGACGACGAGGAGTACAGCGCCGATACGCCCTTGAGCGCTTTGATGTCTCCACGCTGTCCCAGCACGTCGAGGACCTTGATCTGGCAGGGGGCGGGCATCGAAGCCAGAGCGGTCGAAGCCGCGGCGGTCAGGCAGGGGCATTGCTCGCTGGCGACAAGACGCAGGGCGCCTTGCTTCATGTAACCGGGTTTGCCTTTGATAGCGGTTACGACGAGCGGGGCGGCTTTCACTCCGTCGGCCTTGATCAATCCCCGCAAGGCAGCTATGCGGGTCGGGGGGGAGTTCTTCTCGTCCGCGAAGATCGTGCTGCAAACCTTCGCCGCGTCGGCTTTGTCCAGGCTTTCGGCGCAAACGATCTGCGATTCACGAAGTACCCCGAGCAGTGCGTCGGGCGCCTTGGCGCCGGCGAGGCATGCCGAAGCCGCCTTCCCGCCGATCATCGCCAGCGATCTCATTGCGGCCGCTGACGTGCCTGCTTCTTTGCTGGCGATCGAGGGGGCGATGGCCTTGACGGCGGTCGCTTCCTTACGATTACCGAGGCTCATGATGATCCCGGCCTTGAGTTTCTCAGACGCTTTGGGCAGCGCCGCCAGCAGGGCGGCTGACGCCTTGGGCGAATCGATCATCTCCAGCGCGAGCCTGGCGTAGTGCGACAGGATCTTGTCGCCGAGCAGGCCCGAAACGGCGGGGATGCACTTTTCCGTACCGATCTGCTGGAGGGAGCGGCAGGCCCAGGACTTGCCCGCTTCGGTTGAATCTTTTGATGAAATTATGGCGATGAGCTTGGTTTCAATTGCCGCGTGCTCCGCCACCGGTGTGTTCTGCAGCAGCTTGTGTGCTTCGGCGGCCGCGTTGCTCTTGTCGCCGTACTCGTACTTCGCCAGATCCTGCCACACATCGCCCATCGCCATCGGCGTCAGCAGGCATCCAACGGCTAGTATAATTGTCAATTTCCTGATCATTTTTATCTCTTTTCGATGCTTTGATGTTTTTTATATTACGGTCTCGTGTTCCCGCGTTCATCCGTTGGTTAGATCTGCCACGGTCCGCGCCTGGGCCGGTCGATAAGCTTCTGGGCTTCGGCGTCGCCGATGAACTCTTCCTTATCGGGATCCCATTTCAGGCTTCTCTTCAACATGTAGCAGATATTACCGAGATGGCAAATCGTTGCGGTCCTGTGCGCGAATTCGACGTCGCGGAACGGGCGTTTTCTCGTGATTATGCAGTTGGCAAGGTCCCTGATCGGGTAGTTGGCGCCGTCTTCGTACCAGCGAAGTCCCGGAGGTACGACTTCTCCGCGGATCGGCCTGGCTTCTCCGCCTTCGCAGATGTACTTCTGCCCGCCGCCGTGAACCAACTTCATACCGTTCTTGAACACGTAGGTGAGCTGCTTGACGTCTTTACCGTCGGGGTACAGGACATCCGTCGGTCCGGTGTGGTCGAGTTTCAATCCGTGCATCGCGCCGCCGAACTTGTGTCCGCCCCAGTCGGTCATCATACCGCCGGAGTAGTCGTACCACGTTCGGAAACCTTTTCCCCCCAGACCGTACGCGCGTCCGCAGCGATACGGATTGTACGGCGCCCACGGCGCCGGTCCGAGCCACAGGTCCCACTCGATCGTATTGGGCGGAACCGGTCCTCCGGCAAGATGGCAATGACGCGGCGGACCGCCCGGGTTGGCGTGGGCGACGAGGACCTTACCGTACCGGCCGCTGTTGGCCGCCTTGGCCAGATGCCCGTAGTCGCCGATTACTCTCTGGCTGCCGCAGGAGAATACCCGTCCGTAACGCCTTGCCGCTTCGACCATCTTGCGACCTTCGCGAATAGTCAGCGAGAGCGGTTTTTCGCAGTAGATGTCCTTTCCGGACTTCATCGCGTCGATGGTGACCTGCGCGTGCCAGTGGTCGGGCGTCCCGCAGACGATTGCGTCGATATCGCTGCGTACGATAAGCTCGCGATAGTCGAGATACCCCTTGCAGTCTTTGTTCTTGTACCTGCCGTTAACGCTGTTGATGCAACCTTTCAGGGCACCGTGCTTGACGTCGCAGACGCCCAGGACCTGTACGCGTTTGTCGCCCATGAAACCGCGGAGGTCGCCATGGCCTTGTCCGCCCATACCCACGCCGCCCATCGTGATCCGATCGCTGGCAGGGGGCCTGCCCTCTGCGCCCAGTGCGCCGGACGTGATTACGTGAGGGAGTGCTATAGCGGCCGCTCCCACACCCTTCAGAAACCTTCGTCTATTGAGTTTACTCATTACCAATACCTCTCCTCGAAACCAGGGGTTATATTTCGCGAATCAGCTTGCAGACCGTTCAGCATAAGAACAACCACACATATTGTAAAGACACATAACAAATATCTCGACTGCCGCCTTCCGGTTGACCCGGTATCCCCGCGCGGCTATGATCTTTGCACGTTTGCGAAGGGACTGGCATGTTGGGCTCCGGACCGCATTTTGACGACCGGGAAAGTTTCAAAGTGGCCGAGTCGGTCCTGGATGTCGTGCGCCTGCGGCGTGAAGAGTTTGCTGACAATGATGCGGTGTGGGAGGCATTCATCGATTGGCGCGGCGGCCGGGAGCGCGAGTATCTCCAGCAGATCCGCCTGGGGGGTAAGTATGTGTTCTACTCCGTGCTGCAGGACCTCTACAGGTTCGCTGAAGAGAGATGTCGTAAGAACGTGGCCCGGAGCGTGGGTGAGCGGTTGGCACGGGGACTCCTGGAACGTCATCTGCCCGACCTGCTCCAGAGCACAGTGGGTCAGAGGGAGGCATTATCCGACCAGATCATGTGGCTTCTGGAGCGATTCCTGACCGGCGCCTCAGGGGAGATCTATACGCTGGAGACCGAAGCGGTACGGCAGGACGATGTCCTGGCGGTAGCGATGAGATACCGTCACGAGGCGGAGATGGTCGATTATCTCCGCAGGAGCGGGCACAATCCCCAGCGGGCGTTCGCCGACAGTCTCGGCGTCTTTCACGGTGCGACTGAACTGCTTCTCGAACGGGTAGTCGAAGGTTTTACTCCCGAGCAATTCAACACGGAACTGCACTCGCTGCAGGGAAGGTGTCTCATCGAACTGAAACCATCCAACCGGTTTCATTCCGAGAACATCATCGCCCTACTTCTCGATCATGTTTACCGGCTCAGGTCGCGGACCGAATCGACAGCGATCTCCACGGGCGTGCACGTCAGCGCGGCGATGCAGGCCGCCTGGAATACTATATGCAAAGCCTCGACGTGTGACGAAACGGTGCTCCTGTGCGGTGAGTCGGGCACGGGCAAGAGCTATCATGCACGCTGGATCCACGAGAACAGCGCCCGGCGGAGCGGGCCGTTTGTCGAGGTGGGCCTGACGTCCGATATCGGGAGCGACAACTTCATTCAATCGAATCTGTTCGGGCATGTCAGAGGCGCGTTTACCGGCTCCGACGGAGAGAAACAAGGGCTCTTCTCGCTGGCCGACGGGGGAACGATTTTCCTCGACGAGATCGGCGACGCCTCGCCGAAACTACAGGCCAAGCTGCTTCGCGTGATCGACAGCAAGAGCTTTAGAATGCTCGGCGGTGTCGATGAACTCAGCGTTGATGTTCGGATCATCGTTGCGACGAACAGGAATCTGTCGGCCATGGTGAGCGGAGGAACGTTCCGAGAGGACTTGTACTATCGACTCAACGTTATCGAGATACTCCTGCCGCCCCTGCGCCAGAGGATCGAAGATCTGCCCGCTCTGGCGACAGGGTTGTTCGAGAAGATATGCAGGGATGCGAACAAACTTGATAAGCAATTGACTGATGATGCGCTCCGGAGCCTTTGTTCCTGCGATTGGCCAGGCAACATCCGGGAACTGGACAACGCGCTGCGACGCGCAGTGGCGTTCTGCGACAAGGCGGAAATAACGTCCGCCGATCTGTTCGCCGGTTTGCGACGACCCGCTTCATCCGGCGCTAGCTCAACACCGGATGGATCGGTCGGTGGCCGGATCATCGATCCGGCGGCGCTTCGGCTCGCCATTTCGGCTGCTCCAGATTCGCCGGAGAGCCTATCACACCAGCGGAGGGGGCACATCGATTATGCCAGACGGGAATATCTCAGGGTCCTGATCGAACACTATCACGGGAACCTCGCCGAGATAGCCAAACACTGGGACAGATCCTCGGAGAACACTCTGCTGAAGCTTGTCCGCCAGTTCGATTTGGAAGACGAACTCCACGCCGCCCGAAAGCAGAAGAAGTAGTCGACCCTGAAAAAGTCGATTTTGCGTCGGGAAATCCTGTCAGGCGGCGGGGGCTGCCAGTGGAAGCGGGTTGATTGCGTGATGATCGCGGAGCAAAACGGCTTGAGGCCACCTGCCCAAGGCCTCCAACG
>JASLNT010000029.1 GCA_030745875.1 Phycisphaerae bacterium
TTGGCCTCTTTCGCGTATCACACCTGAGAAACCGTTAATCCCCACACCGCAGATACAGATGAGAATGCCTCCAATGACGACCATTCCGGGCAGCGTTTTGGCCATTTCGGCGTTTCCGAGGAAGAACGGGACAATCGAACCCACCAGCGCCATCGTTCCCATCGTCAATGCATACCCAAGCGACAGCCCGAGCATTGAAAGCCCGTATCCCCAGCAGCAGAATCCACAGCCCCACAGGAAACCCAGCGCAATTACCCAAAAGATAACCGATACGGGGATGTTGGCGTAGCTGGACCATAGCCCATTGACAGTGGCGCATGCAAATGCGACCGGCACGATCAGCATGGCGAAGAGAAAAAACGCACCCCATGTGTTCTCCCAGGCAAAGTCCTTGATGTACTTGGAGGGCAGTGCGAATGTCCCCAGGAAAATCGCGCCCACTATCGTCCATCCAATTCCTACCATCGTATCCATCGTGCCACCAACCTTTCGGGTAACTGTCTATTCGAAATGATGTTAATTGTCAGTATCGCAAGCATCCTCGCTGCTCTTACTTTATCTCCAACGTGACCATCGTATTGGGCTTGTCGTGTCCGGTGTTGACCTTGTCGGGTCCGGTGACCATATCGAAGCAGGTCACCACCAGTTTGCCTTTCCATACAATCGGTTCGCCGGGCTGGTCGAGCAGTCCGCCCGTGCCGTCGTTGTCGCCGTTTTGGGCGATTACGCTGATCTTGCCCGACGGGTCGACCTTGGCGACGGCGTTGTTGGAGAAATCGGCTACGTAGATGTTGTCGTTCTTGTCGACGCAGATTCCATCGGTGGTTCGCATTTTGGCCTTGGTGGCCTTATCGAGGAACCCGGGCTTGTTCGGATCGAGGGTGTAGTCATGGTCGGTCCTGGCGAAGATCGTGTTGCTGGCGACCTTACCGGCGGCGTCGAACGTGATCTTGTGGAGAGCCCCGTCGCCAAAGTTGCCGATGAACAGATTGCCCTTTGAGTCGAAGACGATTCCGTCGGCTCCGTATTGGCAGTGCTTGTTAAGCGTGGGGAACGTCGCGATGATCTGCTTGTCGGCCAGCGTATTAGTCACCGTGATGTCCTTGCCGTCTGCGGGGAATACGTACACCGCACTGGTAAGCAGACCATCGGGGCGTTTGACCTTCGGGAGCATCGAGACCGTAACGTACAGTTTCCCGTCGCGGTACCGCACGCCGTTGGGATGCGAAATCCCGCCGGCGACAGTAGCTGTCTCAACGATCTTGTCGCCCTGAACCTTCAGGCGGAGAATGCGCCCCTGGTTGCGCTCGCCATTGTCGCCGTTACCGTCAGGCCAGTTCTGGTTATCCGAAACATAGATCGCCCCGTCGGGCCCCAGTGCTATGCCCATAGGGCACGCCCGCCCGGTTTCTTTCAGTACGGGCGAGTTAAACCACTTGCTAACCTTGCCCGCGGGCGAGATCTTGATGAAGCAGCCCGGTTGAGCTCCCTTGGAGGCGCCTTTGGCGTAACTGCCGTAGTTCGGGCAGGCGACAACGAGGTTCCCGTCCTTATCGATATCCATCCCGTCGGGGGTCAGGCAGAACTCGGGCAGTTCAGCAAGCAGCTTGGGCGTTTGCAGATTCGCCAACGTCGCACCGTCCGGCGACAATCCGTTCTTCTCACAGCCGGAAACAAGCATCGATGCGACCGCGACAAGCGTAAGAACACCGGCGGATACTCTTCTATCAAACATAGCGTCTCCTTTGATTTCACGAGCGACGTGGGCCTGGCCGACACGGCTTGCCCCGTCCAACTCGGCGACCAGACCAAAACCATACCGGCTGAACGGGCTGGATTCAATGATGGAATGTGGGAAAGTCGAGCGCAGTTCTATGATCCGGGAGCCTCTGAATCGAACTCCACAACACCGCCGGGCAACGCATCCGCCTGATCGAGGATCACATTCTCCCGCCCGAGCCCCAAGCCGAAACGTCTGGCGCCGCGCCGGTGCATCTCCACAAGGGTATCGAGATCGCGAATGCCGCCTGAGGCCTTTATTCCCACAGCATCGCCGACCACGCTCTTGATCAGAGAAATGTTTTCCAGGGTCGCCCCGGTCGAAGTCCAGCCAGTGCCTGTTTTTACAAAGGACGCCCCTCCGCTAACGCACAGTTCGGCCGCTGTGCGGATCTGGTCATCGCTCAGATAGTGACATTCGATAATCACCTTCACGGGCAGACCGGCCGCTGCATCGACCACGCCCTTGATGTCGTCCAGACAATAGTCATATCGCCCCGAAAGTAACTTGCCGATATCGACAACCATGTCGATCTCATCGCATCCGACCGCTACAAGGTGCTTTGTCTCGGCAATCTTGGTTTGAAGCAAACACGCCCCCGACGGGAACGCCACATTACCCCCGATACCAACATCATCAACATCCGCCAAAAGCTCTTTTATCAGCGGGATCCAACTCGACAGCGTGGTGGCCACGCACGGGCGGATTTCACGGGCGCGGGCGGCTAGGGCGCGAACCCTTGTCTCATCATCATCGCATTGGACGACACTGAGATCGACCATCCGGGCAATGTCTCTGCTGGTGAGTTTTACTTTCATGTCTCTTGCCCAATCGAAGCGAACATATCGCCAATTTCAGCCTGGTTTCGGCTTAGTTGCTTGAAGATCGGGGTCAGGAGAGCGTATCGGGTCTGGTTGGCGGAGATTGGTTTTCTTACGTCCTGAACCTCGTGAATATCTTCGATTCTCGAGAAATCGTCCCACAGCCCCACACCCACCAGCGCCACCGCAGCGGCGCCGAGGGCGGCGGCCTGCTGACCAATGTTCGTTCTGATCATGTCCTTATTGTACAGATCGGCGTATATCTGCATCCAGAGATCCGATCGGCTGCCTCCTCCGACCGCGATCATTTCGCTGCTGAGGTCTGTGATTCGCTCGAGTGCTTCCAGTGCGAGTTGAAGGCTCATTGCGACACCTTCCATAGTCGCGCGGATCAAATCGCCCTGACTATCGCCCAGATCGAGGTTCACGAACGCCCCCCGCACGTGTTGGCTGGCGTCAAGCGAGGACCCTCCGGCCATCGTCGGCAGGAACATAGTCGCGCCCGCCCCGATGTCGGAGTCAGCGGCCAGACGCAGCATGAGATCGTAAGTGCTTACGCCTTCTGTCTGGGCGGCGGCGTCCAGATTCGTGCACAACTGCTCGCGGACCCACCTGAATGACGAACCGGTCGAGAACACGCCCAGAGCGGAGGTGAATTTCTCGGGCACAACATGGGTGAATACGTACGGGCGGGTCTCTTCGTCCAGAAGCGGTTTGGCTGACGTCACTGCTATCCAACTCGAAGAACCCATGGAATTGTAGCAATCGCCTTCCTTGTGGGCTCGGGCCCCCAACGCCATACACGAATTATCGACCCCGCCTGCGACGACTTTAACGCTCTGGGGCAGGGACAGTTCTTCGGCGGCCTGGGGGGTGAGCGTGCCAAGGACTTCCGTGGAGGGAACTATTCTCGGGAAGATATCCGGAGACAAACCGCTGGCGGCGATGAGTTGATCGGAGTACTTCCATCCGACAAGATCGTAAACTCCGCTCCCTGATGCGTAGGAGTAATCGGTGGCGATGGCGCCTGTCATGCGGAAGTTGATGTAATCTTTCGTGCCGATGACTTTATCGATCCGGGCGAAAAGTTCAGGCTCGTTGTCTCGCAGCCACATTATCTTGAAAACGGTATACAGCGGAGGAGGAAACCCGTTGCCCGTTGTCATATACCACTGCGATTCGGAGACTTTGGCGAAAAACTCGGCCGGTTGGGTGTCCGGGCGGGAATCGGACCAGATGGGCGTGTCCTGGCGGAGCAGGCGCCCTTCGGCGTCGAGCGGTACGACGCCCAGGCTGTGTCCGGAGATGCCAATGGCCTCGATGTCGTTCGGGTCTATCTCGACCTCGGCAAGCAACTGGCGCGTGCTTTCGACGACCGAAGCCCACCAATCCTCGGGCCTTTGCTCATGCCATCCGGCCCTCGGATAGTGCGTCTCGTAGGATGCGAAGTGGTCGGCAAGGCAGCGTCCCTGGGCGTCGTAGAGCGATGCTTTCGTTCCGCCCGTCCCAAAGTCATACGCGATAACATATTTTGATTCAGCCATTGGCGTATCTCTGTTTTGTATTCAAGACGATTCGGCGGCCTCTCGCAGGATCGCCTCAGCCGTGCGAACACCGATGCCAAAACGCCGGGCTCCCAGTTCGTACAACGCAAGCAGAGTCTGGAGATCCTTCACACCGCCGGCGGCTTTTACGAAACATCGCTCACCGACAGTTTGCTTCATCAGAGCGATGTTCTCCGGCGTCGCTCCGGTGGAAGCCCAGCCCGTGCTGGTTTTAACGAATTTGACGCCCGCCTCTGCGCAGATGTCTGAGGCCTTGACGATTTCACCGTCGGTCAGATAGTGGCATTCGAGGATGACCTTCACCGGGACCAGACCCGAGGCCTCCACAACCGCATCTATATCGGTCCGGACCAGATCGTACATGCCCGCTTTCAACCAGGCAATGTTGATCGCAACGTCAATCTCGCTGCAGCCCATCTCGATCAGCTCTCTGGTCTCGGCGACCTTGATGGCGGTAGTCTGCCCTCCGCTGGGGAAGCCCACCGCCCCGCCGACCAGCACATCCGGCCTGTCGGACAACAGTTCAACCAGCAGCGGAGTATGGGCGGGCAAACCTATCACGCAGATGCAGTTGTGCTTCCTGGCCAGATCGGCCGCCTCGCGGAGTTCGTCCAGGGTGCTGTCGGGCTTGACGGCGCTGATGTCGATCATTCCGGCGATTTCTCGTGGTGTCAGCATTCCCATCGTTACAACGCCTTTCGCAGAACGTTAAGCAGATCTTCGCGGGTTACGGGCGGATTACACGCCAATTGCCCGTCGGCCCCGAAGCTCACGCGCTCCACTCCGTTGATGATCTCGTCAAGATCGTTTTCGGTGACATCTACGGCGCCCAGCCTGGTCGGCGCTCCGATTGACTCGAGGAATCCGCGGAACATCGAGACGCCTTCGTCTATTATCTCCTGCCGGCTCTTGCCTTCGGAATCTACGTCCATCACTCGCGTGGCGAATCGCAGGTACTGCTCGGGGCGACGATCCTTGAACGTTTCCATCCAGGCGGGCATTATTATCGACAGGGATGCGCCGTGATTCACACCATGTCGAGCGGTAAGCTGATGCCCGACCTGATGCATCGGCGTCCAACCGTCGCCCGGATACGACCAACCGTTGATCGCGCAAGTCGAGGCCCATTGGAGGTTAGCTCGCGCTTCCAGGTCGGCCGGGTCGCCCAGCGCTTTGGTCACGTTCTCCATGACCGTTCGCATCACGCCTTCCTGGAAGTAGTGCTGCAGCGGAGTGTCCGGTTGAGAGTTGATGTATATTTCCAGAACGTGCGAAATCGTATCGGCAGCCGCACAGGCGGTAAGAAGCGGCGGCAGTGAGACGGTCAGTTCGGGGTCGATTATGGCGGTTTTCGGGAAAATGCATTCGGCCCAGATGTACGACTTCTCTTTGAGTTCGGCGTTGCTGAGAACCGAGCACATGTTCATTTCGCTGCCGGTGGCGGGCAAGGTGGGGATCATGAGCATGGGCAGGGCCTTGTCCGGCGGTTTGATATCATCGGCGCCCGAACCGTCGTGACGGTGGTAGACCATGTTCCACAGGTCGCCGTCATAGCATACGCCCGCGGCGATCGCCTTGGCGGCGTCCATAACGCTTCCACCCCCCACCGCCAGCACGCAGTCGCAACTTTCCCGCCCAGCCAATTCGACGCCGTCGGCGACCATCGCGACTTCGGGATTGTCGCGAACCGCGAAGAAGTCAACCGTTTCGACGCCCTCCGCCCGGATAAGGTCGCGAATCCTGTCGAGCAGTTCGGAGATGAACGCGTGGTCTTCGTAGGACACGATGAGCGCCTTGGAGCCGAGTTTGGCTGCTTCTACGCCCGCACAAGCGACCTTTCCGACTCCGAAAACAACTCTGACAGGATTGTAGAACTCAAACTCGTACATTGATCGTTCCTTTCGAGCGGTGGTGACTGCTCATCGCCCCTCAGCCGAGGCTTTCTTCGTTACTCTGTACTTTGAAATCGCAATGATGACCACGCCGAAAATCATCAAAGCGCCCTTTATCATGCTGCCAATATAGTCTTGCAGACCGATCGGCGTCAGTCCGTTTGTCAGAACGGCCAGGAAAACCGCGCCGATGAACGTGCCGATCACATTAGGTTTACCGGCCTTGACGACCAGTGCGCCAAGGAAAACCGCCGTCATTCCGTCGATGAACACAGTCCCTTCCATTCTCGGTACGCCCTGAGCGTAAAACAGAACCCACACGACCCCGCCGCACGACGCCAGCATCGCCGACAGACTGAAGAAGCTCATGATGATCTTCTTCTCCCGAATTCCAGCCTCCAGCGAGGCCTGGCGGTTCTCGCCAAGAGCGTAGAGGTGCTGTCCGGTGGTGGTCTGGTCCTGGATGTATCTGAACGCCAGATAGACGCCCCCCACAATAGCTATCCACACCAACTGCACGATAATACCGCCCGAACCCAGCGTATCGACAATTCCAGCCGTACTCGTCAGGCGGACCGGCGCATAACCGCCGGCAATGATGCAGGCTACACCTGTGGCGATGCTGCCGATGGCGATCGTCGCGATAAGAGAGGGGCACCGGAACGTAGCGATCAGGAAACCACTGAGCAAGCCGAACACCGTGCCCGCAGCGATACCAAGAAACGGCGCCGCAATCCATGGAACGCCATTTTCGACCGCCAAGGCCGTCACCACGCTAGCCAGCCCCGCCACAGACGGAAAACTCACGTCTATCTCACCGCTGGCTACGATCCACGTCAGCCCGAGCACCATCACCGCGATGACACTGGACGACTTGACCGCACGGATAAGATTCGACGCGCTGCGGAACGACGGAGCGGCTACGCAGAAAAACATCACCATCGCCAGAAACACCCACAGAAGCACATACTGTGGGCGGAACAATAACGCGGCCAGACGCTTCACGATACACCTCCCCCGCCGGCGAGCTCGGCTCGAAGACGCCGCTTGCGAATGATCTCTTTGAAGTCGATCCTGGATACTACGATCGAGACGATCAGCAATACGCCCATGACCAGTTCCATCACGTAGGTGGGTTTACCAAGCAACAAGAAGCCCTTCTGCACGGTCCCGATAAGCAGAGCCCCCAGGAACGTACCGACGACAGTAGGCTTCTTGAAGACCGACACGCCCACAAACACCGCCGAATAGGCTGGCATGAGCCAGGCGAGCCCAGCCTTCAAGTCGCCCTTGGCCAGCGAGGACATGCGAATAATATTCGTCAGGCAGGCTACAAGGCCACAAATCACAAACGCCGCAACCACGTACCGTTCCACACGCACGCCGGAAAACCGGGCTGCCGTCGCGTTAGAGCCAATCGCATAGAAACGCCTGCCAAGCGTCGAACGGTTCAACACGACAAAGCCGATTCCGTATGCGATCGCCGCCACCACCACCGGTAGCGGCACGCCTGCGATACGGGCCTTGTAGAGTTGCTTGATGCCCGAATCGCCGAAGTTCTTGTATATCTGCATACCGTCGCTATAGAGATACGCCATTCCGAAAGCAATTGCTCCCAACCCGAGCGTAACGACCATGTCCGGCAGCTTGAACTTGCCTACCGTCAGTCCGTTAATCGCGCCAAAGACGCCCCCGGCGGCGCAACCGATCAGTATCGCAGGCAGCGGCGGGAGTCCCAGGGCGATCATGTAGCTCATCGTCATACCGCCGAAGCAGCTGACGAAGTGAAACGACATGTCGGCGTAACCCGTAACCGCAACAAAAGTAAGACCAAGGCCCACAAGGGCCATCGGAGCTATCAAATTCAACAGATCCACAAGATTGTCGACCGACAGAAACCGCGGCTCCAGACTCGTAAACACGCCCATGATCCCAATCTGGATCGCGCAGAAAACACCAAACGTGATCAACTCGCTCGATACGCCTTTCCGCTGCTCAGCCATCATTGCCCCTCCCCGCCGGTCAGGCCGCTTAGCAGCATCTGCTCGAGGCGAACTTCGCTCGCCGGTTTGTCCATCACGACGCGCCCCTGGTGCAGCACCATCGCGTGGTCGCACAGACCGTAGACCTCCTCGCAGTCCGAACCGACCACAATGACCGCCTTCTCCGCTGACAGTTTGCGGATCATCTCGTAGATACCCGCCTTGGCGCCAACGTCAACGCCCACCGTGGGCTCCTGGAAAACGTACACCTCGCAGTCGGTGTACAAACCCTTGCCGATCACCACCTTCTGCTGGTTCCCGCCGCTAAGCAGCGAGACGTCCTCGGCTACGTCGGGCGTCTTGATGTCCAACTCCTCGACCATCGCCGCCGCATCACGCCGCTCAGCTCGACGGTTGATCAGGAAACCCAGCCCGGCCACACGCGCCATGTTCGACAGAATCACATTGAACGAAACCGACTCATCGGATATCTGCCCTTCGGCCCGGCGGTCGCCCGGGACCAGGAACAGCCCCGCCGCGATAGCGTCGGACGGAGACTTCAACGCAACGGTCCTGCCGTTTATCTCGGTGGTTCCGCCCGTGCGCCCGAGCACGCCGAAAAGCGTTTTGCACAGTTCGTCGATTCCCGAGCCGACCAGGCCGAACACGCCCAGTATCCACCCGCGTTTAGCGGTGAAACTCACCTCGTCGAATCCGCCCGCCCGGGCCAGCCCCCGCACCGACAGCACGTCTGCGCCGGGCGCGACACCCTTGGGCGGATACACGTTCGACAGCTCCCGATCGAGCATCAGTTCGGCGATGCGGGCGTGATCGAGGCCCTCGTCGGACGTAGAGCAGGTGGCCACGTTTTCGCCATCGCGGAACACTGTCAGGCGGTCGGCGATTTCAAACACTTCGTCAAGTCTGTGCGTGATATAGATAATCGAAATGCCTCTTTCCTTGAGCATCCGAATCTGGGCGAAGAGCACATCGATTTCCCGCCTGGTGAGGATCGACGTCGGCTCGTCGAGCACCAGGACGCTCATGTTTTCGCGCGACAGGGCCCGCAGGATTGCGATGGATTCCTTCTCGACGGCCGACAGTTCGCCAACAGGCCTGCTCAGGTCGATGTCCACCGGAAATCTTTCGAGCAGTTCGCTCGCGCGAGCCCTAAGCGCTCGCCGCCGGATCCGCGGGAACAAACCCGCCGAATCGCTCTCGGCGCCGAGGAAGATATTCTCGTAGCCCGTGAACGACCCGATCATCTGCGGGTCCTGGTAGACTGTGGCGATTCCGTGGTCGAGCGCGGCTTGCGGCGAGTTGATTTTGATATCGCGGCCGTTAAGCGATATCCGCCCCGCGTCGGCCTGGTAAACGCCCGAGAGCACTTTTATCAGCGTAGACTTGCCCGCTCCGTTAATCCCCAGAAGCGCGTGGACTTCGCCCGGGGCCAGGTCGAAATCGGCACCGTCCAGCGCCCTGACACCCGGGAACTCCTTTACGATCCCGGTCATTTGCAGAGTCAATTCTTCCACGCCGGCCTCTCTCGCCGCGATGGTGCTTGGCGATCCGGACAAATCGATTACAGCTCCGGCGTCCAGCCGAACTTCGCAGCGTTGCCGGGCACGTCGTAGTCCTCGGGCTTGAACTTCGCGTCCAGGGCGTCGAGCTTGGCCTTGTCCACCGCAAACACAGGCGAGATCACGAACCTGGGAGCCTGCTTGCCCTTGAGGTGAAGGTAGGCGTAATAGACGTCCATAAAGCTCATGTAGTAAATGCTCTGGGCCATCGTGACCTTGAACGGACCGCCCTTCTTGATTATCTCGAACGCATGCTTGCCGCCATCGATGCCCGTGGTGATTATCTCGTCGGCCCGGCCGGCGGTTTCGATCGCCTCGGCGCCTTCCTGAGCCGCTCCGTCCCACGCGCACCAGATCGCGTCGAGTTTCCCCTTCGGATGGGCCGCCAGCATGCTCTCAACCGCCTGCAGCGGTGAGATGCTCGTCTGCGAATCGTGATGGTGCACCTGCACCACCTTGATGTCCGGGTACTCCATCAGGGCGAATCGGGCGCCCTGGCCGCGAAGGTCCCACGCCTCGTTCTCGGGCAGATCGATCATCGCGATATTGCCCTTGCCCTTGAGATGTCGGGCGATATAGTCCATCGTCCAGGCGCCCATGCGGAAGTCGCTGGAACATATCGATGTCGTCGCCGGAACGCCGGCCACTATCGCGTCGGCTATGAATATCGGAATCCCCGCATCGACCGCCCGCTGACACGCCTGGGTGATCCCGGCGGGGTCAGACGGCGTGATGAAGATCGCCCTGGGTTTCATCTCGATGAACGCGTCGATCTGTTCGGACTGCTTTTTCGGGTCGTAGTTGGCGTTGGCGAAAGTGGGCTCGCCCCCGAACACTTTGAAGGCATCTTCAAAACCCTTCTTCTGGCGCTGGCCCGATTCGTTCTCCTCCCAGCCCAGCGACACGCAGAACTTACCGTCCATCTTCTCGATATTATCCCACGTCTCGAGCGACACCAGCGGCGGCGTGGCCGAGCTTTCACCGGTCTTCTTGCACCCGCCCAGACCGCAAACCAACATCACCGACGCCAACACAACCACACCGCTCACAAGCCGTTTAGTCATCGTAATATCTCCTTCGCCGGGCAGTTCGGATTTCCGCACACGCACACAACTCGACCATCGCGCCGAGTCCCTTGCGTGATAATGACAATACGTCCGATTCTCTCGACTGGCGTCCTAGAACCTATCGACTATACTGTCGGGATTCAACGCAAAAGGCAAGGATGCAACATTCCCCGCCCGCGAGCAACCCGATGGTTCACATTTGGTTCACACTTTTCTCCCCTGTGACATAGCCCGTTTATGGCGATATAATCGGAATAATCCGACCGCCAAGGCCCGAGGGCGATCCGGTTGAATGAGCCTAACTAACTACCACCGCAACTGTTACGTTCACGACTGTCATATTTCCCCTTGACGCATACCTGCCGTTTCGGATATGTCACAGGTAGGCCCGTTTTCGCCCTGTTGTGACGCGCGCTGCGGCGGCGGGTTTTCGCGTCTAATATCCCGGGCGCCGGGGTCAGGAACCGACGCCTGAGGCGTGGCATACGCGCCCCCCGCCGCTGACCATTACCTGAGGTTCCCTTGACAACGGCGCAGGCGCAACCTTATCCTGATCCGTTCAGGTGATGGATATGCGCGGGAAGCTAAAGCAATTACATGTAGCGGCGATCGTAACCGGTTGCGGGCTCATCGTGCTGTCGGTTTTCCTGTGCGGATGCAATTCCCACCGCAAACGCAACGAAAACGTCGACAGAAACGCCGACAGGAACTCTTCAGCCCGAGGAGACCCCAACGCCGATAAGCTGGCCGCCGAAATTGACGCCAGAACATGGTTCAAAGCCGCCCTTCGCTATTACAAGGAAGGCCGCTACGCCGACACCGTAGACACGTGCAAGAGAATTGTCGCCCGCAAACCCGACCACTTTGAAGCCTACCGCCGCATGGGCATCGCCTGCGGAAAGCTAGGCCGATACGCCGACGAGATCGAAGCCTACAAGAAAGTTCTCGCCCTCAAACCCGACCTCGCCGAAACCTACGCCGCCATGGGCGTCGCATATCACCATCTCGGGCGGTTCGAGGACGAACTTGCCGCCTACAAACAATCCGTCGCCATAAAGCCCGATTTCGTCGAAGGCCATAGCGTCATCGCTTCGGCCTGCGGTAGGCGCGGCCGGTTCACCGAGGCGATCACAGCCTACAAGAAGGTCATCGCCCTGACGCCATGGGAGGCCCGCCCGCATGTTGGCATAGGCGTGGCCTACAGCTCACTCAAACAATACGACCTGGCCCGCGCCGCCTTCGAAAAAGCCATCTCCATAAACCCAAACGGCGAATACGCCGCACATGCCCGCAAGTTCATGAGCAAACTCCCAAAACAGTGACCGGTCATCCGCCCATCGGAGCCTGTCTCCTCACAACTTACTCGGGCTCGCTTATCTCGACGAACTTATCGCCCGTCGGTCAACGCAGCCGCTTGCCCGTCCGCACATCAAACGATCCGCCCCCATCCGACAGCGTAATAACGTCCTGCTCGATCGACATCCCGCCAGCCGCCCTGCGCAGTCGACATATCCAGAGGGTTTTTCCTGTAAGAGTGTCGGTGGCCTTGATGGTCTTACCGTCATCGATCAGCCAGATTGTAATCCCCTTCCAGACCAGCTTCCGCGCCGTCCCGGGGCGTTTCCCGCTCCCCCCGCCTCCCATCTTGGGCGCCGAGCCAAGTTGCTTGTCGATTCTCGCCAAAGACGCCCGAGCCCGAGCCAGTTGGACGCCTCTTTTCATGTGCAACTCACCGAATCGCCGGTAGCAGTCTCTTGCCCGCTTAAGCAGCGGATCTCTGAGAGCCGACGGAACGTTGCGCGACAGCTCCTTGTAGTACCAGTCGCCCAGTGTCAGGCAGCCGGCCGCATCGAGACCACCGAGCTTCCTCCCCGCCAGCCGCACCCGCGCGCCAAGTGACTGGTCGATATCGTCAGTAACCAGCCGCGCCGCTTCAGTCGGGTTGTCGAAAACCACCAGGTACAGGAGAATCAATTCCTTGCGGGCGGATTTGTTACGGGCGTTCTTCTTGAGCGCCGCGTGCAGCGACTTGCGTTTGGCGTCCTGTGCGGCCATGGCGTCGGCGCGCTTGCTTTTGGCGCGTATTACGCGCGACCTGGGCGACTGGATCTGCGTTGCGACCTTGACCGCCTTATCGCAGAGCACCCTGGCCGCAACCGCGTCGCATTGGGCGATCCTGATGTCCGCCAACTCCTCCAGCCGGTCCAGATACGTCTTACCCGCAGCCGCCCTGCGTGCTCCGATGCTGTTGTCGAACCGGCGTGCGGCGCCGATGAGATCCTCCTGCATCGCCTTGATCTTACGGTCAGCGGCCCTTTTCTTGAGCAGCGCGGCGGCGTCCCTGACCGCAACCGCTTTCTTCAGCAGCGCCAAGGCCTCTTTGGCGATGTCGGAGCCTTCGGGACCGGCGGAGCCGAACTGGCTGGCCTTTTCGTACAGGAGCATCTGCAGGTCGGGCAATTGGGGGATCATCTTGGCGGTTTTGAGCAGCTTCTTCGCAAACGCCGCATCGTCAGCAGTGCTCTTGCTAGCCAGGACTTTTTTCGCTTCGGCGCCGAACTGTTTTTCGTAGTCGCCCCCCGCATCCGCCCAAACAACTCCGCCCCCAAGCACCAGCCCCGCCAGAACCGTAACTATCGATCGCGCCGCCTGGTTCATTGTCATCACCTTTGATTTAAAGTGAAATTCCCAGTCGCCCCTGCCCGAAAGCCCCACAGGGCAACCTGTCATGAATTATACCGCCCGTCGCCCCCCGCTTTCCACCTTCCACCCTTATACTATCTCGCCCAGTGCAATCTGTCTGGCGGTTAGGAACGGAAACAATGGCGTCTTACGGACTTCCGCCTTCGCACGCGATCGCCCTTGGAATAAAAATTTTCCTTCTTGACAGATTGGGATTCTCTGGTATAATAGTTGCGCTTAATTCGCTTGGATGTTTTTTGTCGATGTCGCTCGTGTTTTCTTATGTTCTTCATTTTGGCTCAGGGAGGAGCCCACGGTCCTGTTTTGGAAGGCGTTGAAGTCGCACGCTTGCTCGCTTACTCGCTTATCCGCTCGCAGGCTGCTTCTTACTGAAACCTTGCCGTTTACCTCCAAGTTCGACAGGGTTTCAACGTCATTTCCAATTCGGGAGGAGTTGCTTAATACACGGCCGCCGGCCGTTGCCCTTCGATCGCCTCGAGTGGATCGGGGCAAGCAGGGCTCACAACAGGCAACCCCGGATGCAAACATCAGAAATGGAGAATCTTGTTAGAAAAGGAGATGTGCGATGAGTGTTTTACAAAGAGTATTGGCGGTATCGGTTTGCATTCTATTTCTGGGTAATGCCGCCCTTGGCGACTGGGACGTCGGCGATCCGCTCAAGTGGAGCCACGTCCAGTTCCCCGACCTCAGCCCGACCGGGATGGACGTAAAAGCCGGAAACGTGCTCGATCCCATCCCCGACCCCAACAGACCGATAATGAAGAAGGTGCTGGCTGACGATTTCGAGTGCACCGTGCCCGGACTGGTCAGGGACATTCACATCTGGGGTTCGTGGAAGCACGACATACTGCCCGAGAATCGGGACCCCGCGGGCAGCGCATTTCCCGATCCGGGTCTGGTTGCGTTCCACTTGAAGATATGGAGCGACATAGCGGTAGGCCCGGGCGGTCCGGAATACAGCATGCCCGGGCAGATACTGTGGGAAATGGACTTCATGCCGGGCAGCTTCACGTTCCGTCCGGAGGACACCCAGTTCCGTGAAGACTGGTATGATCCGAACACTAACCTGTGGCTGGACGACAATCACTTGGGAGCCTTCCAGTACAACTTCGATATCCCCCTTGCCGATGCGTTCATGCAGCGAGGTACGGCGGATAATCCGATAGTTTACTGGGTGTCGGTTGACGCCATGCCGATGGGCTATCCCACACCGCTGGGCGAAGAACCGGAATTCGGATGGAAGACCACGCATCCGCAAAATCACTGGAACGACGATGCGACGTACTCAGACTGGATTTGGGATGATGCGGCCGGCCCGGCTGGATCGGGCGGGGCGTGGGTGCCCGCCGGTCCGTGGTTGGAGATGAGGTATCCTCTCGGACACGAGTTTGAGAACCTGAGCGTCGACCTTTCGATGGCGATCACTCCGGAACCTACGACGATGGTCTTGCTGGGAATGGGCGCTGTGGGCCTGCTCCGGCGACGGAGGAAATAGATCGGGCAATGAATGACGTTTTTGCCCGAGGGAGGCGAGTGCGGCGGTCATACAGGACCGTCGCACTCTTATTATGTGGGCGGTGGGGGCTGTTGGCGGGCGAGTCGTGAAAGGCTTCGCATGTCGCTTGCGGGGACTGTACAATAGCACGCGAATCCTTCGGTGGAGCCTGATGAGTCGAACTACCAGCACATTCAGAGCCTTGTTTCGCGACATTCGACGGTTGGTTTCTCCGTTGGATGTCATGTATCACGTTGGGAACATGATTTACCGTAAGTCTTTGCGGTATACGTTACTGGTTGTCGGGATCAGTTTGTTGGGTTTCCTGGCCAGTCGATTTTCTTTGCCCGGATTGACGATGCGCCAGGCAATCGCCCTGCCGCTTATTATCGGCGGGCTGGCGCTGGTTTGCGGAAGCGCCTTGAAGGTTATACCGGGTTTGATATCTTCACGCCTGCAGACTGTCGCCCAGGCGTCCGATCTGAATCTGATGGAGGACTATCGCAAGACCCAGACCTCCGAACATCTTGAAGCATTGTGGAATCGCGTGTTTCGGTTCGAGTGCTGCCAAGACAGCGTCGATATGGATGCTGACGGCGATGTCGACGTCGACGATGAGCGCCAGGCGATCCAGTTGCTCAAGTCGGATTTTCTCGCACGAGCCGACGAGGCGCTCTCCTCGCACTTACCGCAAATTCGACAGATGCATCTGCTGGGTCTTGACCTTCGCTATCTGGAGGACTGGCGTGACGGAGCGTATCTGGACTGCAGCGACACGAAACTCCGCGAACAGTTTGAAGGCAACTCCACGCTTACGGCCGTTCGGCGCGAAGTCGGACTCTGGGGGGCGGGCGGTATGCGGCGGTTTGCGATGCGGAAAATGTCGCGCGGGTTGTGGTTTCGGTTCATCACCCGTATGGTCGCCATGGAGATCGGCTCGTCGGTCGAGCGGTTGAACAGGATGTACAAGACCGACCTGTTCAACTCGCAGGTTCTGCTCTGGCCCGCCGAGGCCGATTCGCCCTGGCTGGGCGAGTTTGAGGGGGCTCGCGACGAGGTCTTGCGGAAGCGCGAGAGGGCGATCCGCAACGTGTTCGGGCCGGACATCGAAACCGCGGGCGAAGTGCTCGACCGGATGCTGTACGCGGACTTCGCAATCGCCTCCGAACTGCGGATGCGTTACGACGTTGGATACTGCACGGGCGAGCTTGGTTACGATGCGGTGGGCGATTTGGAGTCCGGATGTCGCGAACCGCGCGACCTGAAAGTCGCCCGCCGCCTGTCCCGGAGAGCGGGCAAGGGGCGGATCGCGCTAAAGCGGTTCCTGAGCGAGCATCGCAGCGAACTGCTCGATCCGGAAAACTCACTGGAGCTGCGAGCGGTTGAAACCGCATTCCACATCAATAAAGACGGTCTGCGAAAAGGGATTGTCGGACGGGTAATCCGCGGGCAGGCCGAAGAGAAAAAACGTCCCGCAAGCGAGTTGCTGGCGCTCGTTGACACAGCAGTCGCCAACCATCGGAGCTATACGCGCAAGTTGGTGGCGGTTCGGATGCATCACGAACTGACTCGCCTGGCGCGAAGCGGGTACTACAAACTGCTGTCGGATCTGGCGTACGGGGACGACAGGTGTTAGGGATTTTCAGGTGTCAACCCTGATGTGAGACCTGGCGCCTGTCGACAAGTATGACCCGTGCGGGCGAGGCTTCGGCGCTTGGAATGTTCAGGGGCAGGCAGATCAGATGGTGCTGACCGGGCGGAGGTGCGGTCAGGTTCAGGGATTCGATGATTACTACTCGTGCGGCAAGGAGTGTGCGGTGGACTTCGGCGTCCTGGTCAGAGAGGCCGATCGACAGCGAATCGATGCCGATCAGCTTGACGCCCGCGTCGACGAGCCATTGGGCGGCGGACCGGTCCAGGGCGGTTTCATCGGGCGAATCAGGCGTACGGAGCAGGAGGCGGGCTGCAGTTTGCGGGAGGGAGAGATTCTCCAATACGGACGGAGTGATCGGGCCCGGGGCGGGAATATCCGCCAGCGTTGCCTCACCGGTTAGAATGTCGAGCGGGATGTCCGCAATGCTCGGGGCGCCGGGGATGTAATGCGACGGCGCGTCTATGTGCGTGCCCGCATGGAGCGACATTGTAATTTCGCTGAGCGTGAATTCATCACCATCTGCAACGTCGCTGAGGCGATCGATCCGCACGGGCGGGTCGCCCGGGTATGTCGGCGTGGAGGCGCTTAGCGGTGTTGAGATGTCGTAGATCATTTAATCTCTCTATGGCGATTGGCTGCGGCGCGGCGGCGAGTCACGACCTGGTCGCCAATCGGCCCGCGCGGGTGTCGACCGCTGAACGGGGATGCGAACCATTGGTTCAATCCGGCGATAGACGGTAACTCTCCCGCAGTCACCGGTCGCTGCTCACTGGCGACTGATCACCGATTATTGATCAGCTGGTCGGCAGATCGATTTTGCAGACTTTCTGCGTGGACAGCGTCTTTCCGGTCAGATAGTCGACGAATTCCACGCGAACGGTAATGCCCGCGTTCTTCGGCGGGCCGGACTTCCACGGGCAAGTGAACGTGTAATGGTACGCCATGAATCCGCTTGCGAAGGCCTTGGCGACCTCGTCGACGTCCCATTTGTACTCGCCGATGAGCGTTTTGTCCGCCGGTAGGGCCAGGTCGTACAGTTGGATGGTTACGGATCCGGCGGCTTTGATCGTGTCGCCTTTTGCGTCGACCGGGCGGAGGAACACTTTCACCCCGTCGTCTCCGGATTGTCCGTCGAGGTCCGCCCCGCCGGTGTATTGCCCGAGTTTGAGGCTCTTGACGTCGTAGAGTTTCTTCAGGCGGTCCGGACCGATGCCGACAAGGGTGTCTATCTGCTTTTGCTTGAGGGCGGCGTATTTTTTGGCGGTGATTGCGTCCTGGCGTGCGGTTTGGGCTTCGGCGCGGGCGGCGGCGAGATCGGCGGTGAGTTGCTTGATCTTCTCATCCTGCTGAAAGATGTTAGTTCCGCCGCAGCCGGTAAGAGCGGCTGAGACTAAAACAGCCGAAACCATCACCGCCGTGCCGCGGGAGATCATTTATCCTTCGCCTTTTTCTCGGGAGTTTCAGGCATGCGTTCGAGGATCTTGTCTACGCATCCGTACTCGACGGCCTCTTCGGCGGACAACCACTTGTTGCGGTCGCAGTCAGCGTGGACCTGCTCGGCGGTCTGTCCGGTGTGGTGCGAGAGAATCTCGTAAAGTCGCTGTCTCAACCGCGTGATTTCATTGGCTTCGATCTCGAGATCGGTCGCCACTCCGGTAAGCACTCCGGAGATCAGCGGTTGGTGGATAAGCACTCTGCTGGAGGGCAGGGCGTTGCGTTTACCGGCCGATCCGCCGGCCAGGAGCACCGCGCCCATGGAGGCGGCCATGCCTATGGCGTATGTGCAGATCTCCGGACGGATGAACTGCATGGTGTCGTAGATCGCCAAACCCGCCGACACGCTCCCGCCTGGCGAGTTGATGTACATGTGTACGTCAGCGTGCGGGTCCTCGTTAGACAGGAACAGCAGCTGCGCGACAACGACATTTGCGACATGATCGTCAATCGCTCCGCCGACAAAGATTATGCGATCGGCCAGCAGGCGCGAGTAGATATCCATGCTGCGTTCGCCGCGGCCGGTTTTTTCGATAACGAACGGTGGAGGGTAGTATGGCATGTTCTTTTCCGCTTGTTCCACTATGGTCGCGGCTCGCCCGAGGGCGCGGCGCCGGGACCGGTGACTATTTGTCGGTATCCTTGAGATTCTGGATTATTTCGTCGACGACACCGTACTCGACAGCTTCTTCGGCTGACATGTAGTAGTCGCGTTCGCAGTCTTTCCGAACTTCCTCGACGGTGTGGCCGGTGTGCTTTCCGAGCAGTTCGTTCAGCACGCCCTTCGCCCGAATGATCTCTTTTGCCTGGATCACGATGTCCGAGGCCTGCCCGGTGATCCCGCCCCAGGGCTGGTGGATCATGATTTTGCTGTGCGGCAGGGCGTATCTTTTTCCGGGCGTTCCCGACGCCAGGATGATCGCCGCACCGCTTGCGGCCTGTCCGACACAGAGGGTCGACACGTCGCACTCGAGGAACTGTATGGTGTCGTAGATCGCCAGCGTATCGTCGACTGAACCGCCGGGCGAGTTAATGTAGATCGCGATAGGTCTTTCGCGAGCCTTGGCCTGCAGTTCGAGCAGGCGCATGATCAGGGATCCGGCGGTGTTGGGACCGATTTCGCCCCAGAGGAACACTATGCGCTCCTCGGCCAGTCGCTCTTCGAGCGTCATCTCGCGTCTGGCGGCGTAGTCGGGGTACGCCATCGCCTGGGGATCGGAGGATCGTTTCATTATCATTCAACTCCTGCAGGGCGTTATTCCGAATCGTCCTGGGATTTACTTATCGTCCGATTTCTTGGCGGACTTTTTAGCGGTTTTCTTGGCCGCCTTTTTAGTCGTCTTTTTTGCGGCTTTCTTCTCTGTTTTCTTTTCGGTCTTCTTGGCGGTCTTCTTTTCGGTTTTCTTGGCCGTTTTCTTTGCGGTCTTCTTTGCGGTTTTCTTGGAGGCCTTCTTCGCCTTGGGCTTTTCTTCCTTTTTGGCGGGTTCTTCAGCCACTTCGGTTACTTCGGCGTCTGCGAGAATCTTGTCGAGCGCCGCATCCTCCCGCATCGAAGTCCTGACCTGTTCGAGCGAACCGTCGGACTCGAGTTCCTGTCGCATCTTCTCGGGGCGCCGCTGGTATTGGGCGGCCATCTGGGCGACCATCGCGTTGAGGTCTCCGTCGGAGACTTCGATTTCCATTTCGTCGGCGATCTTACCGAGGATGAACTGCAGCCTGAGTTCGCGTTCGGCCTGCTGTTCGGCTTCGGCCTTGATGACGGTCATATTCTCTTCGACCTGCTCGCGGGGCATTCCGGCGCGGAGCAGTTCGATATAGCGTCTTCGCAGCACGCCTTCGGTGTGCCTGGCCGCTACGCCTTCGGGCAGATCGAAATTCGTGTTGTCCAGCAGGTACTTGGACGCCTGGGCCCGCATGTCGCGTGAGATTTCGCTTTCGATGCGTTCGGCCATCCGGCCTTTGACGAATTCGCGAAGTTCTTCCATCGTCTCGAAGCCAAGCTGCGTTGCAAATGCCGCGTCCGCCTCGGGCAGAACGCGCGACGTAAGCGACTTGATTGTCACTTCGACCGAAGCGGGTTTGCCCTTCCAGTCTTCGTTCGGATGGGCTTCGGGAACGGTCAGCTCCAGCACGGCAGTCTCGCCAACGCCCTTTCCAACCAGCGCGGTTCCGAGATCGACCAGGGGCAGGCCCTCGATCTGACCGGGAGCGGCGCGCAAGGCGACATCGTCGCGTTTGACGGTGTCGGACCCATCCACGGTGATCTTCGCCGAAGCCACCAGGCTGTCTCCGTCTGCGGCCGGGCCTTCAGACGGTTCAAAAGCAGCTCGCGTGGAGCGGAGTTCGTCAACGTATTCGTCGATCCGATCGTCGCCGACCTCAACCAGGCGCTTGTCAACGGGGATGCCCTTGAGGTTCGGGAGTTCGAATTCCGGAGCGACTTCAACTTCGAACGAGTAGACCATATCGCCCGTCTCGGGCAGTTCGATATCGTCGAGCTCCAGATCCGGTTCGCCCAGCACGTTCAGGTCAGCCTTCTCTATGGCGTGTCCCAGCGATTCGCCGATAAGCGCGTTGCGAACGTCGCCTGCGACTTCCTTACCGAAACGCTTTTCGATGAGTCTTCGCGGTGCGTGTCCGATACGGAAACCGGGGACCTGGGCGGTGTCGCCCAACTCACCGTACATCTCGTTGCGTTTTGCGTCGATGGTGGTCTGTGGAATTGTGACGGTGACTTTTTTCCGCAGTTTTCCGGCTTCCTCGACGGAAACCGTATTGTCATCCATCAGATTTTCTTCGAGTTCTTCGGTTTCTTCAGCAGGCGTTTCGACCTGCGATTCGGTTGTTTCTTCGATTTGAGCGTCTTGGGTTTCTTCGTTTTGAACGTTTTCTTCGTCAGCCATCATCATAAAACTCCGTGTTCTCGGCCCGGCGGCCAGATGCATCCACAAGATACATCCCCGGCCGGACTAAACTAAATTCGACCGCTCCGGGTGAGTGTTAAGGCGGATCACCGGCAGCAGTCGGACAGGTAACTCTACGCAAACGCTCCCCCGGAGTCAACACCAAGAAAGCAATCGCAACAATATATGCATCCGCAGATATCAGATCATCGGCAGCGAAACGGGGCGGTTTGTGCGATAGCATTCCTGTGCGGCCAGTGCGATTTCATGCGTAACGACGGCGTCTTCGAAGCAGCAGTGCGATTCGGTGTCGGCGGTTATGCACTCTACGAAATGATCGAGCTGGGCCTGGAACGGGTGGTGCGTGACGTCCGAACTGTCGGGGCGGACACCCGGTATTTCGCGCCATCCGTCCTGTTCGGGATCCGAGTGACTGTAGATACGGTTGTCCCGAATGGTCCCTGCGTCTCCGAAAACGCTCAGCGGGAACGTGTAGGGCTGGATGCACTCGAAATTGACCGAGACCTTGCCCAACACTCCGTTGCTGAAGCGCACCAGGGCGATCTCGAGCCCATCGTACTCCAGCGGGGCTCCGTCCGACCACTTACCGGTCATGGGATTGTACTGACGCGTCGAGCCCTTTCGCTTCCCGCCTGCGCAGGCGAATACTTCAACGGGGGTTGCGGCTTCGAACTCGCCGGGCGCGGCGAACCAGCGAAGCGCGTCGATAGCGTGACACCCCGCCACGAGCATCGCACTGCCTCCGGTGTCGAGGCTCCGCCCTTCCTCGTAACCGCCCCACCAGTCGCCCAGATAGCTCTGGTAGTCGGTCTCGACGGAGTATATCTCGCCCAACTCTCCGGCCGCGATCAGCGACTTGCATTTCTGGAACATCGGGTTCCATCGCAGGACAAAGCTCACGACCGTCTTGACCCCCGCGGCGCCGATCGCATCGCGCATCGCGCGCATTTCGTCGAGCGTCATAGCAATGGGCTTTTCGATAGCGATATGCTTGCCCGCGTTGGCGGCGGCGATGGTGTTTTCCGCGTGAACGTGCTGCGGCGTGCAGACCGAAACGATATCAACGCCCTCGTGAGCGAGCGCCGCATCGTAATCGTCATAACACGCCACTTCGAGCCCCGCCTCTTGCGCCCGCTTTTCCGCACTTGCAAGCGTGCGACTGGATATCGCAATGACTTCCGTATTCGGATTAGCGGTAAACGCAGCGATATGCTGCGTAGAGACCCATCCGGCGCCATGAATCAAAACGCCCAGTTTTCGTTCAGCCATATGTTATCTCCCAATCGCCGCAGATGATTGTAAGCAAACCGCGCGCATTGACAAGGCGTTCTCAAGCCCCCTTCGTCTCAGCTTCTCATTTGAAGCAGACGATTTCTCGGCTGTCGAGCACTATCAGCAGGGCTCCGTCGGCTGCTGCTATTCCGTCGAATACGGGCTGATGGGTGAGTTTGTATTCGGCCAGTTTCTTACCGTCCCGCGTTGACACCGCCCACAGTGATGCGCCTCTCCGCCCTTCAAGGTGGGCCAGCGGATCGTCGGCGGGGATTTCGTCCCTCGGCCCGGCCAGCAGCAGTGTACGATCGGCCAGTACCATCGCGCGGACGCGCATCGGTATGCGCTTGGTCCACTTGGCGGGCTTGGTCCTGATCTGGTCCGGCCGCGAGCTCTCGGCGCCCTTTACCCGGGCCGACTGCTGGGGCTCGTTGGAGTTGTCGTCGGCACAGAGCAGGAAACCGGACCCGGGCTTGAAGTATGCGCTGCGGAAGTGGTTGCCCGGCCCGCGCTGGTCGAACACCTTTATGCTGTAGGTTGTCTGGTCGTCGAACGAGAGGATCTGCCCGCTCTTGGGCGCCGAGGCGGCCAGCGCGTATCCGGGCCAAACGCGCGCATAGGTCCAGAACGTGCGATTGAAGTACGTGTCGTCAAGGAACCCGGAGGTCGCCGACAGATGCAGGCCCGTCTTGCGTCTTCCGTGGGGGTTGAGCGAATCGCTGGGACTGACTGCGAGCTTGTCGTCGAACTGAACGCGGGACATGTAGAAGCTGCGTCCGTCAGAGACCATGATGTCGGTCTTGGCGCCCTGGAGCATGTCCATCGGGCCTGAACCCGCGGGGTTTTCCAGAGTCATTGGTTTGTCGTAAAGGCGCTTTTGATGACGCACCTCGCCAGTCGCCAAATCGAGGGCGTAGAGGCTCAAACCGCCGTCAACGAAGGATGATCTGCCCGCGGCTGCGTATACCACGCCGTTTCGCACCAACACGCTGCCGTGAACCGGCCAGACCGACTCGATCTGCCCGCGGGACCCGAGCCTGCGGTCCGCCGGAGCGGCGCGGAAACGCCAGACCAACTCGCCGTCGGACGATCTGAGGCAGTAGACGTATCCGTCGCGGCTTCCGAAGACACAGAGCCCCCGGGCCGGTGCGATTGTGGGCGGAGAATCAATTCGCCCGCCGGCGGTGAAGGTCCACAAACGCGACCCGTCGTCCGACTTCAGGGCATGGATCTGGTGGGCGTCAACGTCTGCGACGTACACAACTCCGCCAGCGACCACCGGAGGCGTGAGCCTACCCGCGCCGGCGAGTTTGACCTTCCAACCCTGCTTCAGCGTTGCGGCAATTTTGCACGACGCGCGTCCGCTGCGCGCAGGATCGTGGCGGTAGGTCGGCCAGTCTTCTGATTTGGGATTTGGAATTCTCTGACCGGATTTGGAATTTGAAACCTTGTCATACCCGGGCCCCTTCTCGAGGCGCGGGGCCTTGGCGACGGGAGGTTCGGCCTTCGATTCGCTTGCCGGGGCCAGTGCGTTGAAGCCCTCCAGCATCACGCCGGGATAGCAGAAACAGGCGTGCGTCGGTATGTAGAGCAGCCCGTTTGCCGGAACTATGCCCAGGCGACAATTGCCGCGAAGCCAGTCGTGCAATCGCGGTTGCTGCTTGTTGCGGATGTCGAAGAACTCGATGCCCCGCTTCGAATTCAGCAGGTAGTTTACGGTGGCCTTGCGTTGATGACAGCGGTGATGGTGCCCCGGCGAGGACCCTACGCTGATCCTGCGTTTTACCTCGCCTGTTTTCAGGTCGAGCCCTATGCCCGTTCCGGACGGCCAGACCATACCGTCTATCACGAATAACTCCGCCGGTCCGACAAATCCTCTTACTTTCTGAGCGTTTCGCCACAACACCTTGCCGTCGGCGGGCGAATGGGCCGTTATGCCCTTTGAATGGAGGATAAGAACCGCCTTTTCGTGAGCGATCAGGCTGCCGGAATCAGACGCCGCGCGCCAACGCTGCGAACCGGTCTTGAGATCGACGCAGACAACATCCTTGCCGTCCATGAACAGCGCCGCATCACCAAGGGCGGCGAGGGTCAGCGATCCGATATTCCCGCCCAAACGCCACATGCGCTGTCCTGTGGCGGTATTCAGGGCTGTTACGCTCCCCTTGGCGACCGCAGCTTTGCCTCTCGGGGCTCTCCTTCCGCGGGCTCCGCATGTTGCGGCCAGCAGGACCCCCTTGTGATGTACGAGTTCGCCGGCGGATTCGGTTCCCTTGTAAGCGGCCAGGATGCGGCCGTCAGCGGCTCGGTACACGGTAACCGGCTTGCCGGCCCCGAGGGCGACGTAAACGCGCTTCGCATCGGCCACAATCCGGCGATTCGGCGCCGGGGTGCACTGCAGCCAGTATCTGTTAGCGACGGTCCATGTTCCGACGGGGCGTTTCCAAAGCGTAAAGCCGTTGAACGCGTCGCGTGCGACCAGCGACCACTTTGAAGGAAACCGCTCGTCGACCAGACCGATCGGACCTTCGTCGTGCACGTAGAACATGCGTCCGGCCGACGAGACCATGCCCTGGATGCTGGGGGTGATGTCGTGGCTTCGGGCCCAGCGAGGTCCCGCCACCCACTGGATCCGCGTCGGCGGGCCCACAACCGTGTCGCGCGAGACGGCGTTGTTGTCCGGTCCGTGGAGGTAGTGGGTCCACTCGTCGATCTCCTTTGGTCGAGGCTTGGGAGTTCTGGTCCATCGCCCGCCCGTTTTGATCTGCGCCACGCCGCCGGGCGCCAGGACGCGCATCACTTCGGTCATCGCCACGTCGCCGAGGTCCTCGCAGACCACCAGGTTGGCGAAGTTGTCGATGTAGGGCAAATGGCGGCCGTCGAACGTATCGGCCGACACCCTGCCGTAAACTCCGCGAGACGCTATATGCTTCCGCGCCGCACGAACATTTTTCGCATCGGAATCGAGCCCATGAACGAGCCGCCCCCCGCCAGCGCCCAGCGCTGCGGTCAACTTGCCGTCACCGCAGCCGACATGCACCACCAGCGGACCGGTGGCGTCGGCGGCGGTCAGTATGTCTTCAGCCAAGCCGCCCGCCGCAGACCCGTGCCAGAGGCCCAGAGCAAGCGACACTATCAAACCAATCCGTCCCAGCGGCCTGAATCTCACGTTCATTCTCTTCATCTTGAACTCACTTTCTTCAGCCAGCCTCGTGTCAGGGCTGCTGCACCGATTGTATCTAACCGGTCAGCGCAGACAAAAGGTCATTCCGGCGGCGTTACGGTGATCTCGGCGCTGAACACCGATTTCGGATCGCCTCGTTCAATCAGCGTCTTAGACAATGTTCCGATCGTCCGGACAGCGCGGGCGTTGTGGAGCTTCTTGCCTTTTGACGTGACGACCACCGGTTTGTCGAGGTCGAGCATCTTGTCGCTGAGGCGGATTGTCAGTTGCTTCGTCTCGCATTGGGGCAGATTGATTGTCTGTTCCTTGAGAACCGCTCGCACCACGGCTCCGGGTTTCGCTTCCTTGACCGCCAACCAGTAGAATCGCACGTGCTTGTCCTGACGCCAGACGATACGTTTGGGCAGCGGGTCGCGGCTGTATTTCGCCATCCACGGAATAGCGGCGCCGTCTTTGCGGTTAAGCCAGTGACCAAAGCCCTTATAGAGCGGAGCCCAGTGGATGTAGCCCTTCGGGTCGGCTTTCTGCAGGGCGGCGAGTTTGTCGGCCCACTCGCGTGCGACCTTGTTTCGTTTGTAGGCTCCATCCCTGGCGCCGACGTGTATCGAAAACGGAGTGTTGCGCAGATTCAGCGCCGAAGCATTGCCCGGGTGCCCAGCCATCATCGAAGCAGCCGCCCATCTGTCCGCCATCCGCGGCGCCAGTCGATACACACCGTCCCCGCCTGCGGAGTAACCGAGTACGTACACGCGATTGGGATCGACGCCCTCAAACACGATCAGGTTCTCGATCAGGCGATCGAACAGAACGTCGATATGCGGTTTGTGCCACATGTTCCACGCATCGGTGGGCGCTCGCGGGGCGACGTACACGCCTTCGGGCACGCCGTAGAGGCGCTTCTGGTTGTTCCACTGGCTGTCGTTGACCCGCTTTGGAGCCCCTCCCCCGCCGTGCAGCGATATGTACAGGCTGCGACCGCCCTTGGGAGGTTTGCCCGTAACGCTGTAGAAGAAAGGCATCTTGACCTCACCGTCGGTCAACACGCGCGCCTTCATCTCGGCGGCGCGGGTCTTCCTGATGCGGGCGGCATGATCGGACCAGAGCAGAGAGGCGGCTCGGTCGGAGTCTTTTCGGGTGAGTGATACGGACGCGAACTCCTGCTTGCCCAGTTCCGGGCGTTTGCTCCGCTCGGATTGCAGGTGCTTTTCCAACTGGTCGACTGCGTGCATGGACGCCTCCACGTCCATCTCGGGCGAACCTTTGGGCGCGGGCTTGCTTTCGGCGGGTTTGGCGTAGCGTTCGGTGACGTTCACCGCGTGGACGTAATCAATCGTGCGGTCCCACACCAGGGGAAACATCAGGCCCGTCGGCTTGAAGCTTACGGCGTAGATTGCATGGAGGCGATGGTCTTTCTGCGCCGTGGTCGCGCGTTGCGTGAACCATGCGCGATCGAGCCTTCCTCCCACCGGTTCGGCCGCCCCGGTGTAATGCCAATCACCATCCCAAATCTCAACCCACGAATGATTCCCGCTCTTGTTCGTCCAGAGCGGAGTCCCGGCGAATCGCGTGGGGATTCCGACGGATCGACACGCGTCGACCATCAGCACCGACAATCCCGTACACGAAGCAAGCCCCGCCTTCATCGATTCGTACGGACTCTGATCGGCCTTGGGACGCTTGCGGGAAAAGCGAACCTTCAGCGTCGCCGATATCTTCTCATTGATAATAATCGCGGCCTCGGAGGGCGTTTTGGCTTTTGCGATCAGCGGGCTGAACCGTTTGTAAAAATCCTCCCTCCAATCGTCACGCCGCTCGTTGATGTTGGCGTAGGGAAGCACATCGTTCAGGAACATCTCTTTGGATATCCGCTCTTTCCACGGAGCCTTATTCCACGCCTTGTAGGCTCCGCGAACGTTGTTAAGCAGAAAGTCAGCCGACAAGCTCGTCAGATCGCGTTTGGGCATGTATGCGACAAGGAAACGCACGCCTTCTTTCTGCTCGTCGGGGGCCTTGTCGATCGCCTTGCGAAGTTCAGATGCGTTCTTCCCGGCTCGCCCCAGAGCTGATTCAACCAATTTCGACAGATCGTCGGCGCCGGCGCCGGCCGTCAGGAGCGTCGTCAAAAAAACTGAGAATACGAATCGTGTCACAGCGTGTCTCCTTCGTCTTCGATATCGTCTGGTAAGCCCTTGTCACGTCGCCCGGCCGGACGCGGTGCGATCCTATCTGGTGTCCGGAGAGGATTCGGCTGCATTATGAAGGTGATCGGTAATAAAACCCAGCACCTTTCGGTTCGCATCCTCGCGATCGTAATCGAGCAACACCAAGTGGTTGCTGCGAGTATACCAGACTACGCGTTTCTCCGCCGAGCCAAGGGAGTTTATTCCCGCGACCGCCGACGGAACGTCTATGACTTCGTCGCCCCTGCTCAGAAGGCAGAGCACCGGAGCCTTCACTTGATTCGCTCGAGCCAGCACCCGACCCGAATAATCAACCAACGCATTAACCGACTGCAGCGGGAATGTCGCGAATCCCGTATAGCCGTCCAGGCCAGACGGATCGTTCATCCTGGCCGGAGAGAACTTCGGAAGCAGCGGCAGGACCGGGGCAAGGGTCCGGGTCCACGCCTCCATGGACGGCTGGACGAACCATCGTTGCGTGATGCGATACGCCGGAGACGTTACAACCATAGCAACAATCCGATGACGTGAGGCGATATCTGTCGCCTGTAGAGCGCCGAAAGAATGCCCTACAACGATAATGCGTTTGCAGCGTTGCTTGAGAATCGCATAGGCGCGATCGGCGTCCATTGCAAAACGGGCGTCGGTAAATCCCAGACCGGCCAGTGGGGACGGTCTATCCCCGCCGAGCATTGGCGCATAATAGTGAATCCCGCGCTCCTGGAGCCCGGTCATAATAGCCTGGAAGTTCCGCGGGACACCGTGAAGTCCGTGGAACAGCAGCACGCCGACATCGCCCCGGCCGCAATAGTCGACTGATTCGAACGCATCACCGTACTCGGTGTCCGCAATCTTCCGCCCCTCCGCCGTCGCCCTGAAATACATACCGATGTTAAACAGCTGCATCACAGCCAGCGTTACTATGACGATCTTCAGTATCCGATAAATGAACTTCCGAATCCGCTTACGACGAGGCGGCCGGACACTGCTCATGTCATCCTGCAATTGTGAGGACATGTCTATCTACCTGTTGGTGCGGAAACGGGACCGGCGGACTGACCCGTGAAACGCCTATTTCTTCTTCTCGATCGGTATCACGATAAGGTCGTCGAACATGCCGGTGGTCTTGAAGGCTCCGACACCAACGGCGCCGGAAAGAATCGGATTATCCTTGTCAGTGTATTCGATCCGCAGACCTTTGCCCGTCTCTCCGTGAGTGCGGTTGAACCAGATGCGTATCTTCGGTCCGATCGCTTCGATGCGAATCAGGCTCCATTCGTTCAGACGAGATTTGGTCTTCAGCCCGGTCAGGTCGCAGGACGCCAGCTCCTTCCAATCCCCGTCGGAGAACTTCCCAAGCACCAGCTTCTTACCGGTATGCGACACCGAATATGCGCGCACATCCTCAAACTCGGCGCCCGGATCGTTAACCCGCAACAGCAGACCCGCGGTCGGATCGCCTTCTTCGGTGTAAACCTGCGGTTTGACGCCGCGCCTCTTCCACGGGATTGTGACCAGAACCTTGCCCTCGTAAACATAGTCGGTCCACTTGGCGTCGCCTTTGACGGCTTTGCATCGATGCGGAACGTAGAGACCGTGGTTGGAGCCCATGTGCTTGGTTCCATAGAACTTCCAGCCTTTGGCTCCTGACTCGAAGCTCTCGAAAAGTGCTGCGGCCGATTTCCCGGTCACGTACCGTTTGCACGCCTCAGCCTCTGCAAGCGAAACCGGCGTCGCGTCGGGCCACATCAACCCGCACCAGGGGATTTCCGGTTCGGGATCGGGTTTGCCCGCCTTGTGACCGTTGTCCACCCAATGCCAGCGACAGTTGGAGTTCCCGACCATAAGCTCCCAGGTGAGGTAGACACCGGGCGTCGACTTACCGGCCGCTCGACGCTTCTCCAGCCAGGAGACAACATCCGTCGGGCCACCGTGAATCCTGCGTGTCGCTTTCCAGCGGGCTCCGGCTTCGGTGAAAACGGTTCCCTTGTTCTTCTCGGCTCCGATTCTCGAAAACGCCTCCCAGAAGCCCCATGCGTTGTTGTAAACGTGGGAGTCTACGATGTCCGAATCCTTGCAGTCGCCCCACCCGGAGGTTTTCTCGCAATTCAGAACCGGCTGGACGGGCTTGAGTTCTTTTGCCCACTTGTAACCGGCGCGTTTGAGCTTGTCGCGGTATTCGTCGCCGGGGGGCGGTTCGTTATGGATCTCCCAGAACAGTACGCGAGTGTCCTTGCGATACGGTTTGATGATCTCCTGGACGTAGGGCTTGAACTTATCGAGGTTGTCTTTGTCGATGTCGCGGGCCTGGGGCGATTGAGCCCAGCGGGAGTTGTGGAAACCGTAGATCGGTTTAGTCGGCTTGTCGAGATAGATGCCCTCGTGTCGATGGCAGCCGTCGAAGAAGACAAAGCCCGGTCGGATCTTGTTCCTGGCGCAGATCACCAGGAACTTCTCGATGTTGGACAGCAGGACTTTCTTCTCCTGGAAGAAATTGATGTCGTGCAAATAGACGCGCAACGTGGAAATACCAAAGTACTTGCTCGCCGCCGCCAGTTCCTTCTCGACAACATCGGCTCGAAAATCGTGCCAGAACTGCACCTGGTTAACCGCATACGCGGGCGTGTAGTTCGAGCCCACCAGCCCGTCTGTCGGGGGCTTGGCGGTCATTTTGTACACGCCGCCGTCAGCGTCAGCCGCCATCGCAACCCGCCCGCAGACGGCGACCAGAGCAAGCATTACCGCGTAAACAAGGAACGTTCGTACTGTTTCTCTCACGGAGATTCTCCTGTATGCGCTCTGCAAACCCACAGAGCAGTCAGTGTATTCCACCCCACATCGCCATTGTACCAAAACAGCTCGCATTGACAACCCGCCGCACCCGTCGGTATCCTTGCGGGTCCCTGAAACACCCAAAGGAACGCAACCATGAAATACATATCCATAATTGCAGCGATCGGTTTGGCCCTGGCCGCGACGCAAGCACAGAAGCCCGCCGCCGCGCCGAGAATCGAGTTCAGGAACGATGCCAAGACAGCAACCCAAACCGTAATGATCGACGGTAAGGAGGCGATCACGTACATGCACGGTTCCGATCTGGAGACCACGTGCTTCTATCCCGTTCGCAGCCCGTCAGGCAAGCTCATGACGCTCAAGATCGCCGACGCGAAGAAGAAGCAGAGCTACCCACACCACCGCTCGTTCTGGTTCACCGACAAGATCCGGCTCGAAGGCGGGCGCGACGTGAACTTCTACGCCTCCTACTACGGACGCCTCGACAAGAAAGACCCCAAAAGCCCGTTCCGCGACCGCATCAGGCACGTGAAGTTCCTGCCAACCGAAGTGCTTAAGGACAAACCCGAAGCCCGCACGGGAATGAAACTCATCTGGGAGGCCGACCGAAAGACGCCCTATCTCGACGAGACCCGCAACATGCGGATCGTCGCACTCGGCAAGGGTCAGTACTTCATCGACCTGACCTTCACCGTGACTGCCCGCTACGGAGACGTTAAGTTCACCAGCGATTCAGTGCACTACGCCTGGCCTTACGTGCGAATGCACCCGCAGTTTTCGGTGGACAAAGGCGGGACGATCACAAACTCCCAGGGCGGAGTTAACCAAAAAGGCACGCACAACAAGACTGCAGTCTGGATCGACTGTTCCGGCGCGGTCGGAGGCGTTACCGAGGGTCTGGCGATATTCAGCCATCCCGACAACGACCACCCGCACAAGTGGTTAACGCGGAATTACGGTTGCTTCGGCCCGCGGAGAATCGACAAGCGGAGCGGGAATAAGAATTTCGTCCTGAAGAAAGGCGATTCGCTCAAACGACGCGTAGGCGTGCTGGTCCACTGCGGAGACGCAAAAACCGGACAGGTCGCGAAGCGTTACAAAATGTATGCTGACGGCAAGCTGTAGATTCTCTACTCGATAAACACTCCGACAAACGAGATTGTAATGAAACTGATGAAATGGGCGCTGTGTGTTTTCGCTATTGTTGCCGTGTGCGGCGCTGTTGCTGAGGCGAAACTCGAACTGCCCCGCGTATTCGGCGACAACGTTGTCCTGCAGCGAGACAAACCGCTTAACGTATGGGGCTGGGCGAACAAGGGCGATTCGATCACCGTCGCGTTCAACGGACAGACCGCAAAGACCACCGTAGGCCCCGACGGAAAGTGGTCGTTGAGACTGAAAGCAATGCCCGCGTGCTCCAAGGCCCAGGAGTTCAAGGTAAGCGGCGCCGGGGAGTCAGTCGCGTTTAAGAACGTGCTTGTCGGAGATGTGTGGCTTTGCAGCGGGCAGAGCAATATGGAATCGGCCGCCGGGGTGATCGTCGATTCGGATCTCGACCTTCCGCGAGCCAACTACCCCGGCATCCGATGCCTCACAATCCCGCTGAGTTCCAGCCCCAAACCGCTGGACAACTTCGGCGTTGAGGAACGCAATCCGTATTACGTGGAGCTTAAGGGCGTGTGGCGCACCTGCACACCGAAAAACGCCCGCGATTTCCCAGCCGTCGGGTACCAGTTCGCACGCGTGGTGCACGAGATAACCGGCGTGCCGATCGGACTGATCGACAACTCATGGGGCGGAAGCATGGTCGAAACGTGGATCTCGCGTAAAACGCTGGAAACCGTGCCCGAAGCAGCCGACTTCATCAAGCATTTCGATCACGCGGTATCAACTTACAGCTACGAAGCCCAACTGGCCCGCCGGATGGCCGGCTGGAAGCGTCACGCCGCCAAAGCCAAAGCAGCGGGAAAGACCCCCGGGCCCAAACCGGTAGTCTCGAAAACCTACGTTTACAGGCAGAACTTCCCCGGCGGATGCTTCAACGCACTTATCGCCCCGATACAGAAGTTCAGGATCAAAGGCGCCATCTTCTACCAGGGAATCAACAACTGCGTATCCTCGGGCGGTAGACCCAATCTGTACATGAAAACGTTCCCCGCCCTTATCCCCGACTGGCGGAAAGCGTTCGACGATCCGGAAATGCCCTTCTGCATCGTGCAGATGACAAGTTTCGGATATCCCGTAAAGGAAGATGAACCGGAGATAACGGTCCTTCACAAAGCCGCCGGCATCCGCGAGGCCCAGACCAAAGCACATCTGAAACACAAGAACACCGGGCTGGTCTGCACGTACGACCTCGGACACATCCAGATGCACTCGCCGTTCAAGAAACCGATCGGGCAGCGCGCAGCACGATGGGCGCTCGCAGACGTCTACAAGATCGACGGGGTCAAGTACAACCCGCCGATGCTGAAATCGTGGAAGAAAGACGGCAAGCGAATCCTGCTGACGTTCAACAAGGGCAGCTACCCCTGCTCGCCGTACGGAATGCGAGTGGCGCCGAAGGGTTTCGTCATCGCAGGAGCCGACAGGCATTTCTACCCCGCAACGTGCGAATCGCTCAAGGGCGGGGATTTCGGCGTGTCCAGCACGTTTGTGCCCGAACCGGTATCGGTCCGCTACGCATGGGGCGCTCACGCGATCGGGAACTTCGGAAACCGCGCCGGACCGGCTGTCCCGTTCAGGACCGATGACTGGCCGGCCTGGACCGACTATCGAATAGACAACGTGGACCAGAAACCCAACCCGCAGGACGCAAAAGTCCCGACAGTCGACCAGGCGAAAGCACAGGCATGGAAACGAAAAGCCGCCCAGGCCCGGAAAGTGCTCGAAGAATACGAAGCCTGGAAGAAAACCCAAAAGTCCAAAAAGTAACCGCCTGTTAGGTCAACTGTATTATCTGCCGAAAGGGAGACATTTATGAAACGGTTCGCATGCATTCTAATCTTCACGCTAGGCGTTGCGAGGGTCGAGCAGGTCCCCGCGGCTGAAAAATCCGAGACCAGACCAGCCCCCTCCAAGACAATAAAATTCGCGCCGCGTCTGACCAAAGGCGATCGGTTCGTTCTGGAGTTAACCGCGGGCAGCGCCCGGAATGGCCGCCCGGAGATGGCGGGCATAAAAGTCTTGCAGGTAATTGACGTCGAAATCATGGGCGACAAAAAGAACATTCTTTTCGGATGGACCGTGCGAAACACAGGGGGCATCGGCCCGGACGCAAAACCAGCGACGCTTCCGCCCCAGGTCGCCGGCCTGATGTCCGCATGCGATGGTGTGAAGATGATCTTTGAACTCTCCCCGGACTACAAACGGATCGGATTGAAGAACTTCAAGCAGATCAAGGCCTTAATGAGCAAGGCGATTGAAAAGACGCTTGCGGACATGGACAAGTCGCCTCAGGCGAAGGCGACGCTTTGGAAGGTCATGTCGACGATGCTCGCGTCACGCGAAGCAATTGAACAATTCTGCCAGCGGGGAATATCGCTGCTTCTGACGCTGGCCGGACTGGAATTGGAACGGGAAGGCGGGAGTGCGACTGAATCTGACTGGGAGTTGCCAATGCCCTTTGGCGGCGGAGCCCTTCCCGGCAAACGTATGGCGAGGGTTGTATTTCTTGAGCAGACGGCCGGACAAGCAATGGTCTCGTCGAACTCGAAGATGGACCACAAGAAAGCGGCCAAGGCCTTTCTCGCGACAATGAAGGTGCTGGCAAAGAAGCTGAACCAGCCCGCCCCGACGGAGAAAGACATTCCCAACATAGACATGTGGGAGGTCAGTTCATTTGTGGTCGACCTGAAAACGAATCTGCCAAGATCGGCCGCGAGGAAGCTAACGCTCATGATGGGAAAGAACAAACAGACCCAAACACTCACGCTCGTTTTGAAAAAGAACCAAGAGCCCAAGAAGTAACCGCCCGCTAGGTCAACAATTACCTGCTGACAGGGAGACATTCATGAAACGATTCGCATGCATTCTAATCTGCGCCGCGGCCGTCGCGGGACTCGATCAGATCCGCGCAGCCGATAAAACCGAAACCAAAAAGCCCCGGGCGAAGACCACAACGTTCACGCCCCGCCTGTCCAAAGGCGACCGGTTCGTACTGGAGATCACAAGAGGGCGCACCCAGACAGGCCGCCCCGCAATGGCGAAGACGAAGGGATTCCAGGCGATCGAAGTCGAGATCCTGAACGCCGACGAAAAAAATGTCCTTATCGGATGGACGTCGCGAAAGACCGGAATTCTCGATCCAAGCGGAAAGCCTATAGCGCTGCCTCCGCAGGCCGCGGGGCTGGCGACTATATTCGACGGGGTGCAGATGATCTTTGAACTCTCCCCGAAATACGAGATGATCGGTTTGAAAAACATCGAACAGATCAGACCCATAGTGACCAAAGCTATAGACAAGACGCTTGCGGTCATGAACCGCTCGCGGGAAGACAAGACCAAGATCCGTCAGACCGTCGTCGGAATGCTTAGCTCGCGCAAAACGATCGAGCAAATCTGCAATCAGCAGATCACGCTGCTTCTTGCGACAGCTCAACTGAAGCTGGAAGGAGACCTCGACAGCAACGCCGCCTCCGAAACTGACTGCGAGTTTCCCATGCCCATGAGCGGAGGCGTAATCCCGGCGAAGATTGCGACAAAGGTCACGAACGTGGACCGGGCGTCAAAAAGAGCTACTCTGACAATGAACACCAAAATGGACCCCGAAAAAGCGGCCCGGGCAATGCTCGCGGCGATGCAGGCGATCGCCAGGAAAACCGGAAGGCCCGCCCCAACGGAAAAAGACCTCCCCAAGGTCGACATCCGGGACGTCCGCACATATGTGATCGACCTGAAAACGAACCTGCCCCTGTCGGCCGAACACACGCGCACAACCGCAGTCGGCGGTAAGAAACGGACCGACACGGTGAAGATCGTGCGCAAACCCGCCAAGGCGACCGTCCAATCGCCCTCGGCAACGCCGCCCGAATAACCCTTTATCCCGCCTGCCTGTATCAACAGATCGCCCCCGGCGGGAACTTCGTCGGACCCCGTGCGTCTTAGAGATAGACCGATTGATCCGAAAGGGGCGGACTATATGGTAAGGCGAGTCAACTTGATAACGTCGGTATTGCTCGGAGCGATATGCGTTGTGTCGCTGTTGACTGCTGTCTCCGCGGGCGATGACGCCGACAACGCCAAAAAAAGGAGGAAGGCCGAGGAAACCAAGACCAAAGCCGCCATCAAGCTCTTCAAGACCGGCAGGTTGGTCCTCCCGGTGGTCGATGCGCCGGACCTGGCCACATACCTCAAAGCACTGGCCGCCCGTTCCGGGACCGAAGTGGGCAAGATATATCTGAGCGGCAAGGAGTGGCGGAAGCCGGCCCCAATCCCCGCCGGCAAAGCCGCCAAACCCGTCTTCAAATGGCTCGCAGAGGCCATAAACGCCAGGCCCATCAATCTTCAAATCGATTCCAAGGCGCGCTGGTGCTTCTTTCTGCGCGAAGACCCGGTCAGGTGCTTCAGCTACGCGGCAAGCGGAGGAGTTATCTGCAAACTGCACGGGTTCATCCGTAAGAAGAACAGAGAGCAGATATGGGCTATGTCGAGGTTCATCTTCGATCGCGATCTGGCCCGTAAGATAGTGGCTACACAGATGGAAATGGAAGTGGTCGAGGCCGTCAATGCGAACGGCAAGAAATTCCCCGCCAAAAAGCCCGACCCGAACGCAGCGCCGCTAAAGCCCTCCGGGATAAACTGGGTCACGAACCAACAGTCGATCTGGCTGAAAAAAGCCGACTTCCCCGGCGACAAGATCACCAAACTCCGCATGCGGGGACGTATAGCCCTCAGGACCGGGACCACGAGGTTCCTGGTGACAACGCTCGGCCACAAGAAGCCCGTTACGATCTCCCAAGACGGCGTGACGGTGACTATCTCGCCCATTGAAGCAGGCAAGCGAGCCGGCAGCGAGATCTGGAATCTGCCCGTCGAGGTCAGCACGAGATACGCCGAGCCGCGCGGCATGAGCTCCCATGGCGAGAGCATCATGTTCCTGTCCGAAGACGGAAAGCACCTGACCCGTACGTCGTGGTCCGCCACCCACATCAAGGGGCGTCACCAGATGACCATTCGGATCAAACCCCACTCCATCGACCCCGAGTCAACGCAAATGGTAATCGAGCACCCCACCGGCCTGAAGATCCTGCCCGTTGACCTGACGTTCAAGAACATACAGATCCGTGATGTTCAGGAGCGACCTGAGAAGTGAATTCTCAGTCGTAAGACCCTGGAAACACCTACTCCAGCGCTGGTCCGACGATGCGCTGCCCGCGTTGTTGGCGGGCCTGGTCTTTGGGGTCGAACGTACCGTAGAACAGTGCGTTAACGTCCATCCATGTCACCACCCGATTCAGTTCATCCGAACTCAGCTTCACGCGATAGTGATCCCTGGAAAACGTTTTCATCAGGCCGCCGCTGCCCCGGGCTCCGTAGAAGCCGGGCTTTGTAGTGCGCCCCTCGATATTGCCCCCGCGCCCCCAGAACGACTGCGACACGCGTGAGACCAAGGCGTTGTAGGAGACCGTGTAGCGCCCTTTGGGCTCGCCGGTAAGCACGACCCTGCCCTCGGGTTTCTTCGGATTGTGGCAGCGGACGCAGTGCTTGTCGAGCACCGGCTGGACGAGGATAGGGTAGCTCAGCGGATTCGATCCGTCCGGACCGGGTCTGATCGCCGACGCCGGTCTCAAAGACGCAAGCGGACGGCGCCCCGTCGGGGGAGCGGTCGTGCGGTATTCGTGACAGCCTATGCAGGATACCGTCTCGCCCGGTTGGAGATAAGTGAGGCTTCGCATGATCTGGACGGCGCGGCCTTGGGAGTCGAGCGCCTGGAACGCCAGCGGAACACCGGACGGGGCGCGAAAGCACGCCGATCCGTCGCGCTCGACCGGAACGGTCCCCAGCACCTGTTTGCCCGGCGCGGCGCGAGCGGCGCCCACGGACGGCTGGTCCATATGCGGTGTGGATTTGGGCAATACCTGGGTGATGCGGAGATGCGTGATCTTCTCTTTCGGCAGTCGAGGCCAGCTCACGTAGACGTTCTGGACGAAGAACGTCCCGCCCTGTTTGGGCCCCCTGTTCAGGATGGACGGAACCTTCTCCGGACGCCGGCGCCGACGCAACGGAGCCGCCCAGAGGCTGGAGATATTCAAATCGCGATACAACAGCTCCTTATTCCCGAATCGATCCGCCAGGTACAACCCGAACATGTTGACCGGGTTCTTCCGGGGCTCGCCAATCAGCGCGTCGAAGCTGTAGGCGGTCAGGAAGAAATCCTCCGACAGCGGGTATGGGCTGCGATAGCAGTGTCCCGGCCAGCGTTTCGCCTCGGGCGGGATCGGCGTCTTTCCAAGGGCGCCCGTTGACCAGCGGCCGGACTTCCCTGTGGGCGATTTGCTCACCGGGGCTTCGCTCTCGGGGAACAGCGCATCGGGCGTCAGGCGAGTGATCGGGTTCATTCCGTCGATACCCTTGTTTGTATCGAGCAGGATGATCGAACCGGCCGTCATTGCGTGGTGGGCCGCCGCGGTCGCCATAACCTTGCGCGAACCTGGCACGGAACGCGCCTCCCACACACCCACGGGATTGAACGTGTTGTTCCCGTAGAATATCCGCACGTTTGCTCCGTCGGGGCGCACCGACCAGAGTTGCTGATAGAATACGGCGCTGCGGTCGACGTAGTCCCAGCGCGTGTAGATCACCCGCCCGTCGTGCAGGACCGCCGGGTCCCACTCGTGGGTCTCGTGATATGAAATCACTTTCGGGTTCGAACCGTCGGCGTTGGCGAGGGCAAGCGTGTAAACCGGACACGGGCCCCTTCCGCAACGATGGAATCCGCCCCGCCGAGTCGAGACAAAAATCATTCGCCCGTCAGGCAGGCGTCGGGGGGAGAAGTCGTCGAACGGGCCCTTTGTCAACTGTCGCAGCCCCGATCCGTCGACGGATATCTCGTGCAGGTGATAGAACCTGTCCGGGCGTTGGGTGCGGTCCTTCGGGTCGCTCTTTACCGGGCAATACGAAAACAGCACTCGCCGCCCGTCAAATGATACTTCCGGATGCTGGCAGCTTCCCTGGGGCAGTCCGGCGGTCAACTCGCGACATCGCATGGACTCACCCGGCGATTCGAGCACAAACACGCCTCCCCCCGGCCGGGCGCAGGCGCCGTAGTACTGCGTAAGCTGATGGCTGAACACCGACGGAGCCCGCTTGACGAACACCAGACCCTTAAACCGCGCCAGCGGGTTGCTCAGCACAATGTGACGACGCGTTCGATGCACACCCCGCCAGAGCCCCTCCCAGGCCCGTTGCGAAGCCGAACGTGTCGCGATCAGTTTCTTAAACCTGCTCTGGAACTGACTCCAACGGGCCTGGTGTTGCTTCAACGAGACACCCTCGGCCCGGAGCCTGCCGATCAGTGCGTCCCCGCGTTTCAGCGTTCGTCCGATCGCCGCAGCGTACGTGTCGGGAACTCTGGAAGTTCCAATACCATCCTGCATTCGCCAATCCCATTCGATCAGGGCGTCTTCAACAGGCGGGCGCATTGTCGGCGTTATCGGCGGCGGGCAAATATTGTTTGCAGCGGACTTCGGGCGGATCGGAACATTGAACTCTCGCCCGCCGGCGCGCAGGCGAAGCCCGCGCCAGCGAACCGCGGCTTCACCGGACGCCCCTCGTGTCTTCATGCGAATAACGACGCGGCGTCCGACTTTCTGAACGGGCAGTTCGAGTTGCGCCTCGACGCCCGCCTGCAGCGTTTTCTCGACAGATTCGCCGGCGTCCAAACCCAGGCTGACAACTGCCGACGAACCGTACGACAAATCCGCCCGGACCGAAACCGAGAACGGACCGACCAGACCCCGGACCTCCGTGATAATGTCAATATCTTCGTCCGGGCGAATGCTCGCCAGCAGAACTCGTCCCATAGAAACCGCCTGCGGTCCTGTCTTACGGGCGATCAACGAGAAACCACAGACCGAAGAACTCGGCCTCGAAGCCGCTTTACCGGCCAGAACGATCCGAGGCGGAGCGAACACCGGTTCCCCAGGCGCCGCACCAAGCGAAACCGCGCCCGTCAACAGCAAGACCACGACCGCCAGTTTTCGAAATGACGCTGCAGCACTCATAATTGCGATTGTCCTATCCAAGCCACCCTGCGATTGTATCTGCGTCCCCGAAGTAGTCAACGCAGTTTCCGATCCCGGCCTGCTCGCTTCAGTGATCCGGGCTGAATCGTTCCAACGCCCCGGATTCCTCAAGAGGCGCCATCGCTCCAACAATCAGACTATAATACGGAGAACCTGCTGGACAATCGCTGCGCTTCCTGTCAAATTAGCACACATCGGACGTTTTCCACGCAAAACAAAACCAAAGGACGCTCACAAATGACTTCGCCGCAGGAAGAAAAACCCGCTGATTTTATTCGCACTATCGTTGCTGATGATGTCGCCGACAACAAGAACGATGCGCGCGTCCACACGCGCTTTCCGCCCGAACCGAACGGGTATCTGCATATCGGCCACGCAAAGGCGATTTGCATCGACTTCGGCATCGCCCGGGATTTCGGCGGACTGTGCAATCTGCGCATGGACGACACGAACCCCATCGCTGAAGAGCAGGAGTACGTAGACGCTATCCAGGAAGACATTGAATGGCTCGGTTGGGACTGGACGGGCGGGATGTTCTTCGCGTCGGATTACTTCGAGCAGATGTACGAGTTCGCGATCAAGTTGATCGAAGACGGCAAGGCGTACGTTGACGATCTTACCGCAGAGGAAATTCGCGAGTATCGCGGCACGATGAGCGAATCGGGCAGGAACAGCCCCCACCGCGACCGAAGCGTCGAAGAGAATCTCGACCTGTTTAAGCGTATGAAGGCGGGCGAATTCCCCGACGGGACCCGCGTACTGCGCGCCAAGATAGACATGGCCTCTCCGAACTTCAACATGCGCGATCCGGTGATGTACCGCATCCTGCACGCGGTGCACCCCCACCGCGGCGACGAGTGGTGCATTTACCCGATGTACGACTGGGCCCACGGGATCGAGGATTCAGTCGAGGGCATCACACACTCGCTGTGCGATCTGGACTTCGAGAACCACCGCCCGCTGTATGACTGGTTCCTGGATCAACTCGACATTCACCACCCCCAGCAGATCGAATTCGCACGCTTCAACCTGACCTACACCGTAACCAGCAAGCGGAAACTGCGCCAACTGGTCGAACGCGACCTGGTGAGCGGCTGGGACGATCCGCGCCTGCCCACGCTGCGCGGGCTGCGGCGGCGCGGATTCACTCCCGAAGCGATATGCGAGTTCATGAGGCATATCGGAATCAACAAGTTCATCAGCACTGTTGATTCAGCGCTGCTGGAGCATTTCGTGCGGAAGGATCTGAACAAGACCAGCCCGCGCGTTATGGGCGTGCTCCGCCCGCTGAAGGTGGTCATCGACAACTACCCCGAAGACCAGACAGACGAACTCGACGCGGTGAACAATCCCGAAGACGAATCGGCAGGCACTCGAAAGGTCCCGTTCTCGAAGGTGATCTACATCGAGCAGCAGGACTTCATGGAGGATCCGCCCAAGAAGTTCTTCCGCCTGTCGGTAGGCCGCGAAGTGCGACTCAGATACGCGTACTTCATCACCTGCAACAGCGTAGTCAAGGACGACGACGGGAACGTCGTGGAACTGCACTGCACGTACGATCCGGAAACTCGCGGCGGCGACGCCCCGGACGGACGAAAGGTGAAAGCGACACTCCACTGGGTATCCGAGGCTCACGCACTGGACGCTGAAATCCGCCTGTACAATCACCTGTTCACCAGGGAAAATCCATCCGACGTGGGCGAAGACGAAGATTGGCTGGACGGAATAAACCCCGATTCGCTGGAAGTGCTCAAAGGCTGCAAAGTCGAACCATCGCTTGCCGGAGCAGCCGAGGGAAGCAGATTCCAGTTCGAGCGACAGGGCTACTTCTGCACAGACCAGGATTCAACGGATGACAAGTTAGTGTTCAACCGCACCTTGTCCCTCCGCGACACCTGGGCCAAAATCCAAAAACAGCAGAAGTCGGGCAAGAAGTAGGTCGGGCAAAATCTAAAAAACCCCTTGCTTAAATCGGCATTCTCTGGTATAATTTTCGGCTAGGTTTGGCTGTTCGGCGGAAGGGATGCGCTCGCTTCGCATCAACGTTCCCGACCAAAGGCAAACACCTTTTTCCGTTTGCAAAGTGAGGCTGGTGAATCATGCGTAAGATAACGGATCAATGGGGTAATGGGTCTGTCTTCGAGGCCCTGGAGCCCAGGTTGCTGCTCAGCGGTGCGATCGACACCGGCACGTTTGAAGTCGACCCCCTCCCGCCCCCGGTGGTGTTTGTGGAGATGGAGCGATGGGCCGATTACGACGTGCCCGGCAGGACGGATGATTCTTACGGATATTTCATCGGTGTGACCGGAAACGACATGACCGGCGGACAGCTTACCACACCGTGGGGCGAAACAACGGATATTGCCGACTTACTGCCCCCCGGTTGGGACGGCGAGACGTATTTCGGGTTTGAGCGCGGCGCGATGGAGTTCAGTACCTATTCAGACGGCGACGAGATGGTCTTCGAGTTCGAGTGGTTCTGGCTTAGCGACAGTCAGTGGGCCAGCCTCGATACGGGCGTCACCACATTGAACATAGCCGCCGGCGCGCAAACCTGGACCGACACGCTCGATTTCAGCAGCGTCTCGCAGGTCCCCGATGAACCAAACGTGACCAGTCCGGTCCATCGGACGGGTTTGTCGCACGATTTCCTTGTCGAGTGGTCTCCCTGGGTTGCTCCGCCCGCCGACGGAGTTATCTTTGTGGAATTCGAAGAAATGCCATTGGACGGGCAATGGACAGGCAATGAGTACTATGGGGAGTTTGAACTTCCCGCAAGCGCCACATCCTGGGCCCCGCCGGTCGGCTTGGACCTTGATGGAATATTCGAGGTTTACGTCTACTTCGACAATATCGCGGAGGAAACTCTCAATGACGGCGTAACGGCGGAGATATTCTCATCCAGCGGAAACGTGATAGTCAACCCGATTGGCAACTTCGAGAAGGTCGTAGTTGAACCGGGGACCGGCAAGCAGTACTTCCTCACACCGCGAGGCTCATGGGAGTCCTGCCAGATCTACGCCCAGGTTCACGGCGGGAACCTGGCGACCATCGACAGCGCCGCTCATGAAGCCTGGCTGGCGAGCCAGTTCGGAGAGAATGAACAGTTCTGGTTCGGTATGAACGATCTGGCCGTCGAAGGCCAGTGGGAATGGATCGACGGCCAGCCGGTAACGTACACAAACTGGCAAGCCGGTCAGCCCGATGACTTCGGATGGGACCAACCGGGAGCCGACGCGGCGCTGTGGTGGGGAATCGGACAATGGACAGACATGACCGAGAACTACTGGTACCGAGGCATTGTCCAGGTCAATCCCGGACAGTGGATTTCGGACGACCACGCAAACGGTCCAACCGGCGCTACGCCTATTGCAGGCCCGGGCCCCGCTGCGGGCCTGCTGGGATATCTCGGTGACATCGACTACTTCAGTTTCCCGGCTGTTGGCGGGACGCTATACGAGATTCTCGTCGATGTGAGTGCAAGCCCCGAGTTGGACACGGTTTTGTGGCTTTACGACAGCGACGGTCGAACACTCCTGACCTGGGACGACGACGGCGGTGAGGACTGGTCCAGCCGGATCCGGTGGGTCGCCCCGTCCAGCGGCACGTACTACCTTGCGGTGGACAGCTATGCGGCGTTTGACGGAGCCGATGAAGCCGTCGGAAACTACTCGCTCCAGATAAACCTGGACACGCTAACACCCGATTCGCCCACGGTGAGCTTCAGCCATCCGGAGTTGTGGTTGGATATCAACGGAACCCGGGGCGTGGGTGTTTCATATGAACTCTACACCGGTTCGACCAGCGAGGGTGATGATGCGGTGATGCACGTTTTCGACCTGTCAAATCCGCTGGTTCCCGTGGAAACGGGCTCTCGCTACGCCGGGAGCGCAGAAGATGGAGGATTCGGACCTCATGGTTTCTTCTACTACATCGCCGACGATCTGCAAGTGAATGGGGAGGAATACTCCGAACTGGTCGCGTTGAACATCAGCGGCGCGGGCGATCCGGTGGAGATATACCGTACGAGACTGCAGCGGGAAATGGCTGAGTCGGCGGCAATTGTTGGGAACCTGGCGTATATCGTCACGCGATCCTATGGGGACGATTGGGCTGATACGGCGTTGGAGATATACAGTCTGTCCAATCCGACGAGCCCTGTCCTCCAGGGACAGACTCAATGGTCTTATCCGCATGGGGACGGACATGCTGTCGAATCCGCGGAACTCGTTGTGGTTGACAGCGTTGCATATATGCTTCACGAAGAGGACCCGACTCTCAGTATCATTGACGTAAGCGACCCGGCGTCCCCGGAACTGCTGGGACAGTACGCCTCTCCTTCCGATACGGAACCGCAGGGCCTGGCGGTGGTCGGTGATACGGCGTGGATTGGCATGGGTGACGAACTGCATGGAATCGATATCTCAAACCCCGCCGCCCCGCTCTTCAGGTCATCGATAGGCCTGGACGGAAAGGCCGCTCAGATTCTGATTCAAGGCGACACCGCATATGTCGGCTGCACGTCGCTGGGCGCAACTGTTGTGGATATTTCCAGCCCGGACTTCCCCGCAATCGTTGACACGATAGTAACGCCCGGGGCGACAGGTTCGATTGCGGTATCCGGCGGGAGTGTCGTCGTCCCGACATTTGGCGATGCAACGTCCGTCTTCGCCGCTGCAGTTTCCCCCGAGGTCGTCGCTCGCCGCCTGTTCTACAATAACTCGCGATGGGACGCAGACGATCCCGCCGCTGGTTTCGGCGACGACAACGCCGTCGCCCCCGACAAGACAGCACTCCTGCCGGGTCAAACCGCCTCGCCCGCGAGTTACTCCAGCTATTCGCGAGGCATAAACGGGGTCATAGTGGATATCGGCGGAATTTACGGAACTCCCGCGATTGGCGATTTTGGTTTCAGGGTCAGCGATCCCGGGGCTCCGGGCGGATGGACGACCGGTCCGGTTCCAACTCTCACCGTCCGGCCGGACAATGGCGCAGGCGGTTCCGATCGCGTAACGTTGATCTGGGCTGACGGCGCGATTGTCGATCAGTGGCTGGAGGTTACAGTGCTGTCGAATGCGAACGGGGGAAGCCTGGGCCTTACGGAGAATGATGTATTCTATTCCGGCAGTGCAGTCGGCGACACAGATGGCGACGGAGACGTTGACGACAGCGACTACGGAACGTTCGTCGGCGAATTCGGCGGGCGGAGCGGTGGAATCGGCGGCCTCGACGCCGACTTCGACGGTGACGGTCATGCGGGATTGACCGACTTTGCAGCCCTGCGGGCCCGCTTCGGGGATACGGTGTCGGAACCGACCTTCCCAGTCCCGGCGCCGACGGTGAGTCAACCGCTTGATGACGATATTACGAGAAATGCAGCTGACGATCCGATAACCGCCGCAGCATTGGTTCCGGGCGCCGATCTGCTCGCCGAGTCGCCATCTGCGAGCGACTATATCCCGAAATCCGGCTCGGGCTCGGTCGGCTCGTCGGAAGGAACGCTGCTGCGTGCGGCGACGGCGGGGCATGATCTGCAGCCGCTTGGCGACGATCCGGACACTGGCGGCGAGGATGATCTGTTGGCGGACATTCTGACCGAATCACTGTTGGCTGCCCCGCTTTAGGCTGGACGGCGAGGCGTCAGGACCTGATCGCCAGACAGTTGTCTATGCGCTGAAGGGTCTTTTCCTTGCCCAGGAATGTGAGGGTGTCGCCTATTGAGGGGCTTACCGCCCTCCCGGCGACTGCTACGCGTATTGGTTGGGCTACTTTGCCCATTCCGATTTCCTTCTGCTCGCAGATGTCGGCGATGAGCTGTTCGATCGCCTCGACGGTCCAATCACATTCGGCCAGGCTCCGGCGGAGTTCGGCCAGCATCGTCCATCCGGCGCCTTCGCCCTTGTTGAGCCATTTTTTCACGGCCTTGGGGTCGTATTCGATAACCGCTTCGTCGTCGAACAGTATCCCGCTCTTGGAGATAATGTCGGCGAATGTGCGGAAGCCCTTGTTGGCCTGAAGTATTCGACGCAGGAGACCGTCATCATCGCCCGGAATTGGCGTATCGTTGATCGAAAGGTAATCCTTGAACGCTTCGAGCAGACGATCTTCGCCAGCGGCTGCGATCGCATCGGTGTTGAACGCCAGCAGCTTGTCGCGGTCGAACTTCGCGTTGGTCCTGCCCACCCTCTCGGGAGCGAACATTTCGATGAGTTCATCCAGCGAGAATCGCTCGATATCGTTGCCCGGATTCCAGCCCAGCAGCGCCAGGTAGTTGACCATGGCTTCGGGTAGGTATCCGGCCTTGCGGAAGGCGAACACTTCGACGTCGCCGTCGCGTTTTGAAAGCTTGCGTCCCTGGACGTCCATTATCAGGGGCAGGTGACAGTAACCCGGTTCGTCGAAGCCCATCGCCTGGCGGAGCAGCTTGTGGCGCCACGACTGACCGAGAAATTCCTGTCCTCGCATGATGTAATTAACGCCCATCAGGGCGTCGTCGATCACGTTGGCCAGGTGATAGGTCGGGTAGGCGTCGGCCTTCTGGATAATAAAGTCGTCTGTCTGATCGGAGGGCATGGTGACCTGGCCGAACGCATCGTCCGTAATTGTCACATCCCCGTCAGGGCAGAGAAATCGCACGACCACGGGTCGACCCTGGTCGCGTGCTTTCTCGGCGTCTTGGGCTGTCGGCAGGGGATCGGGTCGCGGATAGGTGAAGTTCTGTTTGGCTTCCTGGGCGGCGGCGCGGAGGCTATCGAGTTCTTCAGAAGTGTCGAACGCGTAATACGCCTTGCCGTCCTCCAGGAGTTTTTCCACGTAGCGGCGATAGACGTCCAAACGCTCGCTCTGGCGGTACGGTCCGTTTTCCCCGCCGATATCCGGGCCCTGGTCCCATTGAATTCCCAACCAGTGCAGGTCTTCGATAATCTTGTCGACCGCCGACTCATCGTGACGGGCCCGGTCGGTGTCTTCGATCCGCAGGACGAACCGCCCGCCGGTCTTCCTGGCCATCACAAATCCAAACAGCGCGGTCCGCGCGCCTCCAACGTGCAGGTAACCTGTAGGCGAAGGCGGAAATCGGGTGTTGAGTTTATCCATGGCGAGACCAGTTATCAGTAATCGGTTTTCAGTGATCGGTAAGCAACCAACGGCAAGACCGCCGCTTGGCGACGTCAGTCGTCACGCCGTTGCCCATCACTTGGAAATTGGACATTCCTTGTTGGCTGTTGGATAGTGATCCGTCGCCTTACGTGGGGCGGTCGTCTTCGGTGACCTTGTCGTAGAATCTTATGTAGTCGTCGGTATTGGAATCGTCAGCGTCCAGCCAGGCCATCGCGCTGGACGGGTGCTGATTCAGAATACCGGTGATCATATAAGGAATCCGGTATCCCCACTGCCATTCGCGGGTCAGGGGCATGATCGATTCGCCGATAACTCTCAGGAGCGGTTTGAGATTGAACTTCGGATTCTTCAGGAAGCCCAGCAGCAGTTCCAGCGGGCAGTTTCCCGCGGCCCGGCCCATACCGTAAAGCGTTCCGTCAACGTAATTGGCGCCCTTGATGATCGCCTCGATCGTATTTGCGAACGCCAACTGCTGGTTGTTGTGGCAGTGGATGCCGATTTCCTTGCCTTCGATATGATCGAGGTACTTGCCCACATAGTAGTGAATCTGCTCGCTGTAGAGCGAACCGAAACTGTCGACTACGTAGACGGCTTTGGCGTTCGTTTCGGAGTTGATCTGCTGCAGCGCCTCGTCGAGGAACATTCCGCCCTCGTGCGAGATCGCCATTATGTTGACCGCGACCTCGTACCCCTGATCGTCAGCGACTTTAGCAAGACGGATAGCCTTGTCGATGTCCTTAACGTAAGTAGCCACCCTAATCATGTCCACCAGCGATTCATCGGCCGGCATCACGTCTTCAGGGAACGACTTATGGGCATCCATCATGACCGCAAGCTTCGTATCGCCCGGGTCTACTCCGTCAACGACACGCCGCAGATCTTCTTCGTCGCAAAAACGCCAGGCTCCGTATTCGTCGGTCGAGAACATCTTCTTCGAGTTGCGATAACCAAGTTCCACATAATCCACTCGGGCTTCACACAGCGCCCTATAGACGTTTTCAACCAGTTCATGTGGGAAGTGCGAGTTATTCATCAATCCGCCATCGCGGATCGTGCAGTCCACAACCTTTATCTCCGGACGAAACATTTTGCCGTACTCCATATCTTAATTCACCGTAATTACGCGAATCGGTTATTCTACACTAAAGCGTCTGGTTTGTCGCCCCCTAAAATCCCGGCCGCCGGCGCGGAGGATCCAGGCGGCAATTTACTGATAATTCGCTCGTTTTAATGTATGCTATAGTAAACGGCAACAGCCTTATGAATATTGCAGACCCGGAGCGACAGTGAAAATGCACATACGACCTCACAAATTTTCGTTAACTTCGATTGTAATCACGGTTTGCATCGCGGGCGTTCTCGCGTCCCCCGCCAATGCATTCAAGCCGACAACCACCAAAGTGATCAAAGGCGGCCAGGCGCCGCTCAAGATCAGCGTCGACATTACGGGTGTCAAGGACCTGTGGCTGCTGGCGACCTCCGGGCCGGACGACTACCACCACGATCGGGCAGCCTGGGGCTCGCCGATCCTCATAGACGCATCCGGTAAGAAGATCGACATGACGACGATCAAGCCGACGGCTACAACGGCCGGGCACGGAGCCCTGAGGCTCAATACGGGCCTGAGCGGAGGCGTGCTGCAGATCGGGCCCAAGAAGTTCAAGAAGGGTTTCCTGATCCACGGGCCGAGTTCGATGCACTTCAAGCTGGGCGGCAAGTACGTACGGTTCGAGGCGGAAGTCGGCATAGGCGCCGGAGCGGGCAAAAACGGGAGCTGCACTTTCCGCGTACTGGACAAGTACGACCCCGCCGGTATGAAGAAATACCCTCTGGGTAGGAAAGTGTACGTAGAAAAAGGCGGGCGGCGCGCCAACCCCACGCGACCCGCAACGCCGATAGTCAACATCAAAGCCCTCGGTTTGGCGATCGAAGACCTTACCGCAACGTACAAGGACCGCTACCGGAAAGGCGCCGAATACGCCAAGCGACTCGAAGCTCTCGCGAAGATGCCCGCAGGCGAAGAGCAGACCAAGGCGTTCAAGGCGTTGCAGACCGAAGCGCTGCTGGCCAATCCGCTGCTGGACTTCGACAAGCTGCTCGTGGTCCGACGCAAGGGGAATATCGGCATGCCCGCCAACTGGTGCAGCAATTCGTCGATAGGCAAAACCGGATACGATAACGATATCGCCGTTCTCTCGCCGGTAACGCCGGACGGAAAGTTCACCACGCTGTTCAAACCCAAAGCCAAAGAGTACGTCGGCGAAGTCGACCTGCACTTCAACGCCGACAAAATGCTGTTCTCCATGCCCTCCGAGGGCGGACGCGGAGCCTGGCAGATCCACGAGATAAAAGCTGATGGGACCGGCCTGCGGCAGGTCTCCCCCACGCGCAAGAACGAATCGTACACCAATAACTACGATGCATGCTACCTGCCCAACGGCGACATCATCTACACGTCGACGGCGCCGCACGTGGCCGTACCGTGCGTAAGAGGCAGCGCCCCGGCGGCTATGCTGTTCCGCATGAAGGCCGACGGAAGCAATATCCGCCAGCTATGCTTCGACCAGGAGCACAGTTGGCATCCGGCGGTCCGACAGGATGGAACGATACTCTACTCGCGATGGGAATACGCCGACCTGCCCCACTCCAACTCGCGAATGATGTTTACGATGAACCCCGACGGAACGAACCAGCGGGCGTTTTACGGAAGCGGATCGTTCTGGCCTAACTCGATATTCTACTCCCGCCCGATACCGGGTCACTCCACGATGTTCGTAGGCGTCATAACCGGGCACCACGCCCCGCGCCGCATGGGCGAACTTATCGTATTCGACCCGGCCCGGGGAACTCAGGAGGCCGACGGCGTGGTGCAGCGCATCCCGGGCCACGGGCTGAAGGTCGAACCGCTGATCCGCGACGGTCTTACAGGCGGGTCCTGGCCGAAGTTCCTGACCCCCTACCCGCTCAGCGAAAAGTACTACCTGGTCACAATGAAACCCAACGGGCGCGCCCCATGGGGTCTGTACCTCGTCGACACGTTCGACAACATGCTGCTAATCAAGGAGGAAGCCGGATACGCGATGCTCGAACCGGTCCCGTTCCGCAAGACGCCGATACCGCGCACCGTGCCCGACAGAGTCGACCCGTCCCGCAAAGACGCGATCGTGATGATATCGAACATATACTACGGACCCGGCCTGGCGGGCGTGCCCAAAGGCGAGGTCAAGAAACTCCGCCTGTACACTTACACGTTCGGTTACGGCGGAGTCGGCGGGCTTTACGGTTCGATCGGAATGGACGGGCCCTGGGACATGCGCCGAACGCTGGGGACCGTGCCTGTCGAAGCCGACGGATCGGCGTCGTTCGTCGTACCGGCAAACACTCCGATCGCCGTCCAGCCGCTCGACAGCGAAGGCAAGTCGATGCAGATCATGAGAAGCTGGTTCACCGCGATGCCCGGTGAAACGCTCGCGTGCCTCGGTTGCCACGAAAACGCAAAAGACGCCCCGCCTGCGGGAATACCCATCGCAGCCCGCAAGGCTCCGGCGAAGATCACGCCCTGGCGCGGCCCGGCCCGCAACTACGAGTTTGTGCGTGAGGTGCAGCCCGTGCTCGACAAGTTCTGCACCGGCTGCCATAACGGCCAGAAACGCGACGACGGAAAGACCCTGCCCGACCTGCGCGGGACGAAAATGCTAAAGGGCTGGAAGACCAAGATGGCGGGCAATACCGGTGGCGGGACGGGGGGTAAGTTCTCAGTTTCCTACGGAACACTGCACCGCTACGTGCGCAGGCCCGGAATTGAAAGCCCCATGCCCATGATGACGCCGATGGAGTTCCACGCCGACACCACGGAGCTCGTCCAGATGCTCATGAAAGGACACAACAACGTGAAGCTGGACGAAGAAGCCTGGGACCGCCTGATAACCTGGATCGACTTCAACGCACCGTACCACGGACGCTGGTCGACCATCGTCGGCAAGAAGGCCGCCGACAGCAAGGAAGCTCTCCGTGCAATGACGCGGAAGCTCTACGCAAACGTCGATGAGAACCACGAGTTCCTGCCCAAAATGTCGGTAATGAAGATAACGCCGATCATTCCCGAAGCTGTAAAGCCCTCGGCGCCAATCAAGATCAACGGCTGGCCCCTGGCCGATGCGGCGGCGCTCGTCAAGGACCGCAAACCGCTGTCGATCGAACTGACCAAGGACTTGAAGATGGAGCTGGTCTACATACCGGCCGGCAAGTTCGTAATCGGATCGACTACGGGATACGCAGACGAGGCGCCCGTGGCGGCCGCTACGATCACCAGGGGATTCTGGATGGGCAAGCTCGAAGTGACCAACGCACAGTTCCGCGCGTTCGACCCCAAACACGATTCGCGCGACGAAGACCGACACGGTTACCAGTTCGGCATCCCCGGATACACCGTTAACCAGCCCGAAATGCCCGCCGTCCGCCTGTCGTGGCGCCAAGCGGTTGAGTTCTGCAAATGGATGTCCGCCAAGACTGGTAAGAAAGCAACCCTGCCCACCGAAGCACAGTGGGAATGGGCCTGCCGCGCCGGAACCGACACTGAAATGTCGTTCGGCAAGCTGGGAGACGATTTCTCGACGTTCGGAAACATGGGCGACATAACGCTTGCTGCGTTCTCGGGCAACCCGTACCAGATCGACTGGAAACGAGCTCACTACAAGAACCCGACGAATATCTTCGACAACTGGATCCCGCAGGACGGGCGGTTCGACGACGGCTGCTTCGTCTCGGACGGCACGGGCAAGTACAAGCCCAACGCCTGGGGCCTGCACGACATGCACGGAAACGTCGCCGAGTGGACCCGATCGCTCTACAAACCGTATCCGTATGTCGACAACGACGGCCGGAACGACCTTGCCGCCAAGGGCAAACGCGTAATTCGCGGCGGCTCGTGGTACGATCGCCCCAAGCGATGCACATCGAGCTACCGCTTCGGTTATCGCGACTACCAGAAGGTCTACAACGTGGGATTCAGAGTGGTCATCGAGGAGTAAATGATGATACGCCGCAGCGCGAATTTGATCCTCATCGCGATCTGTCTGGTCGGGGCGATCGAAGCCGAGGCGGCGCCTGAAGCCCCCATTCCGCCTGTCCGCGCCATCACCAGCGGGCCGAAGTTTCACTGGTTTGGATACTACGACAAGCTGCAGTTCGATCCGACCGGGCGATACGTGTTGAGCATGCAGGTTGACTTCGAACACCGCAGCCCCCGCGCCGACGACGTTATCAAGATAGGAATGGTCGACCTGCAGCGCAGCGATAAGTGGATCGAACTGGGGACCAGCCGCGCCTGGGGCTGGCAGCAGGGATGCATGCTGCAATGGATTCCGGGAACCAAGAGCACAATCCTCTGGAACGATCGCCAGGGCGACCGGTTCGTATGTCACATAATGGACGTCTTAACGCGGAAGAAACGCACCATTCCGTATGCGATCTACACCGTCACGCCCGACGGGCGGTTCGGAGCCTCGGTGGATTTCCGACGCATACAGGACATGCGCCCGGGATACGGATACGCGGGGCTGCCCGACCCGAACAAGAGCGACATGGCGCCGAAGAATTCGGGGATATGGCTGGTGGATTTGGCGACAGGCAAGGGCAAGTTGATCGTAACGCTCGCAGAGGTCGCTAAGATCCCCTTCACCGGGCGGAACGTAACCGGAGCCAAGCATTACTTCAATCACCTGCTGTTCAACACTGACGGGACGCGGCTGGAATTCCTGCATCGATATCGTCCAAACGGCGGCCGGGGCGGATTCATCACGCGAATGCTCACCTGCGGGCTCGACGGTTCGGATGTCCGCATAGTCGACCCGTCGGGCAGCACGTCGCACTTCATATGGCGCGGGACGAACAAGATACTAGCCTGGTCGCGATACAAGAAGGTGAGCGGTTTCTTCCTGTACGAGGACAAACCAGGCGGCGGGAGGGTTGTTCAGGTGGGCAAGGGCGTGATGACCGCCAACGGTCACTGCACGTACCTGCCGGACGACAAGTGGATACTGAACGACACGTACCCTCAAGGCCGCAACCGCATGCAGAGCGTCTACCTGTACCACATCGCCACAGGCAAACGTATCTCGCTGGGCCAGTTCCACCGGCCGAAAAAGTATTCCGGCGAGTGGCGTGTGGACACGCATCCCCGCGTCAGTCGCGACGGAAAAACCGTCTGCATCGACAGCGCCCACGGTGGTAAAGGCAGGCAGTTGTACCTGATCGACATCAGCAAAATAACCGCCAACCCGCCAAGACCGTGAGGGATTGACCGGCGTTCAAGTCTCACAACTCCGTTAAGATTCGAGGGTCATATCCGCGTCTGCGATTCACACCTCACTTAAGTTCGCATATCTTCTTACCGTCGCGATCTATCTCCAGGCGCGTTCGTCCGTCTTTGTCGGCGGTGAATTTCAGCGTGTCCGTCTGCTTGCCGAACTTCAGCTTTACAGCCGAACCGCTGTCCAACAGCGTTGTCTCGGGCAGCGGATCGCCCTTCCGAAACGCGTGCAGCATCACCTTGAAATGCCCGACTGTCCCCTTCTGCGACATCACCAGACGGTGGTATGCGTACTTGCGATTTCGGAACGTCCGGGTGACCGGATCCAGCTTCAGACCGCCCTGGCCGCCGGCCAGCACGCGCACCAGCAGCCGCCTGTCGCTCTTGTCAGCCAGGATAACGTCGTGCACCTGACCACCGGGCTTCTTCGTCGCGCGATTTGAAATAATCTCCAGATCATCGGGAATCTGCATCAGCCACGCGTACTCGTGCGACTTATCATCCTTGCGGATATCGTCAACGATTATCGCATAGGGTCTTTCACCGCGCACCAGTCCGCACGTGCGGTAGGCGTACTTCACCGGATTGTAGTCGATCCAGTATCCGTGCCCGCCCGGGTCGCGTTTGGGCGCCGGTTTGAATCCGGTGTTCCAGTTCGGCAGGAAACTCCACGGTTGGTCCATCCAGGGCAGCGGACTCTTGTTCAGACGCGAATCGTTCGGTGTGACGGGAACGGGCTTGGCGCCCTTACTGATGCGATCGGCGCTTACCAGAAGATGGCTGTAGGCCCAGGCGGCGTCGGCGGCGGCGAAGGTTGCAAGGGTGTTGTCGTCCAGCGCGACTGTCCGCCCCGCCGGGCAACGCCCGCCCGATTTGCCCTGCCCCTTCCCGTCGACCAGCACAACCGAATGGAACTCGGAAGTGTCCTCGACCTCTTCGGTGCGATGCGCCCACATCCGCCCGAGCGCGGCGAACACAAATTCGTTGCGCGAGGCCCGCGTGTGCCCGCCGGGCACATTCCTCGGCTCGAAGTAGAGAAACGCAGCGTTGCGGTCCCATCCGCTGCGTGCGGTCATCAGCCCGCGATAGTCGCTGTAGTACCTCAGCGGTTCGTTGTCGGCGGTCAGCCCGGCCATTACGCGATCGAAAGCCTTGTCGAAATCGTATTTCCCGCCCGAAGCTCCGATCGGATCGTCGGCCAGGTGCATGTTCCAGGGCGGAGGATACGTCGTGCGACAGTTTGGCCACAGATACCTGTCGCCGCCGCTGAAATGCGTCTTTACGCTGGCGCCGTAAAGCAGATCTATCACCGGATCGGTCGGGTGCGCGAACTTGAAGTGTCGAATGTCCTTGCGCAGCGGCATGGCTCCGGTTTCGAACATGTGCAATCCGCCCCAGGGCAGCATCGTGTGAAGCAGGAATTTGCCTGCGTGATTCTTCGAATACTCCGTTCCTATCAAAGGCTCTCCCCGCATCGCCAGCGCGCCGAACCACTTGGCTCCGTAGAACGATTTATTGAACCCCTCGAACGGAGCGCCGTTGGGACCGGACGCTACGTAAACCCATTTCTTCAGCCCGGCCGCAATCCGTTTGTAAGTGTTCGGATCGGAACCCTCCTCGCCCTCGATCGACAACACCATCGGAAGCATATTGGCGTGGATGACGTCCCAGTTGCTGGTGTTGCCCGGAAAGGCGGGCGCGTGGTCCAGGCTGATGTACCGCTTGTCCTTTACAATATCTGCGATGCACTTCCTGACGATTCTCCGCTGGTCGTCAGTCATCCACTTGTGGGCCCAATCGTAAGTAAGACCAAGCGACTCACTGGATAATGACTGGTAAATCCGCTGCCAGTCGTCAGTCGCGGTCCACTTGTCCATGTCCTTTGCGAATCGCCCGGCAAGCGTTGTCAGAGCAGCCGCTATCCGCTTCCCGCCGCCCGCGTCGTCGTCCACCAGACAGCGGAACGCCTCGTACGGCAGGAGGTGCATGAGATAATGCCTGCCGGTCTTGCTGGGCTTTTCGTCCCAGACTTTCTCCATGTCAGCGGGAACTTTCCCCTTCGCCAGTTCGTTAATCCATCCGCCGACCCACGGTCCGCGAAAACCCATGCGAGGAAGAATGTAGTACCCCTTCTTGCGGTATCGCTCGATATCCGCGGGCTTGGGTTTGTACGGGACTGACTCCCAATCTTCGCGCTTCGGAGAGACCTGGAGGAGGCGACCGCGAATGGCCATATACTGCAGTCGACCGACATGCGTCTCCTTGAGGCGTTTGCGAATTGCGGGGATATCGTCAGGACCGAAGTAAACCCGCGGATGAACGCCGGGCTTCGGGGGAGCCTTGAACCGCTCTGCAGCAAAGCTCGACGCTAACTTACCGGGCGCAGGGGTTATGTTCCATTTCTCAATCGGCGGGAAATACTTCGCGATTTCTTCTGCGGTGTAGCCGGTGCGTGCGGCGGTCTGTTGAACCGTTTCACCATGAATATTCGGAGAAGGATCGGCTTGGGCGCAAACAACCGAGGTCGCGATCAGAATAAAACCAACACACATTCGCTGCATCATTCCATATTCCTTGCTTACTGGCTGGTCTGCAAACGGCGCTTGTCGATCAGCATATGCCCGGGTTCGGTCCCATTCAACCCCGCATAGGGCGTGCACCCGCCCCGCCGTTTTCAGAATCCTGCGATCCGGACATCTGCGAGCGGGGGATTACTTCTCGAGCTTTATCGTGTTGATGTAGAACCAGGTGCTCGCGTCGTTGCGGAACTTCAGGAACACGTGATTGTGAAAACCGCTTGGCAGCTTGAGGGTGTACTCGTACCAGCTGTTTCCTCCCTTGAGCGGCCCCATAGACGCCAGGAGCTTGCCCTTGGGGCTGTAAACCTGGATGTGCGTGTTGAATATCGCCGCGCCCTTGTAGTAAATCGACTTTATCCGGCTGGAAGAGAATATTTCGTACCAGACTTCCTTGCCGGTCTTCTGGTCGAAGTAGATCCCGCTTCCTGCGAACGGGCTGCGACAATCGACGCCTTTCTGGACAGGGAACTTGCCCTGTCGCGTGCCCGCCTTGAAGGGCGACATGCTCTTTTTTGCGTGAAAGATGATCCGATCGCGTTTCGGCGTGGGCATACCCGCCGATGCGAGTTTCTCGAGTTCCTTGTCAATCCTCGCCAGCGACATTTTCACCGCAAGTTTTGCAACGCCCTTGGCGTCACCGGCGTCGAGAAACTGCTGGTAGTAGGTTTGGGCTCTAACGAACATCGCGGCCTTGCTGAGTTGCGCGGCTTTGGGGGTCAGGGCCTTGTAATACCAGTCGCCCAGTTCGCGGCAGACGTCGCCCTGCACGTCTCCCGCCTCTTTCGACGCCAGCGGAACGTAGGTTCTATAGGCCTGATCGACGTCGTCGTTCAAATACTCCGCCGCCCGCCCGGGAGCATCCAGATCGATCACCAGTGCGTTGAGCAACAGCGTCCTGGTCTGCACATTATCGGGGTTGGCTTTCAGGGCGGTCTTGTATCGCTCCACCTTCTGAGAGACGTTCAGGCAATGCACAGCGTTGCGAAGTGCTCGCGCCAGCTCATGCTTGCCGGACAAGTTCAGCGACGAAGCGGTCGAATACGCCTCGCGATACGCCCCTGCCGCTTCGGTCCATTTGCCTTTGGAACCGCAGTCGCGGCCTTGGGCTGTCAGCAACTCGATAAGTCGCGTCGCAATCTCCGTTTTCTTATCTTTCGATTTGGCCAGGCGGAACCAGCGCCGGTGCAGGTCCATATCCATCCCGCGCCATTCGGCTGAACGCTCCGGGGCGACTTGCGCCAGCAAGGCCAGGGCGCTCTGAACGGTCTCCCTGGCCTGGGGGGCTATTAAGCTTTTCATACCGTATTCGATCGCCTTACTCAGCAGCACAACCTGAATTTCCGGAGTGTCTTTGGCGATCTGTCCGGCGGCGTAGAGTTTCGCCGCCCGGTCGGAGTTGCTGCGCGCATCTCCGAGAACCTGTTTGATAAGTTGATCGACAGCCTCATCGGCTGATACATGCGATACGCCCACCGCCGCAACAGCAGTGATGAGAATTGCCCCGAACACCACATTTCGCTTCATTTTCGCGACTCCTCAGATTCGTCTTTGGAATGGAGTTAACCACTTATCCGGCTGGAATCATATCAGGATAAACGCCTGAGGCGACCCCCTATTGCCCGCGAGCGCAACAACAGGCCCGGAGGTCGGTCTCCGGGCCCTGAATCATCTTTATGGTCGGCGGTTAAACGTATACCCAGAACCAGTGCAGCAACACCAGCACAAAGCCTGCGCCCCCGCAAATCGCGTGCAGTTGAATGAATCTGGCGCCCAGCCTGGCCCGCATCAGCCCGCCGAACTCCACAAGCCCCACCAGCACCGAAGCCAATATCCCGAACCATAACCACAGCACGCTCGGAGCCCCGTATTCGCACAGGTAGACCGACACGTGTATCGACAGAGCGCCGAACAACATGATCGCCAGCACCATGTGTATGCTGCTGAAATTCCGCTTGAGCGTCTTGCGAGTCAGACCGGTTGCGACCATCAGCGCCATCAGCCCCGTGGCGAGGTATCCCATGAACTTGGCGACGCCAAGAGCCCTGGACTTCTCCCACGACACCTGGCGTTTGAGTTTTGGGAGCACGGTTGCGACCACCGGAGCCGTTGTCGGCTGGGTGTCGGCGACCGTAACTGTCGGCTTCTCGTATTCGTACAGTTCTCCGGGCTCCAGGGATTCGAGTTTCTCCATGTACAGGTACGCGACTATCTCGTCGGCTTCTTCGTCGGTGTACGGATCCTCGCCGCCGTAAGTCGCCATTCGCTCCACGACAAGCTGCCACTCCTTCAACGAACGATCGCCCAGATGGTAATCGCGTATGCCGTGGCACTTGGAGCACTTGTCCTCGAACAGTTTCTTGGCGTGCTCCGGATCGAAATCCGCAGAGAAACTCACTGCGGGCAGAACTGCTAACAGCAATGCGACTATCGTAATCCTAAGATGCATGTTCATTCTTCTCCAGTTTTCCATTCATCGAACAATAAACCGCCGTCACCCCGCAAATATCGCTGGTTAAGTAACTATATGCCTCCCACGGAGCTTTTCCAACCGTTGCCTAAAGATGAGTTGCAGGACCCGGCGGATCCGCCTGATTGCACAGCGCCAACTCCGCCAGCGTGTTTATGCGCCTAGCCGCGAGAATCTTGAGAAGTTTCTGCAGCAAGCGGGCGGTAAGCAGGGCGTCGCCCAGTGCGGTGTGACGCCCCCCGCTGCGCGGAATGTCATAGCGGTCGAGCAAGCTGTCGAGATCGTATGCGAACCCCCCGCGCCGACGGTCAACATGCCCAGCCAGATGGGCCGTATCCAGCACGAGATTCTGAATAGGAGCCCCGCACAGAGGCTCGACTGTTCGATTGAGCATTATCATATCGAACGCCGAGTGGTGCGCCAGGAGCACCGCATCCCCCGCCCAGAGCAGAAAATCACTGAGCACGCTTTGCGGGTGATGTCCCTTGGCGATCGCCGGGGGCGTTAGTCCGTGAACGACAATCGAGTGTCGCGAAGGGTGGGCGTCGGCGGCGATTATGCGATCGAACGTATCGCCAAGGGCGATTCGCCCGCCTGTCATCGACACCGCCCCGAGCGAGACGGCGTGGTCCCGTCCGGGATCCAACCCGGTTGTCTCGGTGTCGAAGATAACGAATCGTTCGGAGCCCCATTCCCCCTTCAACCGTCGGCGATCCGGCCAGGCTGTCGACTGCGCCGCAATCACCGGATTCCCGTCAGCCCGGGCGGTGAGCCTCCGACGCACGCAGGCCCGCTTGAAGCGGCGTGCGGTGAAGATAATTCTGTCCAGCCCGTACACTTCAATCACCGCCTCATCATGTGCTCGCCATAGCGATGCGAAAGACTTTCCTGAGCGTCCTGCACAGTGGAGAAAACAGCGCGGAGCATCTGCTGCTGGGTCTTGCTCAGGGTTTCCGGATTGATGTGGTTATCGGGTTTCTCACCGGCTTCGATCTGATTGAGATGGTGCGCCAGGCGCATATCGTGCAGGTATCGCAGCGCGTCGGAGGCGCTGGCGGCGATCGTGGAGGCTCCGTCAAGATGCCCGCCAACGTGTTCGAGGCGATCAAAGGTGTTGCTCGAATCGAAATAGTGCGCATCGAGCGCCAGCACGCGCGCCATGTCTACAACGGGCGTCAGGCCGTGCAGCTTGAGATCGAATGAGTTGCGATACTCGCCCGATCGGTCGACTACGAACCGTCGAAAGAACGACAGCGGAGGGCGGAAGATCAGCGCGTTGTGCGTCATGAACGTCAGGACTCCCCGCTCCGATCGCAATGCGTCGCACAGATCGTCGGTAAGTTCTCCGGCAAGTTCCGCATGGCCGGACAGCGGACGCAGGTCGAAGAAGATCGACGAGTGCATCAGGGCTTTGGGCTCGGGTTCGAGAATCCATTTGCGGAAGATCCGCTTCCATTTGGCAAGAGGCTGGCGCCATTTCGGATTGGTCGCCATCACTCCGCCCTTGCACAAAGTGAATCCGCAGGCGGCCAGACCCATTACAACGCGTCTGGCGATGGCTCCGAACCATTTATCGGCCTGGGCCTGTTCTTCAGGACCGGAGGGATCCTCGTAGAGCAACGCGTTGTCCTGATCTCCGGTCAGACCCATTTCGCGGCGTCCCTTGGAACCCAGGGTCAACCACGTCCATCGCAAATCCACGGCCTGGTCGGGGTGCTCGGCGCGCTGATGTTCTTCGGCGAGTTTGAGCAGCCTAACCGTCAGATGATCGTTAATCTCGGTGATAACTTCGGTAAGATCCTCGCACTGAATCCCGTGTTGGTAGAGACGCAGCAGATGCCCGTCGGCCTCGGTGCGAATGCGGGCGAGTTCCTCGATCGAACGCGCCTTTTCGAGGCGTTTTATCGTAGCGGCCGGGTTCATGCCCTTGGCGTGGGCGATGTCCTCATCGGAGAGCGTGCCTATCAACGGAGAATCCGGATCGGAGTCCCGCGTGACGACCAGATGGTGGATCCGGCGTCTGGACATTTCCATAAGCGCGTCAAATACGGGCGTCTGGGCTCCGATGCTGTATACCGGCGCGCTCATTATCCCGTCGATGGGGGTGTCGGCTGAGGCGCCCTCGGCGACGATTTTGTTCCGCAGATCCGTGTCGGTCACGATGCCCACAACTCGCCCGTCGCTAACTATCAAAATCGATCCGACGCGATGGCTGCGCATCTGCCCGGCCGCCTGGCGCACTAACGTTCCCGGGGGGCATGTCAACGGTTTCTTCCTCACGAGCGACGCAGTTCGCGAACCAACGATCAGGCGAGTGTCCGCCGCGTCGTAAGTCGCTTCAACAGCTCGCGCCCTGGGCTTGAGGCTCTCTGTGAAAAAGTCAGCAAAGCCCGGGCAGGCTTGTCGCAACGTCTCGAACCTGCCAGCCGGTATCAGCGCACAAACTGTCGGTTCGGCGGCTATCGCTTCGTAACGCAGGGGCTCTCCGCTGAGCAATGCGTCGGCGCCGAACATGTCGCCCTCTCCGCAAAGATCGGTAAGGCGGCGGCGTTCAACGTCAAGCAGGCGCACCGAACCGGACTCGACAAAGTAGATGTGCTCGAGTTGGGCCTCCCCGTGGGCGAGTATCCGCTCATCGGGCTCGAAGTACTCGACGAGCATATCGTCCAGGAGCCCGCCCAGAAGCTCGGGCGACAATTGGTCGAACGGCGGGGTTGCCTGGATCAGCACAACCACTCGGTCCGGCGGACGGGTTGGGTTTGCAGCGTCGGTCATGTGAATTTCCGCCACGC
>JASLNT010000030.1 GCA_030745875.1 Phycisphaerae bacterium
TGTGGCGCGGCCTGACATGTTGCTTCAGAGGCTTATCAAGAAGGGGGCGTTGCGGCCTACGAAGATAGGGCGGCGGAATGTTTTCAAAAAGGCGGATCTTGATCGCGTTCGGGAAAAAGGGGATCGGGTGCGTCGAAGGGGGCGGCCTAGAAAAGATGAGAAATAAAGTTCCATTCTGCGGCGATTCTGCGGCGTTGAAAAGAATTTCTTTATCGCTATTTAATTCGGCGCACAAAAAAACCCTTGAAAACAAGGGCTTTTTCGACTGAGCCGTACTGGACTTGAACCAGTGACCTCCTGCGTGTCGAGCAGGCGCTCTAGCCAACTGAGCTAACGGCCCGTCTGCGGGATTGCGTCTCCCGCAGGGACGGATAATATAGAACCGTCCCACACGCCTGTCAATAGCGCAGAGGGAATCTTTCGCCCATCGCGCGGGCCCGCGTATTGACTTTGCGCTCGCGCCGGGCAACCATAGAGCAATGAAAAACACCGCAACAAAGATAATCGTCATAGTAACTGTGACCGCCGCACTGACGACGCTTGGTTTGCAGGCGGCTAGGTCGGTTCGTAAGAAGCCCGCAAGGACCAGGCCCAAAAGGAAGATCCAGTACAAGAAACCCACGCGAGAGATCGTCACCCTGGTCGCCAAAGGCGATGCTCAGGAGGCCGTAAAGCGATGCACCGCGTTCCTGGCCGGCAAGCCCAAAGACACCGAACACAAGTTCCTGCTGGCGATGGCGTATGCGAATCTCAAGCAGATCGACAAGGCCGCCGAAACAATGGCCGCCGCGGTCGATGCGGGCGTTCCGTTCGAGCGTTTTCTCGCCGGCCCGCGGGACCTGCTGGCTCCGCTGACGAGTTCCGATGCGTTCAGGAAATACGCGGCTCGGAGGAAGATTCCCTCGCCTGCGATCCTGCAAGGACCGATGCTCGGGACAATGACGGACAACTCCGTGCGCATCTGGATTCGAACCGCCGCGGAGATCACCGTCAGCGCCCAAGCCGCGACCGGAAAGGATATCCAGGCAAAGCAGCCGACCAGGTGGATCCAGTCAAAGCCCGTCAAGACAAGCAAGGACAACGACTACACCGCGGTAATCGAGTTGACGGGCCTGAAACCGGACACCGAATATGTTTACACGCTCAGCATTGACGGTAAGGCGATCGGCCCGCTGGAAACCATGTCGTTCCGCACGTTTCCGGTTTGCGGCGAGGCCTCGAAGTTCTCCGTCGCATTCGGCGGCGGGGCCGGTTACACGCCCTGGAACGAGCACATGTGGACCACGATCGATAAGCGTAAGCCCCTGGCGATGCTGCTGCTGGGCGACAACGTTTACATCGACATGCCGACCGTTCACCAGACCCAACGATACTGCTATTACCGGCGCCAGTCGCGGCCTGAGTTCCGGGCTCTTGTCGCCAAAACACCGGTCTACGCGATCTATGACGATCACGATTTCGGTACGAACGACTGCATTCCCGGCGCCGACGTGAACGACCCGCCGTGGAAGCGCCCAGTGTGGAAACTGTTCACCGAAAACTGGGCGAACCCGTACTACGGAGGCGGCGAGAAGCAGCCCGGATGCTGGTTCGATTTCCGGATCGGGCAGGTTGATTTCATAATGCTCGACGGGCGATACTACCGCAACAAACCCAAGCAGGGCGCCGAATCCAGCATGCTCGGAGCCGCCCAGAAGAAGTGGTTGTTCGCGAAACTCCGGGCCGCCAAAGGGACCTTCAAGGTCATCTGCTCGCCCGTGCCCTGGACATTCCACGCCAAAGGAACGAGCGGAGACACCTGGAACGGGTTCCGCGAAGAACGCGACGAGATCTTCGCATTCCTGGCCGAACAGAAGGTCGACGGGGCGATCCTCCTGTCGGCTGACCGACATCGCTCCGACGCATGGAAACTCAAGCGCCCGAAGGGTTATCCGCTCTACGAATTCGAGAGCTCCCGCCTGACCAACATCCACGTACACGCCAACCAGCCCGGTTCGCTCTTCAGCTATAACGCGAAGAACTCCTACGGGCGCCTGACCTTCGACACCACCAAATCCGACCCGACTGTGACGTACAAAATCTTCTCGATAGACGACGAACTGATTCACACGCTTGTCGTTAAGAAATCGGAGCTTAAGCACTGATATCGCCCCGGCGATCCCGATGCGCCAATGTTCACAATTGGTTCACAAGGGCGGGCAATTGGGAATGGGCAATGGGCAATTGGGGGACGACGTTCTAAGCATCACGACTTCGTCGTGACGAGGTCGACTCGGGCGTCGACCGCTAAACGGAGTGTCGAACATCTTTTTCATGTTCGCTTGACACATTTTCGCATGCGTTGCGCTCGAAAAGATTTTCAGAAATTTTGTTGGTCGAAATTGAAAATTCTTTCTCGCGCCCGAATTGCGCAACAGCTTGTCGCACATAGTGTTGCGTGATTCACATTTTCTCTAGACAAAAAAGTTTTCCGTGGGGTGACCAAAACCACCCCCCATTCGCCAGTAAGTATGTTTATGGAAGAGGAAGGGACCATGTTTCACGTTCCAGATTCTAGTGGAACAACGAGTACCTGAAACCCGAACCAGTCGTTAATTCCGCTGTTGATGTCTCGACACCCCGTTTAGCGGTCGACGCCCGAGTCGACCTATTCGCGACGAAGTCGCGACGTCGTTGTCGTCGTCGCACACCCCAAGAACCAAGAACCTGAACCCGAGAACCCGAGGTTACCGCATGTCCTACGATGAAGACCTTCTCGTCGAACTGATCGCCGCCGGCGATATTTCCCACTCAGAGATCGCAGCGCGCGCCGGCGTCTCGCGTCGCACGGTCTGGCGGATCGCCAACAACCATTCGCGCCCCGACCTCCAGCGTAAAATCGCCGCCACAGTAGAAGGTTACCGCCAGCAAACAGTTAGGATGGCCGCCAAATGGATGAAGTCCATCCTGACCAAGCACATCAAAGTCGCCCTCGAGGGCGACGGCGAGACCGCCCGCAAATGTCGCGAATTCCTGCTCAAAACGTTCATGCTCGCCCTGCCCGAGCAATCCGCCAAACACCCGCCCAAACCGCCCGACGACGACAAGAACAAAACCAAACCGCTGCACCCGATCGCCTTGTACAACAGCCTGACCGAACTGTCGGAGGACTTGAAAACCCAGGTGGTCAAAGAACTCGGCGGCCCGGACGAGAACTACGATTTCCTGAACAACCACGAACCGCAAACCACCATCGCCCCACAAAACAATCCCCCGCCCGACGCTGACCAGTGATCAGAAAACAAGGAGCACTAGCACCCCCGTTTAGCTCATCGACGCCCGCGTGGGCCTATTCGCGACGAAGTCGCGACCCCGTAGTCGTTTCTCCCGTCACCCGTTCAACTGTTCCTCTGCTCTGGGCGTGACTATATCCGCTGACGAAAATCCAATCGCACACGAATATGTAAGTCTTCAGTTTTCTACTTGTTATGCTGGAAATATGGCCTTATAAAATATGAAACGTGGTTATGAAAAGCTGTACGTTGGCGCGTTTGGGCAGGGAAATGGCGACGGAAGTATATTGAAACCCTGCGCCGGCGACCATGGGCTCTAATAAGTTATTATAGCAGAAGATGAAATAAGTGGATGCACTCCGCCTGTGGCGGGCTGGCGGAGCCGGCGCCTCTTAATGTTGGGCATCAGCCAAAGAGTTGTCTCTCGGGAAAGGACTGTTGAGTGGTGAAGTGGCTGCAATTACTGATTTCCTTGCTGGCCGTTGCGGCGCCGCTTGGCGGGACCGCTGCGGGCGAGGACACCGCAACCACCAAACCGTCCAGGCTTTCGCCTGAGTTGAAGATCCTCCGCAGATTTGTGGGCAACTGGCAAGGCTCTACGACAGGGTGGACCCCCAGGCGATTTCGCGGGCCTCTCACCACGTCGTGCGAGTCTATTCTCGGGGGACGATTCACCCTGACTAAGGTTATGGCGTCGAATGGCAATTCTTGCATTTGGGTGAGCACCTATGATGGAACGCTCAGGGAATATCGCAAGTGGAGGTTTGGTTGGAGGGGGGTCGGGCAAGAGGCGAAAGGCAAGTGGGACGACAAAACCAGGACGATGACTTGGCGTAGCGATCTGGGGCATGGCGATACCTCTGTGGAGACCGTCCGGTATCTTGAAGACAATACCGTTAAGTGGAGTGTAGTAACGAGAGATGACAGCGATGATATCCTCCTCCAAATGGCGGGGAAATATGCACCGGTGAAACAGCTGCCAAAGCCCAAAAACAAACCGATGAAACTCTCCGCTGAGGATAAAGTGCTCGACATGTTCCTGGGCGACTGGAAAACCGTGTCAACCACTCCTAAGAATTCGTTGAATATATTGGCCGGCGCCTGGACGAGCACGTCGTCGTGCGTTCGTGCTTTTGGCGGACCATTTCTCCTGGAGACCATCAAGGACTCCGATGGCGAGACTGCTTTGAACATCAAAACGTATGATGTATGGAGACAATGCTATCGTATGTGGTGGTTCACGTCCGAAGGCTACTCGGGACATGACACACTTACATGGGACGCCAAGGCCGGAACATTGATGGCTCAGAGGGCGACTCTCTTTGTTGCTACCGGCATCACGCTCTATAAACTCCGGAGGGTGGACGACGACACGCTCGTATGGCGCACGGTAATCATGCACTCAGATGGGAATACCACCATCCAGTCTTATGGAAAGCACACTCGCACCAAGAAGCCCGCGAAGAAGAAATCCACTGATCGGCCGCACCACGATGATCCGCACCACATCGTGTATCTTATCGACAGGTCCGGGTCGATGTGTGATATCTTCGATGCGGTCAAGAAAGAGATCAGTAACTCGGTCAGAAACCTTCAACCAGTCCAGGACTTCCACGTCATCATGTTCGCCGACGGCCAATCGTTTGAGAAGAAACCGATGTCCCTGACGCCGCCGACCGATGAGAACAAGATTGCCCTTCTTAAGTTCCTTGTAACGGTCAAGGCTGAGGGGATCGCCAATCCGATCAAGGGCGTCAACCGCGCCTTTGACGTGCTGGCCAAAGCGAATAAACGTCCGGGCAAGATCATCTACTTGCTCACTGACGGGGGATTTCCCGACAACAAAGCGGTCATTGCCGCCATTCGGGCGAGGAACGCCAAGAAGGATGTTGTGATCCATACTTTTCTGTACGGAAAGAAGTCGCCCGCGGCGGTGAAGGTCATGGATCAGATTGCCAAAGAAAACGGTGGTCGATATCTCTATATTGATCCGGATGGGCGGTCCGATTAAATGTATAACCAGCGCGTGCAACGGATCCCGATGCACATCGACGCTGCTGAGCTTCAACATCAAACGACCGTGACAAGGAGCACTGAATGAGTGAGCAAGAGCTCTCGGAAGAACAGATTGTCGACGCCGTGTACACCTATGCGGCCGAGCAAATGAAGAAGGGTGTTTCCGATCGGCGAGTTGAGTCGATGCTTGTCGAAGAAGGCCTCGATCAAGAGGCGGCGGCCGTGGTTGTCGCCAACCTCAGCCGAATGCGCGCCGAAGCCGTCGGTGAGGCCGGGAGGAGAAACATGCTCTACGGCGCGCTGTGGTGCATCGGCGGAATAGTCGTGACGGCCGCAACCTACAGCGCCGCCTCCGGCGGAGGGACCTACGTTGTCGCCTGGGGAGCAATCGTGTTCGGAGCCATTCAGTTTTTCCGCGGGCTTTTCCAGGGCGGCGTGGGGTAGTCCGCATGCTGTCTTCCAGCAGCCGCGCCGCCGACCTCCAACGTCAGGTGAGCAGACATGACACGGGAATTCACTCAGGCCGAGATCGATAAACACGACGCTCTCGTCGAACGCGCCGACAAACTGTGCCAGGGCATGCTCTTGATACACGATTCGTATCCCCCCAATCGTCTGGGATGGTTTGGCAGGCGTAAGCTGCGCAAGGCGATACTATGCTTTGAGGAGGCCCTCCGGATGAACCCCCAGGCGTGGGCGTCCATGTGGCGTCTGGGGAAGATCCACCAGCGGCTTGGCGATCACAGCACGTCCCTGAGGTGGTTCTCCCGCGCTCACAAAGTGAACCCGACCCAACCGGATGTCGCGCGCGAGGCGGGGTTGGCGGCCCTCGATTGCGGCCAGGCGAAGGCCGCACTCAAGTTCTGTCAAGCCGCCGTTGACAACAGCCCGGATGACGCTGGTTTGGTCTGCAATCTGGCGCTGGCCCACATGCTGTGCGGTGATGATCAAGCCGCCCTTCAATGCGTTACGCGCGCCGTAGAGGCCGATCCGAACGACAAAGTCTCCGCCAATGTGCGAAAGCTCGTCTGCGATGTTCGCGACGGCAAACGGCGTAGACCACGAAGCCTGGGAGACGCGTTTCCAAACTAGACCCGCGGGTAACCAGCGGTGTAGAGGAACGCGGTCAAGCCGGCGTCCTCCGGGCCGCGCCGGAGCCTGCAGAAAGGCGAGAAAATGAAAGTAATCGGATTCAGCGCGGGTGCGGTGGGGCGTGAGGGCAATGTCGACCGCATGGTTGACCTGCCCCCATTTTCTGTACCACTGTGAATGAGAGTCAGGTTACCGCTTTGTCCGTGTATTCCGGAGGGTGAGGC
>JASLNT010000031.1 GCA_030745875.1 Phycisphaerae bacterium
CAGCATCGCGGCGGCGGCGCCTCACACGCTCGCGGGTCGAGATCTTCGCAGGCTCGCGGCGGGTCCAGAGAGGAATTCATCAAGAAGATGCATGAAGCAATGCGCGCCAAGATGAGCCAAAACCGTAGCTCCGGATCTTCACAAGCCCGCGGTAAATCCAGCGGACACGGTAGAGGCCATAGAGGTCACTCCGGGCACGGTCGGTCACATCGCGGCCCGAGCGCCAGTTTCGGACGCGGCGGACCCCAGCGCGGTCCCAAGCCCAGCTTCGGACGCGGCGGGTTCCAGCGCGGTCCCATGTCCAGCTTCGGACGCGGCGGATCATCGCAACGCGGACGCGGCGGATTCCAACGCGGTCCCATGTCCAGCTTTGGACGCGGCGGATCATCGCAACGCGGACGCGGGTTCCAAGGCGGACGCGGGTTCCGGGGCGGACGCGGCCGGTAATGCCTGAAACTGATTAACATTTAAGCCGGCGGCGACCACAAGGTCGCCGCCGGCCTTTTTTTGTCGAAGTCCTGCTAACCGTCTACGAGTCGGTGTCAGTCGTAACAGCCCGCCTAAGGGCAAAGCGTCGGAACTCACCTTCCGTACCATAGGTCGCAACGCCCAGCGGACGGACGGGCTCCTGCTGCGGCCAGATCGTAAAGCGATGATCCTTGATCTCCTGATCGATTATCTTCTTGTCGTCGAGGAACACGCGGATACGCCCGCCGGTCACCTCGACCTCTATGAAATACCATTTATTCTGTTTGAACTCGATATACTGGGTCGTATCGTTTTCAATCGCCGACATGTCGTCTATGTTCGACAAGCCAACCGCCCCGCCGCCCCATCCGCCGAGAATCAGAGAAACATAGCTGTCGTTGATCGGAAAAGTCAGACCGCAGAAGAAGTCCGAACCTTTCGTCCGCCTGGCCTCAAGCGAGATCACGTAATCGTTCCTGAGCGTCTTGCCCGCCCACTGCACGCCCGTCAGATCACTACCGGCGCCCAGAATCATCGATCCGCCCTTTACGCTAACCTTTCCGGGCGCGTCAAAGTAGTCTTCGGTCAGCACGTTCCAACCGGTGAGGTCCTTACCGTTGAACAGTTCGGCCTGAAGACCGGGCTCAAGGCTCATGATGTCCGGGGCCGTGGCGCATCCAAGCGACATGCCCAGTATTGCGATCACCGCGACGTGTGGTACAAGTGTTGTCATTCTCATCGTTTTCTCCAATCTCAGGCGCGCCAAGCTTCCATAACCGCCAGGCACGCGTCGTTCAGTTCCACCGCTCGCTCGGGCGTGTCGGCTTCGTTGTAGCAGCGGAATTCCGGTGCGTTTCCCGAGGGGCGCAGGTGGATCACTTCGGCGTTGTCGAACGTGGCGCGCAACCCGTCGGTGGCGTCGATGTCGACAACCGTTCCGCATAGACGCCCGAACGCATCTTCAAATGCTCCTGCCCCGCCGTCACTGAATTCCGCCAGTTTCGCCTTCGATGTCTCTGTCGGAAACTCCTTCAGGCGGTTGGATGCGGTGAACCGCTGCGGTAAGTCGCCCAGCAGTTGCGATATCGTTTTCCCCTCCCGTATCGAAAGCAGGATTACGGACACTATCGGCAGCACGGCATCGCGGGTCGGTAGTGCGCTCAGCGTTTTCCCATCATTCGTTATGTCCGAATTAGTCAGAAACCCGCCGTTTGCCTCGTAGCCGACTACGCACTTACCGCCCACCGCGCCGGCTTGGACCATTCCGGCGATGACGTAAGGCGAGCCGATCCGCGTACGAATCACTTTTTCAAACAGCTCACATTTTTCGACCGCGCTGTTGCAGCTTACGGGTGTGACCACCGCATCGGCTCCGAGATACGCCGCACACAGAATCCCCAACACGTCGCCGCGCAGCCAGACGCCCGCCTCGTCGCTTATCAGCGGACGATCTGTGTCGCCGTCGGCCGACGCTATCGCATCAAAATCGTTTTCTCCGGCCCACTGGCGTGCAAGCTCGACATCCTCCGGTCGGATAGCCTCAGTGTCGACCGGAATGAACGTGTCAGAGAATCCGAGCTTCGTCACCTCGGCGCCCAAACCGGTGAGAATATCATACAGAAGCTCACGCCCGACACTGGAGTGCTCGTACAAACCAATCGCCTTGCCCGCCAGAGCGCTGGAGCCGAAGAAGTCCACATACCGTGAGACATACAACTCAGACGCCTCGCTCGTCACAGCGGGAAGTTCAAACGGTTCGGTCAACATCCCGCCCTCATCGAACAGCTCTGAATCGAACGATATCTCCTGAGCTTTTATCCCCGCTTCGTCCGTCTTGGTGATTTCGCCGTCGCTGCGGTTGTACTTGATTCCATTGCGGTCGTCGGGAATATGACTGCCCGTGACCATCACAGTCGCCGCACCCTTGCCCAGCCCGTAACTCGCCACGGCCGGAGACGGCAGCTTGCCCGTGTTAATCACGGTGTAATCCAGATCACTAACCGCCCGCCCCGCCGCAGCCATGATCCGATCCGTACTAGGCCGCAAATCCCCCGCAATCGCAACATCCGCCCCGGGCGAGATCATACCATCGCTCGCCAGATGCTTCAGAAAAGCGGCAGTATAAACGTAGCAGACCTCATCAGTCATCGCCGTCGCCAGCCCGCGAGCCCCGCTCGTGCCAAACTTAACACCGCTGGACTCCATCAACTCATCAACACGAATCGTCTTCTCAGCCATCGTCGTATACCTCACCGGGCCGCATCAGCCGTAATTAGATGAACTCGAATCACCGTCACCAAAGCATACACTCCCCAATCAACTCTGTCAGCCCCGCACTACGAACGATCACAAATCTTCGAACATCCCCTTCCACAACACAAAGCACAACTCACGCAATCTTTGACACTATTATCCAACTGTTCTGGCGTTTATGGGGCGTCTTGTATACAATGTAACAAGTACTGATTTTCGCTGTTCACAAGAACGAATGAGGCAATAGAGTGAGCCGATCTGAGCGATTCGGCTTGGCGCTTGTTCCAACAGGAAGGGAGCTGATGATGGAAACTGAGAGGCATTTCGTTATAGCATTGGCGGTTCTGGCGATAGCGTCAGCGTCTGCGTTGGGCGGGACGATCCGAGACGACCGGACCGACAGCCAGTATCTGACGCTCGGGGCAAACTACGACAACGTCGGACGGATAATTGTCAACACGCCGACGGCTAGCTACCTCGGTTCGGGAACGCTGATCGCGCCGAACTGGGTGCTGACGGCCGGTCATATGGTGGATGATATTATCTCGGGCACGGTGACTTTCGGCACGGCACAGTACACCGCCGAAAGCTGGCGGGCTCACTCCAAGTGGAGCGGCGATCTGCTCAACGGTAACGACATCGCGCTGATAAAGCTGACTACCGACGTCACCGGAGGGATCCCCATCGCTCAACGCTATACAGGTTCCGACGAGTTCGGCCAGGTAGGCCTGGCCGTGGGATACGGCAGGAGCGGTACGGGCCTTACCGGCGCGGTGACGTCGGCCGGTACAAAACGGGCCGGTTACAACGTCATTGACGCCTACTACAGCAGGAGCCCGAAGAAGACCCCCAAGATTTTCCTGTCGGATTTTGACAATCCCGGCGACCCCGGCGACAGCGCCTACGGTTCGGACACGCCTCTGGACCTTGAATATCTTATCGCCCCCGGCGACAGCGGCGGACCGGTGTTCATCGACCTTGGCGGCGGACCTTTGCTGGCCGGCGTCAACTCGTTCGGAGCGTCCTTCGACGGAGACACCGACTCCGACTACGGTGACGTATCGGGCCATACGCGCGTATCACAGTTCAACGATTGGATTGACGACATCCTCGCCGGCGGCGGGGGCGGGAAAGGCGGCGGAAACGGCGGGGGCGGAAACGGAGGCGGCGGTAATGGCGGGGGAAGAGGCGGTGGAAAGCCCACGCTGTTCGATACGGACATGGACATGACCGTCGACGCAATGTTTGTCCCGGAACCGACCACGCTCACCCTGCTTACTATCGGTCTGGCCGGCGTGCTGAAACGGAGACGGAGACAATAATCGCAACATAAAACCAAACCCGAAAGAGCCCCGTCACCTGACGGGGTTTTTTTTATCGTGCGGCCGGTTGCGTATCGTCAGGGCTCAGGAGCCGGATATGACGAACCTGCGCGCCTCCCACGCTCCGGGCGGATGCGGCCGTGCTGCTTGGCGTGACGGGAAAAGAGAACGTGAATGTCCCGTAGTTATCATGCGAGGCGGCGGTGTTCTTAAGGGGCTCCACGGACAAGTCATTCGGGCGGAAAAGCGTTGGCGAAGGAACACATTTCTCATACAGGGCAGTTCCATCGCCGATTTTAATCGATTTGGCGGGAAAATATGCGGCGTGAACGAGTTGAATTTGCCGAATGAAACAGAAGGAAACCGGCGATTCGCACATCAATGCGCCGCCGGGTCGGTTGGGCAATGGCTGCGATACAGGCAAGGACGCCAGGACTCGGAAAAGGACGCCAAATGAAGACCATTGGACGTATCGGAATCGTGATCGCAGTCGCACTGTCGTTGCTGTCGGCGACGGGGTGCGAGCAGCAATGGGCCGAATGGCACAAATGGAACCACGAGCAATGGAGTAAGCTCCGAGGCGATGAGGCTCCGGTCACAGAAGAAACCCCGATCGATCCAATCAAGAAATGTGATCTCGCGATCAAGGGCGGGAAGCTGTCTCCGGCCGCTCTGGCCGACGCATACAAGAGCAGAGCGGACGCCTACGATGACCGGGGCGAACTGAACAAGGCCGTCGCCGACTACACCGCCGCCGTCTCCCAGTATTATCCGCTGCTGGCCTCGATCCACAATAACCGAGGCGTCACCTATATGGGCAAGGGCGACCTCGACAAGGCGTATGCGGACTTCAGCAAGTCCATCGAACTGAACCCAACCAAAGCCTCGACCTACGGTAACCGAGGCATTGCATCCTGGAAGAAGGGCGAGTTCGACAAGGTCATCGCCGACTACACCAAGATGATCGAACTGGACCCCAAATCCGTCAAGGCCTACAACAACCGAGGCTCGGCCTACGAGAGGACCGGCGAGCTTGACAAGGCGATCGCAGACCACACCAGGGCAATTGCAATCGACCCGACATACGGACCAGCGTACAACAACCGAGGCGTCGCCTACTCGAAGCAGGGCAAAAACACCAAGGCCGACGCCGACTTCCGCAAGGCCAAAGAGTTGGGCGCAGGTTGATCGGCAGTCGAGCCGGAGGGCGAATGTCATCGGTCTGAGTAATCCGTCATTAGGCAAACAATGTCGCTTTGTTCTTGACTCCTACGACAGAATGTCGTAGAAACTAAGAACACTGTCTTACCCCCCGCCCGGACATTGACCGGGTCGTTTGTCGGCGTTGGGGGAAAAGAGATTGGACCATGAACGAAACCAACACTCAGGCGAATCAGAACGATCGCACCGGGATTTCGCGCAGGCGGTTCCTGGGGGTAACCGGGACTATCGTTCTGGTGGCCGGATCACAGTGTCGGTTGGCTGACGCGGCTGTAAAGTCGACTGAAGGAACCAAGTTCCCGCCGTCTGACGGATACATTCTGGTCGACACCAGGAAGTGTCAGGGGTGCGTTAGTTGTATGCTGGCGTGCTCTCTAGTTCATGAAGGAGTCGAAAGTCAATCGCTGTCGCGAATCCAGATTATTCAGGATGCATTCAAGGGTTTTCCCAACGATCTTACTATCGCACAATGTCGCCAATGCGTCGATCCGAAGTGCATGAAAGAGTGTCCGACGGATGCCCTTATCGTGGACCGGGCCAATGGGAATGTGCGCAGGGTCGACGCGAAGAAATGCATCGGCTGCGGAACGTGCTTCGATAAGTGCCCTCACACGCCAAGCCGCTCGATCGAAGCTCCGGACAAACGATACAAGAACAAAGACAAAGCCCGCAAATGCGATCTCTGCGCCGCTGCGCCATACCATTGGGATAAAGCCGGCGGCGGGCCGGACGGCAAGCAGGCGTGCGTTGCGGTCTGCCCCGTGGGAGCGATCAAGTTCACCAGGACAATCCCCGACCAGAACGGCGACAAAGGTTATGACGTGAACCTGCGTAAGCGATCCTGGGCGCGGTTGGGGTACCCTACGGATTAGGAACGATTGCGCCAATGAACGGCTATGCGGGCAAAATACTGAAGGTCGACCTTACACGGCGGAAAATCACCGCGATCCCGACCAGTAAGTACGAAAAGTGGATGGGCGGACATGGAATGGGGTCGGCGATCTTCTTCGACCTGGTCAAGGACAAGACGATCGACGGATTCGACCCGGCCAATGTCGTAACCATGATGACCTCCCCGTTTTCCGGTACGCTGGTCCCGGGCGCGTCGGCGAGAACGGAAGTGCAGGGGATAGGCGTGCAGTCGTATCCGATCGGATGGTTCACGCGGAGCAATTTCGGCGGTCGGTTTGCGCCGATGCTCAAGTTCGCCGGATGGGACGGAGTGGTTATCGTCGGTAAGGCGTCGAGCCCCGTGTGGATCGACATCCGCGACGACAACGTTCAGATCCGCGACTGCAAACCGCTGGGGCTCTGGGGCAAGCTGACCTGGGACTGTCAGCAAGCGATCTGGAAATACGTAGCGGGCAAGAGTGGCAAGTACGGCGACTGGATCAGCCCTACCGGTAAGAAAGGCGGACGGACCACCCAGCACCCAGCCGTTGTCGCCATAGGACCTGCGGGTGAAAACCTCAGTCGCCTTGGATGCCTGATCCACGACGCCAGCGCCGCAGCCGGACAGGGCGGATTCGGCGGAATCTGGGGATCGAAGAATCTCAAAGCCGTAAGCGTGATCGGAACCGGAGAGATAGCGATCAGCGATCCGAAAGCTCTGATGGCCACACGCTTGTGGCAGAAGGCCAATTACTCTTTCGATGTAGATCGCCTTAAGACCGGCGGCGGGTCGTTTGAGTTTCACGCTCCGCCGGCGGCTATCCCGATCTGGCGGGAGGGGCGTCCGAAGCGCCCGCAGCGGCCGAAAGCGTGCGTGGGATGTCATTCGGCCTGCCGGGCGAGATACGACGACACGCTGGGCAACGAAGGTTCGTGCATGGCGACCACGTTCTACCCGTTCGCCCGCAGTCTCGACATTCAGCGGGCGTCGACCAATCTGATAAACCAGTACGGTCTGAACGCAGTCGAAATGGCTCACGGGATGGGGTATGTTCTGGGCCTGATTAGATACGGGATATTCGGTCGCGGCAAGGTCCCCCGCTGCCCGCTGGACTTCAACAAGTTCGGCAGCCTGAAGTTTGCAGAGCAGTTCGTCAAAATGGTCGCCTACGGTGACGACGGGCGAGGCAATGCGTCCCAGTTCGGTAAGGATGTCTCAGGCGGGTTCGTCTGGGCCGCGGAAAAATGGGGGCGGAGAAAGGAGGACCTGGCCAGCGGTGTGCTGTCGTTCCCTTATTGGGGCCTGCCCATCCATAAAGAACCGCGGGCCCAGGTCTACTGGGGATACGGTACGATCCTGGGCGATCGAGATATAAACGAACACGACTTCGACTGGCTGAAGTGGCTGGCGTCGGGGTACAAATCCAGGGGCGCCAACCCGCCTATCCCGGCAAAGTACGCCGCAAAGTTGATAACTGACAAGATGAAGCCCTACCAGGGCGATCTGCACATGTTTGATTTCAGCGAGAGCAACATCTACTCGCAGCATATGGTCAAGCTGGTGGCGTGGCATCGTCACTATACGCGGTTCTGGAAGCAGTCAATGCTGATGTGCGACGTACGCTGGCCGGACTTCTTCAACGTACACGCGCCCCTCGGCGTGGGTTCCACCGGAATCGCCGAGCCGAAGTACGTCAAGGCGATAACGGGCAAGGATTTCTCCTTCGAAGACGGGATCGAACTGGGCAAGAAGATATGGAATCTGGACCACGCAATCTGGACCCTGCAGGGCAGACATCGCGACATGGTTCATTTCGCCGACATCGTCTACAATAAGGTTGGAACGGGAACCGATGTGCCCAACGCATACATGGTCGGCTGCGAGAATGGAAAGTGGGATTATTATCCCTACACCAAGCGAACGCTGAATCGAAAGAAGTTCGACGAATTCAAAACGCTGTTCTACAAGTTCCACAAATGGGACACCGCCACCGGATACCCGACCCGCGCAGCGCTCGCGCCGCTGGGTCTGGGATACGTAGCCGACGAGTTGGCGAAGAAAGGCAAGCTCGGCGGGCTGAAACAGTAAGTGAAGTTTCAGGCGTCCTGGGGGATTTCGAATCGGTAGCCGATTTCTCGGATAGTCTTTATGAACGTCGGGTGCGTCGGGTCCGGTTCGATCTTCTTGCGGAGCGTGTTTACGCAACGGTCTATGCTGCGAGCGGTCACGAACACGTCGTACCCCCAAACCCGACGGAGTATCTCATCGCGAGTGAGCGCTCGCCCGGAGTTGGCGGCCAGGAACTTCAGCAGACCGGATTCCTTGGGCGTCAGCGGGATTTCGGCGCCATCTCGGGTAAGGCGGTCGGCTGACATGTCGAGAACACAATCGCCAAACCGGTATTCCTCCGGATTCGCGGTGCGCCGACGGCGAAGGAAGGCGTTGGCCCGGGCCAGCAACTCCTTGATGCTGAACGGTTTGGTGACGTAGTCGTCGGCTCCGAGATTCAAACCAAGCAGAATGTCCGACTCCTGCCCTTTCGCAGTGAGCATGATAATCGGCGTGTCGAGACCTTCGGCGCGGATGCGTCGGCAGATTTCGTAGCCGTTTATCTTCGGCAGCATTATGTCGAGGATTATCAGATCGAGCGCTGAATCGAGCGCGGCGGTCAGGCCTTTCTCGCCGTCATCGGCGATGCGAACGGTATAACCCTCAAACCTGAAGTTGTCCTTCAAGCCGCGAAGCAAGGCTCCATGGTCTTCGATAATAAGAACAGTTTCGGCGTTCATGTGTCGGTTTCACCGCCGGCTGGGCGGGCTGGAATCTTAACGATAAACGTACTGCCGGAGCCGGGTCGGCTGACAACGTCAATCGAAGCTCCGTGTGCGTCGAGAATAAACTCCACGATACTAAGGCCCAATCCGCATCCGCCGGCGGATCTGGTAAGGGTCCGGTCGGCCTGGTAGAACCTGCCAAATATCTTCCTGACGGTCCTTGGCGACATTCCGATCCCGTTATCGATTACTTTTATGCATACGAATCCGCCGCGGGCCGACGCCTTCAAACTTATCTTCCGATCGTCGCCGGAATACTTCCAGGCGTTATCCAGCAGATTCAGGATCACGGTGACCAGGGCGTCGCAGTCTCCGGCTATCTGGGGCAGGTCCGGATCGACGGTGACATCAAGGCAGGCCGGCTCGCCTGTGAAGCGATCGCCCGCCGACTCGACGGCTTCGTCCACAAGATCGGCGACCTGGAGCAGATCAAATTCAAAGGCGCACTTGTTGCGCTCCATTCGCGAAAATGTCAGGAAGTTGTCGATGAGGCGGCTGAGGCGGAGGTTCTCCCTGGCGATGAGCTGCAGATATTCGTCGGCCTGAGCCTGGTCTTCGAGTCGCCCGTCCACGAGCGTGTCGATTAAGACCCGCATCGAAGCCAGGGGAGTTTTCAATTCGTGAGAAACGGTGGCGATCAAATCGTTTTTGAGCCGCGTTAGTTTCATCTGTCGGCGGAGATAGCGCGCTATGGCTCCGGCGATCACTGTGATGAGACCGATAGCGACTCCTGCGATTATGATGTAGATCAACCGCTGCTTGTCGGCGGCGGCGTGGAACGGGTCGGGCGTTTGGAGGAACAGCGATATTCGCCAACCGGGCATTTCCGGTCCGACGGACTCCGACATAAACGCATCTGTGTACGTGTCGGAGGGCGGATCGTAGCGAATTGCGATCCCGGCTCGATGAATCGGGGCAAGGGCGTCGCATACATCCCGCTTGACGATCTCTATCTGCGAATCCGTAAACAACGCCACCACCCGCCGGTCCGCAGAAGCAATCGCCCACAGACCGCTCACGCCTGTGGGAGAGAGCCTTTGGGGAACTACGGTTCGGTCGAAATCCAGATAACGCTCGGCGTAGATCTCGGCGCGATCGAGACGGTAGGTGCGCATGGCGGCGTCGCTGTCGGGCGAGGTCGATTTCACTTCGGGCTTGATCCCTCGCAGCGCATCGATCAGAAACAGTCGCTGGACCGACGGCATGTTCGCGTCATCTTCATCCCACAGGCGCTCCACGAGCTGACGGACCAACCGATCGGAAAGATCGCTGGTCAGCTTATCGCCCCCCAACTGCAAAGCCAGAAGTTGCGCCGCCGGTACGATCAACCGTCCATCGGCGTCGAGCGAATCGCGATACTCCGATTCGCTCAGCGGACCGGAGATAATATCAATCGCATCGTCGGCGCGCCCGCTGCGAACGAGGCAGCGTATCCGCCCCTGCATTGCGCGGGCGGCGAGATGAACATTACGGGCGTTCCTGGCGAGATCTTCGTATATTTCAGCCGCCGCCGTATCCTTCCGGTCGGCTTCCAATTGACGGGCCTGTCCCCACAGGTCCGCATCGTGGGGCTCCCCCGCGTACATGGGTTTTAGCTGACGAGGATAGAGCACCTGACCGGACTCGTCGTAAACCACCACCGCACTACATATCTCCCCGGTGACCAACAGGTCGTACACCTGACCCGTATCTTTCAGTTTTCGGGCCTCTTCCAGCTTCAGATCGACCCCTTTCCAGAAGGTTTGGAGCCCGACCTTGCGAGCGTCGAATTGGCTGCGGTAGACATCGGTGAGACGTTGTCGAACGGCCAGTTGCTGGTTCTCCATCGCAGCGTTGAGAAACCACAGCACGCATCCGGACGGTACGAACGCCGCCAGCAACACCATTATCACCAGAGTACTTGCATCAGATGTAGTCTCGGGGGCAATTTTCGCAGGCGAACGTCTCATTCAACTCTCCCCGCCTGCGGAGCAAACTCTCTGAAGCTCGGTGATAAACTCGTCGGGCCTGGCCGGTGAGATAAGGACTGTTCGCTCCCGGCCTCGCCTGATGCACACAAGCCCATCGCTCCGGGAGGCGTAGATAAGCATGTGGCCCATCTTGCGCGACCAGAATCTTCCAAATCCGCCCCACAGTCCGCCTGCTCCAAACGTCCGCAAAACCAGGCCCAGGGCTGATTTGGATATTGGAGCTATCTCGGCGATCTCAGCCGCCGGTATGTAAAACGATCGCATCGGCCAGACAATCCGCAGACCGCTGCGGCATATCTCGAAGCGACTCGGACGGTAGAAGACCCACACAAACGCGTATGTGCCCCAAATGACGCCCGCCAGCAGCATCGACATCCATACTTCAGGAGCAGCGATGAAAATGACTATCGGAAGCGCCAAACCCAGAACACACATGGACCACGTCAGCACGGACATGCCGGTCGACATCTCCGCCAGAGCGAAAACGGACCGCGGTTGCCGGGGCGTCTCAAAGGTCTGTTGGTTCATGTCTCCAACTCCTGCATATCGTCCGAATTCATTTGATATGGTATCCCGAAACGCGCCATTTTCCATCTTTGTCTTTCATCGGCGTCACGGTTTCGATGGCGTCTTCTTTGTTAGCGCAACGCGCTCCACGCGGACCATCCAATCCGATTTCTCCGCAATCGCCGCAAATCCCCTGCCGGGCAGACCCGTGTAGGAGTGCGATTCGGCAACGCTGCTGTCCAGCCCTAGGTAGACGCCTTTGGTGCGGTGTGGGTTGAACGACAACGCCACGTAGAATGTCTCCGGAACCGCCGTCGGTTTGGTCTTGAGCGTATACCACTTCAAATCGCCGCGCTCGATCGTCGCGTAGGGGAACTTGAACTCCGAAATCACTTTCTGCTTGGCGTCGAGCAGGTAGACGCTGAAATCCTCGTCCGGAGCTCTGGGGTGGCCGTAGCGACTGGCGAATATCCGGACAGCCTTAACCGTACCGGCGCGCCGGAACACAACTGCGTGACCTGACCCGCCGAGCGAACGCTTGCTCTCGGCCGAATCATCAACGTAGCCCAACACAACAGCCTGGCCGGCAGCCCCGGTCTTCTTGAGGGTGACATCCACTCTATTGGTCGTACCGGGGGGAACTCCTCGCCGCCAATGATATACGTCGAAGGGGCCGACCCTCTTGCGCGACGCATAGTTCGTTGACTGTTTGGCAATCGCCACGTTGGGCGGGGCGACCAGGAAAAAGCTCTCCAGCACCGGCGCACCGAAACGGTTCTTCATTGTCAATTGAAAGCCGCCCGTCGTTTTCTCCAGCTTCGTCGTCACCTTCTTCTTCCAACCCAGCAGTCGCACCTGGCCGGGCTGGAGGGGTTTGTCCGGCGTCCACATAAGGCGATACCTGCCGCCACTGGAGGTCTTCTTATCCACGAACCGGATCTTCTGGATCGCCCCTGTTTCGTTCATTACTTCAAAGTCGGCGTAACTGAAACTACTGACTGTGATTTCGTCATTGATGACCTTGTCGGTCTTGTTCTTGACCGCCATCAGCCCACCGAAATGCAGGTTGAATCGATCGTCAACACCGTAGATATGCGAATTAACGTACAGGCCTTTGGCTTGAGATTTCTTGTAGTCGGCCATGTGGATGTCTGTGATGTATGTTATCACCTCCACCGGCAGGCGAGTCTGGGCGTTCAGCATGGTCAGGGCGGCTTCGGCGTTGCTGCTGACGAATTCGTTCTTGTCCTTCAGCGCTTTCTCAAGGACGGACCGTGCGGCGGGGTTCTGCATCAGACCCAGGGCGTAAGCGGCGCAGCGGCGGGCGTAAGGGCTCTGGTCTTTCAGCGTCATATCGCACAGCGTCCGGAAGCTGGAGTTGACCTTCCGACCGCCCAGCGTCAGGGCGGCCATTCCGCGCGTCATCCCTTCTTTGTGCTTGCAGAGTTTCGTCAAGCCCGCCTCGGCGGCGGTGATTTTCGAGAAATCGCCCTTCCACAGGATATAGACCGCTGAGCGCCGGACCGTGTTCTTTTCCGAATCGAAATGCCCCGCCAGTTCCTTGACGACAGCCGGTTCGTTCAGTCCAACCAGCGACTCCAGGGCGGGCTTAACTCGAGGATCGGTTTCGGCGCAGGTCGAGATGGTCATTACCGCCTGAGTGACGATCTTCGAAAGTTCAGATCCGGTGATTCGGCTTCTGGCTTGTCGAAGTTGCTTTCGAGCTCGGGCGATAAGCCTGGTCTGTTTTGGAAATTTCGCGACAAACTCGTGTAAAATGGATGTCGCTTGTGTGAACTGCTTCTGTTTGACGAGACACGCCCCGAGGCGATAGTGCGCTTGGGCGACGTATTTTCGGTTGGCTTTGGCGTCATCGATGATCTGTTTGTAGATCTTCATCGCCGCGTCGATATCGCCTTTGGTCTCCTCGGCGAAAACACCTTTTTCAAGCAACAATGCGGGCGACTCGGCCCGGGCGGTGAGCGGAGCGAGCATCGTGATCGCAACCAGAAGTAAGAGTGCGGTGCGTTTCATGGCGTGGTCCTTTCATGCTAAGATAACTGTTTGTCAGTCACCATTGAAAGGAATTGTACCGACCGAATGTTACGCTCGTGTTACGGTGGTGTCCTTTTCTCGCGCGCCCTGCAAAAGAGATTTACGCCTCGGGCCCGGGCGGTGATTGCGGATCGACCGCGGCGGCCGGAGTCGGAGCCGGAGCAGGAACCGGCGGCGAAGCCGGAGCGGCGCCCTTGAATGCCAGAAGCGCCTGGTAGTCCGCCGCAGAGAGTCGCATGTTCTTCAGCAGGCATGAGGTGCTGGTTTCCTTCTCGCCTTTATCATTGCGGGATTCCACGACCGCCGAGATGCTCATCAGGTGCATCTCGTCGCAGGTTCGGCAAGCCTGCAGGTCGACCTGAAGGTGCATGCTGCCCATAGGATTGCCTTCCAGCGTCAGGATGCCGCTGATATCGCCGTCATCCAGACCGTCGAGCGTTGATGCGTCCTCGGGCGGGCTAAGCTTCGGAAGGCTGTTCTTGCGGTTCACCCAACTGTTGCACCGCTCGCAGAACGGTTTTCTCACCATGAACACGTGCGAGATGAACGCCGAGACGCCGAGAACGATCAGTGCTTCGATAACCCAGACGACATACAGAGTGGTTCCGCTGACCGGCGTCGAGGAACTCCGGCCGATGGACCAGACTCCGTGGGCTCCTATTACACCCATCGCGCGCCAGATAGAGGCCGGACTCAGCAGGATCACGCCGGTGTCGGCGTCGGCGGTAACGACGTATATCCAGACGACCCAGGCGCCCCAGAGCGCCGCGAGCCCCGCGACAACGCCGCCTAGACCACTAACTGTGGTATTGCGGACTTTCCCGAAAACCGCGCCAAGATAGACTGCTCCGCCGGCGGCTAGGCCCAGACCTATCGTACCGAAGAAGTTCAGGTACACAAACGGTATCCAGTACGTCAGCGCTCCGTACACCGCTCCCACGGTCGCGGCTGCCGCCGCGCCGAAAACAAGCATCATCAAAGTACCTATAGGCCCAAAGGCTCCCGAAGATTGATAGAACAGGTCCTTATAATCTCTCATGCGCCTACTCCCGAATCTCTACAGTAATCAAAATTACAAATCCCGCCGCCAGTTCCACTTTGCCCGCCGCGGAATATCCCTATGTTCAGTGTTCACGTACTCTTGGGCTGCGACCTTTTCAGTCCCAGCAGTTTCGCCAATCCCTTGAACCCCTTCCCGCCGCGGAGGCTGTCGAGCAGGACGGCTCCGAGTATGACCAGGCCCAGGACGACCTTCTGCGTATAGCTCTCGACATCTGTGAGATTCATTCCGTTTTGAATCACCGAAATAATCAGCACGCCGATGAGTGTTCCGAATATCTTGCCCTTCCCACCGCCCAGGCTGGTCCCGCCGACGACGACCGCGGCGATAACGTACAGTTCGGACATTTCACCGTACCTGGGGCTTCCACTCTTGAGTATTGAAGTGCGGATAACGCCTCCCAGGCCCGCAAGGGCGCCGCACATCACATAGCAGAACAGGATCACGCGTTTTACCGGAACGCCTGAAAGCCTCGCGGCCTCGGTGTTACCGCCGGCGGCGTAGATGTATCGCCCTAAGACGGTATGCGACATCATGATGTGAGTAGCTATGTAGAGCACCAGCAGCAGGACAATCGTGTTCGGTATACCGAATAGATCCGCGCCCTGCCCCAACCACAGGATCGAATCAGGAAGCTGGTAGAACAACTGGCCCTGCCCGATAATGAAGGCCAACCCCCTGGCCACCAGCATCATCGCCAGCGTCACCACAAACGGAGGTATGGCGAACCGCGTAACCATCAGACCGTTGAGCAGTCCGACAAGCCCGCAGGCGGCTATTCCCGCGAACATACAGATCACAATACTCCAGACACCGGCCGACCAGGCCCCGGCAAGCTCGACCACGCAATACGTAGTCGTCATCGCCGACAGCGCTATCAGGCTGCCCACCGACAGATCGATACCGCCGGTAATAATCACCATTGTCATACCGATAGCTATGATGGCGATCACAATGTTGCGCGTAACAACGTTCCGGAGATTCCCTATCTGCAGGAAATTAGACCGGCTGGAGCCTTCGGGAATAATCACGTCAATATGGCCCATCCCGGAATATTTCCTGGGCAACAGTTCTATCAGCCGCCACTGCGAGACCCACTTGGTTGTCGCGATGGCTGCAACTTTCTGACCGGCGTCGCGCTTCTGATCGAGAATCTTTCGCAGATCCCGGGCGACACCCACGATCTGCTCAACTTTCGTCATGCCTCCGGCCTTCAGGACCTTGACGGTCTCGGCGACAAACTCTTCACCGTCGTCATTCTTCTGGCCGACCACTATGACAACACCATCGACCGGGCGTCTGGAAAGGACTTTCCTGGTGACCTGTTCGGCGGCCTCAGACGCCTCGGGGTATTGAACGGTGATCGTGGCGATACTGAAGTAAACGCACAACGCCAACAGGCCCAGTATCATTCCGTAGTCAGACAAGAACCTCCGCATCAAGTGTTTTGCCGTTGACTCCTGGGTCATTGTGTTTCCGATCCGATAGCCAAGTGCATGATCTGTTCCTGTGTGGCGTCTGCGACGTCGATTATCTCTCCGGTGATCGACCCTTCGTGCATGACTATGATCCGATCGCTCATGCCCAGGACCTCGGGCAGTTCGGAGCTTATCATGATTATGGCCTTGCCCTGGGCGGCCAGTTCGTTCATCAGTACGTAAATCTCGTACTTTGCGCCCACGTCGATTCCGCGCGTGGGTTCATCAAATATAATGACATCGCAGTCGTTTTCCAGCCACTTGGCCAGAACGAGCTTCTGCTGGTTACCGCCCGAGAGATTCTCAGCCAACACTTCAGCATTTGGAACCTTGATTCTCATGCTCTCGACGAACCGTTGGAAACGCGATTTTTCGGTGGTGTGATCGACAAAGCCCAGACGTGAGAATCGCGAGAGATTGGGCAGACCGAAATTTTGCCTGACACTGTGGATCAGGATCAGACCCTGGGCCTTGCGGTCTTCGGTCAGCAGGCAGATCCTGTTGGAGATCGCATGCCGAGGATTGCTTATGTTCACCTGGCGCCCGTCGAGGCGGATCACACCGGAGTCTTTCCGGTCGGCTCCGAAGATCAGGCGCGCGGTTTCGGTTCGCCCGGCGCCTACGAGCCCTGTAAGTGCGAGGATCTCTCCGGACCGCACGGAAAACGAGACGTCCTTGACGATTTCACCGCGATTCAGACTACTGACTTCAAGCCTCACCTCGCCGAGGTCGGGCCTGCGGTGGGGGAATTCATTCTTGAGCGTCCTTCCGACCATCATCTCGACGAGTCCGTCGTGGTCGATCTCGCTGACATCGCGTGTGGCTACTTGCTCACCGTCGCGGAGGACCATTACTCGGTCTGCGATGTGGAATATTTCTTCGAGGCGGTGGCTTATGTAGATGATCCCGATACCCTGGGCCTTGAGATCGCGGACTATCTCGAAGAGTTTTTCGACTTCCTGGCTCGTCAGGGCGGCCGACGGTTCGTCCATGACAATTATCCGCGCCTTGACCGAAAGGGCCTTGGCGATCTCGACCGTCTGCTGCTGGGCGATGGTGAGTTCTTCGCAGAGGGAGTTGGGGTCGATGTTCAGACCAATGCGTTGAAACAACTCCTTCGAATGCTCGTGCTCCTCAGATTTTCGGACGAATCCCAGGTTGGACCTCTCCCGACCGAGGAAGATATTCTCTCTTACAGTGAGGCTCGGAACAAGGTTGAACTCCTGGTAAATGATCGATATTCCCGCGGCCTGCGAGACGTGGGGATCGGTAATTCGGACGGGTTGCCCCTCGATGGAAATCGATCCGACGTCGGCCAGATGGGCTCCTCCGAGCACCTTGATCAGCGTGCTCTTACCCGCACCGTTCTCGCCCAGCAGCGCCAGGACCTGCCCCTTCCGCAAGGTCAGGTCCACGCCTTTGAGAGCATGCACGCCGGTAAACGACTTGTCGATCCCACGCATCTCCAACAGCACAGAATCGCCATTACTTGCCTGAGAGACCATTCGGCGCCCCTATTCGGCCGCGGCGGGCTGGGTTGTGGGCGTAGGCTTCTTGTATCCGCGAAGCGTCGGATCGGCGTCGGCGTCGGCTTTGCGGTACAGCGTGGTGGGGATCAGTATCTCCGGAGGCACTTCCTCGCCTTCGGAGTGTTTGACGACAGCGTCCACAACACCCTCGGCGATCAGCCTTGTCGACTGGACGGCATCGGCGTAGATATGCCCTTCCTTGATCGCATGTTTGCCTTCGGGCATACCGTCGAAGGCGACTATCTTGATCTGACCTTCCTTGCCCTCGGATTTCAGTGCGGCGTATGCGCCGAGTCCGGTCGGATCGTTTATCGCAAAAAAAGCGTCCAGATCGGGAACGGACGTGATGATCTCTTTGGTAACGTTGAAGCTTATGGCGCGATCTCCTCCGGCGGGGAGAATCTTGACGATCTCGATGGGACTGTTGGCGTCCTTCAGTTCGTCCTTGAAACCCTTGACGCGCTGTATCACCGACTCGACCTCCGGGTAGTCGAGGATCGCGACCTTGCCCTTGTTGCCGAGCACTTCCATTATCGCCTTGGCGGCCAGGCGCCCGCCGGTGTAGTTGTTGGTCGCCACGTGGCAGACAACTTCGGCGTCCGGGGCCAGTGACTTGATGTCGCACGTGAAAACGGGAATGCCCGCCTTGTTAGCGCGCTTGATGGATTCGCCGACCGACTTGGAGTTGACCGGGTTAAGGATGATAGCGTTGACTTTACGAGAAACAAAATCGTTGATGTGATTGTCCTGCGTGGCCTCGTTTACCTCGGCGTTGTAAATAATCACGCGATAACCGTGTTTCTTCGCCGCCGCGGTAACATCGTCGGCGAGATCCTTGAAGAACGGGTTCTTCATCGTCAACACGGAAAACCCGATAGTCTTCTGATCCGCCCCAGCCTCCCGATCACCGCGATTACAACCGGAGACGCAGAGCACAGCAACAACCATCGCCGCCGGCAAACTCAATCCGAAACTCTTCATAGCGGGTTCCTTTCGGTTCTATCTACGTATACACCAATAGCGCAGGAATACAGTATTACCGCCGAAATGGTCCGCGGGCAAGAACGTAATCCACGCCGTCCGGGTCTGGATCAGGGCTTTTTGGGCTCGGGGGCTTTCACTTTCGGTCGTGAATACATCGGCAGGTAGCGGTAGTAGACCTCCAGCGACAAAGTGCTCATCGCCGTGGACATCACCCGCCCGCCCTTTCCGGACGTCCATTGGCCTTTGGGCTCCCAACTTCCGATCGCGTCGCCCTTGCGAACCTGCATAGACAGCAGCGACTCCTTCATCTGCTTGTTCCAGAGCTCCCATACCGGACCCTGGTGCTGGAACATCGAAAGACAACCGTAGTACCAGTAGTAGTAATTGGGTCTGCCCTTCTGGGGCAGATTGATTTTGATCAGCGACACCGAGTCCTCCATCATGGGATCGGTTGGGCGGACGCCCATGATCTGCTGGCAGAACATGGCTTCGGCGGTCATCGTCGGCGTGGGACTCCTGTTGCCCTGATAGCTGTACCTGCCGCCGCTCTTACCGCTGGAAACGCTCTTAAGATACTTGCGTGCGAGAATAAACGGATCCTCGGGCACGCGAAGTCCGGACATCCGGGCGCTCGTCAGCGCCATCACCTGCCAACCCACCACCGAAGTGTCACTGTCTCTGGACCCGTACTTGTACCGCCATCCGCCCTCCTTGTTCTGGGCGCGGATGATGAAACCAACCGCCCGCCGAAGCGGATCGAGCAGTGCGGGGTCTTTGGTCATACCGTACGCTTCAGCCAGCGCCATCGTCGCGATGCCCTGGTCGTACATTCCCTGGCTGTTGCCGCCCGTCAAATCTCCCTTTTCATCCACTTGCGAGATAAGCCACTTCACAGCCTTGGTCATCGGAACCTGGTACGGGCCTTTCTCGGTGTGCTTGGCGCCCCATCCAAAGTAACAGAGCATAGCGAAACCGGTGGCGGCGTTGTCGTGTCCCTTGGCTCCGCCGTGCTTGTTAGCGTCCCAGCTTCCGTCAGCCTCCTGGGTACGAGTGAACCAGTCAAGCGACAGGCGGATAGCCTTCTCCGTCTCGTCGCTGCCGCCGAGCCTCTTCAGGACGCGGTTGCGGTTCAGCGGATTACGCAACTCGTAGTTTGACTTCCTGTCGGCTGGAGCCGCCAGATCCGTGACTTCAGCTATTCTCAGTCTGGGAGTTTTGCGTGAGACCATATCTCCCGGTCCGATCAGGCTCGGAGCTCCGCTCGTATCGGGACCTCTCTCAGCGTAGAGGGGAGCGATGAGCATATCACCGGTTCCAGAGCTGTTGCGAGGAGCCGCTCTCGCCGGAGCAGGCTTGCCTCCCAAAGGCTTGCCCACCATGTTGCTCATAGCCGGAGCCCCGCCGGACAGCTTAAGAGGATTCGTAACTTTCGCCGTGCCCGTTTTCGCCTGTTTGGCGCCGTCGGCGCGCTGCTCCAGGGTCTGGTCGGGCGAACCGAACTTCACCGGCCCGATCGCAGTGACATCGGGCTTTGGGATGTTCTTGTGCTCGACAGCCTTGAGCGGATCGATGGAGGCTTCGGAAACCTCGAACTCCACTTTCGACGGTTCAACGGGCGTGGTGTTGACGGGCGCCGAAGGTTTGTCGACGGCCTTGTCGGTGGATGCAGTCATCACAGGAGACGCTTCGGCGACCTCAAACTTGGTCGCCACTTCCGCCGTCTTGGTCTTCTCTATCTTCTCGGAGGGTTCGGGGTTGGTCTCGAGTTCGATGTTCGTTTCAAATTCGACTCGCTCAATCATCGCCACGTCCGGATTGGCGTGAGCCTGGGTCTCCTTCGTCGGAGTTTCCTTGGTCTCCACCTGGAGTTGGGTGCGTTCAACCTGGAAGTCGGACGAGACCATGGCGCGCGGGGCTACGTCTATCGGCGTTATGGTCGGAAGGAGCATCGGTTCGCGATTCGACTCGACGCGGACCAGTTCGGGCGTGAATTTGATCTCGGCGACTGACTCGCGAATGTCCACCGACAGTTTATCGCTGGCCAGCGCGTCGGCGTCTACGGAGATTTCCATTGGATCGCCCGCCGCCTCGACCAGCGCCGCAGTGATCATCCAAAGGCTCATCAGGATCAACACCAGCGCGTGCATCGCCGCCGATCCCATCAGGCATCGCATCAACAGCCCGACCTGTTGACGGTTCTCGGACTTCAACCACCACAGCAACAGCGCCAATAGCGTAAGAAGACCCGCGAGCAAACCGATCAGCCACCACATAATGCTCTCGAGGAACGACAGGGCTTTCTGCACTTCCGAAATAGGCGTCAGCGTAGTTCGGTAGAGGAGCACTCCGCTCTTGCCCTTGATGTCGCGATCGGAACTGAAGATCATCTCGAATCCGCCGTCGGTCAGCACTGGAGACGACTCGCTGGCGTTCGTGTTAATCGGGTCGCCGACATTGTCCGGAGCCTGGATTACGCCTCCGACCACGAGGCTGCGGTAGATATCGTACCCGCCGTAACCGCCGACGCGATTCGACGCGAAGTACACGTGACGCCCGTCATCGGAAAAAGTCAGAGAATGTTCGGAACTGGGCGAGCTCAGCGCTTCGAGGTGTCGGGCCTGCAGCGGGATGCCCAGATAGACAGACGGCGCGGTGCGGATCGGTTTGGGTTTCCAGACTGTCTTGAGATTCTTGTCGATGGTCCTGACCAGCGCGGTGGTCATATTTCCGTCGATCTTATACATGGGAAGGTAGCGGTAATACACTTCAAGCGAAAGCGCGCCCATGGCGGTCGCGACGAGCTTGCCCGATTCCTTCCACTGGCCCGGAGCCCAGGTTCCCGCGTCGGGGCCTTCCTTCTCCTGCCTTTCAACCAGCAGTTCCCTAACCGTAAGGTTCCACTTCTTCCACAGCGGAGACTGGTGCTGGTAAAGAGAAAGGAACCCGTAATACCAGTAGTACATATTGGTCTTGCTCTTGGCGGTCGGAAGATTGCTCTTGCCTCTTCGCTTGCCGTTGCGGTCAGCACTGCCCACCAGGTACTCCGCCGATTCAATCTGACGCGGGTCCGAGGGCTTGGCGCCCAGTAGCTGCTGAACGAACATGCCTTCGGCGACCATGGCGTCCTTGGGGCTCGGACCGGTATATCCGTACAGGCCTTTGTGCTCGCCTCCGCCGACTTTGTCCAGCCACAGCTTGGCCCGATCGAACGTCTTTTCGGGAATCTCAATCCCCGCCACCGACGCACAGTGCAGCGCCATCATCTGCCATCCGAACACAGACGTATCGCCGTCGCGCGTCCTGCTGGTGTAGCGCCATCCTCCGTGTTCGGGGCTCTGACAGTCCACTATCACTTTCACCGCCTGCTTGAGCGGATCGAGAAGCGCCTTGTCCCTGGTTATTGAATACGCCTCAGCCAGCGCGATAGTCGCCATACCGTGAGAGTACATGCCCTGGCTGGCGGTTTTGGAATAATCGCCTTTGTACTTGTCGCCTTGGGCGATAAGCCATCCGAGAGCCTTCTTGATGGTCTCCTGGTACGGACCTTCTTCGTCATGCCTGGCGCCCCAACCGTAAAACGCCAGAACCGCCATCGCCGTACCGCCCACGTCATGCGAAGCGTTGCCCCCGTGCTTCTTCATCGACCAGTGCCCGTCGGGCTCCTGGTTGCGCATCATCCACTCGAGGGCCTGCTGGACGGCGCGCTCGGTCTCGGGCGTTCCGCCGAGATCTGCGATAATGCTCTCCCGATACTTCCTGTCCCTGAGCGGGTTGGCGTGTTTCGAAAGCGACATTTTGTCGACTACGAAGATGTCGTAATCGCTGGGGATATCCCCCCGCACCAGACTCTGCCAGAACCTCCGTCTGTCACCTTCGGTCCTGAGTTCGTCCGCCGGTTTGGGACGGTCCGAGGAAATGTAGATCTTGTCTTTGGCGGGATTCATCATCGGCCCGCGTTCGTTGAACTCGCTGTTGACCTTCGGCCCGACGTTCACCGGCGTGCCCCAACCGTAATCGGTCTTGGGCGACACCCAGATATCGTATCCGCCCGTACCGTCGGGGCGATCGGAGGCGAACAGCAAGTGCTTTCCATCCAATGTTATCGACGGCTCGATCTCGTTGAACTCGGTGTTGACCGTGTCGATCAGTTCGGGGGTGGTGAAAGTTTTCCCGTCCTCGTTGCGATTCGCTATATACAGGTTGCTCTTGGCGCCCTTCTCGGTCAGGCGGCGTGCGAAGACGATCGTCTTACCGTCTTTCGTCAGACCCGCCGACGTGTTGTCGGGCAACTCGTTAATCGCCCCGCCGATCAGTTCGACCTCTTCCCAAGCCATCACCTGGGTCTCGCCATTGCGATCCTTAACGTGGAAACCGTTTCTGGCGGTGTAGGCCTTCCACTGGTCCGGATAGAAATTCGCAAATGCGATCACACCGACGACGGGCAACGTCAGCAAGGCTACAACTAGCCATACCAGGACGGTCCGCAGCGCTTTATGCTGGCGCGGAGGTTTTATCGGAATCTTCGGTTGTTCTTTCTGGTCTTCAGACATAATTCACCGCTCCAGATCGGCTATTCGGTCGCAACGTCGGCGTAGGCGATTTTCGCCTCGTCGACCCCTCCGTTGCGGCATGCGGCTACCGCCTTGGCGACATCGCCATGCAAGGCCAATCTGTCACCACGAATCAGTACTTTCTGAGTCTTATCCGCCGTCACTTTGTCGGCCACCATTTTGCGAAGCTCCAGCAAATTGATCCGCTTTCCCTCCACAACGTAAAGGGCCTCGTCCGGGTTGGCGTCTTTGCTGTGAACATCTCTAACGTTAATAACCATCACCTTGGATTGGCTGCTCAGCGACGTATGTTTTCTCTGAACGGCCGTGAGTTTGACCTTTATGTCATACTCTTCTTCTTTAAACGTAGTGGTCGCCATGAAGAAGATCAGCAGGATGAACATAACATCCAGAAGCGACTCCAGGTTGATTATACCTTGACCGGCGCTTTCTTCGCGTCGAAATCTCATGGTTCTTTTCCTATTCAGCGTCCAGGGTTACTTCATCGGCGGCCGACAGCGTCGTTGTCCCGCCCTGACCGTATGCCGTGTATTCCAGGAATTCGATCGCCTGGTCGTCCATGTGGTCCACAATCGAGTCGACGCGATGGCAGAGGATCTCGTATACGATAACCACCGGAATCGCCAACGTAAGTCCGGTGGCCGTGGTGACCAGCGCCTCGTAGATGCCCGTGGCGAGACGGTCGGCCTTACCGACGCCCATCGCAGACGCCGACTGGAACGCCGAGATCATACCGTAAACCGTGCCCAGCAGGCCCAGCAGCGGAGCGACGCGAGCTATAACCGACAGCGGTTTGAGGCTTCGCTTCATCTTGTTGACTTCGCGGGCTCCGGCGTCTTCGATGGCTTTTTCCATCGCCTCGTCGCCCTGGGGGGCGCGGCTTATTCCGGCTCTGAATATGTTGCTTATCGGACAGGGAGTCTGATCGCAATACTCCATCGCCGAACTGTAATCCTTCCGCCCGCCGGAGAAGCTGCCTCGCAGACCTTCGCTGAACTCGGGAGGAATGAGTTTGTTGCGGGTGAGGCTTATGAAGCGTTCAACAGCCACCCCCAACGCGAGCACCGAACACAGACCGAGCGGGAACATGACGTATCCGCCGGCCATTATCAGGTCCAGGACGTTTTTGGGTCCCTGGGATTCAGCTGTTTCTTTGGCGCCGGCTCCGACTCCAGCTGCGCCTTGTGCGAGGCTCTCTGCCGTAAACGCCAGACCTACTAGAAACATCATCGCTATGGCAATCTGGCAGACTGCTCTTTTTGTATCTGACGACATATTCCGGATCCTTTCGATTCAGGTTTTCTGCTGCTACTGCAGTTTCCGCAGGAGGCTCTTGGCGACTGTGGCCGCGGCGCTCTTGGGAAATCTCTCGATTACTTCGTTATAACGCTTGATTGCTTCGTCTTCGTTCTTTTGTGCTTCGCGTATTCGCCCGAGTTCGAGCAGGGCTCTTGCGGACCATTGCGGGAAGCTATACTTGGTCTCCACGCGAATCAGTTCGGTGATCGCATCGTCGAGCTTGTTTGAAACAAAGAGGCATTCGCCTATCTGGAATTGGGCTCTGGCGCTGAGCGCATCGTTCTTCTTGCGAGCGATCACAATGCGATACTGCTCGATGGCCTGGGGATACTGCTTGCGATTCTCGTATGACCACCCGAGCGCAAACGTAGCCTGGGGAGCAAGCGGAGAATTGGGATAGAGCTTCAAGAGTTCCTGGCAGGTCCGGCGCGATTCGTCCCACTTGTTCGTGAAGCCTTCGCATTCGGCCTGCCGCAGCAAAGCCGGCGCATGCGTGGGACCCTTGCCCGCGGAAACCGCCTTGCGGAAATGCTTGAGCGCCTCTTGGTATTCGTGGAGTTTCATCCGGGCCTCACCGGCCTGGAAACTCGCCGACGCGTTAGTGGAGCCCTTCTTGTTCTGCAGGGCGGCCATCTCCTCCAGCGCTGCGGCGCTGGCTTCGGTTTTCCCGGTCTTCGAGTAGCTCCATCCCAGCAGATACAGCGCGTTTTCCCTTAGCGTTCCGGTCACTTTCTTTTCTGCGTCGGGGTTCAGCAGACCTTTCATCGCAGCAATAACCAGATCGTACTTCTCAGCGTCAAACTGTATCTTGCCCATGTCGATCGTAACATCGGGGATAAGTTTATGTGTGGGATGCTTCTTGATGAATTCGGCGAAGATTTCGACGGCTTTGCCCGGTCCGCCCTGAGCGGGAAGCTTCTCGACGCACTTGCCCTTCCAATACAAGGCGTTGGGAACTTTGTCGCTGCTGGAGTACTTGGTCAAAACGGTGTCGAAATACCCGAGGGCGGCGGCGTATCGCTTCTCGTCCTGCTTCTTGTTGCCCGAACTGTCCTGCCTGGCCATCGCCAGACCAAGGTAGTAGGCGCCCTGGTCGGCCTTGATGGGATTGGGGCCTGACATCATCTTCTTCAGGGCGGCCTCGGCGCTCTTTACGTCTTTGTTGCGAATGTGGAGTATCGAGCACTGCAGGGCGGCGTCCTGTGCGAACGGATGATCTGGGAAGGCTGCGACTCTGGCGAAGTATCCTGCGGCCTCCTTAAGCTTGTTCTGCTTGAGGTAAACCCAACCGAGATAGTACTCGGCGTTTCCATCGCCTGTTTCCTTCTTGTGTTTGAAGTACTGAATGGCCGTCTGGAGATGCGATGCGGCTTCGGGATAGATTCCCGCCTCGTACAGCAGTTTTCCCAGTTCGATGCGCGCCTTCTGGCTGTGGCGCTGCTTCTGCAGGGTCTGCCGGTACTTCTGGGCTCTCTGTTGCCTCCGCTGCCTCCTCTGGTTCCTTTCTTTCTTGGAGAGTGTCTCGTCGTCGGCGTCTTCGACCGCCTTGCCCTTGTCGTCGCGCCGGACGTACTGAGTCGAAACCAGGCCCCTGAGAACAGCGATCGCCTTCTCGTTGAGTTTTTGCCTCTGACACGCTAACGCCAGGTTGTATATCGCCGTATCGACGCTGGTGCTGGTAGGCTGTTCGTCCAGGAAGGTCTCGAGCGCCGAGATGGTCTCTTCCCACTTGGACAGATGGAAATAGCAGTCACCCAGCATGAAGTTAGCCTCGTTGAAGGCCTTGTCGCTGTGGTCGCCGGCCAGCAGGGTCGTAAGGTGCTGAGCGGCTTGAGCCCACTGTTTGGCTCCGATGTGAATCTGGGCGACCCGGAAGTTAACCAGCGGTATCCGCGGATGATTCGGCGCGGTCGACAGGATTTTCATGTACACCGCCAACGCTGCAGTCGCCTTCTTGAGCATCAGCAGGTTCTCGGCCTTGACGAACAGCACCTCGGGCGTAGTCGCGTCAGTCGGATGTTTCGTTAGAAAGTCCTCGGTCAGTTTCATGGATGCGTCATACTGCTTGGCCTGGTTCAGGCAGAACGCCTGGAGGCGCAGGAATTCGACCGATTGGGGCGGTTTCGAGAGCGCCCTTGCGCGTCCGAACAGTGCGGCCGCTTCGGGGAACTTCCTCAAGCGCATTTGCGCGGCGGCAAGTTCGTTGAGCATACCGGGCATTTCAGGCGTTCCGACGAACTTCTCTATCACCGGAGTCAGTATGGAAACCACCGTCGCATTGGAGTTCTGGCGGGCGTAGGTTCGCGCCAACCACAGAGTCGCCGGAGCCATCAAGTCGGACTTCTCGCTAAGTTGCTTGAGATACGAGGTGGCTCGGTTGTAATCCTTGATCTCAAGGTGCGCCCTTCCCAGATACAGGCGAACTTTCGGGCTCAGCTTGCTCTTGGAATACGTCTTGGTGAAGCTCAGCAGCTCTTCAATCGCCTTCTTGTAGTCTTTCTGCAGGAAGTAAACCACGCCCAGATCGTAGTGCGCATATTCGCTATAGACGCCTTTGCTGGTCTTGGCGACTTTGGAGTACATCTCGGCGGCTTCTGCGAACTTACCGGTAAGTTGCTTGCACTCGGCCAGTCTGAAAATCGCGCGGTGGACTAGTCGCGTGTCTTTGCTGGTGGCGATGAGCTTCTCGAAAACCGCCGCCGCCGACGCGTACTCTTTGAGTTTCGACCGGGCTACGGCGCCCTGAAAACGCACTTTATCGACGTGCGGAGAGGTCGGAGCGTTAGTCAACAGCAAGTCCGAGGCCTTAACCAGTTCCTTCCACTTACTCTGAAGGTAGAAGGATTCGACCAGACCCACGCGAGCGTCGGTGGTGGATTTGCTCTTTGGGTCTTTGTTGTTGGCGATGGTCCAGGTGAAAGCCTTCTCAGCCTCGGAGAATTTGCCCAACTCCAGCAAGCACGAGCCCAGGAGATTCTGCACCTGGTCCTGCGCGGTGATCTCGGAATTTCCCACCAGCCCGGTCAGAAGCGGTTGGGCTTCTTTCGGTTTGGCCAGGTTGTATAGACTGATCGCCATCCCCCATCGGGCCTTGGCGGCTTTGGCGTGGTTGGGGTGTTTGTCCAGGAACCTCTTGTATTCGTCGACCGCCTGCTTATAGAAGCGACGATGACATAATGAATTGGCGTTGTAGTAGAGATCCAAAGCCGGATCGCCGGCCTCCTGAGCCCAAGTCCCGGCTGGCGGGATACTGAGCCCGATCCCCAACAACATCATAAACAATAATGCGCGCGAGCGTTTCTGACACAAATCGACCATGAATATCCTCCGGAGTCCAAGCGCGGACGCCGAGTTAAGGTTGACTCTTTCTTTAGCGAAGGGTCTGTCTGGCAGGCCCATCTAAGCATATCAAAATAAACGGCCGCAAGTTATCACATATTGCAGCGTTTAAGTTCTTACGGCGTCGTTAAACACATGCAGTTGAGCGCATGGTATTATCGCCTGTGGGATTCGAGAAATGCAATACGATTTGCAGTAGCAAGCGGGCCGTGGAAGTTGTAGTTCTAAAACGGTTCGACTCGTGGTAGTATTCTCTGGAATCCGCGTATCGGCTGGGGGGGATTTACCCTGATGAAGGAACGAGAAAGTATGTCTACAGACACAAACGCACCGGCGCGCCACATGTCAATAATCGATGCGATCTGCGTTGTTGCCGCGATCGTTGTAGGGTCGATGGTATTCATGGCCCCCAAGATCGTCGCATTAAACACATCAGGACCGCTGGAGATGATGCTCACCTGGGTTGCAGGCGGATTCTTCTGCCTCTGCGGAGCCCTGTGCTACGCCGAACTGGCGACCGCATATCCCAAGATCGGCGGCGAGTACGTGTACATTACGCGAGCGTTCGGCAGGATGACCGGGTTCGGATTCGTCTGGGCAAGAGCGACTGTCATTCAGACCGGATCGATTGCGATGCTGGCGTATGTGTTTGGGAGTTATGCCGCCGGTGAACTGAATATGGGAACGAACGGTCCGATGATTATGGCGATTCTCGCCACCGTAGTCCTGACGATCTTGAACATAATCGGACTGCGACCAGAGAAGTGGATACTGAACACGCTGACGATCGCAAAGATAATCGGAGTGCTGGCTATTGCAGCGGTGGGGCTCTTAGCTTCATCTCACGCCGCAGCAGTTCCAACGACCGCACCGGCTGGCGCTGGGAACTCCGGAGCGATCGGACTGGCGATGGTATTCGTCCTGCTGACCTACGGAGGATGGAATGAAGCAGCGTACATCGCCGGTGAACTAAAGGGCAAACGACGAAATATGCTCTGGGTATTGGTCGGGAGCATCGTCCTGATCACCGTTATCTATCTGCTGATTAACCTGGCGTATCTTCGGATGCTGGGCTTTGAGGGTATGCGCCAATCGGATTCACTGGCAACCGACGCGGTGAAAAACGCACTGGGTGAATGGGGCAATCATGGCTCGATAGCAGTAACCATTCTGGTCGCTGTTTCCGCACTGGCCGGGATGGACGGATGCATGTTCACCGGTTCGCGGGCAATCTGCGCACTAGGCGAGGACTACACCGCCTTTCGACCTTTGGGCAAGTGGCATGGCAAGTTCAAGACACCGACCAATGCATTGATCGTCCAAAGCGCAATAGCCGCTGTGTTAATCATCCTTCCATCACTCGGATGGGGCATCGGCAAGTTAGTCGGGAGCGGGTTCAGAACCGCCGCCGATTACACCGCCCCGGTCTTCTGGACCTTCCTGCTGCTAACGGGTATTTCGTTAATCGTATTGCGATACAAAGACCCCGATTGCGAGCGCCCATTCCGCGTTCCAGGATACCCGCTGACGATAATACTCTTCGTAGCCATGTGCGGGTACATGCTCTACAGCGCCATAGCATGGACGAAAACCGGAGCCCTGATCGGTCTGGGCGTTCTGCTGGCCGGGCTGCCGGTGTATCTGGCGTTGGGGCGGAAACCGTCTGAAAGCTGACGTTCATTACGCATTCCGACCGGACGCTGCGATAGTCCGGACGGCCTGAACCGCTTGCTGCATCTGCTCTACGGTGTTTCCAAACCCCGGAGCCAAACGGACAACGCCCCCCGGATGCGTACCCAGATGACGATGAGCCAACGGTGCGCAATGCAGACCGGGGCGGCAGAGAATACCGAAGTCCTCCTCCAGGCGCTGGGCGACAATCTCCGGCGGGACTCCGTCAATCACAAACGCCGCCATCAACGCCCCCGAACCAGGCGGACTGTAGACATCCACTCCCTCTGTCTGGGAAAGACCTTCGATAAGCATCTCGGTCAGTTCGGACTTGAGCTGACCGATCAGCCCGGCCGATTCGATGTGATTCAGCGCGCCGGAAAGTGCTGCGACACCATGCAGGTTAAGCGTGCCGGCCTCGTAGCGGTCCGGGCGGAAGTCCGGATGGGTCGTACTTGCCGATCCGCTGCCCGTACCGCCCTCCAGCAGCGGTCGAACGTCGCAGGCCGGATTCAGATAGCAGGCTCCCAGCCCTGTCGGACCGCCCATAGACTTGTGAGCTGAAAACGCCAGAAAGTCGATTCCGTCACGCTGAACGTCAATCGAAATCGCACCGGCGGTCTGCGCGGCGTCAACCAGCATCGCCGCTTCCGGAAACAGCGCCCCAACCGCTCCTATGTCCTGCACGACTCCGTTAACGTTCGACCCGTGGTTTACGACCGCCAGGCGCGGAGACAAATCGGCTGCAATCGCCGCAGCCGCGGTCAGGTCGATCCGCCCGAAACGGTCGGCGGGAAGGGTCTCTATGCGAACACCTCTGGTTTCCACGAGGGCTTTAAGGGGCCTGACGAGCGAGTTGTGCTCCATCGGCGAGACAACGACCAGATCTCCGTCATTCAGGAAACCCTTCAGGACCAGATTGATCCCCTCTGTGGCCCCGCGGGTGAATGCTATGTCCTTCGAGTCGGGAACAGCAAACATCGCCGCAAGTCGCTCGCGCGTGTCGAACACCAGTTCGGCGCTGCCGACGGAGGCTCCGTGCCCGCTGCGACCGGCGTTGGCGAGCAGTTCGTCGTAGCAACGCATCGCCGCCAAACGAACGGGCTCCGGCTTGGGCCACGATGTCGCCGCGTGGTCCAGATAGATTGTCCTATCCGTCGAGTTCATGTATTCCCTGGATTTCGAGTCGATTCTCGCTCACCGCCGCACGCACAGCATCCTGCCGCGAAGTGCTGAATCGCAGCGCACTGCCGCAGTCAGAGCTTATGTGTCGCGGGGTCGGTATCGCCTTGACCGCAACGCCGATACGCTCGAGGACCTTCTTCAAGCGGAACATCGCGTGGATGTTGTGGAAAACCGCCACACTATAACTCTCGGCGCTCACGGGCTCATCTCCCCAGCGCCCCGATTGTCGGGACTCCGGCGGACCAGTATGCCCAGCATGACGCAAAAGACCAGACCAACGATAACCGCAACCTTGCCCCACGGACCAGGTCCGCCGATTTGCAGCGCGCCGTCGACCATTTTGTCGGGAACCGCCGCCAGGAACCAATTGTGACAGATCGCGGCGCCGGTGATCGCTCCGGCGATGAATATGGACGAATCCGTATCGCCCTGTCCGCACAGGAACAACTGCCTGCCCGGGCACCCTCCGGCCAGGCAGAACGCCAAACCCGCCAGCACCATCGACAGGAAGTTCCACAGGCAACTCGAGTGCGAGATTGGCATGGATGCAAAGCCCGCATTGAACTTACCGGCCGCCAGGCTGAACGCCAACGCGCCGACGACCACCGCCGCGGCGCCTCCGGCCAGACGCCCGTTTCGAATGAGCACAAGGTCCCGCACGGCGCCTACCGTGCAGAAACGGGACCGCTGACCGAGAAATCCGATGACGAGTCCGACCGCCAAGGACAGTGCGATCGGCGCATGCATGGCTCCGGGGCCCTTTGTGCTGGCGAAGATCGCCTGTCCGGGCTTGAAGGACGTTCCGGCGATAAGAAGCACAAGCAGAAGGATCATCACCCCGGGTCCGATCAGACCCGCAAGATACGGTTGACCCGTCGCCCGGCCGAGCGTGAAACCCGATCGCAGGAACAAACTCCCGATCGCCACGCCGACAACCGCTCCGCCAAGACCCACAAGCGCGTTACCGTCCCCGGCGCCCAGGCGCAGCAGCACACGCCACGTGCATCCCAGGAACACCAGCGCTCCGACCATCGCAAACACACCGAGCATGAATCGCAGAATCGCCGCCGAACCGCCGCGCGGTTTGAACTCACCGAATATCAGCGCTGCGGCAAACGCTCCCAGAACCAACGCAGGGATCTCGGGGCGAAGATACTGAACGACACTCGCTCGATGCAAACCAAGGGCTCCGGCGATATCACGCTGAAAACACGCTATGCAGACACCCATGTTCGGCGGGTTGCCGTATTTCTGCAGAACCGATGCGCCCAGACCAATGACGAGCCCCACGACGATCAATCCCGGCGCACCGGCCGGAAGATCGCCCCACCTCCGCCATCGACTGCGCTTCGTGTTCATTTGCCCAGACCCTTAATGACCTCGCGCAGCGAATCATAATCGCCGTCATTGCTGCGGGCAAATCCTTTCGCCTTCAGCGGCGGTTGGAGAATCGTCGGATTGCCGTTCAACGCCAGCAGCGCCCCGACGAACCGCTCACGCGCGGCCGAGTCGGACCGGACGGTTGCAGCCACAACCGTGTCGCGAAGCTTCGGTCCGCGTGCGATTACCACAAGCTTGTCAGCCTTGGCGTCCTTCTTTGCGACCCAACCATCCCACGAATAGTCGCAAACCACGCCCGCGTCGGCCTGCCCGTCCAGCACAGTTTGTGCGATCCCGCCGCAACCGGTCCCGAAGGACGCCTCAGACAGATCGCCCGGCGCCAGGCCCGCATGTTTGAATGCGTGGCGGGCGGCGAGATACTTGTTGAAACTGCCCTTGGGCCCGTAACGAAACCGCTTGCCCTTCAGGTCGCCGATGGTCTTCACACCGCCTGACTTCGGAGCGATCAGAGTGCCCTGGCAATAAGGCGTGCCGGACTTGTTGAGCTTCGTAGCCACCGCTTCGAGTGATGCGGGATTCTTTATCGCAACGTAGTCCGTAGGCGAAACGATCACGAATCCGACCTCGCCGGCCGCAGAGGCGCGACGTAACTCCACGGTGTCTTTGCAGACCTTAAGGGCGACCGGCTGACCGGTATTTTCCGACATCAATTTAACGAATGGAGCGTATTGGGCTTGAGTTCCGACAGGGTCGGACGACTTGATCCCAACGACTATCCCCGACTCCGAACTCTGCGTGCATCCGCAAGCCCCGAACAACGCAACAGCGACAACAGTTAACGCTAGCAGGTAACTACTCTTGGCTGACATGATCAATTCCTTTCGTGCGGTCCGTAACCCACGGGACACAGACCTTAGAGACGGACAAGAAGAGACCAAAGCGAGAAGATGAAAGCTCAAAACGGAGAGATCCGCTCGGGTGTCATCCTGCCCAAAACTTCCCAGCCGCGCGAGCGGCTGGACGGTTTGCGTGCTTTACCGAACGCTACATGTGTCCGGCGTTATCGTTGGGGCAACCTAGTCACCCAAAGCCCGTCTTGGACAGTTTGATAATATGCGAAAGCATGACACCGCTCTCCTGAACTGCTCGTAAACCATACCCTAGTGTCACGGTCGACCTTTGTCAAACGTACTGTTGGCGTCCACTATTGCCCGCGTGGGAGCCTTCGTCTATTATCTGACGCATCACAGGGAACTCCCGGTTTTCGACAGGGCGTCAGGAGAAGGGCAAATGACTGGAATCAGAAGAGCTTCGTATGTGTTGGCGGTTCTCATCGCGGCGGGCTTATCCCGAGCGGTCGGACCCCAGTCACAAAAGCCCCAGCTGGATCGGACAAAACTCCCCGGAAGGCAGGTTAAGGTCGCAGCGATATGCATTGGTTTCGGGGGCAACCGCGCGGCGAAGCTGAAGCTGGCGATCGATCACCTTCACACGGCCGGTAAGAACGGCGTGGATATCGCCTGCCTGCCCGAAGAGTTCGCCGGTACGACGGCCGAGAAGATCCCGGGCCCGACCACACAAGCAATAGCCAAGCTCGCCAAACAGTACAACATGTACGTCGTCTGCCCCATCCGCGAGCAGGCCGGCGACAAGCAGTACAACACCGCCGTCCTGATCGACCGCAAGGGCGAGGTCGCCGGGTTCTATCGCAAGGTGTTTATCTTCTGGGGTGAAAAGCTCCATTGCAGCCGCGACGGCGTGAAAGCCTTCGACACCGACTTCGGGCGGATCGGTATTCTAACGTGCTTCGACCTGAATTTCGCCGAGCTGTGGCAGGAGTGCGACAACAAAAATGTGGACATCGTCTTCTGGCCCAGCGCCTACGGAGGCGGCTCGCCCATGAACGCATACGCCACGCTCTATCATTACTACGTCGTACCGGTGGGCGCGGGCAACATCATCGACATAACGGGCAAGACGCTGGCCGACGTGGAGAAACCGCGCGCCAAACAGTTCATAACAACGCTCGACCTGGACCGCACTTTCATCCATCACAATTTCAACGGAGGGAAAGTCAGGAGACTGCTGGCCGACTATAAAGGCAAAGTAGTCGTCGAACGCAACTACGGCATGGAGCAATGGTGGCTGCTGAAAGCAGTTAAACCCGGCGTCCGCGTTCGCGATTTGTGCAGGAAATACAAGATCGAGACGCTCAGGGAATACCAACACCGCAGCCGAAAGCAAATCAACGAAGCCCGAAAAGCCGGCCGCAAAATCTAATCCGCACGCTCGGCGGGCCCTGTGACGCCAAGAGTCCTTCTCCGTGCTCCAACCGCGAAGGCTTGCCCGGACCGGTCGCTTTGCCTATCATCTGAGCCATCGTGGCGGCAAATGCAAAAAAACCTCCAAGCGAGACGCCGGCAATGCGGCAGTACCGTTCCTTCAAGGAACAGTACCCCGACTACATACTCTTCTTCCGCATGGGCGACTTCTACGAAATGTTCTACGAAGACGCCAAGATCGCCTCGCGCGAACTGGGTCTGGCGCTTACCAGCCGGTCCAAAGGCGACAGCGCCATCCCGCTGGCGGGGATTCCGTATCACGCGCTGGACAGCTATCTGGCCCGCATGATCCGGGCGGGGCATCGAGTGGCGATCTGCGAACAGGTCGAAGACGCCAAAGAAGCCAAAGGCGTAGTCAAACGCGACGTGACCCGCCTGGTGACGCCCGGCACGCTGACAGACCAGACGCTCCTGGAGCAGCGCGAAGGCAATTACCTGGTGGGCGTTTATGTCGGCAAGGCGCCCAAGGGCGGCGAGCCAACGGCCGGAGTGGCGTGGGTGGAGCTGTCCAGCGGAGCTTTCTCGGCGATGACGGCGCCGGCGGACCACGTGCTGGACGAAATCGTCCGCATCCGACCCGCTGAAGTGCTCATGTGCGAAGGATCGTCGCTGGACACGCGCGACTTCCGCGACGCACTGACCCAATGCACCGGAGCCTCAGCCGCCAGTCGACCGCCCTGGGCGTTCGACGCACACGCCGCCGACGAAGCGCTCAAAGATCACTTCAAGGTCGCAACGCTTGAGGGGTTCGGATTCGACGGGTGGGACGAATCGATCTCAGCGGCAGGGGCGATTATCGAATACCTCCGCGAGACACAGAAGACCGCGCTGGGACACATAAGCTCGCTGCGAAAGTTCGACCGGACCGAGCACATGGTTATCGACGGCAACACGCTGCGATGCCTGGAAGTAACGCGTACGCTGCGGTCCAATCACCGCGCCGGATCGTTGCTGGCGTGTCTGGACCGCACATCAACGGGAATGGGCGCCCGCCTGCTGGAACGCTGGTTAACTTTCCCGCTGAGGCGATACAGCGATATCGTCGCGCGGCAGGATGCGGTCGAAGAACTGACCACCGACCGGCGCCGCCTGGCCGACATTCGCGAAACACTGTCGAACATCGCCCAGATCGACCGGATAGCAAGCAATATAGGCATGTGTCGCGTTCGCCCGCGGGAGCTGGTCGCCCTCGGGCAGACCCTCGCAATGCTGCCCAACATCGCCGAGCTGATCGGCGGGTGTTCGTCGGAGCTGATCTCGCAATCGCGCCCGCATTTGCTCGGCCTGGGCGATCCGGGCGACATAATAGAAACCGCCATCGATCCGGACTGCCCCAACCTGCTCCGCGACGGGGGCGTAATAAAGGACGGATACCACGAAGAACTCGACCGCCTCAGGCGAATCGGTTCGGACGGTAAGAGTTGGCTGGCTGAGTACCAGGCCCGACAGGCCCAGGCCCTGGGCGTTGCGAATCTTAAAGTCGGGTACAACAGGGTGTTCGGATACTACATCGAACTAAGCCACGCCAACCGCGAAAAGGCCCCGCCCGAATACCACCGCAAGCAGACCCTCAAAAACGCAGAACGCTACATCACCGACGAACTCAAAACCTACGAGACCGAAGTGCTCGGAGCCGACCAGCGCGCCAAGACCCTCGAACAGCAGCTTTTCGAAGAGGTCAGGCGGGGGCTGTGTGAGTATATCGGGCAATTCCAGGCCGCAGCGGCCGCCCTGTCAGGGCTCGACGTGCTCTGCGGACTGGCGCAACTGGCGGTCGAACGAGGATACAACCGCCCGGTCATCACACAGGAAAACGTGCTGAATATCGTCGGCGGAAGGCATCCCGTGCTCGACCAGCAGCTCCGCGAACAGTTCGTGCCCAACGACGTGCAAATGCGAGCCAAGAACGATCGCCTGCTGATAATCACCGGACCGAACATGGCTGGTAAGAGCACCTACATCCGCCAAGTCGCCCTGCTGGTGCTGATGGCCCAGACGGGCAGCTTCATACCCGCAGACGAAGCGTCCATCGGCCTGACCGACCGCATCTTCACACGCGTCGGAGCCGCCGACGAACTTACCCGCGGACTCAGCACGTTCATGCTCGAGATGGTCGAAACCGCCAACATTCTCAACAACGCCACCGCCCGCTCGCTGGTGATCCTCGACGAGGTCGGACGCGGGACATCCACGTGCGACGGGCTCGCCCTGGCCTGGGCGATCTGCGAATACATCGCGCTGCATGTCAAGTGCAGAACGCTGTTTGCGACGCACTACCACGAACTGACCCAACTCGAAGAACTGCTGGACGGTACGACCAACCTGAACGTGACGGTGCGCGAATGGGCCGATGAGGTCGTCTTCCTACACAAGATCGTAAAGGGCGGAACCGACCAGAGCTACGGAGTGCACGTAGCCCGACTGGCGGGCGTTCCGACCGAGGCGATCGATCGGGCGAAAACCCTCCTGCCCCAACTCCAAGCCAATGTCGCCAACGGGCTGAACATGCCCGAACTGGCCAAACGAGCCCAAATCGCCGCCGCACAAATGGACCTGTTCGCAGACCCCGCCACTCGCATCGCCCAGGACATCAAACACGCCGACCTGGACAACATGACGCCCTTGGAAGCCCTCGACTTCCTCCGCCAACTCAAGAACGAGTTATGACCCGCGATCTGGCCGAGGTTCACAATTGGTTCACACTTTTCCGCCGCCTCCAACCGGTCGCCCCGACCGCATCGCACGCCCGCTTATGGACTCTAACACATTATCACTACAACACTTCCAACACACACCCGGCCGCCTTTCCGGCATATTCCAACGCCTCTGCGCCTGCGAGCGGGCCGAACCTGTGACGCTGCCCCCCAGACCCGCAAATCGCAAATCCCCACGACATCTTCGGCCATAACACCTGACACACTCAGCACTTACAACACTACAATCCGCCCAGACAATTCCTCACAATATCACTTGACACGACCCGATAGTTCACAGGCGGTTAACATCTTTTCCAGCAGACTGTTACATTCCGCACTTGCAACACATCCGAAGACAATCCATCACGGCAGGCCGACAGACGCGCTCAACAAATCGCCCGGCAGATCACCCGACGGCGCCACGACGTCCCTGCGCCGATCGGGCAAAGTGCTTGTTCGCTTTCGGACTCGTGATACAATTGCTCCAAAGGCCCGCGACGGTCGCGGGCTCCAATCCGTCCGAAACCGCCCAAGGCGCCGCCCGCCGGCGCGCTGGAGAACGCAATGCGGGACAGGATCGTGAGATTGTCCGTTGTGTGCGCTTGTGCAGCGCTGCTCTCGGGCCAATATCGGGCCCCCGCCGCCCAGCCGGCGCATTCGCCCGCCCCGCGGCGATATGTCGTCGAACATTGGGGCGAGGAATTCGCCGCAATCGAGAAAGAAATCAACGCCAAACGCAAAGTCTACGATCGCGGGCAAGACCCCCACGGGAACCAGCGCATTCTGGACAAGCGATCGGGAATTCTCCCAGCCGACCGCACGCCGTTCGACGTCGAATATCGTCGGACCCGCGCCCTGCTGGACTGGCTGGAGAAAACTCCGAACGCCCCCCGCCGACTCAAACACACGCGGAGCAAACTGCTTCAGTTAGGCAAGAGGATCAGAGACCGCATTGCGGCGTCCGGCGCGCCCGCGCGCGACCAGGCGAAGCGGGACCACCTCCAAGCCGCAGCGCTGCGTCGCGAGGCGGCGATGTGCAATCCTCTGCTCGATTTCGACACGCTGTTGTTCGTCGGGCGCGGGAACTATTACGGCGACGATCCGACCGGGCAGCACCAGCAAAGCGGTCCGCTGGCGTTCTGCAACCGCGTCGGCGGCGGGCTGTACATGGTGCGAAACTTCAAGACGCACGCCAAAATAGCCGACGTGCTGGCCGGTTCGGTGGTCAAAAAGGGAGCCTATCGCGGCTGGAAACTGTCGGGAAAGGGATCGTTCTATTCTCCCGAGTTGTCCTATGACGGGAAGACCATCCTGTTTTCCTGGAGCGAAAACCGGATCGCCCGCCCGCGTGCCGGATGGGGAATGGGCAAGGTCGGCCCGATCCACCGCTGGCCGCGGGAGAACGTATGGCACGTCTTCAAGGTTAATGTGGACGGTACGGGCTTGACGCAACTTACCGAAGGCCCGTGGAACGATTTCGACCCCTGTTTCCTGCCGTCCGGCCGGATCGTTTTCGTCTCCGAGCGGCGCGGAGGGTATATCCGCTGCTTCCGCCAAACGCTCTACATGGAGCCCACCGCGTACGTGATGTTCTCGATGAACGACGACGGGAGCGATGTAACGCCCCTGAGCTACTTCGAGGCCAACGAATGGGCGCCCAGCGTAGACAACCATGGTATGCTGGTCTATTCCCGCTGGGATTACATCGATCGCGAAAACGGTCTGGGATCCAAGTTCTGGACATGCTATCCCGACGGGAGCAACCCGCGTGCGCCACACGGGAACTACCCGCATCCCTACAGCGTCCAGAGCGAATACGACGGACCGAAGAAGGGCTCCAGACCCCTGGGCCCGTGCAGCGAAATGCACTTCCGCGCCATTCCCAACTCGCCTCGCTTCATCTTCACCGGCGTCCCGCACCACGGAGCCGCCTTCGGACCGCTGGCGCTGTTGGACCCGCGGATTCCCGATCTGGGGACCATGAACCAGGTGACGCGGATAACGGCCGACCAGCGATTCCCCGAAAGCCAGACCCGCGAGGGAATCGAAACCGACGACCGGATTCTCAAGTACGGAACTCCCTGGCCGTTGAGCGAGGATTTCTACATCTGCAACTACCGACAGGATTTGATCCTGCTGGACCGCTTCGGAACCAGGACGATGATTTGCAGATACGCCCAGTGCCCCAACATCGGCGAGACTATGCGGCTTGTCGAACCGATACCCGTGAAACCGCGCAACAAGCCCCAGGTGCATCCGGTTCTGGTCAATGAGGGCGAGCTGCGGTCGGTGCGGCACGAACCGGCGGTGATCGGTGTGATGGACGTTCGCGTTTCGGACCTCCCGTTCCCGAAAGACAGGCCGCCCAAATGGATGCGGATCGTCCAACTCTTCCCCAAAACCACGCCCCACCGCGATGCGCCGAATATGGGCTACGGACATGAAGTTATCGCCAGAATGTCGCTGGGCGTCGTACCTGTCGAGGAAGACGGCAGCGTGTACTGCAAGGCTCCGGTGGGCAAGCAACTGCTGTTCCAGCTATTGGACGGGAACATGCAGGCCGTCCAGTCGATGCGCTCGGTGACGTATGTCCACCGGGGCGAGAAGCTCACCTGTGTTGGCTGTCACGAAGACAAGTGGCGCGCGCCGTCGATGGCCAGATCGCCCAAGGCCTTTCGGCGCCGAGCCTCGGAGTTGGTCAAGGAGCCCGGATCGCAAGTTCCGCTGACCTACTATCGAACGGTCAAACCGATATTCGACAAGACCTGCCTGCCCTGCCATCGGAAGAAAGGCAAGGGGCCCGGGAAGATGGACTACGGTTCGCTGAAGAAATATGCGTTCTATTTCACCGGGGCCCACATGAACAACTATTCCAACCTCCGCCTTACGGGCATGGGCTCAAGGTCCATCCCGGGACTCATGGGAGCTCACTATTCGAAGATGGGCAAGGCCTTGCTAAAGCGCCATCGCGGACGAAGAATCACCGAAGAGCAGTACCGTCGAGTCTGCCTCTGGCTCGACCTCAACTCCCCGCGCCTGGGCGCTTACAAGGACGCGGCCAAACAAGAGGCTGGCGAACTCGTCTGGCCAGCTCTGGATATCGATCCAAACAACGTCACCGGAGTAGAACGATAACCGCCCTGAAACCACGCCCCGAACACCCCGAAAAACCCCCCGCCCATCCCCACAGAAACAGACCAACCCACAACCGCCTTAGAACTAATCCCCTACGACTGTGCAAGACTTGGGGTGGCGGAGTTTCCGGTTGTAGAATGAATGACCTGGATATGGAATACCACACAGCTTGCCCTGTCGTAGATCCTGAGCGTAGTCGAAAGGAGCCTGTCGAAGGGGAGGAGTGAAGGCATAGACAAAACGCGAGATATCCAATGCGATCTGCGATGAGACGCGCCGTGGAATTAGATGAGCTAGATCTTGCTATCTGATATCTTGACAGTTGCTGTAGTTTACCTCGGCGTAATCTGCAAAACGAAGCCTGGATCCCAATTTCCAGGAGGCGGCCGCCTGATTTTGCCGATGTGAACAGGGGTGAAGCAAGAGTTTCGATTGGACTGAGACGCCGAAGAACCTAGAATACAAACATGGTTCGTGTGCCCGTACAGACAGAGTTGTTTCGCTGGGCCTTGGAGCGATCGGGGCGTACGGAGGAATCTGCGCGCAGCAAGTTCCCGAAGTTTTCCGAATGGCTTGATGGGACAAGGCCGGCGACTGTCCGGCAGCTGGAGACATTTGCCAACTGGACGCGAACGCCCTTTGGCTTCCTCATGCTTGACTCGCCCCCCGAGGATCGTCTGCCCATCCCGGACTTCCGCACCACTTCGGGTAGAACACTTCGGCCCAGCCCAGATCTGTTGGAAACCGTCCAGGCCATGCAACGCCGTCAGGAATGGATGCAGGAGTTCCTGATCGAAGAGGGACAAGAACCTCTGGCGTTTGTCGGCGAGGCAAACATGAAGGACTCGCCAAAAAAAATAGCAGAGTCCATGCGAAGTGCGTTGGGTTTATCCAAAGAGTGGGCCAAGCAGGAAAAGAGATGGAGCGATGCGCTGCGATCGTTGCGACAAGCCATTGAGGCTGCAGAAATAATGGTCGTCATCAACGGGGTGGTAGCCAACAATACGCATCGCCGCCTGGATGTGAATGAATTCCGTGGGTTTGCCCTGGTAGCGCCCATCGCACCCCTGATCTTCGTCAACGGTCAGGACGCAAAGTGCGCCCAGATGTTCACGCTTGCTCACGAACTCGCTCATCTTTGGATCGGAGCCGAAGGGGTATCTAATCTCGATCGTTTGCAACCGGTCGGGGCGGCCGTCGAAACGTTCTGCAATCGAGTCGCCGCAGAATTCCTCGTCCCAATCCGGGAATTTGAAACTGAATGGCAAATTGTCGCCATGGACCAAGACCGATTCGACCGTCTTGCTCGGACGTTTAAAGTAAGTGCTCTCGTGGCGGCCCGGAGGGCATTGGACCTGCGGTACATAGACAGAGAAGAATTCTTCGCCTTCTACGATCACCAGATACAGACAAGTGTGGAACTCCGCAAACGGTCCACAGGCGGAGATTTCTGGAAGACGCAAGGGGTGCGTATAGGAGACATGTTCGGCAGTGCGGTCGCCCAAGCCGTCTGGGCGGGTCGACTACTGTATCGTGACGCCTACAAACTCACCGGCCTTCACGGAAAGACATTTGACAACTACATCGCAGGACTCGGGTTATAGGAGCTATAGTGGGGAGCAATTTGCAGTATATACTGGACGCAAACGTATTCATCGAAGCATACAAGCGATACTATGCGTTTGATCTGTGCCCCGGGTTCTGGCGGAGCATCGAACACTACGGCGCCCAATGCACACTGGCCAGTATCGATAGGGTTCGCGATGAACTGCAAGAGGGGGAAGCTCTGGAGCAATGGAAGTCACAAACCCCCGAGCCGCTATTCCTCCCCACCGACACCGAGGAAATCGTAACGGCCTATGGTGAGATCATCCAATGGGCGCAGAAGCAAACTCGCTTCAACGATGGCGCCAAAACCTCATTCGCCCAAGGCGTGGACGCCTGGTTGATTGCCTGCGCAAAAGCAAACGGCCTGACGATGGTCACCCACGAACAACCCGCCCCAAAGTCGAAGAAAGACGTCAAGATTCCCGACGTGTGCAAGGCTTTTGGTATCGCGTGTAAGAACACTTTCGACATGCTTCGAAACCTTCATGTCTCCTACCACTGGGACCCGCCGACAAGCCCTTGAACGTCATGGCGCACAGCAAGATTGAATGGCTGATATTGATTTATTGTCGGCGGCGAATCGGGTCCCGGCGCCCGGAAAATACATGAGAAATGGGTGTTGGACATCAAGGGGCAATGCGAACTGCAAGGCATTCCGTTCTTCTTCAAACAATGGGGCGGGGTGAACAAGAAGAAAGCGGGCAGACTCCTGCAGGGCCGGACGTGGGACCAAATGCCCGCTCACGTGCAAGCCGTACATGCTTAACGGCTGGCAATTGGCGACGACTAACGACGGGGAGTTGGACGCGGGGAACTGTCTTCGATTCGCGATCCCAGCAGATCTATTGATTTGTCGTCAGCAACGTCTTTAGCTGGTCTGCGAAGTCTTGGCCTTTGTCTACTTTGACGGACTCCAACTCGAGAATCTTGTCTTGCTGCAATTCCAGCTTCAGTTTGTCGCCGAGCGCTCCGGGTTCAAAGGTTATCTGGTTTATCTCACTCAAAAGTATCTGGCCGAGGATCTTCTTCGGTCTGCCCGAAAACGCCGAACGCGACCAGACGATAATTCGCTGATTGCTCAATCCGAGCGCCATTTGCTGAGAAAAGGGAATACCGCTGTCTTCGGCCTGCTGGCGGCCTTCATTCATGATTTTCGATCCGAGTGCGAGCCCGGTGAATCCGGCGGCGCCGGCTGAGAGGCCAATTCCAAGCGCTGTTCCTTTCAAGTTAACGCGCAGTCCTGCGAGCAGCTCTTCTTCGGGCTGAAGATGTCCGGCTGATAATTTGATCAATGTCCTGGTTATCTTTTTCATGTTCTTCCTCAATCCCGACTGGTCGTCGGATTCCGGGCGACAGGGAGATAAGCGATCCGCCTGGACTTACAAGCGCCCCAGGGCCTGCAGTACGGCTCGGCGGAGTGTTGAGAGTTTGTCATCTGTCATACCGCTGAAAGTTGCAATCGACGCCTCGGCGCCGGGGTCCATTCCGAGTTCGGAGCCCTTCAGCCCGGTCGCAGCCGCCACGAACGCCCGCAACTGGAGGTCGTTGAACTTGCGCTTCTCTTTCAGTATACGCAGCAGTTCGGCGTCCTGCAGGCCCTGGCGCCAGGCTTTCATTCTTATCGACGCCAGAGGTTCGTTCAGGCCGAACTTCCACCCGGGGTACATCAGCGCGGTCGCGTCGGCTTTCAGCAGGTCGCCGTCGGAGCCAATAGTCTGCCAGGGCACCGTGCCCGTCGCGCCCCAGCAGAGGCTCCGCACCGGCCAGACCGCCCAGCCGACGTTGTCGGATTCGAACGAACCGGGCATGCGGTAGTTCCAGTATGTCTCGCCGAATACTCGCTTGCGTCGGGCTATCAGACGACGCTGCGAGTAGAGCTGGTTGGCGCAGACGTTCAGGTCCACCACCCCGTCAAGCCAATCCCGCTGATGTGTCGGGCGGGAGATGTCCAGGCGGAACTGCAGCGGTGTGGGCGAGTCGAGTTTGGCGGCTTGGGCGGTGATTCGTCCGAAATAGCGCAGTGCGAGGAAATCGTCAGCCGCCATCGGCTCGTCCAGCAGCCAGAGGCTCACTCCGCGCCCATTGTTGCGACGGAAGTAGTACTTGTTGTTCAAGTAGACCTGGTACTGCGTTTTGGTCCAGCCCTTGTCGGCCAGATGCTTCCTGAAATCCGTCAACACGTTTATCCACGCCGCGGACACGCCGGGGAGCACGCAGTTTTCGATGGGCGGGAGGTCGGCGGTCCATTCGAGCATCTTCTGGTAGTCGCGCGGGGGAGGGAAGGGTCGGAAGTTCTTCCCCAGCGGGCTGGGCCAGTTCTCGTGCAGCGGGAGATAAATGTTCCGCAGTCCGCGACCGGCGCCGGGACCGACGTACCCCTTCTTGAGCGCAAACGCCGACCCGTCCAACAGCGGACCGAACCGCTCGTCCCAATCGCTCCAATCGGTCACCTTGCATTTGGCCCCGGCGCCGCTGAGCTTCGGAGCCCCGCGCCAGGCGATGGAGCCATCCTGCGAATACGGAAGCACCGCCAGCGTCATTCGGTGAGCGTGGGCGAGGCGGTAGTACTTTCGCTCGGCGGCGATGAACGCCTTGGCGTCGGAATTTCTTGCGCCCAGCGCGCGGGCGGGCGACGAATAGGTGTTCATGTCGGCGGCGATGTGGAACGAATCGCTCAATGCGGCGCCGGCCAGCTCGATCTTCAGCGGCAAGACAGCAACCCGCCTGCCGCCGCAACTAACCGTCAGATCGCTCACATACTCCCCCCAACCCACAGCAGCGGGCGCCCAGATGTCGACAAAAATCGTCTGGCACTTCTGGCCCGTAATCTTGTTTTGCGCCCACGGGATCGAAAACTTTTCATCCTTACGCAATGGGACAAGAACTTCGCCAAAGTTCTTACCGTCTTTCGGCACGGACCACACGCGATAGATCTTCACATGCCTCAGCGGAGGCACGACCAACTCGAGCTGTCCGGTATGCTCCAGGGGTGAGATCTTGACGGAGATGTCAGCGGCCGCCCCCTTGGGCGGGCATATCGCCACCTGAAAACCGACCCACGCTCCCCGAGGCGTGTGCGGAACGTCAATCGCGCCCGCCGCCGGCGGATCCGTTATCGGCGCCCGGGCGGCGGCCGACAACGGAACCAACCGCCAACCGGCGTTTTTAACGCTCCTGATCTTCTCAACCGCCGGCAACTTAATCGCTTTCGGCGCCGCCAGCGCCTCCGAGGCGGTAGCCGACAACGAACCGCCCATACCGGTCCCGCCGCCCTGCTTCAACAGCGAGATAACGTTCACGTGATACTTCCGGCCGGGCTTTAACCCGGCGAATACCACCTCCCGACCATGAAACGCCGTCTTCTCAGCAATCGCCTTACCGCCCGCCTTTTCGGACAGGACGATCTTGTTGGCGAACATCCCCGACGGCATGCCGGCGAGCACGGAGATCGCCCCGCTCTTGAAGTCGGCCCGGTGAGTACAGCTCGCCGCCCTAGCCAGCGGTCGCTGGGGGATTGGCTTGGGCAGCGGCGGGACGCATGCAACCGTCAGATACGGTTTGACCGCGCCCTGCTCGCGAGTAAACACATCATGATTCTCGCGCGTCTGCCCGGTCTCGCTGGACAGGATCAGCCCGTGCGAGAACCCCGCCGCTACGGCCTGGACGAGCTTCGGATCGATTCGAATCGCCATCCACCCATCCTTATCCGTCTGAACGCTCGCCGGGCGCCACATCATGTCGGGCGAATTGAAAGTGGCGTCGGTCACAGTCCCCCCTCCGGGCGTCCAGGCGGTTGTCGGATATTTGACGTGAGTGAAACAGCTCGATCCGTTCTGGGCCTTACCGCCGGCGGTCCCCTCGACCCAGGGGATCGGAACAGTGCAAACCGCCGCCCGCCGAATCCGTCCATTGGCGAGTTTCAGATGCAAGGTGGCTTTCGTAATCCGCCACGATTTGACGGCCGACACATCGAAGTTGAAAAGATAATAATGCTGATCGGACTTGATCCGCACCCGCCCGCTGCCGCCGGTGTTAAGCGCGACTTCCCTGGGATGAGCGCATATCCCGACATCGGCGGTAATCGCAAGCTTCCTGGAAGCCCCAAACGCAACCCCGCCAAAAATCAACAGAACGCAAATAGATGTTCGCCACATGTCATTTCTCCCACGGGTCAAGAGTCCAGTCAATGAGATACCACACAGAACCGCAGAGGCACAGGGAAAAACGGGATCACCTGGGCGATTTGCCAAGAGGTAAATTCCTGAGGGCGGATGTTGGCGATTGCGGTTGGGGGGGGTATAATCGAATTCGGGCTCGGGCGGGGCTCGGGCCTTTCGGGACTTCTTTCGAACGTTTCTTACGATCTGGAGGCTCCGGTATGTTCTCAAAGATCGGGTTAGTTGCGGGGTTGTCAGTTATTGTCTGTGCGGCCGGAGGATCAGCGCTGGGCGACAGCGTCTACTGGACCGACAAATCGACCAATATCATCTACCGAGGCGACCGGGACGGATACGGACCGCACACCGCACTGGTGACCGGGCTGGGCGAGGCTCGCGGGCTGGGGCTGGATGTTGTCGGCGGGAAGATGTATTGGGCCGACGCGGGGCTGGGCAAGATCCAACGCGCGAATCTCGACGGTTCAGACATCGAGGACCTGGTCACCGGGCTGGGGTTCCTGGCGGATGTGGAGCTGGACCCGGCCGCCGAGAAGATCTACTGGTCACAGACATTCAACGGCTCCATTCGCCGGGCGAACTTCGACGGTACGGAGGTTGAGGATATCCGCACCGGACTCAACGAACCGTACTACTTCGAACTCCACCCGGCTGGAGGGAAGATCTACTGGAGTGAGCTGTCCAACACGATGATCCACCGAATGAATATCGACGGATCCGGGGCGATTGAAGACGTGGTGACCGGACTCGTTCGCGTTCGCGACGTCGGGTTGGACCCGTCGTCAGGCACGCTCTACTGGAACGATCGCAACAGTCACAAGATTCAGCGAACGCCGCTGGACGGAAGCGGTCCGATCGAGGATATCCACACGTTCATCCCGGATGAGGGCAAGCCTCACGGTATGGCGTTGGATCCGGCCGCCGGGATGATCTACTGGACCGACACGCGAACGCACTGGGTGATGCGCGGTTCGATGGACGGGAGCGGAACCCCGCAAATCCTCTACGATGATTCGATCGGTCTGGATGATCCATGGGACGTCGAGCTGGACATCATTCCCGCCGAGCCGACACCGGGCGACACCAATGGCGACGGGCGTGTGGACGATCCGGACTACTTCAACCTGGTCGCACAATTCGGGGGCTCGCCCGGCCTGCAGAGCGCCGACTTCAACAATGACGGAATCGTGAATTTGCACGACTTCGCAGCGATGCGCGGAAACTTCGATTTGGGCCTGGCTTCGGCGCCGAATACCGCGTTCGGAGCGACTATACCGGAACCGGCGACACTGTCGCTGCTGGTGCTGGGCGGGTTGGCGATTTTGAGACGCGCCAGGCCCGGGAGTATCAAGTCGACCGCGGGTTCAGTTCCCAAGGGAGAATCAATTTGATGAAACGCAAATGGGCGATCGGCCTGGTGATCCTTCTGCTGGCGGGGTTGATACTGCTGTGGCGCCTGCCGAACTGGGGCAAGCAACCGAAAACTCCCCGCGGACCGACAAGCCGACCGGCGGCGAGGGCTAGGGTCGTCGAGATAACGGTCGCCGCAACGGACAAACTGCCCGCCCGGGCGATGATCATCGAACCGCCGGGGGACCTGTCGGGCGAAGTGTTCCCGGACCCCGAGCGACCGGGAGAGTTAATCGTAACCCGCGCCGCGGTCGGAGCGATCCTGGCCGGTGAGGGCGACGAAGGCCTGAGGATTATCGGGGCGGTCGACGGGCTGTCGGACGTACGGACGGTGGTGCTGCTTCGCGTGGAGTACGCCGGCCAGGGGCGCACCGCCGAAATCCGTCGGGTGATCCTGTCCGACAAGCCGGGATGGACCCCGCAGCTTGCGGCGCCCAGGGAACTGATCGTAGCGCCGATGTATCCGCTGGCTCCGTTGGAGGTCTTGCCCGGACCTGAGGGCTTCAGTTGGACTGTTGCGGACGACGGGAAGCTCGCTGTTCGGGCCGGCGGAGAGACTTTTTCGCTGGCGGCTGGCGAGGCGACGGAGCTTCCCGAGGCCCGGATCGCGATCCCGGTGCGCGTAGCGGAGATGTCGGCGATTATGCTGGATGACGACGCCGACGCAAATCCCGCCGGCGAGATGCGCTGGCGGGAATTAGGCGACGTTGAGTTCACGACCAGGATAACAGTGCGGCATCTCGGCCGCCTCAGCGTGAGGATATCCCCATGAAAGTGCGAATCGGACTGATGCTTGCGATTCTGGCCGCCATCGCCCCGGCGAGTCCGGGACAACCCGCCGCCGACGCGAAGAAAGGTCCAATCCTCACCGAACACTTCAAGGTGTACTACACCGACAAGGCGTCCATGCCCCACGCACAAACCCTCGCGCCGAAACTGGAGAAAGCGTTCAAGTCGCTCCAAGCCGGCGCCGGGGCTGCGGGCAAACACCTGAAACTGGCGGCCTCTACGCTGGATAAGCTGCGCAACGGAAAGCGAATCCGCGTCGGCGTGCGCGACTATAAGGGATATCACAAGAACTGGCCCGTCGTGGTTGCGATTGCGTCAAAGAACTTCCGGATACAGTTCTTCATCAAGAAATCCAGCCCGCAATACGCCTTGCGCATCCTGGGCTACCTCGAGCACGCCCACAGCATCTTGTTCGGGAAGCTGAAGTTCGAGGGTAAGCGATTGATGAAGGTCAAGACGGATGTCTGGATCTGGTCGGAAAAAGTCCAACAGAAGACCGGAAATCCCGGCGCCATGAAGTTGGACGTCACATACGCCTCATCAGGCCCATCCGAAGACCGACGGGTGCTCGTTCCGACTCTATACCTGGCCGAGGAATCGCTATTCCAAAGCCATCGTCCCGACATCGCCCGCCGGGAGAAGTATCTGCGGACGACGTGTGCGCACGAGTTCTTCCATGCGATTCAGGAGGCCTACGATATCGATTGGCGCCTGGCGCTGATTGAGCGGATGGGCAAACCGGCGACGTACAGCCAACTGGGCGCCGTCTGCAAGTACTCCATGAAACGTTACCTGGCGGGAAGATGGTTGTCGGAGGGCACGGCCAGATGGGTCGAGGGCGTCGTAGTACCGCACGAACAGCACGACTGGCGAAGCGCCTACATCCCGCTTGGGAGGAACCAGGAATGGTGCAACTACGGTTACCTGATGGAAATGAGAAAATGGTTCTCCAGCGGAGACAGCGAAGGCCCGGCGATGGAGAAGACCTACGGGATGAGCGCTGCGTTCTTTCAGCACCTTACCGAAACCGGAGACACCGACGCCGTCCTGCGCATCTGGACCCGGATGGGCAAGCTCAGCGAACCTGCTTTGAAGACCGTGATTGACGTTCTGGGCGGAAAGGCGGAGTTCGGTCGGAAATTCGGCGACTTCACGGCGGCGGTCTTCGTGTTTAGACCCAGTAGGGATCGCAAATTCGCCTTCGCGGACTTCGACCGACTCATGAACGCGACGGTCGCAAAGAAACTCACCACAAGCCTGAATTCGTATCCCTCCTTTCCTTTGTGCGAAGAGCTGGAACTGAACGGACCATCCTTCAAGCCGAAAACAAATCGCCTGGCGGTGCAAACCCTGGACGTCAGGAAGCTGGCGGTTCGATATCTTGCGGCGAGTCCATCAATGTCCGTCATCTATCCCAAAGGCGGCGCGCGGGGCGACGCCGTCCTGCCGGAGATGACCGTCGCGGTCCGCGGTTTGAATGATGATTGCTGGCAATTCAGCGTGATCGAGGTCCCCCCGTCGGAAGGCGGACCGTGGAAAACCCATCGCCTTGGGTTCGCGCCGGGGGAGGACAAATATCGCCTGCTGCGCGTGCCGAACGTGGGTGGATCGGTCGGACAGGTGGTTGTCGCGGGGGCGAACACGGACGATGAAGAGAAGTTTGAATACGCCTTCATGCTGTCCCCGCCGATATTCACCCGAATCGAGGTCCGCACGAAAGTCGGCGGGACCGATAAACTCGTCTGGGCCATCGGCCGGACGCGACAGAGCGACGGGACCTGGTCTCGCCGTATCGCACCGGTGGAGGGCGTCTTGTCCGACGTCGACTCCAAAGCTCGGGTGGAGTTCACCGTGACCGCTTCGCGATCCATGGGCCAAATCCGCCTGCGCGTCAGGAACGGCGGGAAATGGGAGGAAGTCCGGCTGAAGTCCGTCAGCAAGACGCTTCGCGTTCGTCGGGGAGAGATATCCCTGGCGCGTCTGCGAGGTTTCCTGAGCGGCAGGCCGGCTGGGAATGTCCGCATCCGTCTGCGCGGCGAGGACGTAAACGATATTCGCATTGATCCGGACCCCGAAACGCCGGCGAAGCTCAATCCGGATCTTACGGTCACCGGTTGGGAGGGGATCACCGATGCTGACGGCGGGTGGGAGGAACACGACATCCCCGTGGGCTTCAATGAGGTCTGGGAGGAGACGAATCTGCTGAACAACGAGACGACCACGTTCGTGGTTTCTCGCCAGGGCGATTCGCTAAAGGCCGTCAATCCAATGTACGTTTACGATGGCAAGAAGACCGGGGCGAATGTCAGTCTGGACTTCGAATTCCGGAAAGTCCCGCAGATGGCGGGCAAACGGTGGTACAGCAACGGGCGGCGGATCGCATCTCCGTCGACAGCCATCGTCCGCAAACTATTCGCCGACCACGCGGGCAAGCTTTCCATCGGATATCGGATGAAAGAGATATCCCCAACCGAGATGCGGGGCACATTTGAATCGTTCCAGATCGAGTATAGGGACGGAGTACTGGGAGACTTCACGCCGCGCAGTACAATGTGGAATGTGGTCTGGCGTAAGAAGAAACCCGCGCCAACCGGTTCCACCCCGAAAACACCATGAACTCAAGGAAGCCAATTATGACACGCCATTGCTCCCCTTTCACCGATCTTCGTCCCCGTCGGCTGCTTGTCGCATTCATTGCGATTGGGCTGTTTGGATTCGCGGCGGTTTTTTCGCTCCCTCAAGTCGAAGGGGTCGAAGCCAAGGGCGCCAAACCGAACCACGCGGTGATACCGGCTCCCCGGATCTCCGAGTGGTGGTTCGCGCGTCAGGCACAGAACATCGGAGCGATGAGCAAAGGCGATATCGATCTCCTGATGGTCGGCGACTCGATCACGCACAATTTTGAAAGCATCGGAAAGGAAGTCTGGAAGAAACACTTCGAACCGCTCAAGGCGATCAATCTGGGATTCGGCGGGGATCGGACGCAACACGTTCTGTGGCGTCTCGATCATTTACCGAAGCTCAAGAAACCGCCCAAAGGCGCCGTTGTCCTGATAGGCACGAACAACATCTGCTGGGGCAGCGACACGCCTAAACAAGCCTCTCTGGGCGTCCAGGCAATCGCCCGAAAGTTGAACGACATCTACCCGGAAATGAAGGTCCTGGTCCTGGGCGTCTTCCCGCGAAGGCGCACCATCAACCACCCGCACCGCAAGCAGATCATCGAGCTTAACTCCTATCTCCCCGGGTTGCTCAAAGGGATAAAGAACGTCAAGTTCCTGGACATCGGCCCGAAGTTTCTCGACGACAAAGGCTTCCTGTCAAAAGAGATGATGCCCGACACGACACATCCCAGTGAGAAAGCCCACGAAATCTGGGCCGAGGCGATCGGTCCGGAATTGAAGAAGATGCTGGACAAGTAAGCCCCGGGGCGCTCCTGGGCTGAATCGATAGCATCCGGAGTTGATTGAGCGACAGATTATTGATGTCGGGTTTGAACCTGGAACGCGAGATCTGAAACCCGCCGCTCGATCTCTGCGCGACGAATTTTCTCTTTCTTCAAAAGCATTTCGGACGATATTCCGAGAATAACAATGGGAGAAGGTGCGAAATCCCTGCGCCCTCAGGGGCGCCCAATGCGCCCGCGGAAACAACGCAGGCGCGAAGAACGGACCGAACCGGGAATACGGGAGAGACGCCGGACATGAATGTACGAATCAAATTCGTCGCACCGCTCGCTTTCGTCGTTTCAGCCTTACTGGCCTCCCCCAACGCACAGGCCGCCGGCACGGTCAGTCTCGAAGACATCGAAGGGCTGCTGGAGCTTCGCACCGATCAGGTCGAGATCATCAACCTCGTCAGGAACGCCGACATGGTGAAGGTCGCGCCGAAGGACCTGCAAAAACTCAAGCAACTCGGAGCCCGGAGCGAACTTCTCCGAGCCATCGCCGACAAGATCAGGAAAGTCGCCTTCTCAATCGACACGATCATCGAACAGGTCGGAAAAGGAAAGACCGAAGCACAGCTAATCGAGCAGATCCTGTCCCATGGAATGCGTATGAAGCTTTCTGCGGAGGATCGGTTAAGGCTGCTCCGGGCGAAAGTCAGCGTGCCTGTCATCAAGGCCATCGAAGGCAAGCACATTTACAAGGGATTCAAGCTCTACAAGGATCCGCTGGGGCTCCTGTCGATCCAGCATCCGGCCGGTTGGCGCAGCTACGAGTGGTACACCGGCGGAGGGTTCAAGATCCTCCTGTCGCCCGAAAAGGGAGTGACCGGAGAGAACGAGTTCACCACCGGTCTGCAGATCCAGCTTTCGTTCGTCAGCAAGCATTCGCCCTGGCGGAAGAACAACATTCTCGACATGCATAACCGCACATTGCCCGCGCTGGTGCGCGGTAATCGCAAATTCAAGCTCCAGCGCGCTCCGGGCGCCGAAGGCATCGCCAAGCGCATCGATTTAGCGGGCCTGCCGGCGGTTATACAGAAGTTCAGCGTGACCATGATGGGCAAACCGTGCTCTGAGCACATGCACCGCGTGATCGCCGAAGACATGGATTTCTTCATGGAGTTTGTAGCTCCCAAAGACAAGTTCGACCAGTACGACCAGATCCGCAGCAGGATGATCAGAACGTTTCGCCCGTTCCCCGACCGCGTGCGGGCCGGACGCAGAAACCGCCCTATCGAACCGTCGGAGTTGCTGGAGCTTTACCGCGAAGCCACGGTCATAATCCTGTCGGAATTTGACGGCGCGCCTTCCAGTTTCGGCAGCGGGTTCTTCGTGCGGGAAGACGGTCTTGTGCTGACCAATCATCATGTCATCTGCGGGCAGGAGAGTCACAGCGGCTGCACGTCCCCGTCCCGCATGAAGCTGGCGAAGAAGCTGTCGATCATGTGGGATGGAAAGGTCGGTCCGAAGCGCGACGGCGAGAAGAACCGCAAGTCCTCAGCTTTCATTGAGGACACCGTCTACTCGAGGAACCCGACGGTGGATCTGGCGCTCCTTCGCGTTCCGCGGGGGGCGAAACCCTACCGGACAATTCCCATCACCCAGGTCGCCCAGGGGCTGGTGCGGGAGGGCGATTCGATTGCGGCGATCGGGTTCCCCCTTCCGACCCGTTTCAAGGTCGGAAACCTGTTCACCACTAACGGGATCATTTCCCGTTTCAATTACATCGAACAGCGTTTCGGTACGACCGGTTCGGCCAGGAAGCTCAACGACCTGTACACGACCGCCGAGATTCAGGGCGGAAACAGCGGAGGACCGGCCGTAAGCTGCGCCACCGGCGGGGTGATAGGTCTGAACACGTACATCACCATGAGCCTGGCGGGCAAAGAGCTGGACTATTTCGGCGTCTGCCCGATCGATCACGCACTGTATTATTTTCCCCAGATCAGGTGGTATCCGCGAACCGGACGGATGCAGGCCCAGGGGCATCTGGAACTGGCGGTGATGCTCCTGGCGCAGGGGAATCTGCGATCGGCCGGGATCGAACTGTCGCGCGCGCTGAAATCCGAGCGAAATCTCCTGCCGACACAGCGGGCCAGGCTCTATTATCACCTTGCGCTGTACTACTCGAGGCGCGGCGATCGTAAGACCAGCGCCGAAATGGTCAAGCGATGTCTGAGTATCGACAAATTCCACACCGGGGCGCTCGTGGACACCGCTTCTGCTCATTCCAACGCGAACAGGCCCGAAGACGCCATCGCAACGATCAACAAACTGGTGAAGAAGGAACCGGATTTCTGGTGGCCTCGCTATCATCGGGCCGGGATCTATCGCGCAGCCGGGCGGAGAAAGGACGCGCTCGCCGATATTGACGAAGCGATCAAGCGAGGGGGGAGTTTCGATCCTGGAGTGTATCATCTTCAGGGCCTGGTTCATGTCGACGGGAACAATCTGGAAAAGGCGCTGGAGTCCTTCAAGAAAGCGCTGAAGGCGGACCCCGCCAATTTCGAAGCTCAACTGTCAATCGCCGATTACCACGTTCGCAAGAAGAACATCAGCGCTGCAATTCTGGAATACGACAGGTGCCTCAAGGTCCATCGGGAAGAACCTCGGGTGCTCGAATCTTACGGTCGATTCCTGAAGGGTCAGAAGGGCAAGGAGCGTCAGGCGCTGGGACATCTTTCGAATGCGGCGATAATCACGCTGAATCGCGGAGACGTTCCCTCCTTCGATCTCCTGAAGAACATGTGCGCCCTGGCCCGCTCCCTGCCGGGAGAAGCTCGGACTCTGCTGGCCGGAGGAAAACTGATGTACAAGCACTGGCCCGAATCCAGGCACTGGGCGCATTACTACCTGGGCAAGTACTGGGAGATACACGCCGTCATGACTCGCGATTCCGACGTGCGGAACGGCGACAAGGTGATCGGGCGCGTCAGGCGATCGCAGCGATTCGAGAAACTCGATGACAAGGGCGGATGGGTGAAGATCAGGTTCGTCAAACAGGGCGCTCCGGTGTTCGGATGGGTCTCCAAAGCCGACACGCGATCCATCACCTCTCTGGCGACGGCGCACTTTCTCGCCAGCGACCGAGCCTATGAATTGCGTTATCGAAAGAAGCAGAATCTGGCGGGGAATTCCCCGCGTCAGGCGATGTCGGCGCCGGATGTTGTCGATCTGGTTCAATCGAACTACAGTCCGGGGCTGTTCGCCGAAACGCTCGACCACGCCAGCCTGGCGTTTGTCCTGACAACGCAGCGAATCGCACTGTTCAAGAAGATGCGATTTCCGCCCTGGGCGACGTATTTCCTGTCGGTGAGGATTCTCCGGGATCAGCTCAGCGGCGGGGAGAGTCTCGCAAGCCTCATCAAGATCACTCCTCCCGCGAAGCTCCAGGAGGATTCCCAGGGCGTGCACGGGGTCTATTCTTTCGAGAACACAGGCGAGATACCCCTGATGTCGGTCGCGATCAGAAAAACGTACCTGGACAAGAACAATCGGGTGCTCTGGTCGGCCCAGGGCAAGCTTCGCACGTCGGATCCGGTCTTCTCGCCCCGCCGATCCAAGTCGCTGCATTTCTGGTACGACACCTGGGCGACCTTGAAGAAAGCCGGCGTCGCTGAAAAGGACGTCAAGAGAACGTCCCTGGCGGTGGTCTCGGCGCGCAATGCAACGTTCCTGTGGAAGCTGAAACTCCAGGGAGCTCGCCAGGACAGGCGCGGGTATCATTTCACGATCGCCAACGGCTCGTCCTTCAAAATCAGCAATCCGACAGTGCTCATGAACTACGTTGACGCCCGGGGCAAACCGATCCTCCATCCCAAAACTCGCCAAGCCGTCTCTGACTCGCGAGTGATCAATACTGTCATCCAACCGGGCTCCAAGAGTCGGGAGTTAACTGTGTCCCAATGGATAGATCCCAATCATATGCAGCGCCTCGGAATCGCCCGGGGCGTAAAAGCTTTCCTGCGGCCTGTGATTGTGGATGGAATACCGTCGCTTAAATGAGAGTGCGCTAGGTGAACTGAACCGACAGCGCCAAGAATCGAGGTCAAAATGAATAAGAAACTCTTGCTTACGTTTGTCGCGTGCGGATTTGTCCTGCTGGCCGGATGCGTCGACAAGGAACCGCCCAACTTAAAGGTCAACGGTGAGCCTGCAGTATCGCAAACCGCGCCCACCCACGTGATAACCGTGGACACGGTTTACTACATGGACGGCCCGCAGCAGTCCCGCCCGCCGGAAGGGACATTCAAATCCGGTACGAAGGTGACTCTCGTTCGAAATGCGGGAAGCTACTCGGTGGTTCGCTCAACCGACGGCGTGCAGGCGTACGTTGCGACCGGCGCACTGAAGGCCGTGGAAAAGTAATCATCGACCAGGGCGGATAAGGCTGCAGGAAAAAACCGCCGTCGTACGACACACATCGACACGGGCCTCAACCGCGCGTTGGGCTCAGCAGGGCCCCAGTGCGCGCCGGGGCGAAATTGATGTTAGATTCACATCTGACATTCGGTTACGCTTTCCAATTCAATTATGAAAGTATTTGTAAGTGCAGCATCGGGTGATCTGAAAGCCTGCCTCCTGGGTCAAATTCGCTCTCAGTTACCCCCCGCTGACGTCGCAATTTGACTTATATATGCCTATTTTGCGGGTTAATCCCAGAATTTGCTTGATGTTCAGAGGCTATTGCAGTAGAATGCCCGTGTTATTGGAAGGTGTGCTCAGTCGACTGCGTGCTTTTTATGCTTATGCTCTTGGTGCGTAGCTCTCTGCTCACAGTTTATAGCTCAAGACAATTCCTTTGAAGGAATGATGGAGGCCGTTATGAATCTGGCTCGAATTCTCGTAAACAACCGTTTTTTCTGCGCGCTTACGCTGACGATCGCACTGACCCTGGCTGGCGGAACCGCACAGGCGACTCCCATTGACGGTTCAATTGCCGTCGGCGCCTACGCTACTGTCATAGACGGACCGGATCTCGCGTCCAGCACGCTGTTTACCCCTTTGGCGCCCGCACCGGCGACCATGTACTACTTCGGTGGAACCGGCGACCTTGCGGGAATACCTGCTCTAGCGCCGGTCACCGCATCGGGCCCGCTGGACATCACCGACCCGCTCGTATGGACGTTCTCCAGCCCCGAAGGAACCTGGACAACCGAAACGTTCAGTATAGACGTCTCCGAACTGGCCGGCGGGTACCTCGACTTTTTCCTGACCGGTGTGTTCACCCCCGCCGGTCCGCTTGCGGGACTTGAACCTGCAAGCGCCGAACTGCGAATCTCGCTGAATCAGGGCGGTCCGGTCGTTAGTTGGGGCGGATCGATGACTATGACCGGCCCGGTGATCCCCGAACCGATGACCATGTCGATCCTGGGCGTCGGCGGTCTGGCGCTGCTGCGCCGACGACGCCGAAGCTGATACTCCCCCAATACGAGAATTCAAACCCCGTCGCCCTTCAGGCGGCGGGGTTTTTCTATTCAGCGCGATAACCGTTCGAGAAAAAGAGGATTCTACTTGATGACGACTCCTCTTGGGCTCATGGTATCCCTTCGGACCGAGCGGTCACACAGGTCCGAATTGGAGAAGACAATGAACCGTCGAGATTTTCTGAAGACACTTAGCACGGGAATCGCACTGTACGCGGCGCCCGGCGCGGCCGGGGCGGTCAAGAGCAACAGAAAATCCCGGCCGAACGTGGTGCTGATATTCGTGGACGATCTGGGTTACGGTGACGTGGGGTATCACGGAACGTGCGATGTGCCCACGCCCAATATCGATTCAATCGCATCAGCGGGAACGCAGTTCTCAACGGCGTACGTAACCGCTGCCGTTTGCGGACCCTCACGCGCCGGACTCCTGAGCGGGCAGTACCAGCAACGATTCGGATTCGACGACAACCCCGGACCGTTCACTCAATCGGCGGAGGTGCGGATCGGCACGCCGCTCGATCGGCCTAACATCGCAGAAAGGCTCAAGGAGTTGGGCTACACCACGGGCATGGTCGGTAAGTGGCACGAGGGCGATGACGAAAGACACCAACCGCACAAGCGAGGATTCGACGAGTATTTCGGCTTCAACAACGGAGCCGCCGAATACTTCATCAAGAACAATCCCAAAAACCGCCTGCTCCGCAACGGTAAGCCGGTCGCACGCGAGGACGCCTATCTGACAGACGCCTTCGGACGAGAGGCCGCAGCGTTCGTTCGGAAACATAAGAACCGCCCGTTCTTCCTCTATGCGTCCTTCAACGCTGTCCACGGACCGCTCCAAGCCCCAGAAAGTGAGATCGCCTCAGCTCCGAAGAACGCGGACCCTAAGCGCCGAATCCTGGCCGCCATGCTGTCGTCGCTGGACCGCAACATCGGGCAAATACTCGGGGCGATTCGCAAGTGCGGGCTCGAGTCGAACACGCTGGTGATATTCTGGAGCGACAACGGAGGCAAACCGACCGGAAATCGATCGCTGAACACCCCGCTGCGCGGTATGAAGGGGCAGTACTACGAGGGCGGTATTCGCGTACCGGCGTGCATGAAGTGGCCCGGCGCGATACCGGCTGACAAACGCTACGACCAGCCCGTCAGCACCCTGGACGTCATGCCGACAGCCCTAAGCGCCGCCGGAACCGAGATATGTCCCAACTGGAAGCTCGACGGAGTCAATCTGCTGGATCACCTGAACGGTAAGAAAAAGACCCCGCCCCACCGGATGCTGTACTGGCGCCAGCTATACCACTGGGCCATCCGCGACACCGACTGGAAACTCGTCAAGATGCGAAACGCCGACCAACCGCAACTGTTCCACATCTCCCGGGACAAGTGCGAGAAAGAGGACTTGTTCAAGAAGCGGCCGGACATAGTCAAACGCCTGACCGAAGCGTACGGAAAATGGAACGCGGGATTAATGAAGCCGCAGTGGGGATGGCAGCCGGGCATCTGCGGGAAAAAGTACAACCGACCGAAACAATAACAGTCTCCATCACACCGCCTGGCCCTGCGCGTGGGGCGGCGATCCGTAACAACCTGGGATTCGGTTTGCCCAATGCGGCGCATCGGATACAATCTCTCACGGTAGAAACTCAAATGAGAATGATGCGATGAGGAACGGACGGGTGAACAGGACTTTCTCTTCGACGCTGAGTTTAGCGTGGGCGATCGCTGCGGCGACCGTCATTTCGGCGACTCCGCCGGCCGCAGCAGCCAAGAAACCCGACGGCGTGCTGGTTCGCGCCGGAGCCCCTGTCGGTGTTCGAGCGCTGGGCGCAGAGTGGCGGAAAGACGGCGGGGCGCTGCAATGCAGCGGAACGGGCAACGTGCTGATGAGCGTATGGGGCCTGGACAAGGGGGATTTCCAAATCACCGCCAGGCTCTCGATAACCAAGCTCGACAGCACCGCCGCTTCGTTCATGATGGGAGCGAGCAATTTTGGCTTTGACGGTAAAGGCCGGACGCTGTTCACCGAGGGACCGCTGTTCGGCAAATTGCAGCATCGCGGTAAGTCCGCCGCGCATATCACCGAAGGCAAACTGTTCGAATTCAGCGTTGTGCGGCGCAGCGGGAAGATCGCCTTCCGGATAAACGACAAAGTTATCGCCCACCTGAACCACTCCGGACCGATCAACGGTTTCGGATTTCGCCCGCATCGCGGTCGGATGGGAATCATCGAATTCATCGCCAGGGGAAATCTCGTGGAACTGCGCCAGTCGCAACTGGTCATCCCGGTCAAATCAAAGCGACCGGCGCGTCGCGCTCCGGGTGGCAAGATCAATCCGGCGGGGCTTCGAATGGCGATCGAGGATCTGATGCGAACGTTTCCAAACAGATACAAGGGCGGCGCCGAATTCCTCGCCCGCCTGGATCGCATCAAAGCCCAATCCGACGATGAACGGACCGCCCGTTTCACCGCATTGAAACGCGAGGCGCTTCTGGCTAATCCGTTGCTGGACTTCAAACGCCTTGTAGTAGTCCGACGCCGCATCGGTCGCGATGCAACGCGATTCGACGGTGGAATGTGGGGCTTCAACAGCCGCTCGCTCGGAATCCCCGACACCGGCTCGGGCAACACTATCCTTCCCCGCAAGGGCTTCAACAACGAGATCGCCATACTCTCGCCGATCTCGCACGAGGGACGCTTCACCACGCTCTACAAACCGAAAACCAGCGTGTTCGTCGGCGACGTCGATCTTCATTGGGATGCGACGAAGATGCTGTTCTCATCGATCGACTTAAAAGGTCTGTGGCAGATTTTCGAGGCGGGAACGGACGCCAAACCCCCGCGACAGGTCACGCGCGGAGAATACGGAGATGTAGACAACTACGACGCATGCTACCTTCCGGACGGAGGGATCATCTTCGGATCGACACGTTCGTTCCAGCGAGTCCCCTGCCGAAGCACGCTGCAAACCCCAATTACGCTGCTGTACCGAATGGACGCCGACGGAGCAAACATCCGCCAACTCACCTTCGACCAGGATCACAACTGGTGCCCCACCGTGCTTCCCGACGGACGAGTGCTGTACCTTCGCTGGGAGTATTCGGGCATTCCGCACGGCGCTTCACGGATTCTCTTCCAGATGAATCCCGACGGTACGGGGCAAACGGCGTACTACGGGAGCAATTCGCACTGGCCTAACTGCGTGTTCTTCGCCCGGCCGGTTCCCGATCGCCCGGGCGTGTTCACGGGCGTCGTCAGCGGAAACCACGACGTCCCGCGGATGGGCGAACTGCTCCTGTTCGATCGCAACAAGAGCACGTTTGAGGCTGACGGCGTGGTCCAGCGTATTCCCGGACGGGGCAAGAAGGTCGTCCCGATTATCGCCGACACTATCGCAAGAAACTCCTGGCCGAAATTCCTGCATCCCTGGCCGCTGTCCGACAAGTACTTCATCACCGCGTGCAAACCGACGGCGAGGTCGCTGTGGGGAATCTATCTTGTCGACACGTTCGACAACCTGCTGCTGCTGCGAGAAGAAACCGGCGAGGCCCTCCTCGAGCCAATCCCGCTGCACAAGACGAAGAAGCCTCCGGTTATCCCAAGCAGGATTGACCCGAGCCGCAAGGATGCGACGGTGTTTCTGGCTGACATATACCGGGGCGGAGGGCTGGCGGGCGTTCCGCGAGGCGCGGTGAAGAAACTTCGCCTGTTTACGTATCACTTCCAGTACTTCGGCATGTCGCCGAACGTCAGAAACTCAGTCGGCGGGGACGGACCCTGGGAGCCCTTGCGAGTTCTGGGCACGGTCCCGGTGGCGGACGATGGTTCAGCGTCGTTCCGCGTGCCCGCCAACACGCCGATCTCTATCCAACCGCTCGACGAAAGCGGAGCCGCCCTGCAGTTGATGCGCAGTTGGTTCACCGCCATGCCGGGCGAGAATGTCTCCTGCCTCGGATGCCACGAATCGCAGAAAGACGCCTCGCCGGTCGCCGTATCCGCCACGGTAGGCCGCAAACCGTCGGAAATCACGCCCTGGTACGGTCCGCCCAGGGGCTTCAGCTTCCGGCGCGAAGTGCAGCCGGTGCTCCAGAAATACTGCGTGGGCTGCCACAATGGAAAACCGCGCAAAGACGGTAAGAAACCGCCCGACCTGCGTCGCGATAAAAACAGCAGCGCCACCGGAGCGTATTCGCGGTCGTACAGGGCGCTCTACGCTTACACTCGCACGCCGTCGCTGGAAAGCGATATGCACATGCTGATCCCGGGCGACTTCCACGCCGACAACAGCGAGTTGATCCGGATGCTTCGCAAGGGGCACCGCGGGGTCAAGCTGTCGGCGGAAGCCTGGGAGCGGCTTATAACGTGGATCGACCTGTGCGTTCCGTTCTACGGGACGTGGCATGAATTGGCGGGCTGGAAGACCGTGAAGCCCGCCAGCCTGCGGCGCCGGGCAATGCTCAAACTCTACGCCGGTATAGACTACGATCCGGAATCAGTCGACGCCCTGGCGCCCGATCCGGACCCGATCGTCCCCAAAGCCCGCCCCGCCGCCGCCAAACCGCCCGCGCCGGAGGGTTGGCCTTTCGACGCAAAAGAAGCCAAACGCAGGCAGTCGGTTGTTTCGGAATCTCAACGTGAGATCTTACTTTCAGGCAACGTGAAACTTACGCTGGTCTACATCCCGAAGGGGAAGTTCGTAATGGGCGACCTGTCCGGAGCCGATGACGAACGCCCCCTGGCGCCGGTCAGCATTGACCAACCGTTCTGGATGGGCAAATTCGAGGTGACCAACGAACAGTTCGCCCAATTCGACTCCAAGCACAACAGCAGGTGGATCAAGGGGCCCGGACAGCAATATTCCAGCGCCGAAAGGGGCTGGCGGGTCAACGGACCGAAGCAGCCCGTGGTGCGGGTTTCGTGGCGCCGGGCGATGGAGTTTTGCCAATGGCTGTCCAGGAAGACCGGAAAGACCTTCACGCTGCCCACTGAAGCACAATGGGAATACGCCTGCCGCGCCGGAACGAACACGCCCCTGTGGTACGGCGGGCTTGAGGCGGATTTCTCCAGAACCGCCAGTCTCGCCGACGGGACATTGACCAAGGCCTGCCTCGCCCTGAGGCGGAAATCACTGCATCGCACGACCGCAGCGCTTCAAACGCTGGTGAGGCCGGCGTTCAGCGATAAGGGAAATGACGGTGAGATTGTCAGCGCGGTCGTCGGGAAGTATCGACCGAACCCCTTCGGATTGCACGACATGCATGGAAACGCCTCGGAGTGGACACGGTCGACATACAAACCCTATCCGTATCGAAGAGGCGACGGACGCGACGACCCGAAAACCAACGGACGCAAAGTCGCTCGCGGAGGCGGTTTCCACGACCGCCCCGCCGCCGCACGGTCCGCATGCCGCCTTAGCTATCCGTCATGGCGTCGAGTGTTTGACGTGGGATTCCGCGTAGTCTGTCAGGCGGACGTCTCATCACAAACGAAAGACAAACAATAACGACCGGACCGCCGACGACTAATATCGATTGCAGCAACGGACCTGTAAAGATAAGATTACAGCTTGTGATTCTTCTTGTCAGAGGTATCCAACCGCAATGATATCAGAGCAAAACGATAACTCATTTCATCAAGAAACCGCCCGCCGCCCGCGTCGAGAATACGTATTGATGCTAAAGGCGACAGCGATTGTTTTCGCTGCAGCCGCGTTGATCGGATGCAGGCGGCCTCCGACCGACGCCTCGCCAAACGTACTGCCCGCATCAGGCCCGGCGTCCATGCCTGCGTCGGGGCCTGCGGATAATGAAGACGCTCGCATGCGCAAATTGGTTCTGGGTACGTGGGCTGACGAGTACCAGGGCAAACGGACGATGACGCTTCGCCCGGACGGGACGGGCACGATGCTCGTGGAGCTTGACGGACTGAAGGCGTTTATGTTTGCTTCCCGGTTGAGGTTCGACATGGTGTGGTCCCTGGAGAACGGGCGGCTGAAAAAACGCACCGTCGGCGGAGAACCGGCGGGGAAAGTGGGGTTGATTCTGGCGACTATGGGCGATCGCGTGGATGAGCCTATTCTTGAGCTAACCGATAAGCGCCTGCTGTTGCTCGACGCCAACGGTAAGACCAAGTACGACTGGCGACGCGTGGATGGAGCCGTAAAGGCGCCCTAGCGACAGTCGTCGCACAACATAGCTCTCATGTCCCCTGCCGCTTCTTGCGCAAAGTGGTCCTCCACTTGGGATTCTTCTTCTTGTAGTCCTGAAACGCCTGGTACTCAGCGGGCGAGATCTTACCGTCATTGTCGGTGTCAATGTGCGGGAACAACCATTCCCATCCGCCCTTGTCCCTGTTCCATTCAGCGCGAGACGACCACTGCCTTTTGCTGAAATGCTTTGAAGTTCCGCCCGAGGGCGTTTTCGCATTTGTCCAGCTTTCGTCCAGGCGGAGGGGGATCTTCTTGTATTCCTCCGGATGCAGTCGCCACCAGATCGCATTTGAACTCCAGTGACGTTTTGCTCCGGGTCCGTATCCTTTACCGTTCCATTCGATCACCACGCCTGAGGTCTTCATGTCGGCCTGAATCGCGGGCACATCAACCTGGTGAACGTTCTTGTTCGACTTGACGCAATGAGCCGCTGCAATACCGGCCGCCTCGCCCATGACAACGTACGAAGACTCCATGCGAATCGACGCCATCGCCACATGCGACGCCGACATGCAGACCGACACCAGCAGATTGTCGCACTTGTCGGGTTTTGGGGTCAGAGCCCGGTAGGATATCTGGTACGGACCGGGGCTGACGCGCATGAATATCTCGCCCTCGGAGGCGACCTTCCCGTCGTGGGCGATTAATCTGGGCGGATAGATGTCGACCGCATAATACGCCAGACCAATCGAATCCTTGATCACCGTCTGGTGCATGAGGTCCTGCTGGGTCATAACGCGCCGCCCGATCATCCGCCTGCCCATTCGCGTGTAAAGCTGGTCGGGAAAGTCGTTGTTATCGGGATACTCGCCCGAGCGGAGTTGCGGGTTCTTCATCCCGACAAGGACGTTCATGGTCTTTACGTGGTCGATCCAGTCGCGCCAGATTTCGCTCCGCGTCGCCCAGTCGCCATCGGGATATTCTAACTGTCGCGAAGGCGGGCCCGACGAAATCATGGCGCTGCGCGCGTAGTTTGTGTGAGGCCAGAAAACGTAACGCCTGGCCTTCCCGCCGGCGCCGTGTTTTGCGATCGCACGTATCGCCAGCGCATATCTCTTCCGATCGACAGGCCGGTCCAGAGGCTTGACAGGCGTTCCGCCCCTGGAAACCCATTGCAGGCGAAAGTTATACGCGATCATGTACTTCGAAGCGGCGCCGGGCTCGTAAGGTTCGGTGGTTATCATCGGCAGGACGCCGCTTTTCGGGTCGCCCGGGACTACGTACGGATCGACGTCGAAATACTTCAAGCCCCGCTGACCGCCCAGCGATTCGTTGTACTTCGACCGGGCCTCCCTGCCGGTCGTATAGTCCGAACCGGCAAACGCCATCAGGTCGCCCTCGTAGCTCGCGTCAATGTAAACGTTCGCCTTAACCGCAAACACACGGGTCTTTGCAGGCTTGGCGGGTGGGGCTCCTTCCTTCATAACCGGTGCGTAGTTGAGATATATTTTCTCGATGGTCGAGCCTCTCTTGACAACGTCGGCGGCGCTGTCGAGGCGATGATGTGTGAAATACTTGATCCCCGCATCGTCGCACTTCTTTTTCAGCATCAGGCGGATCTTCCACTGGTTCATATGGCTCGAACCGCCAAGGGCCATATCCGCATCATGGAGTTCCTTGGCAATCCCGCCGATGTCCGAGTAGTACATGCAGTCCTGCTTGATGCGAATCCCTCCGCCTGCGATCCCGCCGAGATGGCGAAACGGTTCGATGATTATCACGCTTCGCCCGCGCCGCACCGCCGCCAGCGCCGCTGCGATCCCGCTGGCGGTCCCGCCGTAAACGCAGACATCGGCCTGTAGGGTCCTGGCGTTCGGGGCTCCGTCGGCGACAACCGCCGAGACACACACGATCAGGAACATCGCGACGATACGCCTGCGCATGTCAGTCATGATATCTCCTCTGAGTTCATATTGACCGGAGCGTTATGATATCCAATTAGCATCGCCAAGGGCGGATAAAATCGAAGACCCAAAGGATTGCGATTGCAGCCTCCGTGCGGATAATGGTCACGAAGTACGCTGTCCCCGGCGCCCGCCTAAACCAGTTGGAGCAGACCGTGAGTGATGTATTTGAACGAATAAGCTTTTCCGGAAAGCTGAGGCCTTCGCAACACGATGCGGTCGAAGTCGCGCGCGACCAACTGCTTAGCGGTGAGCGGCAGTTGCATATCGTCGCCCCGCCCGGATCGGGAAAAACGGTGATGGGCCTGTACTTCTGGGCGCACCTGGTGCGGAAGCCCGCAGTGGTGCTCTCGCCGAACTCCGCTATCCAGTCGCAGTGGGCCGCAAGACTCGATCTGTTCGGCGCAGGCGGCGATTCGGAGATTGTATCTACTGATCCGCGAAGACCGGCGTTGCTGACGTCGCTTACGTACCAGTCGGTAACGCTGCCCCGCCGCGGCGGCGAGGATCTGGACGAAGCGGCGGTGGACGCCTGGTGCGAGAAACTCGTCGAAACCGAACAAGCCGACAATCTGGACCAGGCGTTGATCTGGCTGAGGGAGCTTGAAACACACAACGCCGACTACTACGACCAGCGTCTGAGCATCTACCGAAAATTGGTCCGCGACACGATGTCCTCCGGCGGTGAGGCGATGGACACTCTGCACGCGTCATCTCTGGCGACGCTGCAGCGCCTGCGCGATCACGGTGTGGGGATGCTCATATGCGATGAATGTCACCACTTGATGGGCCACTGGGGGCGCGTGCTGGCGGGCGTCGAAGAGTATCTGGGCGACCCGATAATCGTCGGACTAACCGCAACCCCGCCCGACGCGGACGGCTTCGACGAAGAAGACAAAGCCCGCTACGACCGCTTCTTCGGACCGGTGGACTACAGCATTCCTGTGCCCGCGCTTGTGCGCGACGGATTCCTCAGCCCGTATCGCGATCTCGCGTATTTCGTGCGTCCCCAAGCCGACGAACTGGCGTACATAGCAAACACCGATTCTGCGCTGACGGCGCTGGTTGACGATCTGTGTGTCCCGCACGACGAAGAAACCGAAGGTGTCGGAGACCTGCTTGCCTGGCTGACCGAAGTGCTGGGGACATACAAGCTGCCTACCGGATACGTTGAATCGTGGCGGGCGTTTGAAAAACGCGACGAAGCGCTGGCGCTGGCGGGGCGAGTGCTGCTGCTGGGACGCGGAGTTGGACTGCCCGCTGGCGCAGATCCGATCGACCCCGACATAGATCCGCCCGAGGCCGACAGCATGGAGGTTCTGGCGCCCGTGCTTGACCGCTACGTGCGCCACGGGCTGCGACCTTCGCCCTGCGAAAACGATCACCGGCGGGCCGATGAAATAATCAAACGCCTGCGAACGCTCGGCGTGCAGATCACGGAAACCGGCTCGCGCGCGTGCGCCTCTCCGGTCGGGCGAGTAATGGCTTACAGCAGCGCCAAAGCCGGAGCCATCGTACCGATCCTGTTGGCGGAAATGGACGCACTGGACGAAGATCTGCGGGCCATAATAGTAACCGACTACGAGCAGACCAGCGCGGTAACCGCGGAAATCGCCCACCTGCTAGACGATGAGGCCGGCGGTGCGGTTGCGGCCTTCCGATCGCTGCTGACCAACGAGCGGACCGACGAACTTGATCCGGTTCTGGTGACCGGTTCGACGGTGCTGGTCGACGACGACCTGTCGCCTCGGTTCCTCGAAGAAGCCAACGCCTGGCTAGCAACGCGGAACCTGGAGATCGATCTGCGCTACCAGGAGCACGCGGGATTCAACGAGCTTATCGGGCGCGGCGCGCAGTGGTGCCCTCGCGTATACGTGCAGATGATAACCGACCTGTTCCAGCACGGGGTCACGCGCTGCCTGGTCGGAACGCGCGGTCTGCTGGGCGAGGGATGGGACGCGACGCGAACAAATGTGCTGATAGACCTGACAACGGTGACCACCAGCATGTCGGTGAATCAGCTTCGCGGGCGATCGATACGCCTGGACCACACTCAGCCCGAGAAGACGGCGAACAACTGGGACGTGGTCTGCATCGCGCCGGAGTTCCGCAAGGGTCTGGACGACTACAGGCGGTTCATGGCCCGCCATCGAACGCTGTTCGGAGTGACCGACGACGGGGCGATAGAAAAGGGAGTCGGGCACGTGCATCCGGCGTTTACGGAGATCAGGCCCGAGGGCATCGAAGAAGCCGTAGGCCCGCTGAGCGCCGAAATGATAAGCCGCGCCTCAGCCAGATCGGCGGCGCGCGAACTCTGGGCGATCGGAACGCCCTACCACGCCACGCCCATCGCAGCGGCTGAGGCGTTGCGGATAGTCGGCGAGGGCGGATTCCCCCCGTTTACGGGCGTAAAAGCGCCGTGGAACGACCTTACCCTTGCAATGATGATCGGGCGCGCCGTCCTGAACTCGCTGCGCGAGGTGGGCGAGATCACCTCGGGCGGAGAACTCAGAGGCGGACAACTCGCCGGAGGATACGTGCGGGTGTTCATCAAGTACGCATCGCGGACCGATCGCGATCTGTTCGCCGAATCCGTGGTTGAGGTGCTCGGCCCGTTGCGAGACGCCCGCTATATCATTCCTCGCCAGATCGACGTTTACGATCAAACGTGGTTATCGCGACTGCTGCCCGACATCATTGGAAAATACTTCCGCAGGCGGCGGCGCGAAATGGCGATGTGGCACGCCGTCCCAACCGCTCTGGCGCGGAATAAGGAGCGAGTGGCGGTCTTTGAGAGAGAGTGGAACCGACACGTCAGCCCCGGTAAGGCGGTCTTCGCCCAGCGAGGTCAGGGCGAGCAGATCGTCGCCGAAGCAATCCGCGACGGACTGGCTCCGAGCCGAGCCGTACACCGTAAGGAAGTGTTCCTCTAGTATGGTTGCCCGCTTGACACGCGCCGAACGAACGCATATCTTCTCATTCGTGGTCTTGGCGATGCCCCTTTGGGAGCATAGGGCGATGTTTCGTCGCCCGGGTCCTGTTGGATCTTCTGCAGACCGTGCACCATTGTCCGCAGGTTACGGACCGTTGCACGGTGCGTAACCTGCGGACAATGGTGGCAAGACACAGCGGGCGCCGGTCCGATCGGGCCGCGCCCGCATCCTTTGTTTTCAAACAGCGGGAGCAGTGAAAATGGGTTTCTTCGATTGGGTCAAGAGACTGTTCGGTATTCAGACCGAACCGGTAAACCCCTTCGCAGAAGTCGACTTCCGATCCCGCAGCCAACCCAAGAACGATCCGGAAAAACCGCCTTTGGATTTGATGGAGCTGTCGCGTCGTCTGGCCAGGAGTGTAATGGACATCCGGATGACGACCGTAAGCTACCAGGAGTTTACAATCCCCAAACGCAACGGAGACAGGCGCACAATCCTGGCGCCGGGGGCGAAGCTGAAGGACATGCAGGAGCGAATTCTGCATCGGTTGCTGGGCGGTCTGAAATCTCACCCAGCCGCTACAGGCTTCGAACGAGGCAAGTCCATTGTAACCAACGCCCTGCCGCACGTCGGGGCTAGAGTTGTCGTGCGAATGGATATCAAGGACTTCTTTCCGTCGACAGCGGCGTTTAGAGTCGGAGCGTATTTCAGGGGCATCGGATGGGAGGAGGAGGCAGTCGAGTTACTGGTCAGATTGACCGCCTGGGAGGGCGGCCTGCCGCAAGGCGCACCGACCAGCCCGCGATTGAGCAACCTGTTGAACTACATGATGGACGCCCGCCTGGATGGACTAGCCGGGTACCTGGGCGGAGCTTACACGCGCTACGCCGACGACATTACATTTTCATTCCCGACAAACGATCTCGGCGTGGAGAAGGTCGCCATAATATCAACCGGGCAGATCGTCGACGAGTACGGATATCGACTGCACCGCAGAAGAAAGTTGAGCATTCGGCGCGAGCATCAGCAGCAGTTGGTCACCGGGCTGGTGGTCAACGAAAAACCGTCCCTGCCTCGCAAGATGAGACGAAAACTACGCGCGATCCGACATCACATCGAAACCGGACGCCCAGCCACGATGACACCGGAGCAACTAGCCGGTTGGGACGCGTTGGAGCAGATGATCCGGACCCAGCGCCAGCGGAGCGATGGCGTGCAATCCGGCGATGAACCGGTCTAACACCGCAGATCACTTCGCTTTCGCCGAAACGTGCAGAAATCGCTTCGGCGAAAGGGCCGCGGCGCTGATGCGGATCTCGTCGATCTTCGCTCGGGCGTCGTCGGTCATTTTCCCGTTGAAGAATCCGCGCCCGACAGTCCACGTACCGTAATTGTTGACCAGGGCTCCGGCGAATTCGGTGCGCCCTTGAAGGACATACCCCCCGCCGTCGCATCGGTCGACGTACAGGCTCAGCGTTTTTCCATCGCTGACCGCCGCTGCGTTATACCATTTGCCGACGGCGGCTTTGCGCTTGCCGCTAACCTGGCGCACCTTCCCGTTCGTATCGATCGCTTCGATCTGAATGGTCCCGTCGGGGCGGATCTTCAGTTGGAGCGGCGCGTGGGGTTCGGGTGTCGGCTTGCCGTCTTTGCCCACAAGTCCGTGGGTGCGTCCCAGCGAGGCGATCTGAAATGACACCTCAACTGTCCACTGGGAAAACTGGAACCCGTTCAGGGCGTTCATGTGCGTCCGCGAGCGGCCCGGACCGGTGTAAAGATCGCGCGAGCCGGCATCGGATGGCGCGGCGGTGTCGTCGAGATATTTGGTGTTCGGCTGGCCGGTGAGGGAAACGGATCCCGGTTTGGCGTAGGCTCCGGTCTTGCACGCCGTACCGCGTTTGAACGCGTACAGGTGATTCTTATGGCCGGAGATATCCCGCACTGCGAATCCGTCTTTCACTGTACGATCGTGGGGCAGGGGTTCGCCAATCTCGCCCTCCTCGAATCGCCAGTACGCAACCGTATGTATGTTAGTCATTTCAGCAGGTTTCAGGCGACGCAGCGGAGCGTAGAGTTTCTTGTGGGCGGCCGCCATTCGCGCCGGATCAAACTTCACTACGGCCCGATCGTAAGTCATCAGCCCGTTGATTTCGATTTCCACGTCGGTGGTCTGCGTATAGACCGCCGCCGACAGACGCGACTCAATCAGCGGGCGGAGTTTGCCCAGCAGGCTTTCGTACGCGCCAGCCAGTTCGCCCTTGGTCTTGAAGCGACGATAACCCCAGTTCTTCTTTTCCCGCCAGAGATGACCGGGCAGGGGCAAGCCGAGCCCTCCGAACTCGCCCAGAACGGACGCTCGGTTCAGAACGGCGGGGGGAGCTTCAGGACCGGGGTACACGTGAATGTCGCGAATATCTCCGACAGCGAAATCGTTGCCTCCGCTGGCTGCGATCACCAGGCGAGCGGGGTCCAGACGTTTGACTTGGCGGGCCCAGTGGGCGGTCCGGAACTGTCCCCAGGCCTCGTTGAACGGGACCCAAACCACTATCGAAGGACTGTTGCGGTGCGTCTCAATCATGGCCCGCAACTCACAGGCAAACTGCTTGTCGGAAGCAGCGGTGCGCGTGATTTCCTGACCGTCGCGCGGCCAGGGCGCGTGCTTGTCGCCGTTGGGCATGTCCTGCCAAACCAGCAGCCCGATCCTGTCGCAATGGTGATACCACCGGGCGGGCTCGACTTTTACGTGCTTGCGGACCATATTGAAGCCGAGCTTCTTCGTTATTTCGAGATCGTACTTCAACGCCTCGTCCGTCGGGGCGGTGTACAGTCCGTCCGGCCACCAGCCCTGGTCCAGCGGACCGTATTGGAACAGCGGTTTATTGTTGAACATGATCCGCGTGACTCCGTTTGCATCGGAGCCCAGAGCAATCTTCCGCATGCCGAAGTAACTCGTGACCGAATCAACACGGCGCCCCTCTTCGTTCAGCAGCGAGACTGAAATATCGTACAGATACGGATCGTCCGGCGACCAGAGACGGAGCTTTTCGGAGATGCGAATGAAGTCTTCGGCGCCTTGGGCGACAACGCTGTTGTAGGGCTTGTCCGCATGCTTGAAAGTAACTGAAACTCGATGACCTTTGTCCGCCCCGGCGACGTTGGCGAGGATTCGCACACCGTTGTTATCGACGTCGGGCGTGATTCGCAGCGAGCCGATATGCACGAGATTGACCGGTTCAATCCAGACCGTCCGCCAGATACCCGTAACCGGCGTGTACCAGATACCCCTGGGACGGTTGGTCTGTTTTCCGCGCGGCTGGGATCCGGAATCGGTGGGATCCGCAACTGCGACGATAAGTTCCTGCGGGCCTTTGGGTTTCAGCGCTTCGGTAATGTCGAACGAAAACGCGTCGTAACCGCCCTTGTGCTCGCCGATTTGCTTACCGTTGACCAGCACCCGGGCATGCCAATCAACCGCGCCGAAATGCAGCAGCACGCGTTGATCAGTCCATTTGGTCGGCACGGTGAACGTCCGCCGATACCATAACAACTTACCGGAGCCCACGCGCTTTCCAACACCGCTCAGCGCAGATTCGACCGCAAATGGCACGAGTATCTTCCCGTCGAACGCTTCGGGCCTGGCCGCGTCGCTGGGTTTGATCGCGTAATCCCACAACCCGTTCAGGTTCCGCCAATCCTTGCGCACCATCTGCGGGCGCGGATACTCGCGGTGAACGGTTTTGGGTGAAACATCTTTGGTCCACCGCGTGGTCAGCTCCCCATCGACAGGCTTCCATTGGCCCGACGCAACCGCCGCCATAACCAGCACCGAACATCCGCACGCCATTGCTCTGTTAATCATCCCCGGATTCCTTCTGTATTCTATTTCCCGCCCAGACACAGGATTCGACCGTTGACCAGCGAAACGTACAATCGCCCCTGGGCGGCTGACAATCCGTCAAACACCGCAGCGGCATTCAGTTTCTGCTCGGAAATCACCTTCCCGCCCTCGACAGACATCACTCTCAGCACACCGCCCAGTTTCCCGTCGTAGGCGTCGCGGGAGAACACCCAGTTCCCCTTCAGACCGGTTACGAACAGACGTTTATCCGCTCCACGACCGGTCAGGAGCATACCTCGAACCTGGATATCCCCGGGGGTCGACCAGAGGAGACTCTTTCTCGCCGGAGCCTTGGCGGACATGTCCGTCGGCTCGGTCTTTCTCTCCGTGGCGAAGAATATCTCCTTCTCGCCGGCAAGATACATCTGGTGTCGCGAGCCGGGAGAGGGCGGATACTTATCGCGTCCGAAACCGTAGATGCGGTCGTCATCCAACGACATGATCCGAGCGGTGGGTCTCAAGTTTCCGGTTCGCGCCCAGCCCTGGGCGCCTCCCACGTACTTTCGTCCGTAAATCCAGTAGGTGCGCCTGAACCACGAGGTGTCCAGGAATCCGGTCGGCGAGAACAGGTGATCGATCTTCCGCTCGACGCTCCTTCCGCTGGTGTCAAAAGCCCAGTGGCGCATGAAAACGCGATTGCTGTCGACCGACAGGACGTCGTTCTTCGCGCCCTCCATATCCAGGCGTGCGTACATGCTGGGTGTGATGGGCTTCTGTTTATTGTCGGCCCCGAGCGAGTCGACGATGGTCATGCTCAGCATCTGTCCGGTGTGCGGATTGAGTCGGTAGACCAACAAACCGCCGTCAAGATAAGACGAACGCCCCGCACAGAACCACGCAACATTGTCATACGCCAGTACGCTCCCATGCACCGGCCAGACCGATTCGAGCTGGTCGTAGGACACGCACCGCCTGTCGGTCCTTGCCGCCCGGAACCGCCATACCAATTCGCCCTTGTCGGCGGTCAGACAATACACATATCCGTCGCGGGATCCGAAAATCACCGTCCCGCGATATAATGTCGGAGCCGAGTCAACGCGTCCGCCCGCGGTGTATTCCCAGAGTTTCTTTCCGGTCACCGCGTCCAGGGCGTGGACCTGGTGAGTGTCCACGGTTGAGACCACGACTTTCCCGCCGGAGATAACGCATTGGCTGAGACCCGGGCCCACATCCGTAATCCAAAGCTTCTCGACCTTCACCGGAACTGTCGCCTTCGTCGCTCCGCGCCGCGCTGGATCACCGCGGTACGTGCTCCAGTCCGCTGCGTCGCAGTCTTTACCGACCGCCCGGGCGTAGGCCGGACCTTTGGTAAGGCGTCCGGTGGGCGCGGGTCGGCCTGTGATGCGGCCGGGCGCAACGGCCCAGAATCCGCTCAGCTTGCCCTGCATGTAACAGGCGCAAGGATGCGGCGGGGCGTAAAGCAGACCGTTGGCGGGCATGAAACCGTAGAGGCACGCACCGCGGATCCAACTGTCGTGCGTGGACTTTCCGCTTGTAACGTCAAAGAACTCGATACCGGGAAAGCTGGTGATAATATTCTTGCCCGACCCGCGCGGGATATGGCATCGGTGATGCATAATACCGTAACCGTGCTCGGACGAGACCGGGATCCTCTTCCGCTCCTGACCGGTGCGAAGATCGTATCCCACGTAGAAACGATTGATCGTGTCAGGGTTCGTGCCCGGGCGATAGGGCTCGCCTCCGACGGCGATGTCCCAGATCAGTCCGTCGATGATGAATACGCCCGGAGGCGAGGTGTAACCGGCCCCTGAACAGGGTTGCGACCAGATTTTCTTTCCCGTCTCCGCATCGCGAGCGGTCAGCGACCAGTTTCTTAGTTTGACCCTTCTCTTTGCTTTCCCGGTTCCTTTTCCCCCGGCGGCAGCCGCGTATGCGACGCCCTTGTGAATAAGGACCGCAGGGTTCACCGTAGTCCGCGAATTGATCGGCGAGGGCATCGCCTTTTTCGACCAGAGCTCCCTCCCGTTTGCGGTGTCCACGCAGACGAGTTGATCGGTTCGCATGAAGATCACCTTGTCGCCTTCGACAGCGGTCGTCATCGACAGCACCGGTCCGGGCTTGGTCTTCCATACCGTTTTCCCGGTGGACAAACTAACGAGCATTACAGATCGATCGGCCTTGAGATTCAGCGTTTTCTCATTGCGTGCGAAACGCTCGCCGGCGCCCGGAGTCTTGCCCTTGTACGGCGCCGAAGCGCTCGTGCTGTTCGCTACGACAATGAGCCTGTCGCCCGAGACCAGTATTTCCTCTGTGGAGACGGTCTCTTTGAATGTCCTGAGCACTTTGCCCGTCGCGGCGTCCAGTTCGCTGACCGGCGCATTGATTCCGAGGGTCGCGTAGAGACGATTCTCACCAGCGGCCAATCGAAGCGTAAGTTGATGCGGACCAGACTTCAGCGGGAACAGACCCGCGTGCCACTGCTTTATCGGAACCTTCCACAGCAGAACTCCGCTGAAGGCGTCTCGTGCGGAGATGAACCATTTTGAGGGCAGGTATATCGAAGCCTTCGGTCCTTCGTCCATTATGGCGAACACGCGCCGCTCCGTGGAAACCACCGAACTTACGCTGGACATGTTTTCGTGAGAGCGGCTGTATTCGGGTCCGGCTTTCCATTGCATGCGCCTTGGCGGTCCGACCAGCGTATCGCCCCCGGCGCCAATACCGGCGGCGTTGTACTTGTGGTGCGTCCATTCGTCCATGCCAGCCGGCCTGGGTTTAACGGATTTCGTCCACTTCGCTCCGCCTTTAACGTACGAGACGCCCCCCGGAGCCAACACGCGCATAATCTCTTGTCTCTCAACAGCCCCGGTCTCCTCGACAACCAGGAGATTCACAAGATTGTCAACGTACGGCAGGCGGTTTGAGGTCAACTGCGCAAAAGACACCTTACCGTCCAGCCCGAGCGAACGGATATGCATCCGGGCCTTGGTTATATTCTCCGCCCTGGCGTCCAGGCCGTGCACAAGAAAGCTCTCTCCGGCCCGCAGGGCTGCGGTGAGTTTCCCCCCACCGCAACCGAGGTGAACCACAAGCCCGCCCTTAACACCGGTCGCGGTGAGAATTTCCTTTGCAGTCGCTTCGTCGGCAGATGCACTTGAACATGTCGCCGCTGCGAGTACGGGCAGCACGACCAAAATCCACACCAGCAATTTTCGAACGGTTTCCGGCATGGTTCTATTCCTTTGTCGCGACATTTCCTATTCGCAGCACATCACGCTGCCGTCCATCGTAACAATGAACAGCTTTCCACCGTCCGTAGCGAGACCATCGAACACCGGAGACGCGTCGAGTTTCAACTCCCCGAGCTTCTTACCGCTTTCGGCTGAAACGCTCAAAAGCATCGCAGCGCCCTTGCCTTTCAGCCCGTCAACCTGCTTGCCGGCTTTGACAGCCAGGTCCTTGTCGAACGGGTTGGAGAATACTTCCTCTTCATCCACTACATCCACCGGTCCGGCGACCAGCAGGGTCTTGCCCGCAAGCGCCATCGCCCGGGCCTGAATCGGCGGGTTCTCTTTTCGCCACTTGAAATCGATCGCTGATATGTCAGGCAACGGATGGGCTCCGTACATCTTGCGGTCGAAAGTGATAATGTGGCCTTGCTTGCCTTCCTGCCGCCTGTTGGTCGCCACCACGCGTTTTATCGCCTCGGGTTTGACGTCCCGCTCAGCGGAGTAGAGCTGGTACTCAAGCGCGCTGGACCAGACGTACATGTTGGGCTTTCGTCCGTATCCGAACACGGAATCCTTGTCGAACACCAGCATGCGACCGGCCGGTGCGAAACGCCCGGCGCGGAACCACCCGTTGTGACCCGTGCCGTAACCGTGTCCGAACACCCAATAGGCGCGGTGGAACCACGTGTCGTCGAGATATCCGCTGGAGCAGACCAGGTGCGCTTCAGGTCCGCCCTGGTCGAAGGGTCCCGAGGCCGCCACGCTGGTGCGCTTGCCGTCCATACCGATGCTCTGGGATCGCATGTAGAGGCGTTTCCCGTCGCTGGAGAGGATGTCCGGAAGCGCTACGGGCATGTCCAGAGAGCGGGCGGTCGTATGCAACGGCTTGTCCCCGCCGGGCAGCGTGTCGCCCATAATCTCTTCAAACTGCAGCTTGCCCGTAGCGGCGTCGAGTTTCAGCAGGTGCAGCCCGCCGTCGAGGAACATCGACCGCCCCGCAACGCAGTAGATCGATCCGTCCTGCACGAGAACCGCCCCGCTTACCGGCCAGGTCGACTCGAGTTGATCGTACGAGACGATTGTGCGCTCTTGTTCGACGGCGCGGTATCGCCATGAGAGTTTTCCGTCAGCCGCACTCAGGCAGTAGATCCACCCGTCGCGACATCCGAAAATGCACAGATCGCCCGCGATGGTCGGCGGGGTGTCAACGCGCCCGCCGGCGACGTATTTCCACGCAACGGCTCCGGTTTTGGAATCCAACGCGTAGACCGTGTGCCTGTCGACCGCGGCGATGAAAACTTTTCCGCCAGCTACGGTAACCGGCGAGAGTTTCCCGCCGAGCTTCTTCGTCCAGCCTGTTTTCAACTTCGCCGGAACCGCGGTCTCATTCGACCCGCTCCGCATATTATCGCCGCGATACGTGCGCCACCCGCCGCCGCCGGACGACTTTGCGACCTTCTCGTACGCCGGTCCGGTTTCCAGTCTGGGACCGGGCTTGCCGGCAGGTTTGGTCTGTGCGTCGGCTCCGACAAGTGCGTTGAATCCGTTGAGCTTTGATTCGATATAGCACGCACACGGATGCGGAGGCGCGTACGAAAGACCATTGGCGGGCATCATCCCGTAGAGGCAGGCCCCGCGCACCCAGGGGTTCGGCTGCCACTTGCCGGTTTGCAGGTCAATGTACTCCAGACCCGTTCGCGACATGATAAGATACCGGTTGGTCCCGCGTCCGCGATGGCAACGATGATGGAACCAATCGCTCCTTCCGGGCGGGAATGTCTTCTTCGTTTCGCCGGTTACGGGGTCTCGCCCGAAGAATGTCCACCCCGGGTATCTGACGACTTTGGTCTTGGGTTTGGGTTTGGCGTTGGGTTTGGGTTTGGGTTTGGCGCCTTTCGCCCTCTTCTTCGGGCGCCTGGGCTGTCGTCCGGTAATTGACCAGACAAGCCCGTCGGCGACTTGCAGATCGAACGTAGACTGGTGCCCGGTGGGTCCGTGGAAGTCGCTCCACAGCACCTTGCCGTCCTTAATTGAAAGCGACGAGATAGTCCCCGGACCGGCGGAGAACAGAACAACATCTTTATAGATCACGAGGTTCGGCGCCGATTTGACCAGGGCCTGCACCTTCATGTTCTTCTGCGATGTCCAAAGTTCCTTCCCTGATTTGCGATCCAGGCAGACCACGTTCATACCGTTGTGGTAGACAACATGCTTGGCGTCGGCGCCGAGGGTGATCGGCGCGACGGAGGCCTCTTTCGACCAGAGAACGTCGCCCGAGGCGATATCGACAGCTATGATCTTCTTCGGATCGCCGGGCTCCCATTTCCACGGGCGGGAGCTGTTCGACCGCCTGGTCTCGGTCCAGCATTGAGGCGTCTTAAGCCGCCATTTGCCCTCGGGCGGAGCCTTGGCGTGTGCGGTTACCAGAAGTTGACCTCCGTCTACGATTAGCTCTTCGGCGTGCTGTGTGTCGTCGAAGGTCTTCAGCGTTTGACCGGTAGCGGCATCGAGCATGGTTACCGGTGCGTGCAGGCCTAACGTCGCGTAAACCTTGTCGCCGACGGCGACTAATCTCCGGGGCAGTTGCGCCGGGCCCGCCTTAGCCGGCCAGATGTCCGTGTGCCACTGCTCGATCTTCCGCTTCCAGAGCAGCTTTCCATTAAAGGCGTCGCGCGCGACAAGGCGCCACTGGGCGGGATACTGGATCGAGGCTTTCGGGCCTTCGTCGAGAATGGAGAATATTCGGCCTGTGGCGCTTACCACCGCACTGATGCTGCTCATGTGGTCGTGATGCCTGGACCAGCGCGGACCGCTGACCCACTGCATGCTCACGGGCGTGCTGACCTTCTTGTCGTCGGAGACCGCGTTGTTTTTCGAATCGTAAAGGTAGTGCGACCATTCGGCGATGTCGTCCGGGACGGGCTTTACGCTCTTTTTCCCACCGACTATCGAGACGCCTCGCGGCGCCAGGACGCGATTAACTTCCGCCGCAGGCACCGCCCCGCCGATCAGCAGATTGACGAGATTATCCGCATATGGAAGCGTTTTCCCATCGAACACCGATGCGCTTATTCGCCCGTAGCTCTCCGCGCCGCCGAGCGTATCGCGCAGCTTGGCGACTTTCGCCGGATCGGTGTCGAGCGCCTGGACGAGGAATTTGTCGCTGGCTCCGAGCTGGGCGATCAGTTTTGCATCATCGCATCCGATCACAACTATCAGCCCGCCGGTAACCCCGCTGTCCTCCAGCGGACCGCCGTGCGCGCATGCGGTAAGGGTCAGTATCAGCAACAGTGTAAGCTTTCTCATCATTCGTCCTCTCGATTGCAGAGTTTCCTGTAAAGTTCGATTCGGTTATTGTCGCTTGGCCGGGCGGGCGAACGCAATGCTTTGCACCTTTACAAAATCGCCTTTCGCCCCGCTGGGGACCGGATCGAAGCGGAGTTGCGTTATCACGCCCTTGTATTTCGGCGAGGCGCTCAGGTCCACTTCGTACGTTCGATACTTCCCGTCACCGGTAATCTCAAACGCTGTGTTGTTCTGTCCAAAACTCCGTCCCTCCGCCCCGCCGATCCGCCACATTACGTGCCCGTGAGTCGCTTTGGTCTTGAACGCCGCCCGGATGTACAGCCTGGGAGCGTCCGCCGCCGACCAGAACGACACCGGACCGATCATCTGCGGATCCCGCTGATCCAGCTTCACGTGCAACTCGCCCTCGATCGGCCAACCGGTGTCGGTCGCGTTGCGATAGATCCAATGTTGGCGGTCGCTTTTGAACACGTAGTTCGGCGGAGCCGGGCGTTTGGCGTTTTTGTAAACGTACTTGCGGATGTTCGCCAGCGTATCGAGGACAAGTGCGTAGCTGTATTCGTATCTAATGTTGCAGTCGAGAATCTCGCTGTGCAGCGGCGATATGTAGCCTGTCGGATTGTCCTTCGGCCCGCCGGCGCCGGGCTTTCCGGCAAAGCCTCCCAGCGCAAAACCGCGCCCCGGATGCCAAACACCAAGTCCCCATCCGCTGTCGTTGACCAGCGCCGACCAGCATTCGGTCGGCGTGAACCGCTGCCACGGTTTTGTCTTCTGGATGATTCGCACGACCTTGTCGCCGGTGAACGGTTTGTCGCCGGTGTAGCTCATCAGGCGATAGTACGGTCCGTTGGTGTAGACCGCGGGCAGTTCCTGGTGGCGCCCTTGATATTGGGTCTTGTCCGCCCGGGCGTTGTTCAGGCGGGACCAGACTTTCACCGCCCGGCCGTCAAGACTCAGGCGACACTCAAATGTGCACCGCCCCGGAACGTTCGCCAGGGGCCAGTGCATCGGGATGCACTTGATGTAGATCGTTTTCTTGTCGTTCGTATGGGCGATTACTTTCGATCGAAAGCCTTTATAGTCACCCGACTGTATCGGATTCCAACCGAGTTTGCTCCAGTGCGACGAGGGCTTCTTGCCATTGGGCTCGAACGGTCTCGGGCCGGAGTAGAACGACATCTGCACCTGCCTGCCCCAGTCGTAAGAGTTGATAACGTTGATGCGTTTTTTCGAATCGGCAAGGTACGTGATCGCCCCGCCGATATCGAGATTAACGCCCAGGCGAATCTCCCCGTTGTCCAGGAAGCTCATGCCGCTGAATTCCTTCGGCTTCACTTCTGCGACAGCACAATGAGCAAAGACGCCAATCGCCAGAACGGTCGCAGTCAACGCGGCCGGGCGGGCGGGTATTACTCTCTTGCTCATCGATCACTTCCTCTTGGGCGACGCAGCATTCGTCAGCGACAGGTTATCCAGACTGAACGCGGTCTTGTTCGTACTAACGCTGCTGAAACCCATCCATTCCAATCGCTTCCAGCCTTTATGAACGAGCGCCAGACGCCTGAATGTTCTCGCCTGGCCTTGGCGCGGTGTGATGGTCAGCTCCCACGCACCGTTCGATGCGGAGCCCACGCCTGCGGTGATCGATATGCGAGCCCACTTGCCGACGGGCAATTCGGTCAGGGTCTTCCCGGCGACCTTTACCTTCCCGCCCTCGAACCACACGCTGGGTCCGGTGTGATACGGATGTCCCTTCCCGCGCCACTCGTGGTACATTCGCGTATCGGCTGCGACGCGGAGATCGAATGCGAACGTGGTGATTCCGTCGACGTGATGCGGCGTGTAGTAGAAGTGCGGGTTGTAGGCGAACTTGTGCTTTGGCGAATCGAGAATACGCAGACACTTGCCCTTACCGTCAGCAATGGTGATCACCGAATCTCTCCGTCCGTCGGCGTAAATCTTCGCCCGTTGCGGCGGTGAGCCCGCAGGCGGGGTGTCGAAATCGTCGGTGAATGTCAGCGGGGGAGGCGGTGGTGAGGGCGGAGCGAATTTCAGCGGCGGGTATTTCGCTTTCGACGCCAGATCTCGCCACCCCGGGGCGCCATAGACGCCCGCTTTGGTGAAATCGAACGGTTTGAAGCCGATCTTCGAAGCCGGCGAGCCAGCCTGCAGTCGAAAGTCGAATTTTGCGGGATCCACGAACTTCGGGTCCACTATGAGAGATTTCTTATCGTGTCCGCGTGCTCGCCACGAGGCGAGGTCTTTTCCGGCAAACGTTACGGCCTTGCCCGAAGCATCCCAGTAAATGTTGCTGTCCATGGTGAATTTGTCGTCGGTCCACCTGTTGGTCAGCAGCGGCCCGCCGTTCCAGTAGACGATGTTGTTGGTGAACGCAAACGATCGATGCGGTTCGATTCGGGATCGCTGGATCTGCCCCTTCATGCTGAAAGCCAGGATGTTGTTGCGAATGATGTTTTCCTTACCGTAATGCTGGTGGAACCCGCCGGTCTTAACGTTGTAGACCAGGTTGTTCTCCATGACGATCCGGGTGGACCCCTCGTCGGTGTAGAGCCCCCATCCGCCGTAGGAGAACGAATGCACATCGTGGATCACGTTGTCGCTGACCACCGTGCCCTCGGAAGTTCCAAGCGTGTAGACCCCGCCCATGTCGCTCAATACGCCCTGTCCGAGGTGGTGAAGGCGATTGAAGCGGATGGTGTTTCGCTTGGCGATGCTCGGGCGGTATCCCCATCTCCATCCAACCGAGACGGCTGTGTAGAAGAGGTCGGAGATGTCGTTGTGCGTGACGACATTGTCGGCGCTGTGCCCTATCCACACGCCAATCGCCCCGTAAAACAGCCTCGCGCCGCGACGGATGATGCAATTGTCGACCGTGACCTTGCCGGTCTGGTCGGCAGGGGAGGGATTGTCGTTCTCCCACGCGTGTCCGATTTTCACCCCGCCGCAGCCCATGTTGTGGATAAATGTCTTCTCGATACGACAATTGCGCGAGGCTCCGTGGAACCATGCGGCGTATTTGGCAATGCACCCGATTTCGCAATTCCGGATCGTGATGGTTCTCGCGCCATCGGCCTGGATTACTCCTTCCATCCGTGCAACGGCCTGGGCGTCGCTGTGGCCGCGCTTGGGAAGGCGGTATGCGGTGTGGCGGAACGCGAGACCTTCAAACGTTATGTGACTGACAAAGCGTTTGGTTTTGGCGTCGCCGACGATGCGTATGAATGCATCGGCGACGGGTGCGACTATTTCAGTCGATTCGAGCTTCTGGCCCGGCAGGGGTTTGTAGCTCAGCTCACCATCGTCCGCCAGACGCCACTGGCCTGGAACGTTGGGCGTCTGGGGCAAGTTCTCCAGGTGATAACGTTGCGACGGTCCCCACCGCATCAGAGGCCAGTGTGCGTCCGCCGTCAGGATAACGCGCCCGGTCTTGGCGTCCACTGCAGCGATTCTGTGGCGGGAGATCGCCCATGAGTGATACAGCACGAGCGTTACTCTCGCCAGTTGTTTCGGTGTAAGAGCGGCGAGCAGTTTGACTTCAGGCCCGCGGGCGATGAATGCCCTGTTCGACAGGTTCACCACCTTGCTCGTAACCGGATCGCGTCCGTGTGCGACTTTCCGCAGCGTGTAATGGTAGAACTCCCCGGGGCTGCGGTTGATCGAGGCCCAGCGATTGTTGACGTAAAGTTGCTCGAATACTTCCCTGGTCTTTGCTCGCCACACGCCGTCTGCGCTCGTGCGGAAACCTGTAATTCGGCGTCCGCCTGAAATCACGGGGTTGGCGCCTTTGGCGGCTTGGTACGTAATGGGCGAATCGGCGGTTCCGCTGTCGTCGGGTGTGAATATAACCGGCTTGGTTAGACGATACGTTCCGTCGGCGAAGATCACGCGGATAGGACCGGGAGTTTTTCGAGCGGCTTTGATTCGGCGAACAGCATTTTTTGCTCCATCGAGCGAGGCCAGCGGTCCGTCGGTTCGTTCGGGATTGGCCTGAGCGGTCCTGCCGGACCAACTGTCGTTACCCTGCGGCGCCACATGGACAATGATCGCGGCGGCCCTGACGTTGGATATTGCAGCGCACATAACCGCCGCCGCCAACAGCTGTCTCATTCGCATGTTTCATCGCCTCATTTTGTTTTGGTTGGAGCCGGTCCGTAAGCTTCGATCTCCATCCACTGCGTGCTGGGGTTGGCGGTGTTCTTGTTGAGTGAGTTGCGGATGTAGCGGGCGTCTGCGGACTTGAATGTGAAGAGTTTTCCAGCTGCCGTTTCGCTGTACGCTCCGTCTTTGACGCTGTCGAAGATAACCGTTTCCTCTCCGACGAACTTACCGGTTGTGGAGATGCTCAGACGGTTTTCGAGATACGATCGTCCGTCGCGATAGTAGTGCCACACTCGAATATTCCCAAGCTTCATGACCTCGCCGAGATCCACCTGCACCCAAGCCGATCCTTTGGTTCCGTGCCCAAGAAACTTGCCCAGTTTACCGTCAGTGACCATCGAGATCTTACCGGCGGTTATCCCGTCGGGAAAACTCGTGGTTACGGGCTTTCCGAGGGCCAGATTGGTCAGCGTTCCCAACTTTCCGGGGGCTTGTGCGGCGGCTTTGGTTATTGGCGAGAGTTTGGGGGTTGGTTTGGGGTTTGGGTCCTTTACCGGGTTGTCGTAGGTCACCCAGATCGGCGAGGACCAGGCCTGGTTGCCGTCTGTCTGGATCAAGTGGATGTACAGGTAATGCTTGCCCGTAAAGTACTTACCGGGCTTATAGGTTGTGCTTATCGATGACTTTCCCTCTTTCAACGGGATACTGCTGACGGGCAGTCCGTTGTCGTACAGCGTCAGTTGTTTCAGCGGCGCCGTACCGTCGATTTCAATCTGGAATTCCGGGATATCCTTGGCGACGAAACGCTGCCCCATCCAGAGGTCTCCGCTGCGGAAGATCAAGCGGATCTTGTCTGTGGCGCCGAATGTCCTGCGCGCCTGCATCGAGCGGAAGATCGATTCGAGTTTGGTTTCGGGAGCCCAGACGCACGCAAAACTCGCCGACGTCGAAACGTGATCGCTGCTGGCGATGAATCCCAGGTGATAGCCCTTGTCCAGCGGGATGCGAACCTGCTTCTGACTGTCGTGATCGCGGCAGCCCTGGTAGATCTCGATCAGCGGGCGGAGGGCGTCGTCCTGATGATGAGCCCACGTTTTCGCCATGACAGGCGCGTGCGGGACGGTGAAGCTGTCGCGATCCAACTCCTTCCAGAAATCGGTCAATGGGTAGGTGAAGTCCCGCAGAATATCGTCGCGCAGTGTGATAACGTTGTGGTCCGTTTCGCCCATCGAACGCTCGTAGGTGAACATCGGGAAGAACCGTTTCCCCAGGCGATGGCGCGTTACGGCCTTGGTGCATCGCCACCAAAGCTGCGACTTCACGTTCCCGTGGTTGATATCGCGCGTGTGGTCGGTAACGCCCAGGAAGTCCATGTGCGCTACGTCTATCGCATAGCGGTAGGCGTCTTCGAGCGATCCGTCCAGAAACGGGAAGCACAGCGACAGATCGGTGTGACGATGCAAGTCGCCGTAGAACAACTTGTAGGTTTTCCCGCCTACAACAGCAGGTTTAGGCGCGGCGGTCCTGGGGCGCAGCGTCACGGGCGATGGTGCGATCGCTGTGAATCCCGGTGTTGAGGGCTTACCCTTCGGGTGCGACATGAATCCCAGCGCCACGCCGCGCGGCAGGGGATCCTTGCGCCGGTCCGTCCGCCCGGTGGTCCAGATCGCCGCCAGTCCGTTGGATGTCGCGGCGATGCTCAATCGCTGCAGACCGTCGCGCTGGGGGATATCGAATTCGTAGAGCTTTGACCATGCATCACCGTCGATGCAGCGAGCGTGCAGACGCCATCCGCTCTCAACGTGAGTTCGCATGCCCCTGGCGAGACTCATCTGCGGGCTGTAGTAATGCCTGTAAACCACCCAGACACGCCCGCAGGCGTCAATGTCAAGCAGGCCTCGCTCGTAGAACACGCCGATCCGGCGACAGTCGGGGCGAGAATTCTCGCGCTTGGCGGCCAGGGCGAAACTCGGCATGGGTAGAGGTTTCTCCAGGCGACGCACCGATCCGTTGCTGTCGATCACACCGATGTGGAGCAGGCGAAAGCGATGCATCGGACCGTAACTGTCCGAAAGCTTGGGGTTCTTATGAGGCATTCCGCGATGGGGCTTGCCCCAGTTGTCGCAGCCGCTTTCCCAGAGTATCCACGTTCGCCCGTCGCGCCCGGCGGCGAGTTGCGGGCGTCCCTGAAAAGCCGGACCCGCAGCAGCCGCCACAGCAGGCTTCCACTTGTCGCCGACGCGCCTGCGGATCATAACGTTGTAGCTTTGTCCGTCGTAAGCATCCCAGGCAACGGTGATCGCGCCGTCGGAACCGACGGCTATCGAAGGACGCCACTGGCTCCACACTGTCGAGGCGACTTCCTCGACTTCGCCAGGCTTCTTGCCGCCGACTCGCCGGGCGAGAATGTCAAACTTGCCGTCGCGATCGGCCTGCCAGGCGACCCAAAGCCCGCCGTCGGGATCGGACGACACGCAGTGATTGATATCGTTGCTTTTACCGGGCGAAATTCGCTGCGGGGGCCCGAACTTACCGCCTCCGACATGCGATCTCATGAAGATATTCCACTCCTGATCGGCCTGGTCGAATGCTTCGTAGGTAAGCTGCAGCTTACCGGCGGCGTCGACTGTGAGTGTCGGGTCGGCGTATCGCCCGGGTTTGCCTGAAACAATCTTGTCGGCGATCGGGGCGGTCTTCGATCGCAATGCGACATGGATTTCATCGCCCTTGCCCGGTACGAACTTCAACCACGTCACCCAGAGCCCATCGCTTGTCGCAGCAAGATCCGGATCGTAAAGTTCGGCGCCATCGAGCATCGTCGCGTTGATCGTCTGGTCGGCCTGATCGTAAACGAAGTACGGTGAGGCCTTCTTCTTCCTTGCAGCCGTCGCAGCGGCGGGGATTATCGTCACCAGCAACATAACGGTCACAAAGTATTTCATCACGTCTCTCCAGTGTTTGAGCGTCTGTCAAGAGGGCTAGCGAAGCGAGGTGTCTTTCACGTCGAGGATTTGAATGGCGGTTGGGTCGTACATGCGCTCGTGCATCTTCGCCCTCCACACCACCTTCTTGTCGGGCGTTACTTCAAAGAACGGAACACCGTCTTTTCGGCGCTTGTGGATGAACCAGTTGTTGACGACCGTATTACCGTTGGGCAACCGCTGAACGCAGCATATCCAGTGCAGCTTGATGTCGGGTAAGTCCTTCTGCGTAAGATGCCACACCACCTTATCCTTCGGGTCGACCTCAATCACGCCGTCCCTATAACCGATAACAGTGTTCCCGTTTTTCAACCGGACCATGCTGTAAGCCATATTGGGGACTTTGATCTCGCGGATCATCTTGCCTGAGGCGTCGAATTCGCGGACGGCTTTGTCGGCCAGCAGTCCGACCAGGTAGGTTCCCTTGGCGGTCTTCCGGGCGTGTCGCATTCCCATGTGCTTGTTCCCGCCGGACGGGATATTGACGGTCTTGACGATCTTGCCTTCGCGATTGACTTCGATAATACGCCTGGCTGAGCCCTCGCCGATCATCGTATCCCCGTTGGGCAATCGCTGACAGCCCCAGACCTCGCTCTTGGTCAGATACTCCCAGACGACCTTTTTATCGGGCGAGACCTCGCGCACACCGCGCTTCTTGCCCGTAAAACTCATCAGGATATTACCGTTCTTCAGCATCCAGATGTCGGTGCATTGGTCGGCGGGATATTCCCACTCGATCTTCCCGGCCGCCGACATCTTGAAAACTCGCTTGGCTCCGATATCGCTGAAGATATAGGCGTGCTTGACCGCCTGTTTGGACGGAGTTTCGGTTTTGGCTGCGTGCGACCACACAGCAATCGACAGCGACGACACAGCGAATGCGACCGCAAATGCAATACGAGTTCTCATTGGCGTCTTTCCTTGGCTTATCTGAGCAGTTCTTCGAACTTGAATCCGGGCGGAACTCCCCAGACCGGTTTGGTGGGCAGGCCTTTGGCTTGCTTTTCGAGTTCGGTGTCGGCTCCCCAGTAGACGCTGTTCCCGTCCAACCAGAGGGTGATGCGGCCCATTTCCTCTTTCGTAAGCTTGGCCTCTTTTTTGTGCTTCTCGTCAGTGGTCAAGTGCTTGTAGAGTTTCGCCGCCAACGCGCCGTTTTTGCCCGGGAGCGAATACGTAATCTTATTCTGTCGGATACCGCCGTTGCTGCCGTGTCGCGTCCAGGCGTACTTGCCCAGCGTGTTGTACGCCGGGGAGAATTTCGTACCTGTGGAACCCGCCAGCGAGGGCGCCTTCTTCTCCTTCGTATGACACGGAACGCATTTCTTATCCAGAACGGGCTGGACCAGGCGAATGAACGACAGCGGATACGAGCCTGAAACGCCTCGCGTGATCTCCGAAGGACTTCGCTTCAGGGCGATCGCAGCCGTCGGGCTGCTTTTCTTGGACGACATCGTGTTCTTTTCTTCGTGACAGCCGATGCAGCTTAGCGTTTCGCCCGGATGGACGTAAGTCGCGCTCCGCATGGTCTGGATGCAAAGCCCGCGCTCGTCCAGCGCCTGCATGTAGAAGTTGACTCCGACTGGAACCTTGAAGTGGGCGCTGCCGTCTTTTTCGACAGGAACGGTTCCCAGCACGCCCCGAGCGAGAGACTGCTTTCCAATGCCGATTCTCGGGCGGTCGGCGTTCTGGGTCGACTTGGGAAATATGCTGATAAGGCGAAGCGCTGTGATCTTCGTCCCCTTGTCGAACGGGAACTCGGCTTCGTAAACGTTGCTCACGGTGACAACGCCCCATTTCGGATCGGCGGGAGGTCCCATCAGCTTGATGTCTTCGCGGGCCTGGCGAGTTCGCGACGGGATCACCGGCGGGCGCTTGCGTGCGATCAGCGGAATCGGATCCAGGCAGGAAATACCTTTGGCTTCGTGCAGGAATATCTTGTTGCCGAACGCGTCCAGCAGGTATATCCCCAACTGCTTGTTTCCGGGTTTGTAGACGGTGATGTAGAAGTTCTCGTCCAACGGCCAGGGGGTGGCGTAGATCTTCTTTCCGCCTTCGGCTTCGGGGAAGCGATTTTCCGGCGTGACGCGCTTAAGCTGCGACATCTTTCGGTCATCCTTCTTGCGGATGTCGATCATCACCAGCGATCCGTAGGCGCGATCGTGATGGCCCGCGGCCACCGAGATATACCTGTGCGAACCGGGAATAGCGCGATTCGACATTTCCATCCACGGCCGATCGTTGCGACGGATCGGGTAGTTCCCGTGATAGCTTCGCGGGTCGCGTCCGTCGGGATAGGTGTGCCATATGTGATGCGCCACGTTCGTGTCGCGATCGACATAGTCCCAGCGCGTATAGATGATCATTCCGTTGTTATCGATGCTGGGATGCCACTCGTTTGTCTCGAAGTAGCTGATAGGGATGATATCCTGACCGTCGGGCAGCATCGTATGAAGCGTGTAGGTTGGAACGCGGCGGCCGTGGCAGCGACCCAGCCCGCCGATGCGTTCGGAAATAAACAGAATCCGCCCGCTTGGCATGAAGCACGGATCGAAATCGTTCCAGTTGCCCGTAGTCAGTTGGACGAGATTCTTGATGCCCGCCGAAGCATTCTTCGGGTCGATATCGCACTTGAAGATATGGAACACGCCTTCGGGGCTCCAGCCCTTCCGCCCGGATTCCGACATCGCAAAGAGCATCTGTTTGGCGTTGTATCCGACATCAAGCGAGATCATGGCGCCGCTGAGCTCCTTGCCGTCAAGATGTCCGCCCTTGACCTTCATGCCTTTGAGCAGCGGTGTTTCCTTCGCTGAATCGGAGAAGACGTTCTCCAGCAGATACAGCCCCTGACCCGGAGTGTTCTTGTGACCGAAATACTGGTCGCACATGTGTCCGTAGGTGGACATGTTTTGCTTCAGGAACACGAGCTTGTCGAAGTTCAGCAGCGGATTCTTGAACGCGATCTTCCGTCGAAGGGCTGCAATCTTGCGGAAATGCTTCTTGGCGTCTTCCTTGAACTTTCCGTTCTTGTTGTCGGCCTCGAATGCCGCCAGCGCCTTCAACTCCTCGTCGAGTTTCGGACCGCCCTTCATCGCCTGGAGCGTCTCGGCCAGCTTGCGCGTCCGGCGCAGGATCACGTCAATCGGCGTCTTGTCGGTCTTGAGAATCAGCGACGTTTCGTTGAAGACCTCCGCCGTAATCCTGCCGCCGAATCGGCCGACATTCTTAATGTCTTTCTGAAGCACATCAAAATCGGCGGCGGCGTATTCGTCGGGGGTCATCCCCGCCGCAAATCCGGTGAATATCGACAGGACCAGGAATGATATTGACACGAGTGAAGAACTTGATCGCATTTTTCTGCTCCTAATACGGTAAAGAATTCATATCGCCTGCCAAACCGCAGGTCAGTTCCGCTGATTATATCCGCTGAGAGGCCGGAATCGCCTTATTTCTTTCGCAGTTTTTCTCCAGACACGCGCCAAGTCCGGTTTCCGATCCGTAGTTTCACCATGCTATGGGCAAGGCTGGTCTCCGCCAACGTACGGATATTCCGGATGGTTTCGGTCTCCCGCGCGTCAGACCGTTATTCTATCAGAATGATGTCAGTCAAGCCAAGGTCCACAGTGAACGTAACCGTGTGCGGATACTGCCGAAGCGTCGGATTTGAGGCTGGCTTGGCGAGGGTGAATTTCAATTGACCGGACTCCACAGACTTGACACTCTTGGGAGCTTGCGGATTAGGGATCCGCACGGTTACTCCGAGGTTCTTAATCGGTTGATAGGTGAAGTTCGCCAGGACCAGCGCGGTCCCGGCCTTGGCGTCGTAGAGTCCGGCTTCGACCACCGGGTGAGACAATTCGACAAGTCTGGGCGCATTGGCGAGCCTGGCGTGAGCGTTGATGAACTTCCGTTGGGCGGCGGGCCAGTTCTCCTTGAGTTCTGCGGGCACGAACTTTGCGTCCTTGGCGTACGATATCGCCGGGCACGTGGCGGCGTAAACGCTCCGACCGCGGCCGTAGCGCATCCGCACGACCGCCGGCGACCCGTCGCCAAATTCGCCCGTGACCTTCGTGGTTGGACCCGGGTCTATTGCGGCTTTTATCCCGATTGCGCCGAAAGAGATCTTGGAGTCCGTCTTCACCCGATCAAGGAACTTCATGCCGTTCAGGGCGCCGCGTATGTGATATCGCCCGGGCTGGACAGCAGGCTTGCCTTTCATCCGCACGCCGAACACCTTTCCAAGCCCGACTACCGGTTCGTCGAATTCATTTCGGCTGCCCGCGGCGCACGCTCCGTATATGTGTCCGCCGCGCACGACCCACGCGGAGATCTTCTCGACAGCTCGCTTGCTTATGCACGGATCGGTCACATAGAGCACTTTGTATTCGGCAAGGCGCCCGGCCGCGACGTCCTCCTCGGTGACCATGTCAACCAGGTGCTGGTTGTGAATCAGGGAAAAGTACGTCATCCGGCGTTCGAGCATGTGAAGGTATCCGAACGGTTGCCACAGATCCGACGAGATGCTGTACAACAATGCGACCTTCGTGCGACGCTGCCTGCCCGGCGCGATTATGTGCTCGGCGGCTGCAAGCTGACGCGACACTCTCGCCACGCCATCGTAAGCGCTTCGCAGGTCTGACCAGTAATTCTCGGTGCTCGTAGCCGTCGGCCCGTAGGTCCAATAGAAGAAATGCCTGGCGCCCTGACACATCGCAGAAGCAGTCTTCAGGCGCAGATTCACAGAGTCGCTGGGCGTGATCCATGCTATGGTGGGTATCGCGTTGTGTCGGGCGCGGGATCCGCTGCGGAATATCGCCGCCTGGAACCCCATCAGTTGAAAACCCTCCCAAGTCGCGTTCGGACCGTACATGTACTGAAGGCCCATCCAGTCTTCGATCCCGATAAGATCGACCGCACCGCTGCGGGCGATGTCGAACCAGTCAGCCGCCAGGGGATTACCCCCCCAGGTGGGATTCGGCGTCATGCCCATACCGAGACCCGAACCGGAAAAATACGGGTGGTCAGCCACCAGTGTGGACGTCAGCAGATCCTTTCCGAAATGCTTGTGAACGGCGTCGGTGTTCCATTTCAACCGCTCGGAGGCGGCGCGCTGGCGGAAACGGGAGGTATAGTAGAACACTCGCCGGGCGGCTGGCTCGTTAACTTTCATCGCAGCCGCAAGCGACTTGGGCGTCTCAATCGGAACAACGTCGCTGAGCTTGCCTACGCCCAGATCGGCGGGAGCGATATTCTTAATCGCCAGCCACTTGTGAAAGTGCGCCAGCGCCTGAGTGTTGTCTTCGATTCGCGGGCGACATACGACCTCGTCGGAGAACCCGAACGGGACACCGGGGTCGAATTTCTTCTTGTTACGATCGGCCTGGGTCTTGATCGACTCGTTTATCTGCTCGCGCGTGGCGGCCGGTCCGAGTAGAACACGATGCGTGTGTGCGGGCTTTCGCAGCGCGAACTTCTCGCTGACTTCCGGCCGCTGATTGCCCACCACATTGAAACCGAGCAGCCAGAGCACCTCTGCCTCCTTGAGGTTTAGTTCGGGCCTCTGAGGCGACCAGAAGCTGGTCTGGATGATATGGTGTTTGGGCGAGACGCGTTTGCCTCCGGTCGCCTTTTTCGCCCAGGCCAGACGGCGGGCGGTCATTTGTGATGCGGTCTCGTAACTGTCGGCGTCTGTTTTGGGATTTGGCGAGATAAGAAAACTCGTAAGCGATCCGACGTACGATTCGGTCAGGCGTTTGACCACCGCATCGGGCGACGGTCTGGTTGCGATTTCGATCACAACGCTCCGCTTGTCCGCGGGCGTGTCGGTTATGAAGTCGACGGTGGCGTTGGGGAACTCCGCCAGACCTCCGGACCGTTTCATCCGCCCGTGAAACCGCTTGCCCGCGTATTTGGCGAAGTCCAACCAGGGCGAAAACTCACCGGGAGCTATGCGGGCGGACTTGTCCTTGTCAGATCCCGCCGGCCAGACCGCCTTGGGCAAGTACCACGGGCTCTTGTGGATGTACCCGCCCAGGCGAACGCACCATGCAGTCTTGGCGGGCGCGACCAGCTTGAAGCGAACGAACACGCCGTCTGCGCCTCGGGTGGAGGATGTCGCAACCAGCAGAATTGCAGAAAGAAGGGCTAGTTTTCGCATGAGACCTCCCTGTGATTCAGCGCATGAAAAAGGCCGACGGTGGGAATCGAACCCACAACCTCAGCTTTACGAACGGGTTTCTTCAGCACTGGGCACTCGCCGTAACCCTCGTAAAACACTGTAATTTCCGATTCTATCTGTTGCAAGCGTTTTCCGCCAAACTACTCGGTTTCATCCCAAAACGAGTAGTCTACTTCTTTTTGTCCGCGCGTTCAGCCTCGAAGAATGTCATCCCTTCGGCCGTCAGGGTATCGCCTTTGCGAGGCCCGTGCGGACGCTGCACGAAGCCAACCTTTCGCAGCCGCAGGAGAGATTGGGCAGTGACGTGCTTACTGTACCCGGCGGCCACCATGACATCCACCTGCAACATAGTTTCGTGCGGGCTCTCGCCCAAAGCCTGGAGAATGTCACGTTCGGATCTGGTCAGCGTCAGGGGTTCCCTAAGGGTACCGGCGGCCAATGGTTGATCGGCTACCTTGCTGCTTGTGTGCGAAATTGAGGGCTTGGATTTCTCTGCGGTGCTATCCGACCTCGTGTGGCCAGTTGCCTTACCGACCAGCACGGGCGTACGAGCAATGCCTTTGCGCCTGCCCTTCGAACCGAGCACTTTCTTGATAACCCGGTCCAGCGTGCGGCCGGCGGTAGGGAATGGCTTCTTGATCAGGTCGACCGCACCTTTCCTGCTCAGCGACATAGCCAGGCGCATCATATCCTCCGTCAGATCCAGGCCGCTTGCGGCACGGTCGTTCATGATGATCACTGGCGGGGCGTCCTCGCCCTGGCCGGCTACCAGATCCTCCAAGAAATTCTCGGCGTTCTGGATGCGTGGAATGCCACGGGGCGATCTGGCCGGGAATTCGATGTCGAGCAGGATGTACGAGTACTCGTTCGTCTCCGCAAGCCTGCGGGCTTCGAGCAAGGTGGCGGCTACGTCGGATTTGTGACCCAGCGCCGCCAGGACATCTTCGATCAGATCGAGTGACTGGGGATCGTCCTCAACGACCAGGGCGGTGTGCTTCATTGGTCTCCCTCCTGTTGCGATACGAAAAGGCCGGGCTGGTGCGGGAACGACATTGGCGGGAAGTGTGGCCGAAACATCAGACATTCCCTGCTGCTTGCGAGTAG
>JASLNT010000032.1 GCA_030745875.1 Phycisphaerae bacterium
GTCAGCGACGGGATTGTTCAGCGTCGGCGGGTCGGGCGTGGGGTTGACCGTTACGGTGAACGTATCTTCGGTCCATGCGCCCAGGGTGTCGGTCGCCCGAATTGTGATGTCCGTCGAACCGTTCTGGTCAGCGAGATACGATAGAGTAAGCTGATCCACATTCATGCTGGCGGCGACCAATCCTGCGTCAGTATTGCCCGTAACCGAAAGCGTAAACGTATTCAGGTCCGGATCGGAGAACGTAGCCGACAGGTCGACAACGGTGTCGACCGCGTCTTCGTCAACAGTCACGTCGACGATGGGATTGTCCACGACCGGTGAGTTGTTGATCGACGCGTAGGCGCCGGGATCGGGCGTGCCGGCGATCCAGTTGGCCGGATCGTCGCCCCAGCCGTTGATCGGCGTGCGTTGCAACGAATCGCCCAGACCGTCAGCCGAAGTCGCCCAGGGCGCCAGATCGTCGTAGATAACCTGATCTTCCAGCACGTGCGGGACGAAAGAGGTCTCTTCAGCCGGGGGAGAATCCGGACGCTGCAGTGTGATACGCTCTGAGTTGTTGCTCAGTTTCCCTTCGTAACCGCCCGCCAGCGGAACGCTCGTATCGATACCGTAGTAACTGCGGAAACCGGCGACGCGGGAGGCGTTTTCGGGTTTGTTCGGATCGAAGGAAAGAATGACCAGCATGCTCTGGGCGCCAATGGTTGTGCCCGGATCGAATTCCATGTCGACTCCGCCTCGAAGACGCCAATCGGCGAAATACTGGCCTGGAGCATGAGGATTCTCCGTCCAGGCGGCCAGCGGGATATCCACGGCCGTCGGATTGTACAGTTCGATGAATTCCAGATCATCGGGAAGCGGAGATCCCGTGCCGACGTATATCTCTACGTCGTCGATAAACAGTTCGACGAACTCGTCAGTTCCGGACGCTCTGTTATTATAGACTCCGATACTGACGGTATGCGGTCCGGCAAGAAGGCCGCTGGTGGTGAAGCGAGCAGTGTCCCATCCGGTGTCCTTTGCAGGCCCAATGACACGCACAACACTCCCCCCGGCGTCGCCACCGTACCGAACGCCGTCAACCTCCAGGATCACATCGCCGTATTCGTTGAATTCGAAACCATCGCTGGTCATCAGGCGATATCGGAACGAAACGTCGAGACTCTCGTCGGTTGACAACGTCACCGATCGGGACGCCGCCCCGGACGTCGGTCCGCCGGTGTCGCCCGGGCCAAGATACATGCTCAAACCACCCCCGATCTCACCGCCTGTCGGGTCATACACGCCCGAAGCATACGCGGGATTTGAAGTTCCGTTGAATGCGTCGTCAATATACGCGAATCCGTCAGAATCAGTATCGAAAGTAGTCTGAAACACCACATCGCCCGCGGCATACGGCGGGTGATACATAACCTCGGAAATAATGACCGGGCCGACGCGAGGACCATTGGCGCCGGTGGAGTTGTCGGAGCCCAGCGTACGCGAGAGCATAGGATACAGCGCTCCCGAGCCGTCAGGCCATCGCCCCAGCGATTCGCCGTTATCCGTCGCCGGGAAGCTAACGTGATCGGCAAAGTAGGTGATGTCGCCCAGACCGTCTGCAACCATCAGCCACACATCATCACCGTGAGCGCCGCTGAGAGCGAAGTCCAGAGGATCAACTCCGCCGGACGAATTGAAATCATCCTCATCAAGGACAAGATATCCGCCCGTCGGGATCGACGTACCGGGCGCTATCGTGTACTTCTTGTAATCACCGTTACCCGGATTCATCGAGGATCCCCAGGTGTCGCTGAGGAACCATCCGCCAATGTCTACGGGGGCAGCGGTGGTGTTGTGCAGTTCGATCGAATCGACCAGGGGGAGGTCGGTGTGAGTTAGCACTTCGTTAATAACCACTCCGACGGGCAGTTCAGGCCCCCGCCCGGGAGTACCGCCGTAAACAACGCTGGACCGCCAGTTCAGCGGGTCGCTATAGTCGCCAAGCGGATCAACGATTTCCAGGGAAGCGCCCTTCCCATCGGCGCGCCCGGGCCAGTCGTTTGTGTCATTGAAATTGAAGTCGAGAAAAACGCTCGATCCGCCGTGGGCCAACTCCACGCCCTCCCCGCCCGAACTGAGAAAACCACCGAACTCACCGGCGATACTGATCCCGACGCCGTATCTCTCCTGAAAAGCCGATGTGCTTCGCACGACAACAGCGTAGTCGCCCGCAGCCAGAGACGTTACGTTACTCCTGGTGAAATCAAACTCGATACCGTCAGAGAAGTGAACGGTTCGGAGGTCAACCGTCTGGGCTCCGATGTTCCTTATCTCCACAAACTCGAAGTCTTCAGCGTCCTCATATCCCGCCAGATCCTCCGACACAGTCGGATCGTACGGGTTGTAGTTGATCTCGGTTATCGCGATGGTCGGGGCGACTGAAACATCGTAAGTCGCCTCGTTCAATGCGCTCCAAACACCATCCTTGAGCACTCGCGACATGACCTTAGCGCTGGAATTCAGCAAGGTCCCGCCGCCGTACGTGATGGCGGACGTCGTGTTGACGGAGCCTCCGGGAAGGCGAGGGTCGGTTCCGTCGAGCGTATAGTAAATTATCCCCTGATACGATGGGTCGACTATAGTCAACAAGTCGCCCGACGTGATCGCCCCACCGTGCCGATACGATCCTTCGATATAGAAAACGGGCGCATCGACGGCGGGATAGAGCGATGCATTTACGTAATCTTCGAGGACTTCCTGATCGCGGCGCCGTTTGCTCGGATTGGTCTGATAGAAGTAGGAGTCCATCAGCGCCTGCTGCTGCGGATACCAGTGGCCGTCACGCGTGTACAAGTCAGCCGAACCGCGGACGTGTACATCCCTGCGGTAATCGCCCCAGCGGGCCGACTCGGCGACGATGGCCTGGTCGAGCTGGTCTGCAAGATCCATCCAGAGACCAGCGGCGCGATCTGGGGTAAACACGCCGTCGTTATAGAAATGCTTGTGTATGCGATCGGCGAACATCAGGTTGAACTCGGGGCTCTGTCGGAGATCCTGGAACAGTCCGCTGGGTTTGTTACTGTTGTATAGCGAGAGTCTGTTGCTCGCGAGTTGACCAGTTTCCAGAATGCGTTCGGCGTCCCAACTATACACGCGCCACGGAGCGTCATTCGTCCCCCCGCCGGCGGCCCGCCAGTTATGCCCGTCCCAGTCGGCGTTGAAGGCGTACTGATTAACCATCATGTAATCGATGAAGCTGACGACATCAAGCTTCTGCTGAATCGCCTGGAATTCCGCCAGATCAATTCCGTCAGTCGCGGATACGGCGACGAGATTATGCATCGCCAGCCATGAAGCTGTCGTACCGTCAATCGCCGCACCGCTGTTCAACGCGTCAATAGTATCTTCATCACCACCGTGATATGCCGCATAGTGTGAAGCCTCCTGACGTTCCTGAAGCATGTGAACGCCCCAGTACAGACCATCGATATACAAGTGTACGTATACACCCTGTCCGGCGTCTTCCTGCCCCATCGCCAGCAGCGCATCACGAGCCCACTGATCGCGAATTAACGAACCGACATTCCTCTGTCCCGACGACCAGTGAATCCACGAATTGTTGTAGACCGCTCGCAGTTGCAGACTGTTGAAGCTGTCGACCGGCGAACCGTCATACAGGGGAAAATCCAAATGTCCGGGACCGTACTGCTGGCGGAAGCGAAGGCTCATCGAATGTTTTGGCGAATTGCCCGTGCTGCGGCTGGCGCCGCCCTGCATCTTCAGCCCCGCATCGATCTGGAAACCCCGCGAGCCGTCCGGATAGATCAACTCGGCGGAGGCCTCTCTCTCCATCGAGGTGCTCCCGGGATTATCGTACAGCCCGCCGTTGGCGAAAATGTCGCTTACGGGCAGGACTACCGAAAGTGTGGGGATCGCGGTGAGCCCTTCGATGAAGTCGTCGTAGTACGTGGGATTCGGAGCCGCATTTGTGCCAACAACTTCCGGATCGATCTCGTAATCGGAGTAACCTGCGACTACTCCCCAGTCGTCAGGGAAACCATCTCCAGTCTGCTCGACAACCGCATAGGGGAATATGTACGTCTGCGTGTCGACATTGCTGGAAATGTATCCGGGGAAATACGCGATCGCCCGGAGCGTGGTGGTTGTTGTGATATCAATCGGAGTGGTGTAAAGCGTACCGTGAGATTCGGTCGGCTTGGTTCCGTCCAGCGTGTAGCGTATCGAGGCGCCCAGCGTGTCGCTGGTAATGGCCAGCACCTGGGGCGATTCGTAGAATCCGCGGTCCACGCTGAATTCGGTGTCCGCCACCAGCCCAAGAGCCCCCGGACTATTCGCGCCATCGGGGCTGGGCGACGACATATACTGCGTGTCGGAGTCGCTGGTGGCCACGAGTTCGGGGACGATCAGCAGATTCGAATCGGCCGGGCTGGTGTTCAGTGCGTGTATCGCAAGCACATTGGGACCGTTCCGGAGCGCCCCGAACAAATGCTCTGTGATGTCGATGTCTTCAAAAACCACGGAATTAGCATCAGAACGGGTGGAAGCCGCCGATGAGTCCCACGCCAGCGTACCCGGCGCATTTCTCCATGCCACCACAGACCCGTTCAGGTATGCAACGAACCCGTCGTTGTACTTCATCCGCAGAGTCAGAGTGTCGTATAGACTGGTGGACGCAACGTTAAAGTCAATGCGAGTCCATAGAGAAGCGTTGACGCCCTGCATCTCAGAACCAACGTCCGTCAGGATCAGGGAATCGAACTCGGGCTGGTCGGCGCTGAATCCCAGGCCCGTCCTCGCCGGGGCGGTTATACCGAATGGTACGGTCAGGGCGGAGTTCTGGAGGCCCATGCTCGCCGTGTCGGTGCTCAGAAAATCCTCGGCGACGTCGTCGTCGCCGTTGTCGGATCTCTTGAGAACCTGCCCCGGATCGGGAACAAGCTGGCCGAACAGGCGCATGTCGAAACCCATGTCGCTGCTGCCTGTTGAGTTCTGGTGAACAGATACGGAGATCCAGTGAGCCCCGGCCGCCACATCCGATATCGCCAATGTGCGCGTCTCATTTTCTGTCGGAGATCCATTGTCGGCGTAACTGCTGCCCGAGGCCATCGCCATATAGGTATCGGAAGCGCTGATGTTGTTTCGCGCCACTTCAACACCGTCGATATAGATTATTGCTCCGTCGTCGCTTAGTATTTCGATCCCCGCACTAACCAGTTCGTCGCTCAAGACCAGTTCCCGGCGGAAATATGCAGTCCTGCGCGAGCCTGAAGGGGGCGTTCCGATATTGCTGTCAACGCCCCCGCCGGAGTTGATCGTACCGAAGCCCAACATCGCGGCGTTCGGACCGGTGAACGCCGGACCGTCATAGCCGACCGGCAGGGTCCAGGTCGAATTGAAATCCGTATCCGCAATAGCGGGATCGACCCCATCCAACGGATGCATGTAGTACCAGGAATCCCCGAATTCGACTACGTCCTGCTGCGCCCCGGGCGTACCGCCCGTTCCATCACCAACGATCGCCCCGTCCCCGCTCCATTCACCGTAGGCGTCGATATCCACAAAGACACCCGGAGACACCTCGTAGCTAAAGGCGAAGTTCAGCGGATCATTAATCTCCGCAGAGGAATAGCCCCAGACTACGAAGTCGACCACATCACCGGTGTCGTCCACGATCATCGCCCAGCCGTCCTGGCCGATCACCCAGTCAATGGCGCCGCCCCAGTAGTGCGACGCGTCGCCAGGATCGTCAGAACGGTAGAGCACTTCGCTCGGCGACACTGAGGAAGGCAAGTCCCATTCCAGCGCATTGACGCTGCTGATCGAAACGGATGCGTCGTTAACGAGCACGGACCATCCGGCGGTGTCGATTGCGGCGTCCGAAACATTCTGGATTTCCACGAAATTCGGGGTCCCGGAATCGATTTCGGTAATGATCATTCCGGCCTGGTCTCGAAGCGTGGTGTTGGTCCAGGTCGAGTCGTCAAATGTATCGGCGGTCCATCCCGGATCGCCCCCGGGTTCCGTGTCGGGCAAGAGCGCTGCGTGACCGGCGGTCGGAACAAGATAGCTTGAGGTGTCCCCTACAGCCACCAGTTCATGGTAAATCGGAGCGGAGTCTCCCATTCCGTAGGATACATCCGCCACCTGCTCGGGATAATCTTCATATCCGTGCTCGACCGTAAGGGCGTCGTCCTTGACCAGCAGTACGCTCTCGTGCTGATCGGAATCGTTGGACGACAGTTTGAAATTGGTGTGGTGGTATTGTCCGTCCCAATACGGATAATCCGCATCATCCTGCCCCGAAGCAAAGATAATCAGATAGTCGTCTCCCCCGGGATCACCTGCTGCGGCCAGAGTGACGTTGGGAATCATCCACTTGTCAAGGTCATCGCTGTCGTCGGTCAGAAACCAACCGTTGAGACTAACTGGAGAAGGGGTCGGATTATGCAGTTCGATCCAGTCGGAAGACTGCCCCAGTCCGTCGAGTATCGTGATGCTGTTTGAGGCCATGAACTCAGAGATCACGGCTGAACCGCTAAGAAGCAGGCGCGGTTCGAGGGACTCCAGCAGCGCTGGTTTGATATGTGAACCTTGTCGATCCTTGTTCATGCGCCCTCCACGACAGCACTTTCATACGGTTCTCAAAGCGAACGCCGGTCCGGCCGGACATGAACGTCACTCCAATCGACCGAAACTTCCAGGCGTAAAATCGCCTTCTCTAATACTCGGCCCGGCCACTGAGCGTTTGAACCTCCGGTCACATGAACGCGGGGACGGACTTGGTTCGACAATATGCTACGGCGCCGCTTTGTACGTAATATTCACCAACTCGCCCGGAGTGAGCTTCAGTTCTTTCGGAACACTAATCTTCACGGGCAGACCCCATTCCGGAATTTTCGGGTCGCGCAGTTGACGCGTCGGCACGGACTCGATCTGGGGACCAACCCTGGCGATATAAGTATCGGCGCCTCGGATGGGTACTGTTCTGACCTGCACTCCCACGGGCGTATTTTCCTCTAGATTAACGCGGTGAGGCTGCCTGACATAGCTGACGATGTACATACTGTCGGGATTCGCAATCCTCATGATCAACTCGCCCGCTCGGACCGCTTGTCCGGGCCTCCGGTAGACTTCCATAATAGTACCGGAGCTTGAGACAAGCGCCGGGTCCACGCGTATCTCGAGCGATTCTCGCTGCAGTACGGCCTCGTTGATCCTTGCTTTCTGGGTTGCTATAGCAGCTTCAATTGGCTTGAGGAATATGTCTATTTGCTTCTGGATGGTTTCGGCGTAGGATTCCTTTTCACCCCGGGCCTCCCTGAGAGCGTCTTCCTCGCGAACCATTTTGGCGTACGCATCCATTCTGCCTTGAGCTTTGACCGCCAGAGCCTTGGCTTCGATGAGGGCTTTTTCCTGTTCGACTACTTCCTTGGCAAGAACATCGTGGCGTAATTTGGTGTCGGACAGCACGTACGGAGTTTCCAGTTTCTTAGCAACCAGGTCCTTTACGATGTCAAGTTTCTCGGCGCGTCTTTTCAGTCCGATTCGATTGGCCTCAAGCTGAATCGTTCTATCGGCCACGTCCAGTTTCACGCGTTCCAGGTCGACTGCGATTCTTCTGGCGTCATCAAGAAGCGCCTGGCGCCTGTCGGACTTGTCGCCTTGTCTGTCGGCGAAATCCAGCTTCATTTGGGCGTCTGTAGCCAGGAGTTGGGCGCCGAGTTCCTTGACCTCGGCTTCAAGGGTGTAGATCGTGGCGGCGACTGCCTTATCGTCAAATTTGCAGACAAGCTCGTTGGCTTTCACTGAATCAAACATATCCAGCGGTTTCTTCGCGCCCGGAAGGGAGACGAGTATTCCATCTACGGGACTGACAATATCAATGCGCAGGGCTTTAACCGCCCCGATACCGTTTGGAAGCTCCATATGCATGCCCCACAGAAACACTGTGGTGTATATGCCGCATAAGAATACCAGAACCGGTATAAGCTGATATCGCATCTGCCGCAGATGCTCTTTAATCGGTGTTCGAATTCGCTTCTGAGACGCAGCCATGTCTAAATCTCCGACTCGTCCTGTCTGTAGTACAGCGATGCCTGTGCGACCGCCTCGGCCACATTAAGTTCACCAAGTAATTCCCGGCTTCGCGCGGGGTCGCGAAGCAACAAGCGGTACGTAAGGTCCAACCCTTCCTCCGGTCCGTCTCGCTGGCTGGCCAGTTGCACCCGTGCGCTGTGGCGAGTCAGAATCGCCTTTAGGGCGCTGATGTCTGAAGCCTGCCCCTTCCAGTGGACCGACAACACCACATCGTAACGGTGCCTGCTTCCGTATGAAACGAATCGGAGATAACTGAACACCAGCGCGACACACATGCAACCCATAATCGCGGTGCTGAAGCGCATCGTACCGACAGCCATGCCCTGGACGATGGCCCATAATATGAATACCGTATCGCGCGTGTCTTTCAAAACGTTTCTAAATCGCACGACAGCGAAAACAGCGAGCAAACCAAAAGCAATCGCAACGTTGCCCGACATGAGTATCATCACCAGGGCGACGATAAGGGGCATTACGGCAATCGAGGTGACGTACATGCGGGAATACGACAAACTAACGTGCGTCAGCATGTAGATCCACCCGATAACCTGCCCGATACAGAACGCCAGCACGAGCACCAACAGCGCCGTTTCCGGACCGTAGGTGGTCCCGCCGAAGTCTCCGCTATGGAAGATTCTTGTCCAATCGTTCATCCGATAACCTCTTGGTAGGTCGGGCTCATCATTAATTCGAATTTGTGGAGTGCGTCAACACACGTAACGTACTTGGCGAACGGTCTGCGTTCAAGGTCAAAAACTCGAACCATTTCACGCAACCAGACCGGAAATGCGTCTGTAAACTTGATTTCGAGGACAACGCCCCCAAGGGGCACGGGGCGTATCGCCATCGCGTCAAGTGAGAAAACACCTCGGTAGGCGGCAGTCTGCAATTCCCTGTCGAATGTGACCCGAACGGAATTGTCGTTAGGAGTTACGTAGGCCTCACGCATATAAGAGACCAGAACCTTCCCATTGGCGTTCAGCCTGTTCCGCAGTGCGGTGAAGTTACGCAACGGACCAAAGGAATTCACATCTGAACCGACAAGATCCTCAATTGTCGGGAAGTGCCCAGCCATCAATTTGTGAATTGAACTGCGCCTGACACCGGCGCGCTGCTTGAGAATAACATCGTTGTGACGCCGCTTGATCTCGAAGAAGATCGGGGAGTTGGGTTTCTCGTTATAGAACCGAGCTCGCAATTTGAAGCGGTTCTTGTGCCCGTGCGTTGTGGAGCAATAAAGAGCATAGTTGCCGTTGTCGAGATACATGCTGTGAACCGGATACTGATTTCCATTGCTGGGATCGGCATGCTCATCGACAACCAGATAACCCCTGAGGAAATCGCGAAGCGCACGCGCGCAAGGCTCCTGAATGAGATACTTCAATTCAAAGCGGCTATTCTGCATCTGATGGTGGAACGTACCCATACACCTGCACCTCAATTAGTAGAATGACTGCCCATCGCGACCTCAAAGCCCAAGCAGCCGCGGGGGAAACGCAGGCAAACCTACTTACCGTCAGGTAATCAACCTACTATATTCTACTCCACAGCAGCAAATCAGTCAATGCAAGATCACAATAATCCACTTATTTACAGAGCCCCTAAACCCTTGCGGCCCATGGAGCTCTCGGCGAGCCCGAATATCATTTTTCCGCCAACACGATATTCCGGCATCGGGGCAAGGGGGATTGCGTTGGCGGACTCTTGTATCAGGGCATGCAGTCGTCTATTATTGGGTTCAACGTGAACGCCCCGCAACGATTGCGTAAAAGCCGCATTTTACGGGAGTTTGCAGGCTGAACATCGACAGATGAACGTACAGGAGACCGTTTTGGGAACCCGCTTGCCCGACAGACCCTCAGGCGACGTTCACCAGGCCGCATCGTTCTCGGGTGTCTATTCCGAGAACTACGTTGCTGTCTATGGGTACCTGCGCGCCAGGATCCTCAGGACCCACGATACCGAAGACCTCTGCCAAGAAGCCTTTCTTCGCGCATTTCGCTTGCTGAAGCGATATGACGGATCAACGCCGATAAAGTACTGGGTGCTGGGAATAGCACGCAACGTACTGCGGGAATATGTGCGTAAAGTCGGACGTCGCAAGGAAGTAGCCTGGACTGAGTTATGTCTGGAACTGGAAGAGACGGCCCAGACCGAGAATCCGTACGAAGACATACTCCCCCTCCTGCCGGTTTGCACGCTGCAACTTACCGAATCGGCGCGTGACGCGCTGAATCTCCGTTATATGGCCGGACTCAAGCTGCAAGCCATCGCAGACGAAACTGACAGCTCACTGAGCGCTGTAAAGGTGCTGATGCACCGCGCCCGCCAAACACTCAGACAGTGTATTCAGAAACAGACAGGGTAGAACAAATCATGGATGTTCCAGAACTTATAGAATTGATTCAAACGCATCTCCCCGAAGACCTCACTGAAGAGCAAATCGCCGAGATCCGCGCCAAACTCGCCGACAGCCCCGAACTCCAGGAGGCAATGTTGGCCGAGTTGTCGATGGAACAGTCCCTGGCGACGAAGTACGCCTCTCCGCCGGAGAACTTTGAAGAAGTAATCGCACAGTTGCAGCGCCTTGCCGCGGGCAGAGGGAAGAACCGTTGCGTAATATGCTCAATCATAATGCTAGCTGTTATTGCTGCAGGGGTCGGGGGTTTTCTGCTGATCAGGTCACACCTGAATCAGCCCTCAACGCCGATAGTAACTGTAACCCCGCCCGAGAAGCCCACTACGACCCCCGCGCCCACTACGCGCCCAGCCGACACGCAAGCAACCACCGCACCAACCACCCGCCCCGGGGGCGCCAAACCGATTGATCCGAAGGATCCGGGCAATACGTTGACCGGGATTCCGCAAACGCAACCGGCGGATATTGTTACACCACCGGCGACTTTCCCGATGGGATGGAGCGATTACGCCCTGGCGGGGTCTGGGGAAGAATCCAACTGGCGGGCGCACCTGTTAAAACTCCTCCGTCGCGAGGGCGGCGCCGGGGAACCCAAATTCTCTCGCGACCGCAAGTATGTGGAACTCAACGGTTCGTACCGACTGGGGACGGTTCCCGCCCCCGGGCGGATGCTCCGTTTTGAGTTCAAATCTGGAAGGAGCTGCAAACTGGAATTCTGGAACGCCAACAGCAAGGTCCTGATCAGTATCGAACCCAGCAAGCGCATCAGCATGGTGAGCATCGCCAGGAAGGACGCCAAGTCCACTCCAACCGTTGTGGACTCCTGCGATGATCACTACAGATGGCAAAGCTATCGGTGCTACGGTGTGGACATCAGACACCAGAACGGACACATGATGGTCTGCCGCGGAGAAGTACCGCTCCTGAGCGTCGCGATGGACAAACCGCCCACCGAGGGAAAGCTGGAGTGCTCTTCACTGGCGCTGAATCTGGTCGAAGCCAGGGTCGTCGGCCCGCTGGCGCTGCCGAGCAGGAAGGCGGATCCGAATTCGATCCGCAAGACCAACGCCGCCGCATTCGACTGGAAGCTGGATCCGGCTGATAAGAAGCCGGAGGAAGTCGAGCTGGTGATCGACAAGAACGGCGGGAAGGTCAGCTTTGTCAACAAGGTCGACTCCATCCACGCGAAAGCATCATTCACTCTCGCCGAGGTTCCTGCCGCCGGCGTCGAGCTGACCGTACACGTGACCGAATTCCACCCCTCAACAGGTATCCATCTCAGATCTTCGCTGGGCGCGGATTCCATTCGATTCGATCCTCACGAAGACCGCTATGTCCTGCACACGTCCGACCGAAAAAAGAAGGCCGACGCCATCGCCCGAGGGCAGACTGTCGGAAAGGAGTTCTGGATACGTATGCGCGTCGCGGGCGATTTCTGGGGGATATGGATCAGCCCGGACGCCAAACGATGGTGGCGGAGGCTGAGTGGGCAGAGTACGAGCAATCTGGAGAATATCACATTTGGTCTTGAACTGCCCACCGCTAGAATCAAAGACAAAGGCCCGCGCCGGACAACCCTGGGCGACGTAACTGTCCGGCGGTTTGAAGCATTCGCCAAACTCGCGGACCCGAAGCTGGTGGCCAAAGCGGCCGAGGCGATGAGCGAGGATATGCTGAAAGCCTACTCAATTGCAGGCATGCTGCCGTCTATCGACAAGGCCAATGATAAGAACGTATCGGCGTTGGAGTGGTCAATGGCGTGCGATACGGTTCTTATTTCTCGTGCTACTCACTGGAATGTCCGACGCGATGCGATGCGGAACTTGCTGTTCGATGCGATCACCCGCGGATCGGGCGATGACACTGATAAGATACTCACAGCGGTTAACGAACTGTCCGACATAGCGTGGCAGACCAGCGAGTTGGGCGCCATTCAGCACGGAGCTTATGAGGCATTGGCCCGAAACTGCCTGGAAAACGGCAAGGACAAGGCGCTCGGAGAGATCGTCAACGCCTCTTACATGTCTCCTATAGGACGCACAAAGGCGCTGGTGGTCGCGCCCGGACTGCTTCGACTTTACCTGCAGCATCTCATAACGCGTGGTGAATGGAAGACCGTGCGCAGGGAAGCAATGCGAGCGATGTACCACGCCGGAAGCACAAGCTCATGGGAAGACAGGTACGTCCTTGCCTTCACGAAGTGGGCTCTGTCGGAAGCGAGGGCTAATCTGGTTGATCCGGCGGACCCAAAAGCAGGGGAATCGCCAGCCACGTGGCGACACCCGCTGGTGGTCAACGACGATCGCGAAATGCTCAATACGCTCGGGGAGTTCATGTTCCTGATAAAGAGCAAACACTACGAACCGGCTTGCAAAGTCATTACCCTGAAGACCATACCCGACGCACTGGTCTCGCTCGGAGACGAAGAGGATCTGCTGCAATCCAGCCACTTCAGAGTCAGGGAAGTCATTCGCAAAACACCGGAGTTGCGAGCGGTCCTGAATCGCGATTACGCCGAGATCGGAATGATTCGCCTGGAACGCGCCCGAAGACAAAACGATCTGAGCGCCTTGAAGTCGCTCGCAGTGCAGTTCTACGGAACCGCGCCGGGATTCGGCGCGATGCACGTACTGGCCGATCGCGACCTGTCCAACGGAAACTTCTGGGGCGCAGCGGGTCGGTACAAACTGCTGGCCGCCGAAGAGGATTACGACAAGCAAAGCGATGCGGCCGCCAAGCTCCGTTTGGCTTCGGCGATGCTGGGGCGCCTCGTTGGCAAACCCGCCGACAAACCGGTCGCCTTGCCCGGTGGGACATTCTCCGCAAAAGAATTCGAGCAGATGATAACGCGCCTGGCCGCCGACAGGAAAACCGCCCCCCTGACCTCTGCTGCGAATAAAGTTCACCTCGCGCCTGAACCTCGCGGACGCACAGCCAAACTAACCTACCTGACAACCATCTCGGGCGAGCGCGTTTCTTCCTCCCAAAGCACCACCGCCAAGTCCGCGGTGTTCACTGTCGGCTCGGAGCGATTGATAATCAGTTTCATCGACAAATTACTCGCTATCGACACAAAAACACGCAAGGTCTCGTGGTTTCACGAACCCGACCGACAGCAGCGCAGCGGACGCAAGCGAAACCGCCGGGGAAAGAGCCTTATCTCTCTAGCTGCACGCCCGCTGCGTGTTGGCGACAAACTGTTTGTCCGGTACGGGCTCAAGGGGCGTCCGCTGACATGCATCGACACCAAGACGGGCAAGTTCCTTTGGTCCAGACAATACGATGACTACGTGTTGTCCGACCCTATCCTGCTCGGTTCCTGGGTGTCGGTGATTACCGCCGACCAAGACACATCGCTGGGTCTTCAGCTCCATCGCGTTTCTCCGGAAACAGGCGAGTCGTCCCTGTCGTCCGGACTCGTACGAATACGAGACATTTGGCCGGCTATCGGTCGCCCTGTGGTGGTTGGCGACGCTGTTGTATTCCGCGCCGAGGGATGCCTGGTCAACTGCAACCTCCGCGGAACGGTTCGCTGGGCCAAACGCATTCCGTTCGTTCCGCCCGAAGTTTCTCCGGGCCTGCACAGCGACACCCCGCTTGACGATATGATAGTGCGAAACGAGAACGTAATCTTCTCGCTGCCGGGGTGCCCTTACATTATGTGCATTTCGAGCCAGAGCGGCGAGGTGCTCTGGTCGTTCATGAGGCAGCCCTCGGCGCACATTCTCGGACTGCATGCGGGCGGTTTAATCGTCGTAGAGTCCAACAGAATATGCGCCCTGGACCCCGATACGGGCAAGGTCCGCTGGCGTCGGAAGCACACAGCCGGTCTAGCCGCGGTGCTCTCGGCGGCAAAAGACACTCTCATAAGCGTCCACATGATCAAGGCGGGCAAACCCACAGGGAAGAACAGGCAGACGCCCTCCAGCGGGCGATTCGTACAGTGGATATCCGCCAAGGACGGGCGAACAGTCAAAGAGATTCCGATTGAGGGAGATCAATCGATCCACCACGCGATGCAGATCACCAGCGACGGCAAGCACGTATTCGGATTATCGAACTACGAACCGAACAAGCTGCCCAAGGTGTTCATGATAGAACTGGCGAACTAAACACAAAACGCCGCGACAGAGCCTGCCGTCGCGGCGTTTTGTGTGAATTTGGGATTTCTTACCGGACTTACCAGAGCCCGCGAACTAATCGGGCGTTGAGGTAGTCGGCGAAAAGTTCAGCCATGTCTCTGGACGTGTCGCAAACCAGGCGTTCGCATCGATTGGCGTTGGCGATGTCCTCAAGACGCCCGTTGAACTCGGCCATTGCTTCCAGATACGCCTTGCGGGTGTCCTCGGGGCGAGCGTCAATCTCTCTGTCGTCCTCTAATCCGACGAACCGGATTGTGCCGGGCATATTGAATTCTATCTCATCGTTGTGCAACACTTGCATAAGCACCACTTCGTGATCGTCGTAACGCAAACGCTGTATGGCTTTGTTCAGATCATCGAGGTCCACGAAGAAATCACTCAGTATGACGACAATCGCCCGACGTCCGGCACGCGCCGCAAGATCCATCAGCGATGGCCCGATGTGGGTCTTCTTAACCGGTTTGATCTTGTCCAGCATTTCACTCATGTTGATGAGCTGCGCCAGCGAATTCGAAGGAGCCAGAGAACTGACGACCTTCTCGTCAAAAGCCGTCAGCGACACCCGGTCGGACTGCTCCACAATCAGGTTCGCCAGCGTTACGGCCATGCGAGCGGCGTACAGAAGTTTCTGCGCGTCGCCCTCTCCGTAGCGCATCGAGGCCGACACGTCAAGCATCAGGTGACAGACAAGGTTGGTGTCCATCTCGTACTGCTTGATCAGGTACTTCTTGTGGCGGTAGAACACCTTCCAGTCCAGGTGCCTGATATCGTCGCCGGGAACGTAATCGCGGTGACCGGCGAACTCGATCGCAAAACCGTGGAACGGTGATCGGTGGGCTCCGGCCAGCGTGCCTTCAACCAGCCCGTTGGGCTCGAATTTGATCCGCGAGATACGGGTCAGCACTTCCGGGCGAATGTATTTGCTCATGAAAGCCATAGATTTTACCGATGCCTCTCCAGCTTAGTTCCTGTACAAAGCTGTCTAAAAAACCTGGAATCCGCTATCGCGTCATTGTCTTACGCTGTCGGCCTGACAAATTTCTGATCCGACGGAATCTCTTTCTGGAGCATTCCAATAATATCTTCGCTGGTTACCCCGGAAGTAATTCCGCTGTAGTTCGGTGATATTCGGTGGCGCAGGCAGGGATCTACTATCCAGTTGATATCCTCCACGGTGGCTTCGTACCGCCCATGGATCAATGCTCGCGCTTTGGAGCAGTTTATCAACGCCAGAACGCCTCGAGGACCGGAGCCCCAATTAATCCACTTCGTAATCTCTTCCAGCGGTTTGTCGCCGCCATTCTTGTCTTTCGGACCGGCGGGACGAGACGCCCGCGCCAGCGACCAGGCGTAACCGATCAACTGCTCGGAAGCAGGCATGCGCGTAACCAGCCTCTGGGCTTCGAGCATATCTTCGCTCTGCAGCACGGGCTGAATCGCTGTAAGAGCTCTCTCGCCGATCGATCCGGTGCTGACGTCGCGAACGATATCCCATTCCTCGCGAAGGGAGGGATAATCGACCTTGATGTACAGCAGGAACCGGTCCAACTGGACCTGCGGAAGCGGGTAGGTGCCTTCCTGCTCAAGCGGATTCTGCGTAGCGAGCACAAAGAACGGGTCAGGCAGCGGATAAGTCTCACCGCCCGCCGACACCTTCCGCTCTTCCATAGCCTCAAGCATGGACGCCTGAGTCTTCGGCGGGGTTCGGTTGATCTCGTCAGCCAGAACTATGTTGGCGAAGATCGGACCCTTGAGGAACTTGTATCCCAGTTCCTGGGTGACCGGATCTTTCTGGAGTACGTCCGTACCCGTGATGTCGGATGGCATGAGGTCGGGCGTAAACTGGATACGGTGGAACGTAAGGTTCATCGCCTGGGCCAGCGAATGGACCATCAGCGTCTTAGCCACTCCCGGAACACCTTCGAGCAGCGCGTGGCCGCGTCCGAGCATGGCGACGACCATCTGCTCGATCACGTCCTGTTGGCCTACGATGACCTTGGAGACTTCCGCCACCAGGTTCTTGTAAATCTCGGGCCATTTTTCGACTGCGGCTATGTCGTTTGCGTCTGTAGTTTTGTTCTCATCAGCCATATTCTTATTCCTGTCCTGTTGGATCGTTGCTCGGGGTTTTCAACAACTCTCCGCACATTATGTACGTTTCGCTCAGCAGGCCTCAGGCCACCGGTACGGTATACTCTTTGTCCGCGGGGATCTGCTCCAGCAGCATATCAATGATCTCTTCACTCGTAATCCCCGACGCCAGCGCCGCGTAGTTCGGTCCGATCCGGTGTCGCAGAGACGGTCCGATAACCCAATTGACGTCATCCATGGAAGCGTGATAGCGCCCATGAATCAGAGCTCGCGCCTTAGCGCAACTTATCAGTGTCAAGACGCCTCGAGGGCCGGCGCCCCAGTTAATCCATTTTGTGATGGAATCTGACGATTCTCCACCGGGAGCGTGGCGGCTCCAGGCGTCGGCGCCCGGTCGGGACGCGCGAACCAATGACATCGCGTATCCGACGACCTGGTCGGAAACCGGAACGCGTAGGACCAGTTCCTGGGCTTTGAGGAGATCCTCAGGCTGCAGCACGGGCTCGACACTGTCCAAGGCCTTCATCCCGAGCTCTCCGCCGGTGACTTTCTCGGCGATTTCCCACTCTTCGGGGCCCGAAGGATACTCCACATTGATGTGCAGCAGGAACCTGTCGCGTTGGGCTTCAGGAAGCGGATACGTGCCTTCACGTCCCAGCGGGTTCTCCGTAGCCAGCACAAAGAAAGGATTCGGCAGGGCGTAGTTCTCTCCGCCAGCCGAAACCATGTGCTCCTGCATAGCTTCCAGCATCGCCGCCTGCGTCTTCGGCGGAGTTCGGTTGATCTCGTCAGCCAGGACTATGTTGGCGAAAATCGGACCCGGTACGAATTTGTAACTGGGCACGTGCGTGACGGGATCTTCCTGGAGCACGTCCGTACCGGTGATGTCCGAGGGCATGAGGTCGGGCGTGAACTGTATGCGGTTGAATGACAAGTGCATGGCCTTGGAAAGCGCCAGCACCATCAGCGTCTTGGCTACTCCCGGGACTCCCTCAAGCAGCGCGTGACCTCTAGCCAGCATCGCCACGATCATCTGTTCGATCACATGGTCCTGCCCAACGATCGCCTTGCCCATCTCGCTGCGGAGTTCGCCATAAGCCTTTTCCCACTTCGCGATTTCGGCTACGTCGTCCTGACTCATAGCAGGTTCTGTCGTTTCATTCATTCCTTTTTTCTCCAATCAAGTCCGTCCGTCGGCGGCTACTTAGACGGTGTCTCGACCGCCTGGCGTCCAGTGTCCCGCTTTACACGGGTCATAGCTAATCCTGGTCTTGGAAGTATCGTCTCAAGAGTTCTTCATAACCCTTGGGTGTCACAGTTTTTCCGCGAGATCTTACCGCGGCGCGAACGGCCTCGGGCAGTGAGGTGAACCACGCACGCCCGGCGAGGGTCTTCCCATCACCGCGTTTGACGTCGGCTGCGTTACTGCCAGCCTCGGAGTCACCGTCTTTGATATCCTCATAATCACCGGAGCCCTGCTGCCGGTCGGTATTTGCAGTGGCCGGACCGTCGCCTGTACTGGAACCGCCCGCCTCGCCCGGACCGCCCGTTCCGGGCATCATTCCCGAGCCTTGTCCCATGCCTTGACCCATGCCTGAGCCCATGCCCGAGCCCATGCCCGAGCCCATGCCTGAGCCCTCGCCTGAGCCCATACCCGAGCCTTCGCCTGAGCCCATACCCGAGCCTTCGCCTGCGCCGGCGCCTTCGCCAGCCCCAGCGCCTTCGCCTGCCCCGGCTCCTTCACCAGCGCCTTCACCAGCGCCAGCCGCAACGGCGGAATCACTGGCGCCTGCACCGGAAGCGATCATCTGGGATGTGCCCATGGGCGAACTTGGCACGACACCAGTGCCTACGGGCGTACCTCCGCCGGGCATCCCGCCTTGTCCAGCACCCTGTCCAGCGCCTTCGCCAGCGCCAGCACCTTCACCGGCGCCTTCACCGGCGCCTTCGCCGGCTCCTTCGCCAGCACCTTCACCGGCGCCTTCACCGGCGCCTTCGCCAGCACCTTCACCGGCTCCTTCGCCAGCACCTTCACCGGCTCCTTCGCCAGCACCTTCACCGGCTCCTTCTCCAGCGCCTTCACCGGCTCCTTCGCCAGCACCTTCACCGGCTCCTTCGCCAGCGCCTTCACCGGCATCTTCGCCGGCGCCTTCACCAGCATCTTCGCCAGCGCCCTCACCGGCGCCTTCGCCCTCACCCAGCGTTGAAGCTATGTCGGAAGCTTCCCGGATAGGTTTATTGGCAATTTCACTACCGCCGGTCACATTTTCAACCGCCTGCCCGGTGTCAGCAAGCGTTTCGGCGTGATCGGCCATTGCTTCCGACAAGTCTGCATCGCCTACTTCTCCACCGGTCGCACCGCTCTTCTCAGCAGCGGCGATAATGGCTTCAACTGTAGTCTGTTGTATTTCGGCGAGCTGTTTGAGTCGCTCAGCTTCTTTCAGCAGGAGTTCAAGATCTTCCCGTTTGATTTCGGCTAGGATTCTGGCCCGTTGCACATCGCGTTCTCCCTTGGGATGGGCGTCGGCCGCCCTATGCAACGCTGCTCCCACGCTGGGCGTATTGTCGAAAGCCTTGTCAGCCAAAGTATGCACCTGCGGCGCCAGAGGCTGGGTCGGACCGCTCAAGAGCTTGTTGGTTTCGCCTTGGAGCGATACAACACCGGCTAGCTCGATCTTGATAGCTTCGATCAACTTGACGGCGGTTACACCCATTGTCTTGCGAACCCCGCCTGCGGCGAGGTTGAGATTCTTGGCGACCTGACTGGCCGCCTCAGCGTCCTTCTTCTTCAACTCCATCGCCCGGACCAGTTTGGCGGCCTCTGTAGCAGCCGTTTCCAAAGGTTTGACAGCATCGGGCGCCGTAACGGCGATGCCTTCGGATATCTTCTTGGCGATCTGGCGGACCTTCTCGGTTTCCGAGCGAGGATAATCCAATTGCTCGGGAGTCATCTTACCGCTCTTGAGTTCACGCGAAAGATACCTGCTTGCAGCTGCGGCGCGATCCAGCACTTCCGCGGCCCGATTGAGTTCGCCCAAGGTCATTCCCAGTGCGTCCAGGATCGCCCAGGCCGAGCCTTCCCTGGCCTCTCCGACGGCGTGACGAATAGCGCGTCCGGCGGCTTGTATTTTCTTGTCGCTCTCGCCCGATTTCTTTGCGAGCGCTTCTCGGGCGACTTCAGCGGCGTCGGCGGCGGTGCGAATGCGCGAAACCACAATCTTCGTCAAATCTCTTTCACCGGCGCTCGCTTTCAGGATCTTGACAACTTCGGCCTCGATCCCAGCGGCCTTGGGCGCATCGCCGCCAGCGATTCTTGCACCCTCGTCATGCTTGTCTCTGGCGACAGCGATCTTATCCCTGGTCTCAAGGAGTTTCTTGTGCAGCGCCATAAGCTCTTCAGCCGTCCGATCGCGCTCCATCCCGATCTGCTTGTCGAGTTCCTCCAGCAATTGCGCAAGCGAACCGACTACGCGCCCCTGCTGGCTTGTGGCTTGGGTCTTTTCCTTCCCGAAGATCGCCCGCCTGGCGTTTTCAGAGAAGTTCACGCCCATATCAGCCAGACGTATGCATTTTTCGCTGGTCCCCACCAGAGCGATAATCGACCGCAGACCTTCGGTGATCTGGCCTTGTCCGGCGACCCATTGGTCCGCATTGGCGTCTGTGAACTGCTGAGAGCGAACGGCTTTGAGAAGCGTCTCCTGTCGCTCCAGGAGTTTGGCGACCTGCTCCTGCGCCTGCACCAGCGAATCTCGTGAGTCGACCTGAAGCGTCGCCATCACCTTTTCCAATCCCGCGATAATGCCGCGTTGGGTTGCAGCCGCTTCGGGGAAATCCCCGCCTGTCAGTTGTGCGGTCGCCTTCACTATAGACTCAGTGATAGTCCCTTTCTTCATCGCTCGCCCCGCATCGGCGGCCAGCGCGCCGAGATCGCCTGACTGGTCGGCTGCGAACTTCAGAACTTTGGTCAAATTGAGGCTCATCAGTCCAATGGATTTCTGCGAATGGATCGCTCGAGCGGTAGCGGTTTCATTCTCATCGTTCAAATCGAGGGTCTTCTTCAGGATCGCCTTCTGAGCGGTGATCAGGGATCTCACCCGTTCGATGAGCTCGCCTAACTGCCTTCGCAGGCGAAGGCGTTCCCGCTCCGCCAGAATTCGATTAAGGATATGGTGCATTCTTGCTTGCGCCTGACTGTAGACCAGGGCTCGTTTCTTGGCGTCATTCTGGATGCCATAGGCCTCGGTCAGCAGCGAGACAGCCTCCTTCATCTCTTTATCCACCAGAGATTTAGACCGCTTCTGCATATCCTTCAGATCGCTGTATATCGGCAAGTTGCCCATCTTGTTTTCTTCGAGCTGCTTGAGATGCCTCTGAAGCACGCCCTGGAGCAATTCCTGCATGAGCTTTCGGGCCCGCTCCTGATAGTCTCTCTGGCGCGCAATAAGCCGCGCATCGCGACCGCCAGGCTGGGCGGAGGCCCCTGCTGCAAAGAACGACAACAGGCCTGCGACCATCAACAACACAACCAGAATCGCACATTGAATGGATTGTTTACGCTTGATCATTTTCCTGCCTCCAATTGGGCGCGGAGTATTTCGTCGAGTTTCTGGTCCATCTCTTCGGTCAACCGGTCCATCGCTTCCAGGACGCCGGCGTTATCGGTAATCTCAAATATCCACTTCTCGGATTGCCTGGACTTGCCTTCGAGCTTACCGCGATAATCGATCACGTCGATTAAGGCGGAAATCTGGTAGCCCTTCTGCAGTTTCATGCTTGTCATATTGAGCGTATACGAACCGCTGTAATCGACCAGTCGCTTCCCATTCTTGTCCCGGGGTTTGCGGAGGGCTATAGGTTTGAGTTTAGTTTCGCCACCGTCTGCGTCTATTATCTCCAGGTGAAGAGTAATCTCATCCAGCGCATAGTCGTCAATCGCACGGAACCTCAGTTCAGGCGCCGCGCCGGGGACGATATAGCGGCTGAAAGCCATCAACGCCACTCTGGGCGGAAGGTCGGCTGCGATGTGCACCGAACCCTTTACGGGATTCTCTGGAGTCTGTCCATTGACGTCGGTTGCGGTGATCTCGAACCGCGCAATCTCCGTAACCACCGAAAGCGGGCTGCCGTCGGTGTCAAACACGAGTGCTCCGCCCTCAAGCTTCATCTCGTAGGTCTTCTTCTCCAGATTCTTGTCCTTCTCAGAGCCCTTGATGAACGTGATCTCACCCTTGACAAGCTCCTTGTTCCTGCAGGTGATCACGGGGACAACCTTTGAGCCTTCGAGAACAACCGCCTTACGCCGGTTCGCCGACTTGGTAGGAGTCTTACCGCCTGCGTATTTCGGAGCAGTAACCTTCAACTCAAGCTCCACCTGCGGGCGGGGAATCAACTTCAGATACCGGGGGTCGGACTTGGCGTCGCCGATGGACACCGTGTACATGAGATCGGATTTGACGCTTTCCAGCGCCCCGCTGTAAACGGCGGGAACATCTTTCTCGCTCCCACGACGCGTCAACTCAATGGGCTCAGCTACATCTCGGTCGGTCGTCGAAATCCACACAACACCCGTCTTGGGCAGACTCTCCGGACCCGAAGCATGCCTGGCGTCGACACGGAACGTCACCGGTTGGCCTTCGGCGACCAGTTGGTCCGGTGTGGGCGATATGATTTCGATAGTCGTACGCGTGGGATAGCGGACATCGAAAAGCACCATACGTTTCAGAAATGCTCCGGTGTATGTCGCGTAGACAACCGCCGGAGTCAGGCAGATCAGCACCGTGGCTGCAAAAATCAGCAGGCGATTGAGAAGTTCTTTTCGGGAGAACCCCTCAAGGAAATTCAACTCACCGGCGGCCTTTCCGGTATATTCAACCACCGCCTCGCGAAGTTGCTCAGATCCGTACTGCGAGCGGCCTTCATCGGCGAACTGGAGGGCTCCGACAAGGTCCGAATGCATGCTGTGCATGTTATCGACCATAACAGCCAACGCAGTGTCGGATTCATGCACTTTAAGCGCCGGAGCAAGGTACTTGACAATCGTCCAGATCGCCACTCCAATCACCGCCAGCAGCACAATAGTCCGCTCCACCCTGCCCATTTCGATCCAGAAGTCCAGCAGGAACGCAACCGCCATCGCCCACAGCACGATGCTCAGCGCCGTAGAACCCATCATCCCTAAACGGACGGTGGATCGAAAAAGACGCAACCGAGCCAGACCTGATCGTATTTTCGGTAATCGTTTCATTATTGTAGGTTCATCAATTTACGGGTTAACCACTCGCCCAGCATAAGCGTCAGTCCCAACACAAGGACCAACCACGTGTTCCAGAGCGGAATGCGACGGTTGCTGTATTCTTCCACGTCGCGATCCTTGACATCGTCAGCCATAGTCGCCACTTCGTGCAATTCGTACGATTTTCCGCCCGTGTCTTCAGCCAGCCTTCTCTGCTTAGTAATATTCCTAACCGCCGATCGCCCTTCAGCGGTCGTCGGAGACACTTTGAACGTGGTCTCGACCTCGTCAAGCGTGATCGGGTCCTTCACCAGAAGGCGGTGTAATCCGCTGGCGAATACGGGCACGGATGTCTCGTATATCACCTTGTCTCGGGACAACGGAATACTGACAGTCGTCTGGGACGGTTGGGAGTCGCCCGTGGCCTGCGGAGCGATCAGCTTGGCCGACAGACTTCCGGTTTTCAGTTCAAGCGGTTGATAGTCCCTGTTGTAGGCCTCAACCGTTACTCGCACTTTCTGCCCGGCCTGATACACATCCCGATCCGTCTCAACGCGGAAACGCTTCTGGGATCCCAACGCCCTGCTCAAGCCCATCCGGTAGATCAACTGGCCCCATAGCTGGCTGTAGTACTTCTCGCCATAGAGTCTGCGAAGGCGCCATGTTTCGTTGAAGGCGAAGTAGACGACCTCGCCTTTTCCATATCTCCGCACCGCAATCAGCGGTTGGGGGGTCTTGGCGTCCACACACCGATCTCTCGGATGCTCGGCCAGAACCGTCGCCAGCGGATGAGGCCTGACCGAGGGTTGGTACCACTGGAGTTTACGGAAACAGCTCCAAGCCTGCTCGTTTTCGAAATCGCTGTCTCCGAGCCTCATGAAGTCGTACTCTTTGGCCTCGGGAGTCAGCCCCAGACTGAACTGCCCGTGGCGAACGCGAATCCCCGATCCGGGCACAATAGGAAGCATGTCAGCCACACTTGTTCTAAGCAGCGACGACGGACCGTTTCTGGGTCCGGCAAGGACCACAAGACCGCCCCCGAACTGCAGCACGTATTCCTTGAGCATCTTCTGAAAATGCGGGGAAAGGGTCCTGCCTGGAACGTCGGAGATGAAGATTATATCGTAACTGAAGAACTCCTCGCGCGATCGTACGAGTGTCTCGATGAACAGATCGTTGCCTCTCCGAACGCTGAAATCGGCCGAGTCCAGATAGGTTCGGAAGCCTTCCCGCCCGATCATCGGATGACGGTGGAATACTTCCTTCATGAATCGCCACTCCCACGTCGGTTCGTGCTCAACGAACAACAGCTTCAGCGACTCGTCTCGGATCATCACGTCTCGCTGGGAGGAGTTGTCGTTGCTCAGTACTTCTCCCTCAAGCGGCGTGACTTTGGCCTGGAGCGTGAACCGTCCGGTAACCTGCGGTTGATACACTATTTCAGCGGTAACGCTCTTGGAGTCGAGGTTTACGACCTTGGTCGGGGCGACTCGCTCGAACCGTTCGCTGTCGGCGACCCCTTCAATCGTACCAAGGCGCCTTGCCAGAAGTTCAACTTCGGCGGGTTGACCTTCCAGGCCGCTATGTCGCAACAACACTGTTACGCTTGTTTTCTCGCCCTTCTTCAGGACCATCGGAGCCTGGAGACCAACCGAGAGATTTGTAGCCTGCAACGGGCCCACGCCGACCGTGTACACCGGAGCATTCAACCGTTCGCCCGCCGCGACAAGAGGGCGACCTCGGTTCTGATCGAAGTCGCTGACTACGACCACTCCGGCCAGCAGGCGGCTTCGGGTGCGGCGGCTGATATCCTCCAACGCCGCGCCCAACGCCGTAACGTTAGCGTTGGCGCCTTCCAACTCACCGGCCACCGCTTCGACGTCTATCTCACCCGATTCCAGTTGCGGCATGTCGAATTCCCGCACGCGATCAGTCTGGTCCAGCACGTATCCCCTCAACCGGAATTTTTTGTTGAGTTTGTTCAGCCAACCCAACTTCTTGCTGCGAAGCGTCGCCTGGACAATGTCCTGTCGGCTGGGGCGATTGTCCCCGTCGCCGAAATTCGGCGTCGCGTCGCCCAGTGCGGTTTTGAGGGCGGTTTGGGTATTGTCGGAAACCCCGTCCTTCATGTTCATGCTGTCTGTTCCGTCAAACAACATCAACAGCAGCGGTTTCGGATTCTGCTTGATCTTAAGCGCCACTTCCGGTTCGGCCAGTATCCATACGAGCATACTCAGCAGGATCGCACGGAAGATCGCCATGCTGACGCTTGCTCTCTTCTTCTTCAAGCCCTGGTAGCGTATATAGAAGACCATCGAGAGCACACTAACGGCCACGCACGCGAACAAAACCAGCGCCGGGCGACCGTGCGCCCATGGTGCGGCGAACTGTATGTGGTGCTCGACGACCGATTCCAGTCCATCGATGCCAAGGAGTTTTCCCAACCAATACATCATTGCGTTATCTCCGACGTTGCAGTCTGATCCGAAGCGGCGCCTGTGGATTTACTGGGCAGGCCTGCAAGACGCCAGCCAGTCAGGAGAACCATCTCGAGCAAAACACATCCCAGCGTAAGCAACATGAGAACCCACCAGAAATCGTGTCCGATGTAGCTCTTCCCCGCCAGGCTGATTTTCTCGTTGCTTGAGATCCAGGTAATCGTCGTATCACCGATCTTCTTGGGAAGATCGTCTTGTTCGCTGCAGACCAGGTCGCTTTCGTCGGCCGGTCCGTTGACCGCCAACGCCATCGACCATCCGTCCGGGGCTTCCTCGTCTCCGTCCTTCTTCGCCGAGGCGCCCTGGCGTCTGATGGTGTATACTCCGCGTTTCTGGATCGATCTGAGAGGCAGTCCGTAACTCTCCGCGCCAAAGGCTTCGACCCCCCGTATGCGAGGCGTAGTCTCGCCGGGAGCCTGGACCGTGAAGTTAGCGACCTGGTCGGCTGCAGTCACCGGAATCAGGATCTCTCGCTGTGCGCCAAACGTGCGGTCTGGAAGCGAACGGACCAGAAGCGACCGCATGATCCTGTCCAGCAGCAGCACTCCGTTGCCCAGCGCCATCGTGTTCCATTCGGGCCACATGCCCGAAGTGAGCATCACCACGCGTCCCTTTCCGATCCGGCGTTCGATAACAAACGGGCGCCCGTTATCGTAACTGCCCAGCACGTGAGGCTGCGTGAGCTTCACCAGCTCATCCACCTTGAACTGCGAATCATCTCTGGCCAGCGGATTTCGCCACGCCAACCATCTGGGGTCCATTGCGTTGGCCTTCAGGCGATCGGCCTGCCGTTTCTTGCTGTCGGCGGGGGTCAGCGTTCCGTCGGCCTCGGCTTTGTTCCACTTTCGCTCGTTAGCGTTGTACTCGTCAAGCCAGTCCTTGCGAGTTTTGATCCTCTTGCTTTCAATCTCGGAAATCGCTTTTCTCGCCGCGACGACATCGGCGGCGACAGCTTTGAAGAAACGCGGCGTATTCAGGATCGCCTCGGTCTCTTCCGGGCTCGTGTCAAGGTACAGAGGGCCTCCCACGACGCTTGCGGCGTTCAGCCCGAAACTCTCCAGCCGCACCTGGTTGGATTTAGGAAGCCGTCCTATCGTCTCGGTCAGCGGAGCAGGCAGTATCCCCGCACCGTCCAACCACGCCGCTTCGGTCCATTGAACAGGATCGAATTCGCCCCCCGCTCCCAAGAAGATGTTCCCGCCCTGCTCAACAAATTCCCTGAGCAACACGACCTGTTCGGCATCGGGAGCCTTGACTCCTGCGATAACCACCAGGCGGGTTTCTTTAAGGACCTTCCTGGTGATTTCATCAATCCTCATCAGGTTCTTGGCGATAGGCTTTCCGGTGCTGTCATCGGCGTCCCGAACCACGCGCGAGCTAAGCAGCTTGCGGACGCGACCCGTCTCTCCGTACAGATTGGCCGCCGCGTTCTCTCGCGATCCGTGCTGGTCGATAAAGAGTATGGGAGTGTTGGCGACCACAGGAACAATGATTGTCCTGAAATTGTCCATCTCCAAATCGTCGGTCGGAGTCATGCGCACTGTCGCGGGGTAATACGCAGGTTCGCTGCTGGAGGCGCTTTCGTCGGTGAACTTGTGACGAAAGTCCAATTGCAGTTCGCTGCCGGGCAGCAAGTCCACGTGTTTCGGGTATTCGTCTGTCTTGTCGTCCGGACCGGAAACCGTAAGGGTCACCGTCACGCCCCTCCGCTCCTTGCCTTCGTTTCTTATGGTGGCCCGGAACACCGCCGGAGAGACCGTGTCAGCAACGCTGTGGAGCAGTTTGAAGTCCGAGACCCACATATTGTTGGCCTGCTTGTCCGCAGCCACCTTCACGATCTGAATGTCGGATATGTCCTTGAGGTAGGCTCCCACCCCGTCCATCGACCAACTCCTGCTCTGGACATCGCCGATAAAGACCACTCGCTTGGAGGGTATGTCTCTGGCGAATCTGCATGCCCTCTGGGCCTCAGCCATACCGTCGGACAACTGAACCGAACGGTCGACAACTTCTATTCGGTTGATCGCCTCCATGGCGTCTTCCTTGTTCGCGTAGACATCATCCGTATGCCACGTCGCATTCGAGCACAGCGGGATAATCGACATCTCCGAGCCCGACGGAAGAGCCTTGACGAACTCAAGAGCTTTGACTTTGGCTTTGTCCAGAAGCGTCTTGTTGAACTCGGCGTAGCCCATCGACAAGCTGTTGTCGATTACTATCACCGCGTGCATCGGCTGGGTGCTTCCGCCCGCGTCGGCTCCCGCCGACCAGTACGGACGCGACATCGCCAAAACAAACAAAGCCACCACAACCGTTCGCAACACAAGCAGAAACACGTCGCGCAGATGCAGTATGCGGCGGGATCGTTTGATAACTTCCATGAGGAAGTCCATCGGACCCCAGTGGATTGTCCGACGTCTTCTGCGGTTCAGCAGGTGGATGATCAGCGGTCCGCCAGCCGCCACTAACGCCGTCAGGAATATGCCCGATAGAAAGCTCATTATTCAGTCAATGCCTTTCGATTCTTCGAGTGTCCGTCGCTCGTCGCGGCCCGGCTGGACTTAACGGCCAGTCTTACGGGACTATCCTTTTTCCCGGCTCCTTTGTCGGAGGCGTCGGGCTCGTTAACGTCTTTCATCACCACTTTAACCTTACCGCCGACGGGCGTCGGGTTAGATGCTCTTCGAATGCTTCTTCGCCTTCCGGAAGTCTTGCCTTCCTGGAGTATCGGAAGGAATCTGTTGGGTATGTTCAGCGTGAAAACCGCCACCGCCGTACCGAACATCTGGCCGGATTTGCCTCCGACCCGCTTTCCGCCCCATGACCCGTTGGATTCATCGCCAACAGTGCTGCTCTTCGATTTGAGCGCCTGTGAATCGACCAGCGCCTTGCGTATCTTCGGATAACCGTCCTGCCAGGCCTTGCCTCCCACCTGATACAACGCCTGTGACACGTAGTACATGGTGTAGGCGTCGAAAGGCACTCTTCCGGGCTCAATCTTCATACGCGTCTCAATATCTTCAAGCACACCGTTTATGCTCCTCCGGATTCGGTAGTCGTCGTATTTACCAAACTCCTGGAGGCAGACGGCTCCGGCGGCGGCCATTGCGGTGGTCCCGTTACCGCCGTTGTACGTGAAACGCCCGGGATATCGGGCGTCCTCTTCTCGCCATCCGTATCGCGTCGCCAGATCGTCGGCTTTACCGCGCTTGGAACGGTAATATCCTTGCACCGACTTCACCGCCAGAGCAACGGTCTCTCTGGGGATATGGATGCCGATGTCCATCGAGCCCCGCAGCGCTTTTGCCTGCATAACCGCCAGCGACAGATCGTGTCCCTTGTCCTGTCGGGCTCCAACGTAGTCCCATCCGCCGTCTTTGCATTGCACGTCGATAATAAGCTTCACTGCTTTTCGCAGCGTTCGCCCCAGTCGTTTGTCGTTGCTCATCCCGTAGGCCTGGGTCAGCACGAACGTCGCCAGCCCGTGATTGTACATGTCGCGCCGGTCTCCGGTGATGTTCAGCATTCCCGACGGTTTGGCGTTGGCGAGCACGTAATCGAGCGCCCTGCGGACGTTTTCTCTGTACTTGCCTGTTTCGGGCGTATTGCCCGCCGAAAGAAACGCCAGCGCCCCCACCGACACCAATCCCAGATCCTGCGTTTCCCAGTTGCCTTCCTTACCCTGGTTGTTCGCCAACCACGTCAGTCCCATGCTTGCGGCTTGTTCGCTGGCGGCGTTGGTTTCCCATTTACCTTCCGCACAGACATTTGAGGATGATATGGCGATTGCGGCGGTGAGGATAAGGCACGTTATGGATCTACCCATACAAGTTTCCTTAATTTGTGCATCTGTCGGAAAGCAACGCTATCCGACACCGGGCCGATTAGCCCTAATGCATATACTTGACCAATGCGACTAACCGGTTACAAGAAAAAAAAGATTTCGGTTATCGTACTGCTTCGCCTCAGGCTACACCGAATCTTATATGGAAACAACTCCCCTAAAAGGCGTCTATTGCAGATCACCCCATAATTTATGCGGAATTGGCTTTTCAGTGCTATAGAGGCGTCGTTAACGCTGATTCAGCAAGAAGATCCGCCAATAAATCGTCGTCCTGCTCATCACCGGCCTGGTCGTCGCTGAGGGGTTTGAGATCGTACTCTCCGGTAGCGGCAAACTCCTGCGGCGCCGCTGATGTCGCCTGAGACTCCGAAACGTATCCATCCGCCAATGGCGATTCAACAAGCAGATCGACCACCGGAGAAACTGCTGTCGCAACGGTTGTATCAGCAGCAGCGGCAGCGTCCTCGGTGGATTCGGTAAGGAGTGCGGGAGCCGGAGCGGCGGCGGCGGGCGAAGCGGGGGCCGGGATGGTCGGTGATTGGACTTCGGCGCCGAAGCGGCTTCGCATTAGCGCAAAGTCGCGCAAGCCCACGCGGCCGTCTCCGTCGAAGTCGGATGCAAGTGTTCCGATCCCGCCGCGCTGGCCGAACTGGCTCTTGAATGTATCGTACTCGGCCTGGCCGATCACGCCGTCGCCGCTTGTCTCCCCAACTGCGTTGCCGAAGTAGAACACGTCGGCGGCGGCGAGTCCGGTGTCAGCGGTCGCAAGCACTGTCACTTCGACCCACTGGTTGGCGATCGCGCCGTCGGGCCAGACAAGCGTCACGCGG
>JASLNT010000033.1 GCA_030745875.1 Phycisphaerae bacterium
TGTTCTGCCGTAATCTTAACATCCTTGTTCATGGCCTCGTCTCCGTAAAAAAACCAGTAGAAAACTTTCACCCTGCACAGGGTTCCTAAGGCCAGCATACATAGTGATTTAAAAAGCGCCAGAAAAAATTCTCACACCCACTGTTTCGTGTTGGCGGTAGTAAGGTTTTTCCGAGATTCCCTTGGAGTGAAAATCGATGTTTAGCCGATAACTGACCATGATTGTGTCTCTGCGCGAGTAACTGCCCGCGCAGGACGGTCTATTGCATGGATGTACTTATCGCTGCCGGTGTCGTTAACGAACGCCCCGGTTGGCGTGCAAGGAGCGCAAAGATGAAACGGACCAGTTGGTTCACACGGCACGGAATGGTCATTAGCTTGGGGTTGGCGGTGGTTCTGCTGCTTAGCGGCATCGCTGAGGCCCAACCCAAAACCGGAGACGACAAGGGGGCGTCTGACAAGACCGTTGCGAAGACCGACGATTCGGGTACGGGCAGCGTTAGTTCCGATCGCACCTTCACCGGAAGATGGAAGGATGCGGATCTTCGGGTCGTGTTGCAGCAGTTGAGTATGCTGTACAACGCCAATATCGTTGCTTCCAAGGATGTTAGCGGGCGCGTAACGGTCAATCTGTATAAAGTAACGTTTGACGAAGCCCTCGAGGCGGTGCTCAGGTCCAGCGGTTTTGGATCCCTTAAGAAGGGCAAGTTCATTTATATCCACACGCTGGAAGAACTTGCCGCAATCGCCAAAGCCTCGATAAAGATGGAAGTTCGTACGTTTCAGTTGGACTACATAACTGCAGCGGACGCACAGACGCTCATCAAGCCCGCAATGTCTTCAGAGGGAGCTATCGCCGTAACTCCGGCGCCCGCGACGGGAATCGTGGCCAGTGCGACCGAAGCAGGCGACAACAGCCACGCCACCAGCGGTGTGCTTGTAGTCAGTGATTATCCGGAGAATATCAAGCGTATCGCCGAAATTATCGATGAGATCGACATAAGACCCCAGCAGGTGCTGATCGAAGCGACTATCCTCAGCGCCAAGCTGACCGAGAGGAACAATCTCGGGGTCAATTTCAACATTATGTCCAATACGGACTTCACCACGGAGGGATCCGTCGAGGGCGGTCTTACCACAGTGGCTGAAGGCACACTGAGAAACACGCCCGGAGCGAACGTCTCGAACGTGCAGAGCCTTCGCACGGACTTCACTCCGGTCACCGGTGGAATCACCTTTGGGTTCCTTACCGACAACATCTCCATCTTCCTGCGAGCCCTTGAGCAGGTTACGGATGTAACAGTGCTCGCCAATCCCAAGCTCCTTGTCGTTAACAGGCAGAAGGGCGAGGTAATTGTTGGTAGTAAAGACGGTTACGTCACTACCGTTGTCAGCGATGGTGTTGCGACCCAGTCGATTGAGTTCCTTGAAAGCGGCACGCGGCTGGTTGTTCGCCCGTACATTGGGCGAGAGGGTTATATCCGGATGATGATCCACCCGGAAGATTCCGACGGCGACGTTGAGGTGACCGATAGCTTCACAATCCCGTCAGAGACCACGACCGAGGTTACGTCCAACGTGCTGGTCCGCGACGGGCGGACCATCATTATAGGCGGGCTGTTTCGCGAGAGCACCACAAACGGGCGTTCACAGGTGCCTATCATAGGCAGTATCCCGTATGTGGGCACCCTGTTTGGTTCAACGCTCGACGTTACCGAACGCCGCGAGGTCATGGTCCTTATGACCCCTCACATCATCAAACAAGAACAGTTCGAGGACGTCAGCAAGAACATGAAAGACGACGTTGAGCGATTCCGCGTTGGAGCCCGAAAGGGCATGCAATGGTGGGCCGCTGATCGATTGGCTCGAACTTATCTGAACTGCGCCAAGAAGCACCTGAAGAACGGACGGCTGGACAAGGCTCGCTGGAACCTGGACATGGCGCTTTGCAGGAGGCCTACGCTGACTGAGGGGATCGAAATGCGTGAGAACCTCACTGACAAGGCTTACTGGGCTGAAGAGGCCAGGCAGTCAACGGTAAAAGACGCCATCCACCGAATCCTGATGTTTGAGATGGGCGAGGATTTCCGCAAGACTGTGCCTCCGGTGCAGCCTCGCGACTACATTCTCCCGTTCCGGAAGGGCGCCAGATCCATCGAGAAGGACAAGCCGGTGAATCGGACCGCAAAACCCGTTAGCAAGAAGACGCCGGTCAAGAAGACCGCGAATACCAAGCGAATCGAAACGATTACGCCTAACCCACCGAAAAAGAAATAACTTACGCGAGGATTGCTCCTCGTCGGCTACCATGGATGGAGCCCGAAGATGAATAAATGGATTGGACTGACGGTGCTGGTTATTGCGATCTCCGGCTGTATTCAGAAGCCCCTGAGCGAATCGCGCGTGGACTCTTTTGACCGCTGGTGCAAGGCCCGCGCGAGGATCTTCTGCGGGATGGCTGAGCAGGATCTCCAGGCCGGACGACTCGTCAAGGCCCGGAAGAAGGCTGACCAGGCCGTCGAACTTGCCCCCAAGTTCGCCGAGGCCCGCATGGTGCTGGGGCGAATCAGAATGGAGCAGGATGCGTATGTGTCCGCGATAGCGGAACTCCAGGAGGCATGCAGGCTTGATGAAGAATCCACCCAGGCACAATATCTGCTTGGTGTGGCCCATGAAAAGGCCGGGCACATCCAGCATGCCGTCGACGCCTACAAGAAGGCTTACGAACTTGCCCCCAAGAACATTGACGCAGTAATGGCCGTTGGAGAAGTCCTCGCGATTAACGGACGAGCTGCTGAAGGCAGCAAATACGTTGAAGAGTACCTTTCCGGGAGCAGAAGAGAGAAGCCCGCGATGCTGGAACTCGCCGGGCGATTGGCCTTGTGTGCAAGACAGTACGAACTGGCCGCCAAACACTATCTTACGCTGACCAGACGAGATGGTGATAATGCGAACTGGCGGGAGGAACTGTCCAGGGCGCTGTTTGCCCACGGTCAATTTGCGCGAGCCTCTGACGCCCTTGAGGCCCGCGTCTCGATAGTGAAGCCCAAGGCGCCTGCATGGGTCTATGCGATGCTGGGAGACTGCTACACAGCGGTTTCACGCCCGACTCAGGCCAGGATCGCCTACTCCGAGGCGTTGTCGAGACAACCGGATTCAGCCCCGCTGATGGTAAAGACGGCCCAGGCGCATTTTGCGTTGGGAGACAGCGCCTCAGCCGGCAAAATCGCACGAAAAGCACTGCATATCGCCCCAGGCGGGCTTGATGCGACTCTGGTGCTGGGCTATTCCCTGCTGCGTGAAAAGAAGCCTCTGGAGGCTGAACGCATTCTAGGCCCGGCGGTGATGTTGCATCCAAAGAGCGTAACTCTTCTGTGCCTCTTGGGACGCTGCCATGCGGCTGCAGGTGACAGTGACGAGGCCATGAATTGCTATCGTCAGGCGGTCAAGCTGGATCCCGAGTGCGAAGTGGCCAGGAAGTTGTTTGACCGGTTGGAGCAAGAGATTTCGGCGAACACCGCCGATTAACCAGGCTGATGTGCGGTGGGGGAGTACGGGGAAGACGCTCTCAGGGCCCCGATACCGTTACGCTTCCGGTGGCGGGGTGAAGAGTGACCACCACGTCTGAAGGCAGTGTGGAGTGACTCAGTGTTATCGTTCCGCCCGCGCTTGGCGTGCCGAATGCATCGAAGACGATCTCCGTGGCGCCGGCAAAGCTGCAGGCGACGGTCAACCGCGACATTCCAGGGTCGTTCTTGAAACTGAATGTGTACGGTTTGTGGTCGACAGGATGCGTCAGAATACTCCCGGAACTGTCCTTGAGGCTGTATTCATATCCCGAATCCGTAAACGTCATTGTCACTGAGGATTGGGTGGTCACAGCGAGATCCTGTGCGTATTGGATGTCCTGCGAGACAGCTCTGGCGGCTGATTGGGCGTATTGTGTGATGTTGCCGTTGAATTGCGGTATTGCTACAGCACTGGCGATCCCCAGAAGGGCTACGACGGTGAGCATCTCGGTCATCGTAAAACCGTTTGTTCCGCGTTGTGTGTTCGTTGTGCGGAACATGGTTCTGCCTCATTCCATTGCGAGAAGAACAAACCCGGCCGGGGGGTCGTTGGGATCTCCCCCCGGCCGGGCGGTGTGTTTCGTCAGCTATACATCAGTACGCTGCCGTTCGTCCGGGATAAGATCCCTGGCTACAAACCGGTGTGTCCGGTGCTGTTGGCTGTGAAGGCTCCGCTTGCGGCGGTGTAGCTCCAGCCCGAACCTGCGGCTCCATCGGTCTTGACGGCGTCTGCGGCGGTGTCAATGAACGGATTGGCGGGGAACTGCTGCATGTATGGACCGTAGGCGCCCGCAGCGTCAACCACACCGGCCGACGTTGTCTTCTTGGTCAGCCCATCCACAATATTAGTGGGATACGACCCGTTGTGATGCAGACGATACAGTTCCAGCTGAGCGCGAATCGACTGCAGATTCGTCGTCAGGTTTGAGAGCTTCGCATCAGACGAGGCCTCAGTGAACTGCGGGACCACAATGGCCGCCAAGATGCCAAGAATGATTACGACAATCAGAATTTCGACTAACGTAAAACCTTTTCTACTCGTTTTCATGATCTTCCTCCAGCTTGCCGGTTTTCCGGCATGGTTTGTTTGCGTCCGAGCGCAGTTAAGATTACCCTGTGAAACACTATGATGTTTATTGTTGAACTAGTGGGGAACCGCCTGTTAAGTCCCAGCGTGTGTCAGCTTGTAGCATTCCTCTCCTTTCATCAGCCGAACCAGGCCGCCTCAAACCTCTCTCTGGTGCTGAGCCTTAGGGAAACAGGCCTCCTGTTTGGTTCCCTACAGACTGTCTACATAATGTTTATCGGCAAGAAAGGGGGCTGATAAAACTAGTGAGAATATTTTTTTTGAAAGGTTCGGCGCTTCGAGTGCGCATCGCCGATAGGTGACACAAAATCCATCGCCACCATGAAGTATGATAAGAAACAATCCCTCCCGAGGCAAATTTGGAGACAAAAAAAACAAGTATTCCGGCCATATTATGATAGTTTCGTAAAGATCTGCTAGAGAGGAGGTTATCTAATGGTCTTGCCAGAGATGCATCCGCATGGAGGAGAGATGTCTAGAGAGGAGATGCCTATATTTCCCCCTGAAGCGACACCCTGACAGGGCATCGCCGCCATCGCGGCCGTTAGGGACTGCTTTGGCACGTTTCGGGCGATCAATACTCGTAACCTCTCAAGGCCACCGCGGAGGAGAAATCAAACTGCCTGCCACCAACATTCAGTACGAACTGAACCTTGGCGCTGGCGGTTGCCGTTCCGGCGGTGACGGTCTGAACATCGAAAGATTCCACGTCAACGTCGTCTTCTTCGCCCAACATCGCCAGAGTCGGCGTGGTCAGGCCCTGGCCCTGCTCCTGGTACTCGTAGTAGAGCTTTCCGCCCACCGTGCCTCCCATGGGTATGCGATGGACGTACTTGACCTGCTGGAGGTCGTTGCTGTCCTTGGGAGCAGTGATAACCAACGTCGTGACGTCCATTGTTACGCTTTGTCCCTGGTACATTCCCGGTTCAGACGACTGTGTGAAGCTCACACCCTCGGCCGTTCGGAGCTGGCGCGTAAGGCGTTCGAGCGTGCCCCTGGCGCCTTGCATGGCCCGTGTGGTCTTGTCGTTTTCGTCGAAGCCCTGCAGCGAGATTTTCATCGCCGTAGCGGCTGCAACCATCAGGAGAGCCATAATGGATGTTGACAGTATAACTTCACTCACCGTGAAGGCGCGTCGATCGAGGCGCCTGCCGTGCGGCGCCGATGTTGATTGTAAATGCATTATGGATGTCATTGCGCCGCCTCCGATGTGACCAACCATCCTGCTTCCATGATGGATTGGCCTTTGTAGAGGATGTTGGCCTGTACGTACTTGACGTTGGACGTTCCGGATTCGTCTATCGACCCCAGGTCGCTGTCCTTGCGTCGCGATATGGTGACTTTCTGCTGCCACTCGCTGTCGCCGTCGAAGTTCATAGCGTCGCCTTGTCCGTCAATGCATTGGGTGTACGTCTGGCTTACGAGATCGTCAAAAGGGATGGCGAAGGTGTATTCGCGAATCTCTCTAACCAGGTATCCGGCGCGTCCAAGCTCGTAACTGCCTTGGGTGGCGCGGGTTCCTGATGATAGAGAGGCCAGCATACCAGCCATCCCTAAACCAACAAAAATGATCGCAGCCGTGGCCTCTGTCAGAGTAAATCCGCCTCGGTTGCTTCGTTTGGTTACGCGTTTCATTTCATTGTTCGCACTCCGTTATCTACTTTACCAGGCTGGACATCTTGAAAATGGGCAGAATGATGCTCATCGCAATGAATCCAACCACGAATCCCATTAGTATTATCATCAACGGTTCGATCATTCCGGTGACGGCTTTGATCGTACCTCTAAGTTCTTTCTGATAGTATTCGGCTACTTCCGTGAGCACATGACCGAGCTTGCCGGATTCCTCTCCGGCGGCGACCATCTGGATAACGTTCTTGGGCAGGATGCCTATTTCGTCCAGTGTGACCGAGAGCCTGTCTCCCTGCTTGACCGCATCCCGCACCGACAACCACATTTTCTTATAGACTGCATTGCCCGAGACTGCTGCGGTGATTTCGAGCGTACCGAGCATGTCGACTCCGGCGGTGAGCAGTTCGCCCATTGTGTGGACGCTGCGGCTGATGTAGAGGGCTCGGAACATGCGTTTCATGATCGGGACGCGCAGCTTGAAGCGGTCGAACACGACCTTTCCCCTATCGGTTTGCAGGGCGGCTATCAGGGCTCCGATCATCAGAACCAGAACTCCGACGATAATATACCACTGGTTTCGCATGAATGCGCTCATGGCCATCAGCATTATCGTGGGCTTGGGCAGCAGCGCTTCCTTGCCGGCGAACAGTTTGGTGAACTGAGGAAGCACGAACACCAGGAGAAACACCGTGGTGACAATCGCCATCACGCCGAGTATCGCCGGGTATATCATGGCGCCGCGCACCATGGATCTGGTTTCGATCTGGTTTGACAGGTGCTCTGATATGCGTCCGAGCATCTTCGACAGACTCCCTGACATTTCCGAGGCGTGAACCATGTTAACGTAGAGCTGACTGAACACTTTGGGGTGTTTGGCCAGTGCGTCTGACAAGGGCAGTCCGGATTCGACGTCGCTGCGGACCTCTCGCAGAACGGTCTGGAAGCGGAGGTTGGGGACCTGATCGGCTATTGCGTCGATACCGTCGCGGATGTTGATTCCCGCCTTGAGCATCACCGCCAATTGGTTGGTGAACGCCTGGATATCCTTGAGACTCGGACCGAATTCAATGCGGAACGAGTTGATCTTGTCGACCAGACTCTTCTGAGAAGACGACGAGGCCTTACTGAAGTCCGGTCTGGCTGGCGCGTTGAATGATTTTGGTATGGATCCCATTGTTTAGACCCTGCATGCCAGTAGGTTGTTCAGGTATTCCGGGCGGGAGGCTCCGGCCAGACCCTGGTCGCGCGTAATGAATCCGCCCATGATCAAATCTTTCAGGGCGTCGTCAAACAGGCACATTCCGTGTTGCTTGTTGGTGGTGATTATGTTCGGTATTTCGTGGATACGGTTCTCGCGGATACAGTTTCTGACCGCGGAGTTGCAGAGCATTACCTCACACGCCGGGATCATTCCCGGGCGATCGGCTCGTTTGAACAGCGCCATTGACAGAACCGCCTGCAGCGTGGTTGAGAGCATCGATTGGATCTGGGCCTGTTGGGCGGGCGGGTAGATATCGATTATTCGCTCGATGGTTTGTGCTGCGCTCTGGGTGTGCAGCGTGCTGAGCACCAGGTGCCCTGTTTCGGCCGCTGAAATCGCGGCGGCGGTTGTCTCCAGATCTCGCATTTCACCAACCAGTATGATGTCGGGGTCCTGCCTCAGGGCGTGTCTCAGACCCGAAGCGAACGTAGTTACGTCCGCGCCGACTTCACGCTGTTCGACAACGCATTTCTTGGACCGAATCTCGTATTCGATTGGGTCTTCCAGCGTAATGATATGGTGAGCGTACAATTCGTTCATGGCGTCTATCATCGACGCCAGAGCGGTGGATTTTCCGCTACCGGTCGGACCGGTGACCAGCACCAGACCGCGAGGGCACGCCACCAGCGACTGGGCCACCGCCGGAAGATTCAGCTTCTCCAGGGGCGGTACGCTGCTGGAGATCGCACGGAACGCCATTCCCACCGTTTCCCGCTGGAAGTGAGCGTTAACGCGGAACCTGCCCATACCGGGCAGCTCCGCCGAGAAGTCGAGGTCGCGATCGGTCAGGAAGTCTTCGTAGCGTTCTTCGGAGACCAGTTGCCTGACGAAGGATTCGGTGTCCTCGGGCGTGAGAACGTCGAATTCCTCAACGGGCGCCAGTTCCTTGTGAATGCGAAGGAGGGGCCTGAGACCGGCGACCAGGTGAATGTCGCTGGCGTCCAGATCGAGTGACATCTTCAGTATTGTTTCTAGTTGGCTCAAAATCTCTCTCTGCTCCTGAACGTTAACTCTCAGTGATTCGAATCAGCTCTTCGACGGTGGTGTGGCCCTGGAAAGCTTTTTGCAGCCCGTCGTCCCGAAGGGTGTGCATGCCTTGTTTCTTGGATGCGGCCTTGAGGTCGCCCAGGGAGGGGTTGTGCGTGATGATGTCGCGAAGTTCTTCGTTCAGCACCAGCAATTCGTAAATGCCAATTCGTCCTTTGTATCCGGTGTGGCGGCAGACTTCGCAGCCCGTTCCGCAATAAAGCTGTCTGGGCTCGACATTGTGTTTTTCAAGGTAAACAGCGGTGGATTCGGGCACCGTCGTCATGGGCTCCTTGCAGTTCTCGCATATCCGCCTCAACAACCTCTGCGCCAGTGCTCCATTCACCGCGGCGCTGATCAGATAAGGCTCGATTCCGATATCCACCAGACGGGTTATGCTCGATGGCGCATCGTTGGTGTGCAGAGTGCTTAGCACCATGTGCCCGGTCAGGGCTGCTTGGACGGCGACCCTGGCGGTTTCTTCGTCCCGAATCTCGCCAACCATAATGGTGTCGGGGTCCTGGCGGAGCAGGCTGCGGAGAGCGGCGGCGAAGGTCATACCGATGCTCTCATGCACCTGCACCTGGTTTATCGATGCAAGATCGTATTCAACCGGATCCTCCACCGTGCAGATGTTTAAAGTCGCCCCGTCCATCACCTGAAGAGCCGAATAGAGCGTTGTGGATTTTCCGCTGCCGGTCGGGCCCGTTACGAGCACTATTCCGTGCGGCTGGAGGATCTCGGAGCGAAAGGCTTCAAACGTACCGGGGGACATACCCAACTGATCGAGGCCAACGGAAATCGCATGGCTGTCCAGAACTCGGATTACGCATTTCTCACCGTGTGAGATCGGAAGCATGGATATTCGCAGGTCGATCTGCTTACCGCTGACATTTGCGCGAATGCGTCCATCCTGTGGCAGGCGGCGCTCGGATATGTCCAGATTCGCCAGGATTTTCAGACGCGAAATCACCGCCGGGTGCATTTTGATCGGCGGGGCGGGCTTCTTGAAGAGCACCCCGTCTATTCTAAGGCGAACGTGGAGCTCCTTTTCGCGAGGTTCAATGTGGATGTCGCTGGCGCCTTCGTTTACAGCCGTTGCGATAAGCGAATCAACGAAATTGATGACAGGTTCGCTTCTGGCCGGACGCCATGCCGCGACTGTGCCCTGGTCGGCGGGCATTCCGGTTCCCTGTACGGGTCCCTTGGGCGCGGCATCGGACTCCTGGGACGTTTCGGGTTCCTGGGATTCCTGGGAGGTCTCGGGTGTGTCCTCAACTTGAACCGAGGGGTCTGTGACCCATCGGAAACCTTTATCAAACGATTTCGGCAAGAATCTCTCCTTCGTGCGCTTATCGACACGGCACGGTCCGCTATTCGCTGAGCGGTATCACTGCTTTACTCTGAGTACGTATGACAGGTTCTTCCTCTTAAGGACTACCTGCCCATCGCCGATTTCATGCACTCGCCATCCGGCGATTTCCTGTCCGACCGTCAGCAATCGGTCTGAAATAATCGCCAGCGAACGGTCATTGGCTTCAACAATCGATTGTAATTGCAGGGCTTCAGCTCTCTGCAAAGCTGTTACGCGCGGTGTTATGCCGACGGGCTTGGTTGCCTCGGGCTTGATGGCCCGGGCTCGCTTGTCGGCCACCAGCAGGAACGGGTTGTTCTTCAGTTCCTTTAGCGGGATTTGTCTTTCGGGCGTTCCGGTGATCATTTCGCGTGCGAGTTCCACCGGGCTTTTGTCGGCTTGTTCAGTATCGGGAGGGGGACCTGTAATGGCGCCGGGGTTGGTCTGGAACTGCTGGACAGCGGCGTCTACTATTGTTTCGCTGGCTGCCTCCAGGGGATTGGCCTGGGTGGTCTCGCTCTCCATCGACATGAAGTAGACCACCGCCATGCCCGCTAGGAAGAGAACCGCCAGCACGACATTGGCGCGCTTCTGGGCGCTTGCCGATTCATCCGCGGAAGACGGACCGTTGGAAACACCTATAGCCTGGAGGGTCTGCTGGGTTTCGGCCGGGGCGGCGGTTTCATTGTCGGCAAGGAACTCGCCCGCCAGGCCGGCTTGTTTCATATCTTGGCGGTCCATTGGGATTGCCCTTTCTTGCGTTCAAAGAAGATCGAGAACTCTATGGTGGCTGAGACCATGCCCGTATGCGTGTTTTCAGGAGCCTTCAGTGTCATTTGCCTGATTCGCATGATTCGCGATTGGCTTTCCATGTCGAGCATGAATGAGTAAAGACCGTTGAAATCGCCCTCGATCTGGATTAGCACGGGTTGCTCGCCATGCGGTCCGTCCGGGCTCGTGAACTGTTTGTTCTTCCTCGGCGGGATCGTTCGTAACGATGTCGGCGAGAGATCATTCGATTTCGCCAGCCGCCAGACTTCTCTGACGATCTGGTCGATGTCCTTCTCGTCGGGGAGACGCGAGCGGAAGATCGCTACGGCTTCCTTGCCTTCGGCGATTTGATCTCTGAGATCTCCAATGGCGCCGGACAACTGTTTCTTCTCGAACAACTTATCGAGCTTGGCCTGCTTGGCCTGGATCTGCTGCTTGAGTTCCTTTTGGCGGCGTTGACGGGGGGCGAACTCCAGATGCCACGCCGCCATCGGAATGGCCAGCAGAACGAGTGCAAAGATTATTTCTCGCGGGCTTGGCTTCATTTCAGTATTCCTGGAGCGTTGCCGGTCGGCTTGTCGGCATCGCTGTTGTTGACGCTGTCACGGGTGTTGGACGAAAGGATTTCCTGCTTGGTGAACCGCCATTGCTTAGCCATTCCTTTGGCGTCTATCTTCTTGCTGAGACGGCATTTCAGTCGGAATTCACGCAAGTTCTGAAGGTTCTCCGGGACGGGGCGGTCGCCTCCGCCTCCGGGCGTGTAGTCTTGCGTATATGACAGATCCACCGAGTCGGTAAGTCCGCTGTCGGTGAGATTCGCCAGGTAACGAGCGACTTGGAAATCCGTGCGGGCCAGACCGATAATCTCCACCGTCACCGATGGTTCGGGGTTCCGTTCGGGCTTCGGTGGGGCGGCTGATTGGCCTTTGGTCGTGTTGATCGTAAGGGCCTTGTTGGGAGCCTTGGGCGGATCGAAACGCGAGTCCAGTTTTATGTTGAGCAGAGACACTCCGTCCGGGCGGGCGTTTGTCAGAATAGCCAGAACTATGCTCTTGGGCACGGGGTCTTGAAGAGCTTCGATCCGACGGCGCTTGTCGAGTATTGTCTGTTTCTGACCTCTGAGGGTCTGCATCTGCGAGATCGTCTGAGCCGCTTGGCTGTATGAACGGTTGAGATTGTCCATTACGCCCCGGGTCTCGTTGGCGTTGGATCGTGAGACCATCGATGCGCTGACGATGCAGACCATAACCACCACGAACAGGACCACGCAGATTGCATTTGTGCGCCGGCCGTGTCGGCGCTCGTAATAGTCTTGCGGAAGTAGGTTTATCAGGCTCATGGTATTCTCTTATGCAGCCGTTTCGATCGAAGCGCCCACGCTCAATCCCATCGCCACCGCCCAGTCTGGGCAGCGGGGCATTCCGGGCTTGGCCTGGTCGGCTGTTCTTTCGTTGGTGTTCTTGGGCAGCGAAGCCAGATTGACGTCCTTTATTCCGAGAAGGGGGTTGCCCACCTGCCCCGACAAACCAAGTCGCACCGCCAATTCGTTGCAGGCGCCTTTGTTGTATGCTCCACCGCCTGTGAATACGATTCGATCGATATCCCTGCTCTCTCCGACCGATTCACAGTATTCCAGGCACTGGTTGATCCCGTCAGTCAGTTCCGACAGGCAGTCGACCCGCTGATCCGGTTCGTTGTCGAAAACAACTCTGGTGGGCTGGTCTCCGCCAACGCAGACCTCAACACCCGGATCGGCGGACGCCTCGGGCTCGGGGGCTTCTTCGATCGCCTCGCCGATCGTGGCTGTTAAGTTCCGTGCAAAGACCATGTTCGGACCGCGGGAAAGCACTACCTGCGTGCTGGTTACGCCCAGATCTACGAACATGTACGCACGCTCCATGTCCGCCGAGCGTCGAAGCAGCCTCGAAAAACACTCAAGCAACGCACAGGATTCGACGTTCAATCCGACGATCTTGATCTTCGCGTCATGAGCCATTTTCAGGTATTGCGAGACGATATCGCGTGAAACTCCGAACGCGATCACCTCCTCCTTCGACAGCCCGTCTTCGTATATTTCGTGGCCGGTCATGAGATGCTGAATGACCGTTTCCTGCACGTTTATTGGGCTTCCAAAGAACATCTCGCCCTTGTCCTGGAGTTCCCATTCGATGGCCTTCTGGATGTCCTGAGGACTCTCGAGGCACTCTCGCGGGACGCTCAACGGCTGGACGAAGCAGTCCCGCGCCGGTAAGGCCAGAATGCACTTTCGTCCTTTGAAGTTCTCGTATGAGAGCATCTCCTGGACTTCGGCGAACCGCCTGCGTCGGTCAGACTGCTGCGACGACGGTCCCGAGTGAATATTTTCTTCGAAACCAGGGGTTTTTGCAGTGTCCACCGCTACCAGTCTGACATCGCGAGAACCGCGTTCAACCAGGCGAACCTGCGCCAACGTTACGCTCGACGATCCCAGATCCACTCCGATGGGCAGGTGTGGCGACCCTGCCAAGTGTACCGCTCCTAACGACATAAGCGAAGCTCCTTACAGTTACTCCGGATCGCTCCATCCGGAGAGATACCTCAACTATCGCTCGGGCCGGATTGGCCCAAGGAAGCATACGATACTCTCCTTATGTCGGCGAATTTAGGGGGCGGGTTCATCTGCGCATAAAGTTCTGTTCCCTGACTTGATGAAAAGCCTCATAAGTCGGTGGATCAAATGATGAAGCAACTTTTGAGATTCTTTCCAGGGCCGTTCGCCCGCCCGGCGGTGGTTCACATATGGTTCACACATGTACACACCCTCTGAATATCCGAATAATCCGACAAGCTGTCTATACCAACCACGTATGGTAGGGGGCGTGCAGTTTTAAGGGGTTGGGGGATAATATGTTAGGACGGGGGCTTGGCGGTGCGGGGGTGTTTTGTGGGTTGCGAAACGGAGGTTCACAGGCGGGCGTGATTATGGCCTGGTGTGAACCTTGACGTGAGTTGCCCAACGAAAAACGGACAGTTGGCGGGAGGTATGGCATTGACCTGCCCAACGAAAAACGGGCGGTCGACGGGAGGTATGGCATAGTGTCTGACCTGCCCAGCGAAAAACGGGCAGTTGACGGGAGGTATGGTGTATTGTGTGAGCTGCCCAACGAAAAACGGGCAGTTGGCGGGAGGTATGGTGTATTGTGTGACCTGCCCAACGAAAAACGGGCAGTCGACGGGAGGTATGGTATAGTGCCTGACCTGCCCAACGAAAAACGGACAGTTGACGGGAGGTATGGCATAGTGTCTGACCTGCCCAGCGAAAAACGGACAGTCGACGGGAGGTTGGTATAGTGTCGGCCGTAGTTGAAAGGACGTTCTTCGTTGGGCAGGTCACCTGTCGTACGAAGCGTTACTTGTCGCCGTTTAGAGTTGCGGAGGATCCCGGAAACGATGTGGCCACAATTGCTTGCCAGCCGTATAATCGGGTAAATCCCGGTTGAGATCAAAGGTGGCGGGCATGAGCCAGGCGACAATATCGAGACTCCCTGTCCTGTCGGCAGTATCTGTGATGGAACTTCATGGGGGGCTTGTCTTATCGCATGTCGACCGCGGATTGAGGCGAATCTGGTGGAGGCGATAGTGGCGCCGGTGGAATTTACAACGACGCACTGGAGCGTAGTGCTAACCGCAGCGGATCCCGTTGCGCCGGATCGGCGTGGGGCGATGGCGCATCTGTGTGAGACCTATTGGTATCCGCTTTACGCCTACGTGCGCCGTCGCGGCAATTCGGCCCACGAAGCCGAGGAATTGACGCAGGAGTTCTTCGCGCGATTGATCGAGAAGGAGTTCATTCGGAACACTGACCCGGAGAAGGGGCGTTTCCGGGCGTTCCTGCTGGTTTGCCTGAAACGCTTCCTTGCTAATGAGTGGGATCGTGCGCGGGCGGAGAAACGCGGTGGTAAGACGTCGATATTCTCCATCGACTTCCATGACGCCGATGAGCGATACCGACGGGAACCGATCGATGGATTGACGGCCGAGAGAGTCTTCGAACGTCGATGGGCGTTGGGGCTTCTGGAGCGGGTCCTGGCCCAACTGGCCGACGAGATGGCCGACTCGGGCAAGGGGCGTGTTTTTGAGAAGCTCAAGGGCTACTTGATGTCCGAAGCCGACACCCCGACCCACGAGTGCGCCGCGCGTGAGTTGGGGCTCTCACCGGGAGCCGTCAAGGTCCGAGTGCACAGATTGCGGCAGCGATACCGGCAGTTGCTCCGGGAGCGAATTGCGATGACATTGAGCGATCCCGGTGAGGTCGATGACGAGATCCGTCGGTTGTTTTCGGCGCTGAGCGTGTAACCTTCGCCGCTGGTCGCTTATGAGCATAATATAATGACCGGAGCGACAAAATCGTGATACCCGAGCAACCATGTTCGCGATGCGGCCAACCATTGCCCGGCGATGCCCGGACGTATGGTCTGTGTCCGTGGTGCCTGTTGCGAAACGCGTTGAACGAGGGCGGTGAGGTTTCTGGTCCGTTGGCCGGGTTCGTGGCGCCTGACCCCGCCGATTTGGAGGGGGAGTTTCCGGACATGGAGATCCTGGAACTGCTGGGTAAGGGCGGTATGGGGGTTGTCTACAAGGCCCGGCAGCGGAGTCTTGACCGCCTGACGGCTATCAAGCTTTTTCCTCGCGGGCTGACCGGCGACCCGTCGTTCAGCGAACGATTTCAGCAGGAAGCTCGGGTGCTGGCCCGGTTGAGTCACCCGCATATTGTTGCGGCGTACGAGTTCGGTCAGTCAGATCGGTACTGCTACTTCGTGATGGAGTTTGTTGACGGGATCACGCTGCGGCAAGCTCTGACTCACAAGCGGATCCCGCCAGGCGAGGCTCTGGGCGTCGCCCACCAGATCTGCGAAGCGCTGGCGTTTGCCCATGACGAGGGTATTGTCCATCGTGACATCAAGCCCGGGAACATCCTGCTGGAAGGAGCCCCCGACAGTCCGGTGAGCCGGAGCGGGCGTGTTCGTGTGGCGGATTTCGGTTTGGCGAAGCTGCTGGAAGGCGGAGCTTTGGATTTCAGTTTGACCGCGTCGGGGCACAGGATGGGGACGTTGCACTACATGGCTCCCGAGCAGGTGGAATCGCCCGAACGCGTGGACCACCGAGCGGATATCTACGCCGTTGGCGTGGTGCTCTACGAGATGCTTACCGGTGAACTGCCGATCGGGCGCTTTCCCGAACCGTCCAATCGCTCCGACGTGAGCCCCGAGATCGACGCGCTTGTGCTTCGCTGTCTCGATAAATCGCCCGAAAACCGTTTCCAGACCGCCCGGGAACTTCAGGAGGCGCTGGCCGACCAGTTACCGTCGGCATCGCTGCGGCGCCCCGCCTACCGCCGTCGGTTGTCGGGCCGAGGTCGGTTGCGATGGGGGGCGATCGGTGTTCTGGCGACAGTCGCCCTGGTCGCTGTGGTGGTGTTGTGGCCGCGATTGTTCCCCGGCCGGACGAGTCGCGACCCCACGGGGGGCGAATCGCATGCCCCCAAGAGCATTGAACAACTCAAGGCGGCGTATCCGGCGGAGTTCTTCCTGCCCTTCCCCCGGCAACACGTACCGGCGTTCAAGCATTTCCGCGAAGGCCGGGCCGCCTGGCTCGCCGCCGCCGACAAGCAGTACGGATCGGCCAGTGTGGTCGCCGTGTGGGTCCATGAGCTTCCTTCGGCTCTCGTACCGTACGCCCATGAGAAACTGTTGTCCGCCAGCGGGGCCATATCGCGAAACAGCATTAATGAACACGACAGCGTTCAGATCCTACTGGTCCCCGTGTCCGATCTGGGTGCTCTGGCCGACCAAATCGATTTTGGGAAGGTTGTCAGTGTTGACAAAGGGCGGCGAATCATCACGGTCCAGGCCGACCCCGCCAAATTGCCCGTACCTCCCAGACCCGAGGTGGATGACCCGAACTCACCGGATTTCTATCGCCAGAATCTCGCAGATCTCGGCAACTATGACCGGTATCGACGCTGGCGCGCCGTGAAGCGAATTCGCAAGGCCAACCCGAAGGAATTGCAAGCTGAGATGGGCGCGGCGCTGGCGGCGCTGCTGAGTGACGCGTATCCCCCGATGCGCCAGTTCGCAGCCGAGGCGTTGGGCGTGTGGGGAAGCGATCAACACGTTGGTGCTCTGACTGAGGCGCTCGATGACACTGGCGAGGATGGCAAGGTCGCCGCCGCCGCCAGGGCGGCGCTGGAGGCAATTGGGAAGAGGGAGTTCAACGGACCGAAGGGGACCTCGGGAAACTGAGAGGGCCGCGGCGCGCCGGTATCCAGGCGGAAGATTCCGCGTAACCTTTGCGCGCGGTTTCTTATAAGCCTGATATACGGGCGTTGGCGTTGGCAAAACCGGAATCATGACTTTAGATAAGGAGAACAGGATATGCAGAATGTAAAACGGACGTGGATTGTGATCGTGCTGCTCGCCGCGGGCCTCGTATCGGGCTGTGGCGATGGCGAAAACGGCGGAACCGGCATGAAGGGCGTTGGCAAGAAGTCTCCGGACGCCGTATACGACGCGTTGGTGAAGACCATGAAGGATCAGGACGAGAAAGCCTATCTTGCTCTCGTCGCCAATTCTGAAGACCACGAGAGTTTTGGGCAAATCCTCGAGGCCTACTCCGCCGACGGCGGTCGTGAAAAGGCCTTGAAGCTGGCTTTCGGCGCGGCGTACGGCGGAACTGGCGCTGACGGCCCGCACAAGCGATTCGACGCGGAAATCGATGGCGATAACGCCGTTCTCATCATACTCAGGCCCAATCCGCTTGAAGAGAAAGACACCCAATACTTGAAATACAAATTCACCAAATCCGGTGATCTGTGGTACTACGTCGAGAGGAGTTTCGGCCCGGTCGCGAACATCGATCAGGCAAAGTACAAGTGGGATCGCGGCGAATGAGTCGCGTCGGCCATTGGTTGACGTGCGATCCGGGTCAGAGCCATTCCGCCCGAACACACAACATGCAGTCAAGGAGTACACTATGCGCATGACATGCCTCATTATCGGGATCGTCGGGGGTATCTGTTGCGGGCTTCTCGGGATGCAATGGATCAGCGATTACAATGAATCGAAGGCCTTGATCGACATTGTCGAAGAAGTGGCCGGAGAGTCCGAGGAACTGGCCGAACTCGAGCGTGCCGTCATAAGTGCGTACATGCTGCTGGCCGCGACCGTGCTGGGCATTGCCGGCGGGATTCTGGGATTCGTGGGCAAAGGCAAGATCGGTGCGCCGGTTATGCTTGTCGGCGCCATACTTCCGGCGGTTTTCGCTCTTCCCTCGCTTTTGGCGGGAAGCCTGCTTATTATCGGGGCGGTCTTTGCCTTTCTGGCCAAACCGAAGACGGCCATGGCGGCATCAAGCGGCGAATAGACACCAGGCCTCTCGGTCTGCAAGGCCCCGCCCAACGGTAAACGACAAACAACCCTCAAACGACATAAGCACGAGATGATTCTTTACACGCATAGGTTCGATATCTTGATGAAGCTCATGGTGCTGGCCGCAGTCTTTGTCCTTTGGGTGTGCCTTGATGCGTCCGGCATTGCGGGTCCGTCGAATTCCACCCGCATTTCGTTTCTTCCCTTAGCTGGAGGGACCATTGTTGCGTACGTCCTGCTGTATGGTTTCTTCTTTAAGCGTGTGGGGAACTACTTGTACGTTCGCGTGTCTCTGCGCACGGCGGTTCGGTGGGGGGATATGAAGATACTCAACCCGCTCTTCTGCTTCGACAAGCAACTTCAGTGGTGCGAAATGAAGGAGGTCAAAGAACTACCGAGGGAACAAAGGCGTCAGTATCTCTTGCAGCAGGCGGCGAATCTGGCCGACAGACGGATCGTGGGATGGTGGCGGTATATTATCTAGCTCCCAACCAGAGGTCTGGTTCGACGGTGTTTTATGTATCACGTGTCATTCGGTAGAGGGTGAGAACCTGTGTGTTTGGCGAATGGTTGGCCGGGCCCGCCTAAAAGCCCTTGAGCTCGAGAAGGGCCTGGTAATCTGCAGCCGACAGACGAAGGTTCTTGACCAGGTGTGTGGTCTTGGTCTCGGTATTGCCTTTCTTGTCGATGGACTCAGCGACAACTGAGATATTGGCAATGTGCGTTTCATCGCAAGTTCCGCATCCCCGCACTTCGACCTGAATATGCACCCCACCTTCACGTCCGCACCCCAACGTTAGGATACCGCTGACATCGCCGGTGAGAAGACCGTCAAGCACACGGGCGTTCTGTGGAGGTCGGAGTTCCGGCAGCGTGGTTTTCTTGCCCGCCCAACGGCGGCATCTCTCGCAGAACGGCTTGCCCAATACGCGCACGTACGCTATGTACGCCGCACCGCCAACGATTGTCACGGCCTCGACAATCCATATGCCATACAGTTCGAGGCCCTTGACCGGGTTGCTGCTGACAAACCCCCAGACACCTTCGCGGCCGATCGCCGCCATTGTGTTCCAGATATAACAGGGCTTCAGTAAGATCACGGCTGTGTCGCCATGGGCGCTGTAGGCGTATATCCATCCGACCCACGCAGCCCAGAGCGCCGCACATCCCGCGATCACGCCGCCCAGCCCGCAGAATATCGGACTACGCACCTTGCCGATCACCGCGCCCAGGTAGACCGCTCCGCCCGTCGCGAATCCCGCACCTATCGTGCCGATGAGATTCAGATAGATGATGGGACTCCAGTATATCAGCGCGCCGTATATGGCTCCCGATACGATACCGGACGCGGCGCCGAGACCCAGCATTATCATCATACCAACAGGACCGAATCGCCCCGAATGGCGATAGAACGGATCGTTCATGTTCTTCATCTGCATTTCTCCCGGACTCCGGCGAAAACCGAAACATCAACGTCCGCTTACGAGAAGAGAGCGACGAGTGGTCCGGCATGGCGCGCCGGCCTTTCCGGTCAACCAGCCGAACAGGATACAATATAATATTAAGCGTTCGCACGGAAAGGTTACTTGTTTCCGCCAAGTGACTGCAAACTCCGCCGAGGCGATGGTGATTGATACAGTTCTGATGCGGCTGCGGGGGTTCCCGGAAACGATGTGGCCGCAATTGCTTGTCGGCTGTATAATCTGGTGCGGATTGCACTTGGGATCAAAGGCGGTTGCTATGAATAGGGCGATGAGATTCACATTCGGTGTTCTGTTGACGGTTTGCTTGTGCGGCGGGCGCGTAGCTGGTGATGCGGCGGGCGATTACGAGTCGCTATTCGGCTCCGAGGCCAGGAAGGTCGCCGCCAGTCGGATCAAATCCGACGATGCGGCGTTCGCAGACAAGCTGTACAAAGCCGCCGGAAAAATGCCCGACTCACCGAAACTGCAAATCCTGTTGTACCAGAAGGCCTATCAGTTCGGATCGACGGATGTCTCCGGATGCGGTACGGCGTTGAAAGCTCTGTCCAGCCTTGAAAGGGCGCTGCCCGACCAGGCCGACCAGTGGAAACAGATGAGATACAAGGTCGTCAAGTTCCGCTTCGAAAGGAGCAGCGGATCAGATCGAAAGAGCGCCGGAAAACCGTATGCGTTGATGCTCGAGGGCCTGGGCAACGCCAAGGTCGCAGAAGGCGACGGAGTCGAAGCGGTGAAGCTGTACAAACGAGCGGCTATGGTGGCTGCTTACTCCAAAGCGCCGAACCTGCCCAGGCTCCAGGCCAAGATCAAACGCACCAAGGTCCTTGCTTCTCAACAGGTCAAACTCAAGTCGCTGCAGATCAAACTTGTCGACAATCCCAAAGACACCGCCGCCCGCGAGGAGCTAATCCGCCTGCACATTGTCGAATTCGACAATCCGTTTGAAGCGGTCAAGCTGCTTACTGACGACATTGACGAAGTTACTCGCACATACGTCTCGCTTTCGACCAGGGATGTCCTCAGTCTCGACAAGGCCGTGTGCCTCGAACTGGGCGATTGGTGCTATCGTAAACTGTCGAAGAAAGCTTCGTCGATCGCCAAGCCCGTAGTCCTGCGTATGGCCAGGCTGTACTATCGCCGATTCCTTGAAATACACGGTAAGAAGGACGTTCAATCGTTTCGCACTGCTACGGCGATCGAGGGCGTTAACAAGGAGCTGGGCTCGCCCCGAGAGCGATCTGTCCGGACATCGGACCGGGCGCTTGAGCTCGACCTGGGCAAGAACGTCAAGATGAAGCTCGTGCTCATACGCGCCGGCAAGTTCATGATGGGTTCGCCCAAAAGCGAAAAAGACCGCAGCAGGAATGAGGGCCCCCAGCGTGAGGTCACCATTAGCCGTTCGTTTTACCTCGGCGCCGTCGAAGTTACCCAGAGGCAATATGAAAGCCTGATGGGTAAGAACCCAAGCTGGTTCAAAGACCCGCGCAGGCCGGTTGAAAAGGTGACGCGTTCTGATGCGATGGCGTTCTGTGCGGCAATGTCGAAGAAGACCGGGCGCCGGGTCACACTACCGACCGAAGCACAGTGGGAATACGCCTGCCGCGCGGGCTCCAAGACCCGCTTTGGCTTCGGGCGGGAAGACAAGTCTTACGATCCTTACGTGTGGTGCACAGACAACTCGGCAAGCAGATCCCATCCGGTCGGCCGGAAGATGCCTAACGCCTGGGGGCTGTACGATATGCACGGAAATGTGTATGAATGGTGCAGGGATTACTACGACTATGATTATTACGAAAAGGCTCCGAAGGTCGATCCGGAAAACAGCATTCGTTCCGGATTTACGACTATCCGTGGAGGTTCGTGGGGCATATACCTTCACTCCTGCCGATCTGCACATCGCAGGTACATCTACCACTCAGGGGTGCACTCAAGCATCGGTTTCCGGGTCGTTGTTGAGGTAGGTTCGGCGACCAGGTGAATCCAGAGCGCCGGGTTACTTTTTCTTCTTTTTGGCTCTAGTCCCAAAAAGTCGGTGGGTTTCACCTGAGGCCAGATTCTAATTCCCCAGATCTTCTCATGTTAGCCACGGGCGCAAGCCCGTGGGGACAATGCGTTGATGAGTAGCAGAGCCCTCGAAGAGGGCGATTCATGCGCCTGCGAGAATTCTCGAGAATGAATCGCCCTCTTCGAGGGCTCCGTATTGCGGGGGCACGATACCACGGGCTTGCGCCCGTGGCTAACATGAATACGGCAAGGAAGTCGAGTCCAACCCAGGCTCGATAATCACCAACTTCTTGGGACTAGAACCTTTTCTTCTTGAGGGGGATAGCGTTTGATTTCATGTTGGAGGGGCTTCGACGGAGAACGGGAACGGGCGCCACCGAGACCCTCGCTTCGCTCCGGTCTGCGTTCGGGCCGGTCTCTGTCTTCCCGCCCTGAAGCGCCGCAAAGCAATGTTCAGATGCGGTTTTTCCGGGGAATCTGCGAAGCGGTGTGGTTCCCGCGGCCCGGAGGCGGTATACTCCGGGGCGAATTCTACTTGAACCCAAAGGTGGTGAACATGAAGTATGCAATGAAATTGTCATTGGTTGTGCTGTTGGCGGTGGCCTCGGGCGGATGCTCGAACTGGCGGTTCTGGGAGCGCTCGGTTCCGGTCGAGTTCAAGATTGGCGAGTCCAAACCGGCCGCCGGACTCAGCAAACAGACCGTGCCCCGTTCGGATCAGCCTGTCTACCTTCACCCCGAGGCGATGCTCACCAACGCCGACATAGCCTCCGCCACAGTGAAGCCCTCGCCGGATGGACATGGGATTGAAGTTGTCTTCACCGAGGAAGGAAAGCAGACGTTCGCCAGCCTGACTAAAGCCAACGTCGAGAAACATCTGGCGATTATCGTCGACGGAGAGATCATTTCCGCCCCGATCATCAAGGCTCCGATAACCGGCGGTGTGGCGCTGATCGCTGGAGAATTCACCAAAGCGGAAGCAGATCGCATTGCAGAAGGCATCACGCGGAAATAGGCGTCCGCGCGGTCAACGCGCTCTATTTGCCGGTAATGTCCAGCCTGCTGAAGGCGGTTGTTGTGCGCACGGTTGAGTAGCCTGCGTGGGTTACTGATTTCAGCTCTCCGGCCAGTTTGAGCGTCAACTTCTGATCGCCGACCGTCATTGTCACCGTCTGTTTCTTCAGGTCCGCCCTTACCGTCAGGGAAAACTCGCCCAGCGGGTCGCCCGTCAGAGGTTTGCTGACCTGGCGTGCGCCGAGGGGGCCTTCGGCGATTACGTACTTTCGCTGACCGCCGAGATACACACCGCACTTTATCAGCGACGCATCATCAGTTCCCTCGCCGAACGCCAGGAAACCGTTGCGGTAGATACGCGGTGACGAGCCCTTCATCAGCGACTTGAGCTTCACTTTGAACGTCGCCCGGGTCGTCAGGGGGGCTTTCAGCTTCTTCAATGCGATACCGGGGTCTCCGCCCCGTATCGCATACCCGAGTTCGGACTCGTCTGCGCCCGCAGAGGTCAGCACGTCGAAGTCGCCGTCTTTAGCGCCCTTTTTAACCTCTACCGCCGGTTGCTTTTGAGCGGGGCTTTTTTTTTTAGTGGGCCTCTGTTTGTAGTTCGGGTTCGGTTTGGGGAACCTGGCTTTCACTTCTTTTAACCATGCGTCCAGCAGCTTCTTCATCTCCTCGGTGCGTTTGGGTTCTTTCTCGGCCAGATCGGTCTTCTCGGAGATGTCGTCTTTCAGGTTGTACAGTTCGATCCTGTCGCCTTCGTAGAGTTTGATCAGCTTGTAGTCGCCGCACCTGATCGCCGAGGCCGGGCGTCCGCCCTGGGGGCTGTAGTGCGGATGATGCCAGTAGATCGCCTTGCGACCGAGAGTCTTCTTTTCGCCTCTCAGCAACATTGCGAAACTCAGCCCGTCGATCTTATGGGAATTCTTTATGTTCACGCCGGCGATGTCCATGATCGTCGGGAGGAAATCCACGCTCGACACCGGCTCGGCGCAGGTTGAGCCCGCCTTAATCGCTTTTGGGTAGCGAACGATCATCGGCTCGCGGATCCCGCCTTCGTATATGTGCCCTTTGCCCGCACGCAGCGGGAGGACTGCTGTCACCGCGTTCAGCCCGCCGTTGTCGCTCATGAAGAACACCAACGTGTTTCGCGTGAGTTTCAGCTCATCGAGCTTGTCGAGAATCCGCCCGACGCCTTCGTCGAGGCTCTGGATCATTCCTGCGTAAGTTGCGTGATACTTGTTCCCGTCGGGGGATCTCTTGCCTTTGTACTTCTCGACGTACGCTTTCTTGGCCTGGATCGGAGTGTGGACCGAGTGGTACGACTGGTACAGGAAGAACGGGCGGTCTTTGTTGGCCTCGATGAACTTCGCGCCCTCGATGCTCAGGCGATCGGTCAGGTAATCTCCCTTCTTCATGTCCTTGAGCGTCATGCGATTCGGCAGGAAGTATCCGCCGGCCGGCGTACCGGTGTGATTGCCGCCGATATTCACGTCAAACCCCTGGTTCTCCGGCCAGAAGCCTTTGGGCCCGAGATGCCATTTGCCCACGGCTCCGGTAACGTAACCGGCGGATTTGAGCATCTCGGCGATTGTGATCTCCTCCAGTGGGAGGCGTCTTATGAAGTCGGGCATGAGCAGCTTGAATCGAGGTCCATTTCGCAGTCCGGGAATCCAGTCGGTAAGTCCGAGTCTGGCTGGGTACTTGCCCGTCATTATGCTCGCTCGCGTCGGCGAGCATACCGAACACGCCGCGTACGCGTCGGTGAACCGCATTCCTCCTGCGGCAAGGCGGTCGATATTGGGCGTTTCGTGGAAACGATGCCCGTAGCAGCTCACGTCCGACCAGCCCAGATCGTCGGCGAGAATGAATACGACATTCGGCTTGTCGCCCGCGGAGCTCCTGGCGGCCCGCAGACACTGCGGAATCGCCAACGCCGCCGCGCCCGCGCCCACTTGCTTGATAAACCCGCGCCGATCGATTGCACCGTTCATAGCATACTCCTTGTGCAGTGATTATGTCCGAATTGCGGCTTGAGACAAGGAGATTCGGATTCCCATCTGTTGGGCGACAAGTTAGACTGGACGGTATGAATCAGGCTATGCGTTTATTTGCGGGGATTGTTGCGATTGGCGCCGCTGTGCTGTTTGCTGATGCGAGTGAAGCTCAGAAAGGCGGACCTCTTCGCGCAGGGGCGTTCGCTGTCGACATCACGCCGGAGAAACTGCCCGTAATCGTCAGCGGCGGGTTTCTCGAAAAGAAATCCAACAAGGTCCACGAGCGCCTGAAGGCCCGCTGCCTCGTGTTGGATTCGGGCGGGGAGCGTGTGGCGATAGTTGTGGTCGACACCTTGTTTATGCCCCGCTCGCTCGTGGACGCCGCCAAGGCGACCGCGTCAAAGGCAACCGGTATCAAGCCCGAGCGGATGATGATCTCGGCGACGCATACTCATTCGGCCCCGTCGGTGGCCGGAGCGCTTGGAAGCGGCGCCGACGAAGCATACGCCAAGTTCCTGCCCGGGCGGATCGCAAAGGGCGTAGAACGGGCGGTTGCGAATCTCGCGCCGGCTCGCGTCGGCTGGGGAGTGGCGTGCGCCGACAAGCACACGTACTGCCGCCGCTGGATTCGCAGGTCCGACCGGATGGCGGGCGATCCGTTCGGCAAGCGAACTGTCCAGGCGATGATGCATCCGGGGTATCGAAACCCTGACTACATCGGTCCGGCCGGCCCGGTCGACACCGATCTGTCGCTGCTGTCGGTCCAGTCGCTTGATGGTCGCCCGATCGCGCTGCTGGCGAACTATTCGATGCACTATTTCGGGGCTCCGGCGGTGTCGGGGGACTACTTCGGGCGGTTCGCCGCTGAGTTCGCCCGCCTGGCCGGTGCGGAGGGCGGCGATGGGCCATTCGTAGCGATGATGTCGCAGGGCACGAGCGGGGACCTGCACTGGATGGACTATAGTCGCCCGCGACAGAAACGCGACATCGCCGCCTACTCCCGTCAGTTGGCGAAAATCGCATTCGACGCGTATGGGAAGATCGAGCACCGCAAGTCCGTGTCGTTAGTGATGGCCGAAAAGAAGCTGAAACTGCGCCGCCGCACGCCCGACGAAGCTCGTCTGGCCTGGGCCAAGGCGATCATCGCAAAAACCGGCGGCCGTAAACCCGCAAACCGTCCGGAGGTCTACGCTCACGAGCAGATATTCCTGCGCGACGATCCGGCGGCCGAGTTGAAATTGCAGGTCCTGCGGATTGGCGATCTGGGGATAGTAGCCATTCCGTGCGAGGTGTTCGGTATTACCGGTCTGCAGATCAAGGCCCAAAGCCCGCTGGGAACTACGTTCAATATCGAACTGGCCAACGGGGCGGAAGGGTATATTCCTCCGCCCGCCCAGTTCGGTTTGGGCGGATACACGACCTGGCCGGCCCGTTCGGCGGGATTGGAGGTCCACGCCGAGCCGAAGATCGTAGAAGCCCTGCTCGAACTGTTGGAGGAAGTTTCGGGAAAGCGCCGGCGAGCGTACTCCGAATCGGTCGGTCCGTACGCCAAAGCGGTGCTCGCGTCAAAACCGCTGGCTTACTGGCGCATGGGCGAGTTCAGCGGGCCGAGGGCGGTCGATGCGAGCGGTAGCGGGAACAACGGCGCGTTCAGCGGTCGCATGGCCTATTGGCTCAAGGGCTCGCAGTTATCGGGTCCGAATAAGACCAACCGCGCCGTTCAGTTCGCCGGCGGACGGTTGGGCGCGGTTGTCAAGGAGCTTGGCGACAGCTACTCGGTGGAGATGTGGTTCTCCAACGGCATGCCGCCCGAGGCCAGGGCTGTTGCAGGTTATCTGTTTTCGCGCGGAGCCGACCGGGCCGACGGAGCCCCGGGCGATCATTTGGGCATTGGCGGAAAGCACGACGCCAAAGCGGCCGGACGCCTGATATTCTTCAACGGTAATAAGCTCGACGATCTCCTGGTCGGGACCGCCAAACTCCCGCTGAACACGTTCAATCACGTAGCGATCGTCCGCCAGGGCAGGCGGGTCGATGTCTACCTTAACGGAAACACCACCCCCGAAATATCCGGACAGGCCGCACCAGGCTGCCCGGCGAGCGTTAAACAACTGTTCATCGGCGGGCGTAACGACAACTTCGCCAACTTCGAAGGCAAAATTGACGAAGTGAGCGTCTACAACCGTCCGCTGAAGGCCGGTGAAATCGCCGAACACTACCGGGCGGCGGGTCTGCGTTCGGCCGGTCCGAGCGGAGATGATGGAAAAAAGTAGCGTGCGTTGGTATATTGGTTTTGACGTGAGTGTGCATGGTCGTTGTAATGTGAATTGACGCATTTTTGGCAGGACGTATTAAATGCTTGGACGAACGCGACGGACATCTCGGTTGGATGTGAGTTTGGCGCTGGCCTTTACGGGTATCGCGTATCTGGTGTGGGCTCTTGTCGCGGGCACCGCCCGCAACCTTATCCAGGATATGATCCAGGTGACCACGTCGATGGGCGAGAAAGTTCCTGCGATCACCAGCGGTGTGAAGATATTCTTCGTTGACGCCGGCGTTGCGATCGATTTGGTCGGTTTGGCGTGGTTGGCGGTGAGCTTGCTGCTTATTGTTTTCGCCGGTCGACAGAAGCTGAGCATATCCTGGGCGTGGGTGTCGGCGATTTGTCAGAGTTTTGTCGCCGCCTGGGGCGCGGTGCTGGTGGCGTGGGCGGCGTTCATTCCGTTCGGACCGAAGGTTGATGCGTCTGCGGCTCCGGAGAGCACTACGTTGGAGAAAGTCAGCGGATTGTCGCTGCCTGTTGTTTTGGGTGTGGCGGTTATTGTGTGGAGCACGCTGGTGCTGTGGTTGATATTCGAGCGGTCGCGGTTCTTCAATCGCGGTCCGACAGTTCGCGACAGCCTGCGAACGAACGTTTGATCGGACGCTTGTCGAGGGGGTGATCTGCGGGGCGTGTTAAAAACCTTTGAAACGGATGTGCGAAGCAAATGTTGGCGAAACGAATAATACCGTGTCTGGACGTTGAGAACGGGCGAGTCGTGAAAGGCGTTAACTTCCTGAACCTGCGAGACGCCGGAGATCCCGTAGCCGTCGCCAAGCGATACGAAGACGAGGGCGCCGACGAACTGGTCTTTCTGGACATAACCGCCAGCCACGAGCAGAGGGACATCATCCTGGACATAGTCGGAAAAACCGCCGACCAGGTCTTCATGCCGCTTACCGTCGGCGGGGGGGTCAGGACCATAGAAGACTTCCGCAACCTGCTCAACGCCGGGGCGGATAAAGTTTCGATCAACTCGTCGGCCGTCCGCGATCCGGATTTCATCACCGCCGCCTCCAAGCGGTTCGGAGCCCAGTGCGTGGTGGTTGCGATAGATCCCAAACGCATCGGCGACGAAAACGGCGAGCGGTGGGAGGTCCACGTAAACGGCGGACGAATTCCCGTAGGGCTCGAGGCGGTCGCCTGGGCCAAAGAAGTTCAACAGCGAGGCGCCGGTGAGATTCTCCTGACGGTTATGGACGCCGACGGAACGCTCGACGGATACGACATCGAGATCACGCGGGCGGTCGCCGAGGCGGTGACTATTCCCGTTATAGCTTCCGGAGGGGCGGGCAGCCCCGAACACATTTACCAGGTTCTCACCGCCGGCCGCGCCGATGCGGCGCTCGCGGCGTCGATATTTCACTTCGGCACGTATTCGGTAGGCCAGACCAAACAGTATCTCGCCGATCGCGACGTTCCGGTGAGACAGACAACGGGAGCATAGGCTTATGGGCGACAGCACACCCGACGCGGCGGACGTATCCGATTCGACGCCATCGGCTCCGAGGCTGGCTCGTTACTTTGAGGCGATGGTCAAGGCCGACGCCTCCGACCTGCACCTGAAACCGTCCCTTCCTCCGCATCTGCGGATAGGCGGTCAGATTCGCTCGGCCCAGGGTAAGGCGCTCAGCAATGAAGACATCCTCTCGATGGTCGACGAGATGATGACCGACAAGCAGCGAGCGATATTCGCCGAAATGGGCAGCGTTGACATGGCCTATGAGTTGCCCGGTTCCGATCGGTTCCGCATAAACGTATTCCTGCAGCGGGGCGAAGTGGCGGCGGCGGTTAGACGCGTGACGCGGTCGATTCCGGACTTTAAATCCCTGCACCTTCCTCCGATAGTGGAGAAGATCGCCTCGGAGCGGCAGGGCCTTGTGCTGCTGAGCGGTCCGACCGGAGGCGGTAAAAGCACCACTCTGGCTGCGATGCTGCAGCACATCAATCAGACCCGCGCCTGCCACATCGTTACGCTTGAGGATCCGATCGAGTACCTCTACGAGGGCGACAAGGCGCTGGTCTCGCAGCGTGAAATAGGCATAGACACCCTCGATTTCCAGACCGCCCTGAAGTACGTGTTCAGGGAGGACCCCGACGTGGTGCTGATCGGCGAGTTACGGGACTACGATACGTTTTCGGCGGCGTTGCAGGTCGCCGAAACCGGGCACCTGGTGCTGGGCACGGTTCACGCCTCGCGGGCTCCGCAGACTGTCGGGCGTTTGATGGACCTGTTCCCGCCCGAAGCCCGGGATCGCGTCAGGCAGTTGATAGGCTTCAATCTGCGGGCGGTTATCTGCCAGAAACTCCTTCCCAGCATCAGCAAAGATGCGGACATGGTCCCGGCGTGCGAAGTGATGCTCATGGACCACCACATCCGCAAGCTTGTCTCCGAAGGCCGTGACGCAGACCTGGAAGACGCCATCAGGTCCCACGAACTTGAAGGCATGCAGACTTTCGCCAAGAGTCTCTGCGATCTGATCGACGCCGGGCTGATCGAGCCTCGCGTCGCTTACGACGCCGCCCCGGACCTGGACGAACTGCAAATGATGCTCACGGGCATCTCGGCCTCGCGGGCGGGGCTGAGAGGATAGACGTCTCGGCGTCGATAGTCGCAAAAGATTCGCTTTACCCCTAGCCCTTGGTGGGGTAGAGTTTACCGAACTTACGTGACGTGCTGTTGGCGTCCGATCGAAGTTTTTTGGCACTGGAGCATCTGATGACAGTCATCTTGGCAGGTCTGCCGCCGCTGGGCGGGTATGTCTCGCTGGTTAAGGTCGTATTCATGTTAGTGTTGGTCACTCCGTGGCTGGCGATCCTTCCGTGGATCCATCACGACGTGGCGAGAGTTCGAGGATCCCAGACGCAGTGGACCCTGACGGTTCTGGGCGGCGGGGTGGTTGGGATCCTGGTGTGGTTGCTCTGGCCGGTGTATTTCGTCGGTTTGGTGGTTTATCTGCTTCTGTTCGCCGCGGTGGTGGCGGGATACGTTGTTTGGCGCGACGCTCGCGTCGGACCGGGCGACAAGATGATATCCGTGATTCGCGCCCGCGGGTTTATGCTGCGGGGCAAGGGCGTGAAGGTTGATGTTGTCGAGCGGGTCAAGATTTACGATGACCGCAACGTTCTTGTCGCCCCGCCCGACCCGGATACCGCGTCTGTACCCGAATGCGAAACCTACAACAGCGTGCAGAATTTCCTGGCGAGCATGTTGATTAATCGCGCCAGCGAGGCCGACATCTCTCCCGGATCGCAGCAGTCGGCGGTAATTCGCTTCATCGTCGACGGTGTGCTGAGCGTGCAACCGTCGATGTCGCTGATTGAATCGGACATGCTGATCCAGGCGTTGAAACCTCTGGCCGGTCTGGACCCCGAAGAACGGCGTCGCCCGCAGGAAGGCCTGCTGTCGCTCGATTTCGCTGGAAAGCAGATCGAGATCGGCGTGACAACCACCGGGAGCACCGGAGGGCAGCGGATGCAGTTCCGCGCGATGCACGAGGCCCTCAGGACCAAGATCGACGAACTGGGCATGACGGACGATATCCGCAAGAGGATACGTGCGATTTCCGGCGCCAAATCGGGTCTGGTGGTTGTTTCCGGACGAATCGGAAGCGGCGTGACCAGCACGTTGTACTCGATTCTTCGCGGTATTGATGCTTACACCAAGCGTCTGGTTACGCTGGAGGCCAGGACGTCGGCGGACATGGAGAACGTTACGCAGACGGTCTATGGCGATGCGAAGAAGCTTCCGGCGGCTTTGACGGCGGCGATACGGCGCGATCCGGACGTGATAATGGTTGACGCATGCCCCGACGCCGAAACCGCTGAGCTTATCGCAAACGCCGCCGCCGACAAGCTTGTGATTGTCGGTGTGGGAGCGGTCGATACGTTTACGGCGTTGGCTTTGTGGTTGAAAGCTCGCGGAGATGCGGGCGCGGCGATGGCGAACTTGCGAGGCGTGCTGTGTCAGGCGCTCATCAGGAATCTCTGCCCGGCCTGCCGCCAACCGTACCGTCCCGACCCGCAGCTTCTGGCCAAGGCGAATCTGACATCCAGCCAGATCGAGCGGTTCTACCGCGCTCCCGAGGGAGATCGGGTCGACGAAGACGGCGAACCGATCGTATGCCCCTCCTGTCAGGGAACCGGGTACATCGGGCGAACGGGCGTTTTCGAGCTGCTGGAGATAAACGACGAGATTCGCCAACTTGTTATCGACAAAGCGCAGTTAGCGCAAATCAAAGCCGCCTGCCGCAAGAACAATATGCAGTACCTGCAGGAAAACGCTCTCCAGAAAGTGATCGACGGATTGACCAGTATTCAGGAAGTGATTCGCGTTACGCAGCAGGGCAAGAAGAAGAAAAAATAATCGCGTCCGCCAGCCCCCGGCGACGCGGAGTTTTATCCTGTTAGTTGATGCGGTGTTGAGCACCGCACGGGAGAATTCAGAATGATTCTGATCGGAGTAGCATGGCTGTTGGTGTTGGCCATTGCTTTATACCAGTCGCTTCACGGTCTGTTCAGCGCGGTGATAATGGCGTTGCTGACTACGATATGTGCGGTGGTTGCACTGGGAACTTACGAGTACCTTGGCGAGGCTTTCCTGTACGCCAACCAGCCCGCCTCCGCCGACGCCATTGCTCTGACCGTGATGTTTGTGATCCCGTTGCTCGCCCTGCGCATGGGATTCGACAGGCTGATCCACGGTAATGCGCCTCTGGGCAAGTGGGCTGACCGAACGGCTGGCGGAATTATCGGTCTGTACATCGGTACGGTTATGGTCGGTATCCTGACCATCGTGCTTCAGATGCTGCCTTTCGGAAGCAGCATTATCGGTTACAAGCCTTACGACAGCACCCTCCAACGCGCCGATCGCATTTACTGCGACGAATTCGCGCTTGGCGTGTTCCAGTCCGCCACCGGGCTCGCGTCTGACCGCTCCTTCACGAAAATACACGACAATCTGCTGCTCGAACTGTTCTGCGCCCGCAACACATCCGGTCTGAACGGGCGCATAGACGCCCCGACAAGCGCGCTGAAGATCACTGAAGCTTATCTACCGGGCAAAGCGTGGGAGAAGGTTAAGTGGTACGATGGGTTGAAGGACAATCCGCACTTACAGGGCGGAAAGTCCAAAGTGCTGATTGTGAAAGTCGCCGTGTCGCACTCGGCGCGCAGCGCCAGGAAGGGAGACGGCTGGTTCCGCCTTCCGGCTACGCACTTCCGCCTGGTGAACGGGGCGGGGGTAAGCCTCTACCCCTTGGGACGCCTGGAGGATGCGGGGGATGAGTGGGTGCTTATGCGCACGAAACCGGTAAACGGTAAACCGGATATGACCGGTCTGCATGTCATAAGGCTGCACAAGAGCGAACCGCAGCAGGAGATTCTTTGGGTCTACCGGATACCCCAACCGCCTGACGATGAAACCGCTTTCGACGGTTCGGAGGCAATAGACGCCGACGAAGCCAAACTGATCAAGGAAGAACAGGCTAGAATGCATGCGGCGGACTATATGGTGTTCAGACGCGTATCCAGGGTCAACGTTCCCGTGCCCACGCCCGATATTCTCCCGCTTACATCCGATCAAACCGCCGAACTGAAGAAGAAGACCGACGACGCAGCCAAGAAGAAGGCCGCTGCAGCGGCAGCCAGGAACAAGGCGCCCGTCCCCACAACAACCCCAACGCTTCGCATCTGAGTATTCTCGGCGCTAATCCTCCATCCGGTGCTTTTCGGACAGGAACGGTCTCCAGAACATGTACGCCGCTTCGGGACGGCGAAGATGTCCGCCCTTGACCTTCTTCATCTCGGCAGTCGAGACGCCGTTTTGTCTAAGCCACCTGAACGCCCGCCATCCCGCGTTTTTGGTGAACACGTCGTCCTTGCCCCAGAAGATCATTATGGGCAGTTTCCTGGCCGCATCGGTCAGTTCGATACTCTCGAATATCTTGAGGCTGCTGTTTCCCCCTCTTGAGACCAGCATGCTGAACCGTTCGGGATTCCGCAGACCGACGTAGTACATCGGATATCCTCCCGCCGAGAATCCCGAGAGCATGACGGCTTTGGGGTCGCCGTTGTGCGTTTCGATTACCTCGTCGAGAATCGACAGGATGTTCCGCTCGTCCTTCTTGAGCTTGCTGTCCCACCACGCAACCGGAAGTATGCCCTCTGCGCTGCTCAGGCTGGGCGATATTAGGATGAATCCGTACTTCTCGGCGTAGTAGCGCCATTCCTTGGTCTGGCGCATCGGTCCGTCCCATCCGAACGAACCGTGCAGGGTGATAATGATTGGCCAGGTGCGATCTTTCGTGTGATAACTGGGCGTGTAGATGTAGTACGTTGCACCGGTGACGAACTGGCGTTTTTTGACGGCCTTGACGGGCGTATCGGGCGTTACGGGCACCGGGCAACCCGGAAGCATCCACGCCAGCAAAAGCAATATCATGTATCGTTTCATTAAGGCTTCCTGCAATAGGGGGGTTCAGGTTCGCATCATTGTATAACTCTCCGGTGAAGACTTGCAAGAAAGAGACACCGCCGTTTTGCCGATAAACAGCATACCCGATCCGCAGTTTTTCACCAGCCTGACCCGGGAGACGCCTGTTGATGCTGAAAAACAGAATATCGTTCGTGATAGTGTTGATCGCCGGCGCAATAGCGATTTCTGCTGACGGGGTGCGGTCCGCCGAAGGGCTTAAACCGGACCAGGTGCTCGTGGTCGCAAACTCCAACTCTGCGGCCTCTCGCGATCTGGCGGGGTTTTACGCATCGCAGCGGGGCATTCCCAAACGCAATATCGTTCTGGTGAAAACGGTCGAAACCTACATGGTCTCCCGGAAGGATTACCAGGACAATATCCGCCGTCCGATCGTACAGGCGATGCTCGAACGCCGACTCGATCAGCACATTCGCAGCATCTGCCTGATCTGGGGCGTTCCCGTTCGAATCGCCGAAGCCTCCGCCCAGGGCTCGGATCCGCTGGTCGATATCGAAGCGTTCGGGAGGTCCCAGGTTCGCCTGTCGCTGGCGAAAATGGCGTCTTATTACAAACTGCTGGATCTGGTGGGCCAGTCTCCCGACAAGCTCCCGGCTATTCCCGTTAACCGGATCGAGAATGTAGCGGATCTTTTCAATGCGCCTCTTCCGGCATCTCCGGCGAAAACGCCTGACGCCAAAACGCTTTTCGAGCGCCTTCGTAAAGCCGTCGTGCGAAGACAGATCAAAGTTCGATTCATGAGCGACAAAGCGAAAAAAGCAATTGCCGAACGCCAGTTGATGGCGCTGCAGCGGGAGTTGTACGGTCTGAGGGGGCTTATCAGCTACATCCGGGATACGAAGATCACCAATCCGCCCGATCGGAAGGTGCTGGATGCGATGCTGAAAAAAGTTGAAGATGGTCTGGGGCGCCTCAGACGTCCGGAGACTCCGAAAACCCTCGCCAACGCGCGCGCCAGGACCGATCTGCTCAGGCAGTCCGGCGGGCTTCGCCTCGTAGCCGGGCTTGCGACCGGGAGCGGTAAAACGACCGGCAAGACCGCAACGCGGCGCCGCAAGATCAGGAAACTCCTGTCGAAAACGACTGCGTCTGTGGACAGCGAGTTGGCGATGCTTTGGCGGGGCGATTACGATATTCAGGGCTCCCTGGATAATCCGCTTTACTGGAAGTCCCGTCCCGTCGCGGTCCGATCCAGAGTCAAGCCCAAGGGTCCGGTCCTGATGGCCGCTCGGATAGACGCGCCATCGGCGGCGCTGGCCAGGCGGGTTATCAACGATTCGATCGCGGTCGAAAAGACCGGTCTGAAGGGCGTGTTCTATATCGATTCAGGTTTGCCTCTGCGTTTTGCGACGGCTGCCAACAACGGGGGATATCGAGCTTACGATTATCGCCTCCGCGTGCTGAATACGTTTGTGAGCAAGCACACGAATATGAAGGCGGTTCTCGACACTTCCGGAAAACTCTTCGCTCCGGGCAAATGCCCGGACGCCGCCCTGTACGCAGGCTGGTACAGTCTGAAGAAGTACGTGCCCGCATTCACATGGAAGCGGGGGGCGGTGGGGTGGCATACGGCGAGTTTCGAGGCCGCCAATCTCAGGAATCCCAAATCTCCCCAGTGGTGCCCGCAGATGCTGAACAACGGAGTGGCCGGAACCGTCGGTGCGGTCGACGAACCGCTGCTGACCGCCTTTCCGGCGCCCGAGGAGTTTTATCCGCTGTTGCTTACGGGCAAATATACTATCGCGGAGTGTTACTGGCGGACGACGCCGAGAGTCAGTTGGCAGATGACGCTCATCGCCGATCCGCTTTACAATCCCTTCAAGGCCAATCCTCAAGTTTCTCCGAAATTATTGCCCGCCGGCCTGGCGCCCTGATTTACGGATTGCTTCGGGCTACTTCATGTGGGTTCTGAAGTAGGCCAGAGACGCAAGGGCCTGCTTTACGGCTTGGGATGCGGCGTTGGTGAATCCTTCGGGGTCCTGGGCGGTTCCCGCGCCGGTGTAGATGATCTTCCCGTCGGATGCATTTACCAGTCGCAGCGATACGCTGACCCAGTGAGTTACTTTTGTTTCACCGCCAGTAATGATCACCACCGTCGTGTTCGACATTTCCCGTTGGATAGTGTAGTGCAGCAGCTCGCCGGTGACGGCGAGGTCGGCTTTGAATTCGCGTGCGATTTCGGTTGCGACGGCGGGGTCGTAACAGTCGACGATATCCAGACCGGTCTTCTTGAGGGCTTCAGCGAGTTTGGTCTCGGACAGGTTGATCACATTCAGATTGCAGTCGTTCAGGAGACTCTGTTCGATCGTGCCTCGAAACGCCGCCCCCGAACCGGTCGCTTCTTCACTCGGCGCATCGGCCAGCGGTAAGACCAGTACTGTCCCGGCGGCGCGGAGTGCGTCGGTATCGAAGAGTTTCGGTCTTGGCGGTTCGCAGCCGACCGGGCACGCTGCGAACAGTGCGCCCAAGAGAACCGTCGCGGCCGTTGCGCCGCATCGTCGCCGAACCGATCTGCGTGTGTTCCGGGTCGCCATCGATTTTCTCACTGCCCGCGCTTCTGCTTGTAGAACAGTTGCAGCGGTTTGATTGCTCTTTCAGCGGCGATTTCAGCGGCCTTGGTGTATCCTTCGCGGTCAGCTCCCTGACCGCTGCGGGCGTAGATGACCCGCCCGTCGTCCACGGAGACGCCTCGTATGCTGAGTCCCACGCGGTGGGTGTATTTCGTCTCACCTCCCGATATTATCGCCACGCCGACGTGTCCGTAATTCTGCTGGGCGTCGTACTGGGTGACGTCACCGAAAATAACCATGTCGGCTCCGGCGAGTTTGCCTATTGTCGTCGCCTTGGACGGATCCAACGTACCCCGGAAGTCCTTTTCCTTGAGGATTGTCGCCAGGCGAGACCGCTCGACGATGCGAACACCGGGCAGTTCGTACAGTTGGCCTATTACTCCGTTGACGACGATTCTACCGGATCCCCTGGCGTGAGAGCCCGGAGCATCCTGGAAAGGAAGCACCGCCATTGTTTTGACGGTCAGCAGCTTGCCCGAGTATCGCAGCGAGGTTTGCGGCTCGCAGCCGGAGCCCGACAACACCAGCAGCGACATAGCCGCCAGCGCTGTGGCTCGCTTCAATGAGGTGGCGATTGTATTCATCGTGCCTGGGCCTTTCGCTGTTCTTAAACTACTTCTATTTCTGTGCCTTCAGATAGGTCTCCAACGGTCCCATGGCTTTGGCGAGAGCTTCAGACAACGCCTGGTCGTTGGCTCGCCCCCTGGCCAGGGCGGTGTGATTGTAGATCGTCATGCCGTCTTCAGTTCGCAGCATTCGCAGTTGTATGCTTCCCGAGCCCCGGCGCGTGGCGAAATGCCTCGCGAAACTGACACCCTTACCGGCGGCCGAGGGAAGACCTTTCTTGTCCGAGAGCGCAACCGAATACCCAATTGTTCCGGTCAGCACGGCTTGTGCGCCGGCTTTACGAGCCATCTTCACCGCCTGCTGATCGGTCGGCGAGGCCCCGGAGCCCGGTTTCAAACGCCAAAGCGACGGCGCGATCAGGACTGCGAAATCGTCGCTGCCCGCCATTTGCAGTTGCAGCCTCTCGGCGGCCATCTCAGCCACAATCGGATCGGTTGACCGGTCAAGCGAGGCTTGCATGGGAACGACCATGAGTTTGTGCACTTTGGCGAGGGAGACCTTGTCAAAAACGGTCGGTTTGACCCCGGCGCACCCGCAGAAGCAAATCGTCCCGATCAGGGCGACCAGAAGCGCTCTTTTATGTGAAGTTCTTTTTCTCACGGTGCGGCGCCTTTACTGCTGCCGGCTCGGGCGAGGAATTGGCGCAGTTCATCTATGCACAGAGACGTCGCCTGGAGCACGGCCGGTCCGTAGCCCATGTCGCTCTTGGCTGAACCTGTGCCTGAATAAACCAGCTTTCCGTCGGGCCTGACGATCATTGTGCGGACCGTGACCCAGTATTCACTGGTCGTCCACGAACTCGACCCCAGCAGAAACGATCGGCTGCGAGTTTTCTTGGTGAAGTAGTAGTCCGTAACTTCGGGCAACACCAGCAGGTCGATATCGAGCTTTTTGGCGAGAGCGGTTGACGTTTCTCCGTCCCATGGGTCTCCGCGATCGGCGAGTTCTTTGCGCAGATGTCCGCCTCCGGTAACGTGATATCGCTGAAGGTTGGCCAGTTCGGTTATCATCACGCCGGCCTGCATTGCTCCGGCCTGGCGTCCGTCAGGTCCCGGCGCGCCAACGCCGGGCAGGACGGTAAGTGTGCGGCTGTTGAGCAGCGCGTAACTGTCGTAGACATGTGTCGAGGGACCGCAACCGCCGACCACCATCAAGCTCATGCAGCTTGCCAGCAGAACTCCGCGCCCGGACAATCTGAACTGATGCGTATTCACCATGTGCGGTGTTTCCCGTACACAAGTTGACAACGCCCAAGCCGCCCTCATTGAAGCACCAGCCTGTACTTGGATGATATCGGCAAAGTATGGGGTTTGCTAGAGATGGTTCCGGATATTTCACGACCCCGCGGGAGCCTCCTTTTTTGCTCAAGGGGCTTGAAAGCCTGCTGTATTTCGATATGGTTTATTATTGGAGATCAAGATATGGAAACGATGCAGGGCGTAGTGCTTCCGGGCGATAGTACAATCCGGTTCAATGAGTTTCCCGTACCCGAACCAGGTCCCGGGCAGGTGCTGGTCAAGGTCATGGCCTCGAGCATATGCGGAAGCGATATTCGAGCGATCTATCGGGAGCATCTCGGCAAGGGGCCCGAGGCGTACCAGGGCGTTATCGCCGGGCACGAACCGGCCGGACGGATAATAAAGGTCGGACCGAACTGCAAGAGATACAAAGAAGGCGATCGTGTTGTGGTCTATCACATCGCCGGATGCGGATCCTGCGACGATTGCAAGCACGGTTACATGATCTCGTGTCAAAGCACCGAACACCGCCGGGCTCACGGTTGGCAGCGAGACGGCGGGCACGCCCCGTACATGGTGGCGGAAGAGAACACGTGCGTGAAATTGCCTGACTCGCTGAGCTACATTGACGGAGCCTTCTGTGCGTGTGGTTTCGGGACGGCTTGGGAGGCCCTTACCCGTATAGATGTCAGCGGGCGAGACAATCTGCTGATTACGGGGCTGGGTCCGGTCGGGCTGGCTGCGGCTATGATCGGAAGGGCGCTGGGAGCAGGCGTGATCATTGGGACCGACATCTCAGCGGCTCGCCTCGCCCTTGCCAAAGACAAGGGGCTTGTCGACTATGCATTCAATCCCAACGAGATGAACGAAGAACAGATGCTCGACGAGATCAGGAAACTCACCGGAGGAAAGAAATGCGAGAAGTCGATCGACTGCTCGGCCGCTCCGTCGGCGCGCGTACTGGCGCTTAAGGGTACTCGCCAGTGGGGCAAGTGCGCGTTTGTCGGCGAGGGCTCCAATGTTGATTTCGACGTCTCGCAAGTGCTGATTCACAACCAGATCACCCTGTACGGTTCGTGGGTGACTTCGCTGAAACATCTCGAGGATCTTGTGGAATTCCTCGATCGTCACAAACTAAATCCGGAAAACACCAGTACGCCCGATATGTTCCTGCCGCTGTCCGAGGCGGCTAGGGCGTACGATCTGGCCGACAAAGGGCAGACAGGCAAAGTGTGCATCGTGTTCGACGATTAACTTTTGACGCGGTGCTCGGGGCTGGGGAGAGCTCTGTAGACGGCGTTCAACTCCTTGTATGATAAGAGAATACAGCTCGTTGTCTCCGTTGTTTGCGATCGATTATTTCGACCGTGTCGGGTGCTGGCTGGCATGCAGCGGGTTGCGAAACGGACGCGTCGGTTTGCGTTCGAATGGGCCTGGAGCATTCAAGGCCATTCTCGGGTGAATAAAATCTCGCCCATCATCCTTGGATTAATCGAAGTTATACTGGAAAAGAGGATAGTATTCCGATTATAATACTAGTTGTGAATTAATTAACGATCCTTGCTGAAGTCGCAGTTGCTTCGGCGCAGGCCATCGGAACAAGGAGTTTGGAGCATGGCCACAGTTTCCCAGAAATGTCAATATGCGTTGCGAGCAGTCTTGGAACTCGCCAGGCGATTCGGGGGCGGTCCAACGTCGGTGGCGGCGATCGCCGAGGCGCAGGCCATCCCGCAACGTTTCCTGGAACTGATTATAGGCGAACTTCGCCAAGCCGGTGTCGTTGCCTCAAAGCGAGGCGCTCGCGGCGGGTATGTGCTCTTGCATGAGCCCGATGAACTGAGCGTATCAGACGTGATGGCGGCCGTTGACAGCAACTACGATCCGGTGGACTGCGAGCCCTGCGGTGGAAACAGAGACTGCCCGCTTGCCGGACACTGCAGTTTTGTAGACTTGTGGCAGCGCGCCGGAAGCGCCATCCACGAAGTATACAATGAGACCACATTTCAGAATCTCCTGGAAG